>JBARBG010000086.1:0-1810 GCA_049792815.1 Steroidobacteraceae bacterium | reverse complement strand
CTCCGAGGGCGGCCCGCCGCTGCCGATGTTCACGCCGGCCTGACACGGGGCGCTCCCCATTAAATAGTCGCCCGTGAAGATCGGCTAAGCGATTGGCGGCGAATCATTTTTCGACGCAGTGCCAGGTTTTGGATTGCAAGGTTTGACGGTGCGAAGCACCAGAACCTTGCGATTTCGCTTTAGGATTCCCTCGGCCGGCAAGCTGTGATTCGATTGTCGCATCGGAGAACACGATGCGACCGAAGAAGCACGAGGCGACGAGCGAAGGCGATCTGTTCCGGGCCAGGCTCGACCAGATCATCAACATGAAGCACGAGCTGGTGCAGCTGGCCGGCAAGATCGATTGGGCGTGGATCGACGGCGAGATTGCGCCGCTCTACAGCGACAAGGGGCGGCCCGGTATCGAAAGCCGCTTCGTGATCGGCTTGCTGCTGCTCAAGCATATGTTCGGGCTATCCGACGAAGGCGTGTGCGAGCGCTGGGTCTACGATCCGTACTTCCAGCACTTTACCGGCGAGACGTTCTTCCAGCACACGTTCCCGCACGAGCGTTCCGACCTCAGCCATTGGCGCGCGCGCCTGGGCGACAAGCTCGACCTGCTGCTGGCCGAGAGCCTGCGGGTGGCGCACCAGAGTGGGGCGCTGCGCACCCGGGACCTGGCGCGGATCACCGTCGACACCACCGTTCAGCCCAAGAACATCACCTTCCCGACCGACGCCAAGCTGCTGCACGCGGCGATCAAGGGGCTCAATCGCCTGGCTCGCCGTCACGGCGTGCGGTTGCGGCAATCCTACATCCGCGTCGCCCAGCGGGCGGCGATGATGGCGGGGCGCTACGCCCATGCCAAACAGTTCAACCGCCACCGGCGGCAGTTGCGCCTCTTGCGCGTCCGGCTAGGCCGTCTGATTCGCGACATTCGCCGCAAGATCGCAGGCCACCCCATCGAGGCGGCGTTCGAAGCCGCGCTCGCACGCGCCGTCCAGATCCGCTCCCAGCAGCAGCGCCAGCGCGGCTGGAAGCTCTATTCTTTCCACGCCCCAGAGGTCGAGTGCATCGGCAAAGGCAAAGCCCGCACACCGTGGGAGTTCGGCGTAAAGGTGTCGATCGTGACCACCAATGCCCGAGCGCCCGGCGGCCAGTTCGTGCTGCACGCCGCAGCGCTACCGGGCAATCCCTACGACGGCCACACATTGCGGACCGTCATCGAAGACACCCAGCGCCTCACCGGTCGCGAGATCGAACGGGTCTACGTCGACAAGGGATATCGTGGGCACGACGCGCCGCATCCGCGCCGCGTCTTCATCTCTGGTCAGAAGCGCGGTGTCTTCGGCACCATCAAACGAGAGCTGCGCCGCCGATCCGCCGTCGAACCCCTCATCGGCCACATGAAGGAAGAAGGCCACCTCGGCCGCTGCTACCTCAAGGGCCGTGCCGGCGATGCTGCAAACGCCATCCTGACCGCTGCCGGATACAACTTCCGCCGCATCCTCGCCTGGCTCAGGATGCTTTTGCGCTTGATCCTGTACGCCTTGATCACTGGCCTTAACGGCCAATCAGCCCTCAATCCGGTTTCTTAACGGGCGACAGGTTAATATCGACGGCGAAGGGGCCATTCCGCTTGTCGGGTACGTGCACCATGACGTGACAGGCAGTCATGCGGCCGTAGACCTTTTCGAGAGCCTCGACGTGCTCATTGATCAGTCCGGTGAGCGCTTCGCTTGTGTCGCCACCCTGGAAACTGATCTTCAGGGGTGATTCCATAGCGCTCTCCCATTTTGTTCACTGTCCTAAAGAACGTGGGGTGTAACGG
>JBARBG010000085.1:0-9901 GCA_049792815.1 Steroidobacteraceae bacterium | reverse complement strand
GTTGGTGGACACGGCCGCGAAGTGCTGGGTGACGATGCTTTCGCCAAGCTTGCCGACCAG
Organism: Steroidobacteraceae bacterium; assembly: GCA_049792815.1. Classification (GTDB taxonomy): domain Bacteria; phylum Pseudomonadota; class Gammaproteobacteria; order Steroidobacterales; family Steroidobacteraceae; genus DAIDKA01. Next base: position 9,841 of record JBARBG010000085.1, on the reverse strand, counting down.
CCAGGCGCGGGCAGTGCGGGCATTGGTCAATGTCTCAAGGGTGGTGAAGGTCTTCGAGGCCACGATGAACAGGGTGGTCGCGGCGTCCGCACCTTTAAGCACATCGTAGAGGTGGCAGCCATCGACGTTGGAGACGAACTCCACGCGCGGCGCCCCGGCGGTGTATTGCGCAAGAGCCAGCACCGCCATCGCGGGTCCTAAGTCGGAGCCGCCGATGCCGATATTGACGATGAGGCTAAAGGGCTTGCCGGCGCTGCCGCGGATGCGGCCATCGCGCACCGCCGCGGCGAAATCCAGCATGCGTTCGCGCTCGGTGATCACTTCGCTCGCAATCTCGTTGCCACCGATCGTGCCTCCGCGCGGCTGGCGCAGGGCCACATGCAGCACCGCGCGGTCCTCGGTGCGGTTGATGTGCTCGCCCCTGAACATGCCCTCGATGTGATCGCGCAGCTGCACGTAGTCCGCCAGCGCATACAGCTTGTACAGCGCCTCCTGGTCGATGCGCTGGCGCGAGAAATCCATCGACAGCCCGAGGGTCGCACGCGAGAAGCGTGCATAGCGACTCGGGTCCTGTGCAAACAGCTCACGGGTATGCAGGGCGCTCAGGCGCGACTCGTGGGCGGCGATTTCCGCCCAGATCGGTGTCTGGGGTCCGGGACTGTCTGTCATGTTCTCACCCGCTCAACCGTAGAACCGCGCGATGCTGTCAACGACGTATTGCAATTGTTCGGGAACCAGTTCCGGATAGATGGGCAGTGCCACGGTCTCCTGCGCGGCGGCTTCCGAGTGCGCAAAGTCACCGGCGGCGTGGCCCAGATACGCGAAACACTGCTGCAGATGCAGCGGCACCGGGTAATAGATCTCCGAGCCCACTGATCGTTCCGCAAGATGCTTGCGCAGCGCATCGCGATGGTGCGCACGGATCACATATTGGTTGTAGATATGCCGACCGGGCGCCGCATGGGGGGTGCGCACCGCGGCGCCGAGATTGGCCCTGGCGAAGGCGTTGTCATAGAAGGCCGCGTTGCGCTGGCGGGCGGCGCTCCACGCATCAAGGTGCGGCAGCTTCACATTGAGCACCGCCGCCTGCAGCTCATCGATGCGGAAATTGCCGCCGATTAGCGCGTGGTAGTACTTAGGCTTCCCGCCGTGCACCCGCAGTACGCTCATGCGCTCGGCGAGCGCAGGATCCTGGGTGACGCACATTCCGGCATCGCCGAAGGCGCCTAAGTTCTTGGTGGGAAAAAAAGACAGGCAGCCGATATCCCCCAGGCTGCAGGCGCGGTGGTCTTCGGCATCGGCGGCGCCGATGGCCTGGGCGGCATCTTCGATGATCTTAAGGTTATGGCGGCGTGCCAGGGCCAGCAGCGGTGGCATGTCGGCGACCTGGCCATACAGATGCACGGGCATCAGCGCCTTCACGATGCCACCGGTCGCGCGGTTCACCAGCGCCCCTGAGCGCACCTCGCAACCGCGCGCAAGGAAGCTCTCGACCGCTTGCGGGTCCAGGTTGAAGCTCACCGGATCGATGTCGCAGAACGTCGGCCGCGCCCCGGTGCGGGCGATAGTCCCCGCGGTGGCGAAGAAAGTGTAGGGGCTGGTGATGACCTCATGTCCCGGACCGATGTCCAGCGCCATCAAGGCGAGCAGCAGCGCGTCGGTACCCGAGGAGACGCCGATTCCGAAGCGGCACTGGCTGTACGCGGCGACATCCTTCTCGAGCTTGCTGACCTCGGGCCCGAGGATGAACCCTTGGGTCGAGCACACTCTTTCGATGGCCGCGAGGGCCTCGGACTTGAAGCTCGCGTACTGGGGCTTCAGATCCAGCAGAGGTACTTTCATAGTGGGCATGGATTTCGCGCTGACCAATCGTCGCGTCAGTCTAATCGATCGCAGCGTCGAGCTGCTGCCACAGGCAGCGTCCCTGGCTGGATTTACCGAGCAGCTCCAGGAAGGCCTGATGGGCCAGCTCCTCATCGGGCGTGGCGGCGATGACGCGCAGCCCGGCGGTGGGCCGCAGCGGCGGCTGGTCAGCCTCGCCTGCTGCGCGGCTGCGCGCCGCGCCGCTCTCCCCCAGCCTTAAGGCCACCTGACCGCCGGTCATGGCCAGATAGACCTCGCCCAGCAGCTGCGCGTCAAGCAAGGCGCCGTGCAGCTGGCGCCCCGAGTTGTCGACGTTGTAGCGCTTGCACAGGGCGTCCAGGCTATTGCGCTGCCCCGGGTGCATCTGGCGGGCGAGCGCCAGTGAATCGACTACGGTGCACAGGGAACTCACGGTCACCGGCTCCCCCGGCAGGCGCGCGAACTCGGCATCCAGGAAGGCCACATCGAACGCCGCATTGTGGATGATGAGTTCGGCGCCCTTCAGGAACTCGATCAGCTGCGCGGCGATCTGCGCGAACTTGGGCTCGGACTGCAGACGCGCGAGAGTGATGCCGTGAACCGCCACGGCGCCCTCATCAATATCGCGTTCGGGGTTCAGGTAGCGCTGAAAATGCCGGCCCGTGGGACGGCGGCTCACGAGCTCGAGGCAGCCGATCTCGATGATGCGATGGCCCTGTGCGGCATCCAGGCCCGTGGTTTCCGTATCGAGGATGATCTGACGCATGACTACACCGCCTTGGAGCGCTGGGCTTTTTCAAGCATGGCATCGATGGCGAGGTTCGCCAGTTCATCGACGCGTTCGTTACCCGGATCACCGGAGTGGCCCTTGACCCACTGCCAGGTGAGGCTGTGCGCACCGGCGAGCTGGTCCAGCTGCTCCCACAGGTCCTGGTTCTTGACGGGCTTGCGGTCGGCCGTGCGCCAGCCGCGTGCCTTCCAGGTCGGCAGCCATTCGGTGATGCCCTTGATCACATACTGTGAGTCGGTCTGCACGGTGGCCTGGGTCGGGCGCGTCAAGGCCGCAAGCGCCATGATGACGGCCGTCAGTTCCATGCGATTGTTGGTGGTGTCGGGTTCCCACCCGGACAGTTCCTTGACGGTGCCATTCCAGTTCAGCAGCACGCCCCAGCCGCCCGGTCCCGGATTGCCGCGACAGGCGCCATCCGTATGAATCATCAGTGAGGCCGTCATCTCAAGGCTGCTGCCGGGTCGTCGGCTTCACCAGCTGGCCAATGACCGCCGCCTGCTTTTCGCGCAGGCGCGGCCGTATCGGTGTCAGGGCGCGGATGCGCTTGCGCGCCTTGAGGATCCACGCACCCGCCGGCAGGGGATTAAACCAGGTGCGCCGCAACAGCGGCGAGTGATCGGCGCCCTGCGCAGTCTCGGCGTCCCCGTTGCCCCAGGGGGTGCAATACAGGTAGCTGCGGGTGGCGACGATTTCATAACCCAGCAGCACCAGCCATTCGCGAACGCGCCCCTCGGAGAGGATGCGCCGCATGCCCGGCGGGAAGCCCGCCGACGAGCTGCCGGCGCGGATGCCCCACAGGCTGAAGGGCTGAAAGCCCAGCACCACAAGTTGGCCTTCACCGGAGAGCACCCGATCGACCTCGCGCACGATGGCATAGGGATCGGAGGCAAATTCCAGGGTATGCGGCAGTAGCACGGCATCGACGCTGTCGCGCGCCACCGGCAAGGCGGACGGCCGGGCGATGATGTCGGCGCTGCTGCTGAAGGCCCCTGGGGCCACCACGATCTTGCGGCGCGTGCGGCAGCCGGTCAGCAGTTCACGCCCCTCGCCCCACGCCCCGACCTGCAGGAACTCCCACCCGAAGACATCCTCGAGCGCCTCGCCCAGAAGCTCAGCCTCGGCCGTAAGCAGGGATTTTCCCAGCGGCATTTGCCAGAAGGCGCGCAGGGCGGTGTAGCGATCGGACACTGGATGGGGTCCTTGGGAGCAGTTGTTAAGTATCGGTGAGTTATGTGACGCCGACCAATTAAAGGCTAGCCTTTTTGTGAAGTTACCAGTTACAGTCGGCCCCATAAATACGTATGTTCGTGTCCCGGGGGCGAGTCCCACGGTTGACCGCTGGCCACCTGATGACTCTGCCATCCGCCTCGCGAGGGACCGGACTTTGATTTCGATTGTACTGCGCCGAACGCTTCAGACCCTCACCGCGGGCGCCCTTCTATCCCTGGCCGCCTGTGCCACCCCGCCGGTGGTCCAACCCGAACCCATCGCCCTGCAGCCGGTTGCGGTGCTGCCCGTCTCCCCGGTCGAACCCCAGAGCGCGGCCCTGGATGCCATCATTCAGGCGGGCCCCAGCCCCACTCTCACGCCTGCCGACTACGGCGACCTCTTCGACCGCATCCGCGCCGGCTTCAAGCTTAAGGACTCGGACCACAGTGCCATCGACCGCGAACTGGAATGGTACGCCGGTAATCCCGACTACCTGGGTCGCGCCTTCAGCCGCGCCGACCTGTACCTGTACCACATCGTCACCGAACTTGAGGCCCGCGGCATGCCGCTGGAACTGGCGCTGCTGCCGGTGGTCGAAAGCGCGTTCGAGCCCTACGCCTATTCGCGCTCGAGCGCCTCGGGGCTGTGGCAGTTCATCCCGGGCACCGGCTCGCGCTACAACCTGAAGCAGGACTGGTGGTACGACGGCCGCCGCGATGTCACCGAATCCACCCGCGCCGCCCTGGATTACCTGCAGGCGCTGAACACCGAATTCAACGGCGACTGGCTGCTGGCCATCGCGGCCTACAATTGCGGGGAGATGAATGTCGAGCGCGCGGTGGCGCGCAACCAGGCGGCCGGACTGCCGACGGATTTCTGGAATCTGAAGCTGCCGGCGGAGACCCGCGCCTACGTGCCCAAGCTCCTCGCCATGGGGCGGGTGGTCGCCAATCCCGAGCGCTACGGTCTGTCCTTCAACAAGATCCCCAACCAGCCCTACTTTGCCAAGGTCGACACCCAGGGCCAGATTTCCATGCACGTGGCGGCCGAGATCGCCGGCCTCACGGATGCGGAGCTGTATGAGCTGAACCCGGCGTTTCACCGCTGGGCCACCGATCCTTCCGGCCCCTACGCGCTCTTGGTCCCGGCCGACACGGCCGAGGCCTTCCGCACCAGCGTGATTCAGCTCACCGACGATCAGCGCCTGAATGTGAAGAGCTACGCGGTGCGCCAGGGCGACACCATGAATGGCGTGGCGCGGCGCTTCCATACGACGACGCAGGATCTGCGCGAACTGAATAACCTGCCCAAGGGCGCGCTCATTGTCGGCAGCGCGCTGAAAGTGCCCTCCGACGCCAACCTGCTGCCTTCCAAGGCACTGCGGGCCGCAGCCCTGGTGGACGGCCGTGCGCATCGCTCGCGGCGCGAGCGTTCGCGCATCGTGGTGCGCCGTGGCGAAACCCTCTGGGCCATCGCGCGCAAGCATCGCGTCGATGTGAATGCGCTGGCCCTGATGAACGGCATGCAGCCGAACACGGTGCTGCGCGCCGGTCAGCGCCTGCGGCTGGCCACCTCCTCCGGCTCCGCCTACAGCGGCGCCAACCTCAGTGTCGAAGACGAGGAAGCCGCGCGCGGCGGCGTCGGCGCTGGCGCTGGCGCTGGCGGCCACCCGCTCACGCACGTGGTGCACGCGGGGGACACGCTGTTCCACCTGGCTCAGCAATACCATGTGAGCGTCGCGCAGGTGGCCAGCTGGAACCGCCTGTCCAAGACCCGACTGGTCCCGGGACAGAAGCTCATCATCCGCCAGTAGGCTCAGGCGAAAGTCACCATGGGTTTCCTCACGGGCAAGCGCGCGCTCATCGTCGGTGTCGCCACGGATCGCTCCATCGCCTGGGGCATCGCCCAAGCCATGCAGCGCGAGGGCGCAGCGCTCGCTCTTTCCTACGCCAATGACAAGTTCAAGGAACGGGTCGTGCCACTGGCGCAAAGCGTGGGCGCCCTCACCCTGCCGCTGGACGTGTCGCGCGACGAGGAGATCACGGCGGCGTTTGATTTCATTCACCAGGAGTGGGGCTCGCTGGATATCCTGGTGCACGCCGTGGCCTTTGCGCCCCGTGAAGCCCTCGCCGGCAGCTTCCTCGACAACACCTCGCGGGAGGCCTTCCGGGTCGCCCACGATGTTTCCAGTTACAGCCTGACGGCGCTGTGCCGTGGCGCGGTGCCGCTGATGGTCGGTCGTGCGGGCGCCGTGCTGACCCTGTCCTACCTGGGGGCGGTTCGCAGCCTCCCCAGCTACAACGTCATGGGCCTGGCCAAGGCGAGCCTGGAGGCGAACGTGCGCTTCCTGGCGGCGGATCTGGGCCCGCGCGGCATCCGCGTGAACGGCATTTCGGCGGGGCCGGTGAAGACGCTGGCGGCCGCGGGCATTGCCGGCTTTCGCAAGATGCTCAGCCGCGTCGCCGAGGTCGCACCGCTGCGCCGTAATGTGACCCTGGAGGACGTGGGCAATGCCGCCGCGTTCCTGTGTTCGGATCTGGCGGGCGGCATCACCGGGGAGATCACCTACGTCGACGGCGGTTTCAACACCGTGGGCATGAGTTTTCCCGACGACGACGCCGCGGGCTGAACACGAGCCGCTACTGCTGATCGAACATCCCGATGTTCTTCTGCACCTTCGCGTCCCTGCGCGCCTGCTCCACGTAGGCTCGGCCTTCGGCATCCCCGTACTGCTGGCCCAGGTCGCGGACCTCGGTCGAGATCTGCTGCTGATCTGACGGCTGTGTTTCAACGCGCACCGCCAGAACGCCCAACACCACCGCGCCCCCGTCGGGCTGCGCCAGGGCCTGGTAGATGGGGTGTGCGCCGGGCTTGGGCGCCTTGAACGCACTCTCGCGCACCAGCGCGGGCACTGAAGGATCCTCACGACCCACGAAGCGCGCCGCCTCGGCGCTCACGCCCAGGTCCTTGACGACGGCATCGAAGTCCTTGCCCGAGCGCAGGTTCTGCGCGGCGGCTTCAGCCGCCTTCAGCGCCGCCTGGCTGCCCGCCTGCTGGCGCAGCACGGCCACAATCTGATCGTGAACCACGGCCAACGGCTTCGCGGCCGGCAGGGCATGCGCGAGGTCCCTGATCAGCACCAGCTTGTCATCACCCACCAGTATCGGGCCGCCGATACGGTGCTGATTGAGCACGGTGTCGCTGAACACCAGGGCCTGAAGTTCCTTGGTCGAGCCAAGCTCCCCACCGCCGGTGCCCTTGAGGTACGCGGGGACATCCCCCAGGTTGAGCGCGAATTCCTTGGCCAAGGTCTCAAGCGTCTCGCCCGACTGGTCCACCTTCTGCTGGATCTGTTCCTGGATGTCGCCGAACTTGTCCGCCGCGCGATCGTGGCGCAACTGGTCCAGCACATCGGTGCGCGCCTCCTCGAAGGTCTTGCCCTTGGCCGGCACAATCTCATCCAGGCGGATGATGTGATAACCGTCTTTACCGCGCACCGGAGCACTGACATCGCCCGCTTTCATGGCGAACAGCGCATCGCCAAAGGGGCCTTCGAAGCTCCCGCGCTCGGCGAATCCGAGGTCGCCGCCCTGGTTCGACGAACCCGCGTCGTCCGAATACTGCTTGGCCAGCGCCTCGAAATTACCGCCGGCCTTGAGTTTGGCCTCGAGGTCCTGGGCCTTCTTCAGGGCGGCGGCCGCGTCAACCTTGTCGTTCACCGCCACCAGGATGTGATGCGCATGGCGCTGCTCGGTGGAGATGTAGCGGTTCTTGTTCTTGGCGTAGTAGTCCTGCAGATCGGCATCCGATACGGCGATCTGCGCGGTCACCTGCGGCAGGCTCAACTGCGCATACTGCACGTTCACCGACTCCGGCGTCATGAACTGCGCCTGATGCGCCGCGTAGTAGGCCTGGATGGCCGCATCGGTGATCTGCAGGGCCGCGGTGAACTTGGCCAGCGGCAGCACCGCATAGCGGATCTGTCGCTCCTGGTCATTCAGCTGATGCAGCCGCTGCAGTTCGGTCGGCGTAATGAACTCGGACAGCTGCAGGCCTTCCTCGAGCTGGCGGCGCTCCAGCTCGTTGCGCATATCGGCGGCGTATTTTTCTTGGGTGAGCCCGGCCTGCGCCAGGCGCGACTTGGCGACTTCGGCATTGTAGTGGCCATCCAGCTGGAACGCCGGTTCGGCGCGCAGCGCGGCCGCCAGGTCAGAGTCTGTGACGCGATAACCCAGGTCGATGGCGCGGTCGGTGAGCAGGGTGTTGCGCACCTCGGACTCGAGCAGCTGGTCCTCCAGCAAGGAGCGCTCGCCCGCGGGGATCTCGCCGCCGACGCGTTGCTGCCACTGGTTCTGTTCGCGCTGCCAAGCGGCCTTCACATCCTCATAGGCGATGGTGTGGCCGTTGACCTTGGCCACATAGCTGCTAGTGCCGAAGCTCAGGTTGGAAATTCCATAGGCGCCCCACGCTGCGAAGATCAGTGCCAGGGCACCGAACACCGTGTACGTGAGCCACTTGTGGCCCTTCAGACTGTCACCGATTTGTTGCAGCATCACTTAGGGTCTTGAAATTGGCGGAGCGGACGGGACTCGAACCCGCGACCCCCGGCGTGACAGGCCGGCTCGGACGTCAGCAAACATGACCGAGGAAGAACGAGCACCACATGGATCATCACCTTACCCCATTTTCGATGGCGCCCGTTCGCGCTCGGTTTTGGCGGCACGGTAGAAAAACGGCAGAAAATGCGAGACTCCGATTTGCGAGGCGCGCACGCATTGTGATCAACGGTTCGTCACGCCTTGATGCCCGGATCGACACGTGTCGGTAGATTGGCTTCTGACGGAAGTGTATTTTCAGCGCGTTGGGGCCAGTTTGCGGCGCCTAGCTGCGGACGTACGGTCGCAGCGCTGGCCGAGTCCCCGAGTCCCGGTGCGCAAATTTGGTTCCCTAGCCCTGAACACGTCGTTTCTGCGACTCTGCACAAGGAACTAGGCTTGCGCTTGCGGCAACGAACCCCGATATTAGGCCTCATGGTGACTGCAGCGAAAAAGACCTCGCGCGCACGTTCTGCAGTGAAGCCCGAACGCGCCGTCGTATACCGGGGAATTAAGATCGCCCCGATAAACGGCAAGCGCTCCGCCATCGCTCAGGCCATTCGCGACGCGCTGCGGACAAAGTCCGAGCAATCGCGTGCCGAACCGGCCCACGGCTAGCCCGCCCGCCTCGAAATCCGTTTTCATCAACTGCCCGTTCGACGACGGGTTCAAACCTGTTTTCCGAGCGATCGTCTTCACTGTCATCTCATCTGGCTATTATCCGCGGTGCGCCCTGGACTCGACCGATGGCGCAGAGATTCGCGTCAGCAAGATCGCCCAGATGATAGCTGAGTGTGACTGGGGTATTCACGACCTGTCTCGAATTGAGATCGACCCCGCCGCCGGCATGCCACGTTTCAACATGCCTCTGGAGCTTGGCCTGCACCTCGGGGCCCGCCTCTTTGGATAAGGGCGCCATCGACGCAAGCGCGCCCTGATCCTCGAGGCCAAACTCCACCGCTATGACGCCGCGCTTTCGGATATCAGCGGCCAGGACATAGAGGTTCATGCAAACGATCCAGCGAGAGCGATTGGCTGCGTGCGCAACTGGTTGTCGGAACATCGTAGTCGCGAGCAACCGCCTCTGCCTGGAGCGACCGCGATGGCCAGTGACTATCGGCTTTTCCAGAGCGAAGTGGGCGCGCTACTCGCTGCCCGACGTCTCGACCCGCTCGACGAGCTCACCCACAGTGATTTTCTATTCGCGGTGCGCGACTAGATCGCGGCCCGCGCTGGGGTGCTGCCGTAGCGGAATCAATCATGCGCTATATGGAAACCGACTCCCAAATCAACATTCTGCTAGAGATAGTGGCAAAAATGGTTGGGTCGCACATTGGCACAGTGCCGATCTCTTATTCGGACCTCGTCGCAGCGATTCCCTTACCGTAAACGGGATGTCTGATCT
>JBARBG010000084.1:0-18453 GCA_049792815.1 Steroidobacteraceae bacterium | reverse complement strand
GGACCAGGCTGCCGACACCGCGGAACGCGAGACGCGCCTCGACGCGGCACTGGCGCAGATGCTCGACCGGCTGTCCGCGCTGCCTGAACTGCGGCCGGCAATCGCAGCGCTGCATGACCGGTCCTTTACTGAACTGTCCTCGGACGAACTCGCCGAGCGGCTGGAGCGCGTCACCAATCTGATCGGCGAGCAGCGCCAGTCCCTGCTGCGCGAAAAGCGCGAGATCGAGGACATGCTGGTGCAGATCGATTCGCGGCTGGAGGCGATCTCGGCGTTTTTCTCCTACGAGGAGGAGGACCGCAGCAGCACTCGTGACAACAGCCAGAAACTGAACATGCTGGTCATGGGCGAGGTCAACGAGATCTCCTCGGACATCACCCAGGCGGTGTCGCTGGTCGAACTGCGTGGACGGGTCGGCAACAGGCTCGAGGCGATCAACACGCACCTGTCGGACTTCCGCTCCCGCGAAGAGGAGCGCCTGAGCGCCCAGGTCGACCGCACGCTGAGCCTGCGCGCGCGGGTGGAGGAACTGGAGCGTGAGAGCCGCGCTCTGCAGAACAGCCTGCAGGCCGAACAACGGGCGGCCATGATCGATGCGCTGACCGGCATCCCGAACCGCGCCGCCTATGACGACCGTATGACCCATGAGTACGCGCGCTGGCAGCGCCACGGCGGCACGATCACCATTGCCGCGTGGGACGTAGACAACTTCAAGGGCATCAATGACGAGTTCGGCCACATGGCCGGCGACAAGGTGCTGCGGATCCTCGGCCAGCACCTGGCGCGCAGCGTGCGCGGCACGGATTTCATGGGGCGCTATGGCGGCGAGGAGTTCGTGATGATCATGATCGGCATGGACTCGGAGCAGGCATTGCGGGCCTGCAACAAGATCCGTACCGCAATTCAGGCCATCGCCTTCCACTTCCGCGACCGGCCCGTCACGGTCACCGCCTCCTGTGGCATCACCACTTTCCGCACGGGAGATACGCCGGAAATGGCTTTCGAGAGAGCCGACGGCGCGCTGTACGCGGCGAAGGATGGCGGCCGCAACCGCTGCGTGGTGCGCTGAGCAACCGCCCGCCTCAAGGAGCACAAGCATGAGCGAATTCACCACCCTCATGGCCCGCGATGGCCACGAATTCAGCGCCTGGCTCGCGGCGCCTGCCGGCAAACCGCGCGGGGCGGTCGTCGTCATCCAGGAAATCTTCGGCGTCAACGCGCATATCCGCGCGGTGACCGACAGCTATGCCGCCGAGGGCTACGTGGCGATCGCACCGGCGGTGTTCGATCGGGTCCGCAAGGGCATCGAGCTGGGCTACAACCCGGACACCATGAAGGAAGGCTTCGGCTACGTGCAGCAGCTGCAGCGTGAAAAGACCCTGCTGGATCTGGCGGCGAGCATCGCGGTGGTCAAACACGCCGGCCGTGTGGGCGTGGTGGGATTCTGCTGGGGGGGCAGGATGGCCTATGTCACCGGCTGTGAGCTGCCGGTCGCCTGCGGTGTTGCCTACTACGGTGGCGCGATCGCGCAGGAGCTGGGCAAAACGCCAAAGTGCCCGATGCTTTACCACTTTGGCGGCAAGGACACCCACATTCCCGCCAGTGACATCGATAAGATCCGCGCGGTGGATACGCGCGGCACCTTCTATGTCTATCCCGACGCGGATCACGGCTTCAATTGCGACATGCGCGCCAGCTTCAATCAGCCTGCCGCGCAGCTCGCGCGCCAGCGCACCCTGGCGTTCCTGGCGCAGCAGCTGCGCGGCGAACCCCTTGAGCTACATTAGCTCACCGGAATTCCGCCAGGATGCCGAACGCATCGGCATTCTGCTGGTCAACACCGGAACGCCCGACAGCCTCGAGCTGCGTGACATCCGCCGCTACCTCGCACGGTTTCTGAGCGACCCGCGGGTCATCGAGCTGCCGCGCTGGCTGTGGTTGCCGATACTTCATGGCTACCTGCTGCGCACCCGTCCGCGCAGTTCGCAGGTCAAGTACCGCAAGGTCTGGACCCCTGACGGTGCGCCGCTGCTGAGTCTGTCGCGCGCGCTGCGCACGCAGCTCGCCAGCGCCCTCGCGCAGCGCGCCCTGGCGCCTTTTTCAGTGGAACTCGGCATGCTGTATTCGACACCCGGTGTTGCCGCCGGCCTGCTGAAACTGCAGCAGGCCGGCGCCCAGCGCATCCTGGTGCTGCCACTGTTCCCGCAGTACAGCGGCGCAGCGACCGGCGCGGTCTATGACCAGGTCGCCGGGGAGCTGACCCGCTGGCGCTGGCTGCCGGAGCTGCGCATGGTGGCCGACTATCACGATCACCCGGGCTATACGGCGGCGCTGCGCGACTCGATACAGGCGCACTGGCAGCAGCACGGCCGCACCGGACATCTGCTGATGTCCTTTCATGGCATCCCCGAGGCCTACTTCGACAAGGGCGATCCCTATTTCCTCAAATGCCACCGCACCGCGCGCCTGCTGGCCGACGAACTGCTGCTCAAGGAGGGGGAATGGAGCGTGAGCTTCCAGTCACGGCTCGGACCGTCCAGATGGCTGCAGCCCTACACCTTCGAGGAGATGACGCGGCTGCCCGCCCGCGGCGTGGATGATGTCACGGTGGTGTGCCCGGGCTTCGCCATCGATTGTCTGGAGACCCTCGAGGAGATCGCCATGGAAAACCGCCAGCGCTTCCTCAAGTCCGGTGGCCGCAAGTTCTCCTATGTGCCCGCGCTCAATTCCAGCGACGGGCATGTGCGCTTCCTGGCGGATCTGATCAGCCAGCATGCCCAGGGGTGGGCGGATACCGGCTATGGGGTCGGCGCGGCCCGCGCGCCGCGCGGCACTCCCGCCTGAATCACACGGGCACCCAGATCTGCATGCCCGGAAGATTTCACGAACTGAGCCTCGCCACTTCCGACATCAGCGCTTCGATCGAATTCTACGAACGTCTCGGCTTCTGGCAGGCGCCCACCGGGGATGCCTGGCCGCATCGCTATGGAGTGGTCACCGATGGGCGCGTGGTGCTTGGACTGCATGAGACCGCCGATTGCTCCGCCATAACCTTCGTGCATCCGGACCTCACCTCGCTTGCCGAGTCCCTCAGTGCCGCCCACGTGCAACTGGCGCTGCGCCACACCGATCCGGAGGTCTTCAACCAGATCCAGTTCACGGACCCTGCCGGCCAGAAGGTCCGCATGGTCGCGGCGCGGACCTTTTCCCCGGCCGACCGGGCCCTGGGGGAGCACTCGGCGTGCGGCTACTTTGCGCACTACAGCATGCCGGCGCGCGACCTTGATCCGGTGGCAGCCTTCTGGGAGCCCTTGGGCTTCGTCGCCATGCCGCAGCAGGAAGCTCCCTACGAGCACCAGAGCCTCACCAGCGATGGCATCAATCTGGCGCTGCATTCGCCGCGGCTGCTGCCCACGCCGGCGCTGGTGTTCTGCGAAGACGACATGGCAGGGCGTATCCTGAAGCTGCGGCAGTCCGACCTGGAGTTTGCGCCGCTGCCGCGCGTGCTGGCCACGGCGGGCAATGCGCTGCTCGAAGCTCCCGAAGGCACCCTCCTGCTGCTGCTCACGGGATCGCTGTGATGTTCAAACGCCGACTGGCCTGCCTGCTGCTCGCGTGCGCCATCTGCAGCGACATCTGCCGCGCCGATGAGGGCATGTGGCCGCTGCAACTGCTGCCCCCCGCCGTGCGCCAGCACTACGGTGTTGAGCTAACGCCCGAGTGGCTGGCACGCGTGCGCGATGCCAGCGTGCGCCTGGCCAGTTGCAGCGCCAGTTTTGTCTCGGCGGACGGCCTGTTGCTGACCAACCAGCATTGTGTGCGCGACTGCCTGGCCGAACACGCCTCGAACCGCAACGACCTGGTCAGCGAAGGCATGCTCGCGGCCGCGCGAAATCGCGAGCTGCCGTGCAGTTCGCAGGTCGCCGACGTGTTGCTGGACACCGAGGATGTGACGGCGACGGTCGGCGCGGCCACGCGCAACCTTGACGCGCGCGCCGCCAATGCCGCGCGCAGTAAGGCCCTGACCCGACTCGAACAGGCATGTATTGAGCAGTCGCGGATCACCGATGCGGGCGCGCACATACGCTGCGAAGGCGTCGCCCTCTACGCCGGCGCCCGGTACTACATCTACCGCTATCGGCGCTACACGGACCTGCGGCTGGTGTTTGCGCCGGAACTGGCGATCGCGGGCTTCGGCGGCGATCCGGACAACTTCCAGTATCCGCGCTGGGACCTGGACGTCGCCGTGCTGCGCGCCTATGAAGGCGGCGTGCCCGCGCACACGCCCGCCTTCCTGCATCTGGATTTCGGCGGGCCCAGGGCCGGCCAGGCGGTGTTCGTGGTCGGCGATCCCGGGAGCACCTATCGCCAGCTGACGGTTGCGCAACTTCTGGAAATGCGGGACATCGAGCTGCCGAACGGCATACTGCGCGATGCCGAACTGCGTGGCCGGCTCATTGAGTTCGGGCGTGTGCGCACCGCCAACAAGCAGATCGCGCAGATGGCGCTGCTGTCGTTGGAGAACCTGCTGAAGATCAGGCGCCGGCAACTCGACGCGCTGCACGAGGCGGAGCCGCTGAATCGCCTGCGCCGCGAAGAAAGTGACGCGCGCGCCCACTTCAACTTTCTGCCGAACAGCGGCCACGATCCGGATCCCTGGGAGCAGATCGCCCGGGCGCAGGACCGCCGGCGGCTGTTGTCCCTGCCCTATTCGTATATAGAAGGGGCCGCGGGCTTCGACTCACAGCTATTCAATTACGCCCGTACCCTGGTGCGCGCGGCCGAGGAGCGTCCCAAACCCAACGACGAGCGGCTGCACGAATACACTGACGGCGCATTGCCGCGCATGGAGCAGATGCTGCACGCCGACATACCGATCTACCCCAATCTCGAAGAGTTGACGCTGTCGTTCTCTTTGACGAGGATGCGTGAGCTTTTGGGCCCGGACAATCCGCTGGTTCACCAGCTGTTCGCGCAGAACTCTCCGGATACTCTGGCCGCGAGGGTCATCGGCCGGACCCGCTTGGCCAATCGCGTCATCCGTATGCAATTGTGGTATGGCGGCGCCGCCGCCGTGAACGCGTCGCGCGATCCGATGATCGAACTGGCCCGCAGCGTCGATCCGGCGGCGCGCGCGCTGCGCAAACGCTATGAGGACGAAGTCGAAGCTCCGGTGCAGATGGCATCCGAACAGATCGCCCGCGCGCGCTTTGCGACATCCGGCAGCACCCAATCCCCTGATGCCAATTTCACCTTGCGCCTGAGCGCGGGCAGCGTGCAGGGCTGGCGCGAGGGTGAGGCGGTGGTTGCGCCCTTCACGCAGTTGCGTGGCCTGTTTGCGCGCGCCAACGGCTACGAGCCGTTCGCGCTGCCGAAGCGCTGGCTGGAGGCACGCGGGCAGCTCAACCTCGACACGCCGCTCGACCTGAGCACCAGCAATGACATCGTCGGCGGCGACTCCGGAAGCCCGGTACTGGATGCCCAGGCCAATATCGTGGGGGTGGTGTTCGACGGCAACATCCACTCGATCTCCGGCACCTACTGGTACAGCCCGCTGGACAATCGCGCCGTGGCACTCGACAGCGCCGCACTGCTTGAGGCGCTGCGGGTGGTATACGGGGCGCGCGCGCTGCTGCGCGAGCTTGGCGCGCCGCAGGGTTAGGGGCGCTTCTTGCGCTTGCGTTTCGGCTTCGCGGCGGCCGCGTCCTGTTCGCCGCGCAGCTGCGCGATGATGGCTGGATTCTCCAGCGTCGAAATATCCTGCGTGATCTCCTCACCGCGGGCCAGCGCCCGCAGCAGCCGGCGCATGATCTTTCCGGAACGCGTCTTCGGCAGCACCTCGGTGAAGCGGATGTCATCGGGCTTGGCGATGGCGCCGAGCTGCTTGCCGACCCACTCGCGCAGTTCGGCGGCAAGTTGCACGACATCCTCGCCCACCGGCCGCTGACCGCGGCACACCACGTAGGCGAAAATCGCCTCGCCCTTGATGTCATGCGGTCGACCGACGACGGCCGCTTCGGCCACCCGCGGATGCGCCACCAGCGCCGACTCCACCTCCATGGTTCCGAGGCGGTGCCCCGACACCTTCAGCACATCATCGATGCGCCCCATGATCCAGAAGTAGCCGTCGGCATCGCGGTGAGCACCATCCCCGGCCACATAGAAGCGGTTCTGGAATTTCTCCCAGTAGGTCTGAAGGTAGCGCGCGTTGTCGCCCCATATGGTACGCAGCATCGAGGGCCAGGGCCGGCGTATCACGAGATATCCGCCCTTGTCCGGCTCAGTCACCGGCTCACCGTCCTCATTGACGATGTCCGCCTCGATGCCCGGCAGAGCATGGGTGCAGGACCCGGGCTTGGTCGCCGTTACACCCGGCACCGGGGCGATCATGAAGGCGCCGGTTTCGGTCTGCCACCAGGTATCCACTATGGGGCAGTGTTCCCGCCCGATCACGGTGTGATACCACATCCAAGCCTCGGGATTGATGGGCTCGCCGACACTGCCCAGCAGCCGCAGCCGCGACAGGTCGTGACTTAAGGGGATTTCATCGCCCAGCTTCATCAGCGCGCGGATCGCCGTGGGGGCGGTATAGAAAATGGTGACCCCATGCTTCTGGCATATGTGCCACCAGCGCCCGCCATTGGGCCAGGTCGGAGCGCCTTCGTACATCACCACCGTCGCGCCCAGCGCGAGGGGGCCGTAGGCCACGTAACTGTGGCCGGTCACCCAGCCCACATCGGCGGTACACCAGTAGACATCATCTTCGCGAACGTCGAGCACCCAGCGCGTCGACACCTTCACGCCCAGCAGATAGCCCGCGCTTGAGTGCTGGATGCCCTTGGGCCGCCCGGTTGAGCCGGAGGTATACAGCAGGTAAAGCGGATGCTCGGCGTCCACCCATTCCGGTTCACACACCGGCGACTGACCCTCGATGGCGTCATGCCACCAGATGTCACGGCCCGCCACCATGGGCACGGCCGCGCCGGTGCGCTTCAGAACCACCACCTTCTCGATGGTCGGACAGCCCTGCGCCAGGGCCTCATCCACCGCCGCCTTCAACTCGATGATGGTGCCGGCGCGATGGCCGCCATCGGCCGTCACCAGTACGCGTGCGCCGGCGTCTTCGATGCGCTCGCGCAGCGACAGCGCCGAGAAGCCGCCGAACACCACCGAGTGCACCGCGCCGATACGGGCGCAGGCGAACATGGCAATGATGATCTCAGGCACCAGCGGCATGTAGATGACGACACGATCACCGCTGCGCACCCCCAGCGCGCGCAGCGCATTACCGGCGCGACACACTTCGGCGTGCAGCTCCTGGTAGGACAAGCGCCGCGAATCGCCGGGTTCGCCCTCAAACACCAGTGCGGTCTTGTGACCGCGCTCCCGCAGATGCACATCGAGGCAGTTGTACGACACATTCAACTGCCCGTCGGCGAACCACTGGAAATTGGGCGCGCGCGACTCGTCGAGGACCCGCGTGAAGGGTCGATGCCAAGTCAACTCCTTGCGCGCCTGCGCGGCCCAGAAGCCCTGCAGGTCCGTGTCGGCCTCCTGGTGCAGGCGACGCAGATCCTCGGCCTTGAGTTGCGCCTGGGCAACGAATTTAGGGTCGGGAACGAAGACGCGTCGTTCCTGCAGCACCGAATTGAGGTTTTTTCCGTCGTTTTTCATGTCATTCTAATGACGTACAGGTGCGCCACGTTGCGCGCTCTGATGATACCTACAGCATCGATGGAAGATCCATCTTCGGAAAACCACGCCGCGGAGGCCTGGCTGGCAGGCATCATGAGCCCGGCGCAGCGTCAGGAATTTGCGACGCACCTGGCCGGCTGTGCGGAGTGCCAGGCGGAAATCGCCAGGATGCGCGCGGCGCAAACTCAACGCCAGCCGGTGCTGGTGATGCCCATTGCGGCGCAGGTCGAGTCCAAAGAATCAGACGGCAGCGCGCGCCGCGCAATCCTGATCGTGATCGCGGCGCTGGCGACTTTGATCATCGGTTTTGCGCTTGGCTGGTCGGTGTGGCAGATGGCGCACCGCTAGGTGCGCATCAGGCCAGCCAGCGCTGGATGCGGTCATGCAGCGGACTGCTGCGCGGAAAATGCGCGATCAGATATTCCATTTGGTCAGCGAGGACGCGCCGGCCCTTGAGGAAAATATATTCTGCGTAGGTCGGTGTGAACGGCACCGCGATCAATTGCATCTTCGCCTGTTCGGGCGTGCGTGAGGCCTTGTGGTTGTTGCAGCGACGGCAGGCCGTTACCACATTCATCCAGGTGTCATGACCACCCTGGCTGAACGGCCGCACATGATCGCGGGACAGCTCACGGGCGGGGAAGCGCTGCGCGCAGTACAGGCACAGGTAGGCGTCGCGCCTGAAGAGGGTCTGGTTGTTCAGCGGCGGCACATAGTCGTGGCGGCAGTTCCCGGGATTGCCGGTATGACCGATGGTCGCGACGATGGAGTTGACATCCAGCACCGTTTGCCGCCCGGTGCGGGCGTTGACCCCGCCATACAGGGGATAGAGCGTGGAGCCACAGGTGTAGGCCACCTGCTCCTGGTGGTACAGCCGGGCGGCCTCCCGGTAGTCGATCCATTCCAGCGGCATGCCCGCGATGTCGGTTCGCAGGACGAGTTGGGAGAGCCCGCGAGTCCCATGCGGGGCGATGCGCAGGTCGGAATGGTAGCCGTGATCGGCTTTGTCCAAGTCGATGCCCAGCATAGGTGCTGTAAGATATGACAGCTTTGTGCAGGAATTCAACGCACTTCCGATGAATATTGCGGTAATGGCTTCGGGCGAGGGCACCACCCTGCAGGCGGTTCTGGATGCCTGCGCCAGCGGCCGGCTGGCGGCCCGCGTCGGGGTCGTGATCAGCAATAACGCAGCCGCCGGCGCCCTGCGACGGGCGCGCGGCGCCGGGGTGCCGGCACGGCATCTGTCGGTGGCCAGCGCTGGCGGACCCCAGAGGCTGGATCAGGCGTTGAGCGAAACACTGCGCGAATACTCCAGCGACTGGGTGCTGCTGGCCGGGTACATGAAGCGCCTGGGGCCTCAGACCCTGGCCGGCTTTGCGGGCCGGATCATCAATACCCACCCGGCGCTGCTTCCGGAATTCGGGGGCCAGGGAATGTTCGGCCTGAACGTGCACCGGGCGGTGCTCGCGGCAGGACGCCGGACCTCAGGGGCCAGCGTGCATTGGGTCGATGAAAACTATGATACGGGCGCGGTGATTGCGCAGGTCCGGGTGCCCGTCGAGAGCGGTGATTCGGCCGATTCGCTGGCGGCGCGGGTGCAGGCGGCCGAGCGCGAACTGGTCATCGAGGTGCTGGCAGCGGCGGCTTCAGGCAGCCTCAAACCGCCACCGCTGGCAGCGCCGGAGGCTACTTCTTGACCGCGCGTTTGGCGGTTTTTTTCTTTTTTGACGGATCCTTGGGACGGGTCTTGCCAAATGAACCCTTGTAGATCTTGCCACGCTTGGATCGTGGATCGCCCTTACCCATGCTCACACCTTTCGAAATACACTGAAATTGAAGCCGCGCAGTCTACCATCCCCCAGGCATATGTACTTCACCATAGCAGGCCTCATTGCCGCGACTCTCACCCTGGCCATTCTCGCGGGTACCGCGACGCCGGCGACGCGCCTGGAATTCGTGACCCTGGCCGCGGTCGCCGCAGCCATTGCCCTGGGCCTGTTGGTGAAACTGCGCGTGCGTACCGGCCGTCTCGTGGCGCGCCTGCGTGGCGTGGCCTACCAGGACCCGCTCACCGGATTGCCGAACCGCGCCTTCGCGGAAGACCACATCGACGCGCTGCTGAGCGCCCGCAGTGTCGAGCCCTTTGCGCTGGTGATCGTGGAGGTGTGCAACGTTCGCGAGATCAATGCCGCCCTGGGACATCCGGTCGGGGATGAAGCGCTGCGCGAAGTGGCGCGCCGCCTGCGCCAGAACATCGACCCCTCCGATCTGGTCGCCCGCCTGACGGCCAGCCAATTCCTGATCGTTCTTCACTCCTGCACCAACGATCGGGCGGCGCTGCTGGCGCGCCAGCTGGTCGGGGTGATTCATGCGGGCCTGCATCTGCCTGACGTGAGTCTCGATGTCCAGGTGCAGGCCGGATTCAGCCAGTATCCTGATCACGGTGTGGCCTCGCGTGAACTGATGCGCCGGGCGCAGATCGCCCTCGAGGACGCGCTGGGCGCCCGCAACCTGGTGTCTCCCTATCGGGTGGGGCGCGACGAGGAGCAGCGGCGGCGGCTGCAGCTGGCCGCCGGGCTGCGCACTGCCATCGAGTCCGATGCCCTGCGCCTGGTGTTCCAGCCTGAGCTGAACCTGACGACCGGAGCCATCACCCAGCTCGAGGCGCTGATGCGCTGGAAGCACCCGCAGCTCGGTGATCTGTCGCCCGCCGAATTCGTGCCCATCGCCGAGCACACCGGCAGCGCGCGTCATCTGACCAGCTGGGCCCTCAAGCAGGCGATCATGTATATGGCGCAGTGGAATGCGGCGGGACTGGATATCAGCGTGGCGGTGAATCTTTCCGCCCCGGATATCATGGACCCGCAGCTGGTGGAGGAAGTCCAGGCCTGCCTGCATGAATGGGCGGTGCAACCGGCGCGCCTGGTGCTCGAAATCACCGAGAGCGCGGTGATGCGCGATCCAACCCTCGCCGCGCGCCACATGCACCTGCTGAAACTCGCCGGCGTGCGCTTCGCCATCGATGATTTCGGTACCGGGCACTCCTCGCTGGCGCAATTGAGCCGGCTGCCGCTGGATCAACTGAAGATCGACCGCACCTTCATCACCCATGCCCATGAGCGCTCTGCCGACGCCACTATTGTCAAATCGACAATCGAGCTGGCACACAGCATGGGACTCACGGTGGTCGCCGAAGGCGTGGAGAGCGCACCGGCCGTGAGGCTGCTGCAAAGCATGGGCTGCGACCTGGCCCAGGGCGAGTTCATCAGCAAACCCCTGGCGCCTACAGAAATTCTGGAATTTGTGGCCACGGGCGTGCCGGCACTGGCGTGAGACACTAGCCACATGAATTCACCTGTCGCCACCGAATTGCGGCTGCGCACCACCTCAAGGCTGCTGCAGGTCAGTTTCCAGGATGGCGCAGTGTTCGAGCTGCCGTTCGAATACCTGCGCGTGCACTCCCCTTCCGCGGAAGTTCAGGGCCATGGGCCCGGTCAGGAAGTACTCGTCACCGGCAAGTCAGGTGTCGGCATCCGCGCGATCGAGCCTGTGGGCCAGTATGCGGTGAAGCTGGTATTCGATGACGGCCACGACACGGGCCTTTACACCTGGAAGTACCTGTACGAACTTGGACGCGACCGGGAAACGAACTGGGTGCAGTACCGGTCTCGCGTCGCGGCGGAGGCGCATAAAAAAGGGCCAAGCTGTTAGGCCTGGCCCCGGAATACAAGACCCCCGTTCTATTTCTGCCCCCGGTCTTAAGCCCGGGGAAACGGGGCGCATCATGCCCCCGGGAGTGGGGAAAATGCAATACTTTAGATGTAAAAACCACAGCAAGACTTGGCGGGCCAACACTTGACTTTTCATCTGCAGTGCGATGACAACTCAACCTCATGAGCAACACTGAACCCACTGACTTTGGATTTCAGAGCGTGCCGCGTGGCGACAAGGCCAGTCGGGTGCGCGAAGTCTTCGATTCGGTCGCCGGGCGCTACGACCTGATGAACGATCTGATGTCCGCGGGAGTGCATCGCCTGTGGAAGCGCTTCGCACTGGCATTGACACAGCTGCGGCCCGGCCAGCAGGCCCTGGACGTCGCTGGGGGAACCGGCGACTTGTCCGCGGGCCTTGCGCGTCAGGTCGGCACGCAGGGGCTGGTCGTTCTGACCGACATCAATGCGGCCATGCTGGCCCGCGGTCGCGACCGTCTCACCGATGAAGGCCTGGTGAGCAACGTGCGCTGCCTGCAGGCCAACGCCGAGAAGTTGCCGTTTGCCGATGACAGCTTCCACTGCGTCACCATCGGCTTCGGATTGCGCAATGTCACGGACAAGCCGGCCGCACTGCGCTCGATGCGCCGCGTCCTGAAGCCCGGCGGCCAACTCATCGTGCTGGAGTTTTCGCGGCCCACCGCGGCAATTCGACCGCTGTATGACGCCTATTCATTTCATGTACTGCCGCGGCTCGGGCAGCTGGTGGCGCACGATTCGGCGAGCTACCAGTACCTGGCCGAATCCATCCGCATGCATCCGGATCAGGACACGCTGCTGGGGCTGATGCGGGAGTCGGGACTGGAGAATTGCCAGTACCACAATCTCAGCGGTGGCATTGTCGCGGTCCACCGCGGCTACAAGTTCTGATCTAAGGATAGAGCAGCAATGCGCTGCGCTCCTGCCGCCAGGCCGCCTCATCGGCCGCGGCGAGAGCCTCGAGGTCGCCGGGCTGCGCCGCGGGGTCTTCGACCCATTGGCGCAGCAGCTCACCGCCGTTGATTACATCGATGGGCAGTCGACCGACTTCGTACTCATAGGGAAAATCGCGCCATAGCGCCTGATCCGGCGCCAGCTGCCGCGCGACCTTGAAGGCCAGTGCCATCAGCCGCCAGGGCTTGAAGTGTTCGTGTTCGTAGGCGCCATCCTCCACGTGGATCTGCACACCCGCGCACAGCTGGCCGACGTGTTTGTGGAAAGTGGGCTCGAACCAGCACGGGCGCAGCCGGCAACCGCGCAGCCACTGCGGAGCAAGCTGCTGCATGCGTGTGAGAAGCTCGGTCACCGGCAGATCCGGAGCGCCGAACAACTCCAGCGGACGGGTGGTGCCACGCCCCTCGGACCACACTGATCCTTCGAGCATCACCGTGCCCGGATAGGCGCGCGCCATCCACAGGTTTGCGGCGTTGGGACTCGGGTTTACCCAGGAGCGCTCGCCCAGCGGCCAGCCAAAGCCGGGCGCCTGCGCGGGCATCCAATCCTCCATGGGCACCACTTCGAAATCCACATTGAGCTTGCCGGTGCGAACGAACCAGCCCGCAAGCTCGCCGAGGGTCAGGCCATGGCGCATGGGCATTGCGCCGGCACCCACGAAGCTCTCCCAACCGGACCTCAATGTCAGGCCTTCGACGGGACGCCCGGCGGGGTTCGGACGATCCAGCACCCATACCGATTTGCCATGCGCGGCGGCGGCCTCCAGGACATAGCGCAGCGTGGTGATAAAGGTGTAGATGCGGCAGCCGAGATCCTGAAGATCCACCAGCAGCACGTCGAAGCTGTCCATCATGGCAGGCGTCGGTCGGCGCACGCTCCCGTACAGGCTGAACACCGGGATGCCATGGACGGGATCGCGGAAATCGGCCGACTCCATCATGTTGTCCTGCTTGTCCCCGCGCAGACCGTGCTGCGGGCCGAATGCGGCCGCCAGAGTCAGGTCACCGCAGGCCGCGAGGGCGTCCAGGGAGTGGGTCAGCCGCTGTGTCACCGATGCGGGATGCGCCAGCAGTGCGACGCGCCGCCCCATCAGCGGCTTGCGCAGCGCAGGTTCGGTCAGCAGCCGGTCGATGCCGAATCGCATGGCTAGAGCTCGAACCCGAAACTGCCGGGGAGGTGAAAATCAGGCCGCTCGCCGACGTGGCGCAGGGCCCAGTAGGCCAGTTGACCACCGGTATCCTCGATGACGGCCGTGATTCCCAGCCGCAGGTCACCGGTCAGGTCCGCGGGCAGCTCAACGGCGGCGCTGAGCAGCAGCCGGTCGGCGTGGGTCCGAAGCTCGATGCGGGGCGCGCGGATTCCCGTCAGGGGTGTCATACCCGAACGGTACCCGGAAAAGCGGTATCCCGCCCACTGGCCAGACGGGGCAAGGTTGAACTCGAGATAGTGGCCGGGGGGCCCATGGCCGATGAAGACCTCCATGCAGGTATGACGCCACAAGCCATCGGTCGGATCGGCATTGCCGCCGGGTGCATTGCCGTCACTGCCGATCCGTACCCCCGACAGGTCCCCGCGCAGCTCATATTCCAGCGCCAGCCGTGTCGGCGTAAGGCGTGCGACCCGGACGTCGATGTGGCGGATGGCGGCAGCAGGATCGGCCGCGAACGGGATCAAGGCCACGGCCGGTCCGGTAAGCCTGCTCAAAGGGTTGCTCGCCTCGCGAGTGCGGATAAGGATAATGTACACCGGCACTTGGGCGCTGTGCTGCCACGGGCTTCGCATTGATGTTGCTGTCGAGTATCGAAAGGATCCTGAATCGCTCCCTGCCGCGTTCGCTGCGCGCGCAGTCCCTGGCTGCGGCGCTGGCCGGCCGCAGTCTGGCGGTCACCGTGACCGGCGCGGACCCGGTCATCCTCTCCAGCACCGGGGAGCGCCTGCGCCTGGAGCGCGGTTCGGGGAAAGCTGCGGACGCAAGCATCAGCGCCGGGCCGTTCAGCGTGGTGGCCCTCGCATCCGGGCAGACCCAATCGGTATCCGCCACGGGCGGCACCATCAGTGGCGATGCGACTGTCGCGCAGCAGTTCAGCGAACTGCTGGCGCTGCTCAAACCCGATCCCGAGGAAGAGCTTGCGCAGCTCATAGGCGATGCGCCGGCGCATCACCTGGGGCGCCTGGCGCGCGCCGCAGTGGATTTCACTGACCATGCCGCCCGCACCGCCGTCCGCAATGTGGCCGAATACCTGGCCCATGAACGGCGCGACCTGGTGCCCAGGGCCGAGGGTCGCCAGCTGCTGGACGGGATCGACGCCCTGCGCGATGACGTCGATCGCTTCGAGGCGCGCCTGCAGCACCTCGCCCAGCGGCTCGAGTACCCCATGCCGTGAGGCCGCACGTGTTTGTGCGCCTGGTGCGCATTCAACGGGTGCTGCTGCGCCATCGCCTCGATGAGCTGGTGCGCGCCACGCATCTGTACCGGCCGCTGCGCCTGTTGCTGCTGCTCTCGCCGGGGGTTTGGCAGGCGCGCCGCCGCGCCGGCACCCGCGGCGAAAACCTGCGCCTGGCACTGATCGAGCTCGGCCCCATATTCGTGAAGTTCGGCCAGGCGGTGTCGACGCGTCGAGACCTGCTGCCGGCGGATATCGCCGATGAGCTGGCCAAACTCCAGGACCGTGTGCCGCCCTTTGCCGGCGCCGTGGCCCGTGAAAGTCTCGAGCGCTCCTATGGCCGGCCACTCACGGAGATGTTCGTGCGGTTCGAGGAGACGCCGATCGCTGCAGCCTCGATTGCACAGGTGCACGGCGCGACCCTCCCGGGTGGCCAGGACGTCATAGTCAAGGTGCTGCGGCCCGGGGTGCGCGCGCAGATCGAACGCGACCTGGAACTGTTCTACGCCCTGGCACGCCTGGCCCAGAAGTACTGGCCGGAGAGCCGGCGCGTGCGGCCGCTTGAGGTGGTCGCCGAGTACGAAAAGACGGTGCTTGATGAGCTCGACCTGATGCGTGAAGCGGCCAATGCGTCGCAGCTGAAACGCAATTTTGCAGGCTCCGACCTGCTGCATGTGCCAGAGGTGTACTGGGATCACTGCCGGGTGGACGTGCTGGTCACCGAGCGCATTCACGGTATCGCAATCAGTGACATGGAGCGCCTGCGCGCGCTGGGTACGGACTTCCGTAAGCTTGCTGAAAACGGCGTGCGCATCTTCTTCACACAGGTCTTCCGCCACAACTTCTTCCACGCCGACATGCACCCGGGCAACATTTTCGTGCTGGTCGAGGATCCGGCCAATCCGCGCTACGCGGCCATCGACTTCGGCATCATCGGCACCCTGGACCTGCGCGACCAGTACTACCTGGCCAGCAATTTCCTGGCGGTTCTGGACCGTGACTACCGACGGGTCGCCACGCTGCACGTGGAGTCCGGCTGGGTGCCGGCCGGCACGCGGGTCTCCGAAATGGAGTCCGCGGTACGCACCGTTTGTGAGCCGATTTTCAATCGGCCGTTGAAAGAGATTTCCTACGGACACGTGTTGTTGCGGCTGTTCGAGATCGCCCGACGCTTCGACATGGTCATTCAGCCGCAGCTGATCCTGCTGCAGAAGACGCTGATCAACGTCGAGGGCCTGGGACGCGAGTTGTACCCGGACCTGGATGTCTGGAGCACGGCGGGCCCGGTGCTGCGCACCTGGATGCGCGAACGGATCAGTCCGCGCGCCATGTTCCATAACCTGCGCCAGCAATGGCCGGACCTGCTCGAAGCGGTGAATGACCTGCCCGCCGTGGTCAAGGATGCGGTGCGGCAATCCCGTAGCGCACGGCATGGCGTGCGCCTGGATGAGTCCGTGAGCCGTTCACTGGCACAGATCCTGGAGCTCTCGGCCCGGCGGCGTGAAGCCGTCACCATCGGCTCGGCCATCCTGCTGGGAGGCCTGGTCTGGCTGGCGCTCGACGGCAAGGCGAGCTGGCCGGGCTGGAGCATGCTTATTCTCGGGGCGGCATGGATACTGATCGGACGCAGGCGTTAGACTAACCCACCCGCCTGCGCTAGCCTTGCGACCCCCATGCCACAGCCTAACAACCTGACCGAAGGTTCGATCAGCAAGCGCCTGCTGCTGTTCACCCTGCCCATCCTCATCGGCAACATACTGCAGTCGCTGAACGCGACCGTGAACTCGTTCTGGATCGGGCACTACCTGGGCGAGGCCGCCCTGACGGCCAGTTCCAACGCGGGCAACGTGCTGTTCCTGATCCTTGGCACCATGTTCGGTGCCTCGATGGCTGCCACGATCCTGATCGGCCAGTACATGGGTGCGCGCCGACTGTCGGAGGCCAAGCGCGTGGTCGGCACCAGCACGACCTTCGCCACCGTTTTGTCAGTATGCATGGCGATGGTGGGGATGCTCATCTGCGAACCGCTGCTGCGCGCCATGCAGACGCCACCGGAGGCGCTGGCGCTGGCCATCTCGTACATGCGCGTCATCTTCCTGGCGCTGCCATTCATGGTGCTGTACATCTTCGCCACCTCGGCACTGCGCGGCGCCGGCGATGCCAAGACGCCGCTGTACTTCCTGATCCTGTCAGTCGGCCTGGATATTGCGTTGAACCCGGTGTTCATCTTCGGCATCGGCCCCATTCCGCGCCTCGGCATCGCAGGCTCCGCCGTCGCGACGCTGCTGGCGCAGGCCATCAGCCTCGTGGTGCTGATCGGCTATCTGTATGGCAAGAAGCATCCGCTGTGCCTGCATGGCGATGAAATCAAACTGCTGAAGATCGACTGGTCCATCGTCGGCACGCTGATCGGCAAGGGCGTGCCCATGGCCCTGCAGATGATGGTGATATCGCTGAGCATGCTGCTCATGATCACACTCGTGAACCGGTTCGGGATTCATACCGCGGCCGCCTATGGTGCCGCACTGCAGCTGTGGAATTACATCCAGATGCCCTCGTACGCCATCGGCATGGCGGTTTCCTCGATGGCGGCGCAGAACATCGGCGCTCAGAAGTGGGATCGGATCAGCAGCATCACCCGCATGGGCATTATCTACCAGCTGATGCTTACCGGGACCATGGTGCTCCTCGTCGACGTGTTCTGCCGCTCGGCGTTGAGCTTGTGGCTGACTCCGGGCTCGATCGCCATGGACATCGGCGCGCACCTGAACTACATCGTGACCTGGAGCTTCGTGTTCTTCGGTATCTCCATGGTGATGTTCGGCGTGGTGCGCGCCAATGGCGCGGTGGTCGCGCCGCTCATCGTCCTGGCCATCAGCCTGCTGGGCATCCGTTTCCCGCTGGCGCTTACCTTTCTTGATCGCCTGCATGCCGATGCCATCTGGTGGAGCTTCCCCACCTCCTCGTTCGTGGCCATCCTAATGGCCACGGCCTACTACAAATGGGGCAAGTGGCGGACCTACCGGATGATCTCGCCGCAGGTTGCCGCGAAGCAGGCTGCGGCCGCGGCGAGCGCCGAGGCAGGCTAGATCGATCAGGGATCCGGCGCACGCGTACTGTCACCCAATGCCCGGAAATGGCGGGCGCGAACTGCGCCGCTATGTACGCCAGCGCACAGACAGGCTCCCTTGCCACCCGGGAAAATCGAACAGCGGTGGTGACTGCCCTGTCATCCCTGCTGAGCACGCGCCTCACTCCACGCGCCCCGTCCCCTTGCCAGCGGGAGTCAGAGCGCAGATCCAAAATCTGAGCTTGAGCGGCGCCTTCCTGGAAATTGTTGTCCTGCAGGAATTGCCGCCCACTGTCTGTGTACGATTCGAGCCGACGAACGCCGCGCCTTACCGGCGTCATCGAATCCTCGGGCATGTCGTTCGCCAGACGCGCGAAGGAATTGGGCTCGAGCGGGCCGACTTCGCGCCCCAAGTGATTCATCTTCACTTTGCGCTGCCAGCCGAAGAACTTCAGGCCGCGCGATCGATGTACGCCACCATGCGTGACCGACGGTTGGCGCGGGTTGCGGCTGAACCGATCTAGCCGCGCAGTCGCGACAGCCACTGCGCCGGATCGTCACCGCGTTCCAGCACCTCAACCAGCGCCGAGCCGACGATGAC
>JBARBG010000083.1:0-19544 GCA_049792815.1 Steroidobacteraceae bacterium | reverse complement strand
GTGCCCGCGTAAGCCTCAGAAGCGGGCGCGGACACCGATCATGTAGGTCCTGCCGGGATTGTAGTCAGTGTACGTCGCATTCGGGAATTCAAAGTACTGACGCAATTTGGCAGCGGTGAAGTTGGTGCAGTCCAGAGTGAACTGCACGTTCTTTGCCGGCCCTGACAAGTTGAACATCTTGCCCAGATCAAATATGGACGAGAAGTCCCACTGCTGGTAAGTATCCTCCCAGAGCGCGGCTGCGGTGATGCCGTTCTGGTTGGCGGTGCTGATCTGGTTGGCCGCGTTGTACACCGTGGACACACGAAACGTCACTCCCCGGTGGTCGTAGTAGAACATCAGGTTGTAGGTGTGTGGCGGCACGCCCAGTGCAATCGCAGGAGCGGCACCGGTACCGATCTGATCTACCAGCGTGTAGTTGAACTGGTAACCGAAGCCATCAAGGCCAAAGCGGCCGATGAGGAAATCGAGGGGTTGGACCCACCCGAACTCCAGTCCGTTGTCGGTCAGCACTCCAGAGGCATTCACCTGCTCGGTCAGCACCACCGTGGCAGCACTCGGGCCACCGCGCGCGGTGATCGCCGCCTGCTGCGTCGGCGTCAACGTGGCGTAAGTGATGCCGTACGGCGCGAGGAACGAGAACGGGACCGTGGTGTTGCCGTTGGAAGTGAAGCCGGTGATGTGCTTGCGGAACCAGGTCAAGCTCAAATAGCCCTCCTGGCCGGTGTAGAAATCAAGGCCCAAGTCAATGTTGTTCGACAGGTACGGCTGCAGCGCAGGATTGCCGACGGTGCCGACCGCGGCTGACGGGTCGCTGAAGCCGAGTCCGGGCAGCATTGCGTTGGGATTGGGACGGGTCAAGGTCCTCGATACGGCTCCGCGGAACACCCAGTCATCGGTGATGTTGTAGGCGGCCTCGAACGAAGGCAGCAGATTGCTGTATTTGTTGTCGGTCAGGTTGAAATCGGTGATGTTCGGATACTTGGCGCCATCAAGCGGGGCAGGGGTCGCGGCATCGCGCGGATCCGGAAGCGAGACGTAGCCACCGATCATCTGGTCGGTGTGTACCCAGCGCACACCTCCCACGTAACGCAGCTGATGATCATCGATCATCGTGGAACCGGTGAACTCGGCGTACACACCGGTTGTGTCTTCGTCGACGTTGCCCCCGCTTGCCCCGGTGTTGGATGAGCCGGCGAACAACTCGCCGTTGTGGAAAGCCGTGTAGTTGGTGGCCGCCATGAACGCCGGCCAGTTGACCGTGATGAAGCCGTTGGGGCCCGGCTTCAGGAACGAAGCGAGGTTGCCAAGGGGAACGAGAGATCCCTGGTAGGTGAGCGAGCCTGGCGCGATCCCTGCGCTATATCCGGTGCCAAGGCCAGGATAGGTCGGATAGCCGGCCGGTGCAGCCCCGACCACGCTCAGCCCCTGGCAGGGCGGCTGACTGTTCGGGCCCGGCAAGAACACGTTGGGGTTGTCGCCGCAGACGGCGTTCTGCCAGGCCTGGCTGTTATCGTACGCATTGATGCTGCGCGCGACCCGGTCGTAGGCGGCACCCACCTTGAGGTTCAGGAGTGTGCTCTCGCTCCAGGTGAAATTGGCGCGGGCGCCGCGGGTCGAGGTCTCCCGGCGCTCGTCCTGTATGTTGACGCGTCCGCCGCTCCAGCCGAAGTTTGCCGGATTGTCCAGATCCACATTACTGACGATCGAGGGATCTCCGCCGTTGTTCGTATAATCGACCGTCAGGCCGGAGCTGGGTGCGGTAATGGGCAGGACCGTCGGGACTTCGCGGTGAAAGCGGCTTTCGCTGTAGTTGCCCTGAACGTCGAACGAGAAGCTATCGTTGATTTTCCACTCGAAGCCCGGGTTCGTGTTCCAGAAGTAGGTGTCCTCCGTATAGGGGCGATACTCCAGGAAAAATTGCGAGTTGGCGTAAGTGGCGCTCGTCACCACGCAGCCCCCCGTGCAGCCTGCGGTCGCGTTGTCGACCTGCATATTGAGGGGAATGGCGGCACCATTGCGACCCACCCAGTCCATGTCGATACGTTGCTCGTCGTTGTGCTCCCACCCCCACATCGAGTCGAGATAGGCGTGCATGTTGTCGTTGGGCTTGAACTCGAAGCTCAGGACGGCGTTGTCCCGATTGCGCTCGCCGGACTCGTCCGAATTGCGGCCCAGGCGCGGAATAATCGCATTGTTGATCTGCGCGATCGTGAGGCCCGGGTTGTTCGCGAGCAGGAAGGCCTGGTCGATGGTCGCTCCCGTGGTGAGGCCATTGCCGGCGTTGGGCTGCACCGTGGCCGGAATGGTCCAGTTACCACCGCCGGTGGTGTTGCAGGTGCCGGTGCACTGTGTGGCGCTGAGGTGCGGGTTGGTCCAGCCGATGGTCTCGAACCCCGGAATGTTGACATTGTTGTGTATGCCGACAAAGCCGAACAGGACGCCGAAGCCGTTTTCAAATGTGTCGCTGCCGATGAGGTAGCCGCGCTCGCCCGGGCTCGACGCCTGCTGATTCTTGGTTCCCTGAACTCCCGCGGTGAGATGCTCTCCCGGTGTATCGAACGGGCGGGCGCTGCGCATGCTCACTGTGCCCGCGGCGCCACCCTCGATCAGGTCCGGCTGGGAAGTCTTGTAGACGGACAGCTGACTGAACAGCTCCGTCGGGAACATATTGAGGTCGACTTCGCGATTGGTGTTCTGCGCGTCGGTCGGTCCGGTCGAGGCGATGGCGATCGGCGCTCCGTTGAGAAGCACCTTGGTGAAATCAGTGCCGAGGCCCCGAATCGAAATGTCCACGCCTTCCCCGTTGATATCGCGACTGATGGTGATACCGGGAATGCGATTGAAGGACTCGGCAATGTTGGTGTCCGGGAACTTGCCGATGTCTTCCGCGAAAATGGAATCGGTGATGCCCACCGATTCCCGCTTGGCGTCCGTGGCCTCCTTGAGGCTCATGCGGTAACCGGTGACGACGACCTCCTGCAGGTCATCGGCGGGGGGTGATGCCGCCGCATTGTTCGCCGGCGCGGTCTGCGCAAAGAGCGGTGTGCACACTGCAGCAGTCGACGCGCACAACAGGATGGCGTGCACTACTTTACCGATGCGTTTATCCGAGCGGCTCATTAGCGATCTCCCAGTCCAATTCTTTGTTAAGAAGCAACAGCCGGCATCCGACCGCACAGAAGGCCAGGCTTCAAGCAATACGCCATTTTGACCCCCCCTTTTGTTGTGCCACCCATTGGCCGTCAGCAATCAAACGGCAATATGGTAGCGCTACCTTATTGGCCGCAGTATAGGACGGTTGTAAAGTCAAATCAACGAAATTTTGATAGCGCTATCGCAGGACTGATAGCGCTATCTAAGGCCTTGAGGCGGTTGCAGAATCAAAGCCGCGATCTGCGCCGCAGCTAGTCCAGCAGCGCGTGGCCCTGGAGCAACGGGTGAACATGCCGCGCTGCAATTCGATTGCGGACCGTGCGTTCGCCGACTGGCTCCTCTGGCATCGGCGAAGTGATTTAGACGTGTGCAGGCAACGGCACGAAGCGGACTAGTTCAAGTCGGCGTTGATCGCAGGCAGGGCCTGCTCCAAAGTGCGCGAGGCGGTTGGGGTCGCAGCCTTGCACCCACCGATTCCCCAACGGGCATCCGCTGGATCAATTCAGGCCGCAGTGCACGTCGCGCTCCACCAATGCGGTCTGGCATTTCCTGAAGACCGGTTTGGGTGGTGAATTCAACCGTTCGAGGCAATCTATCGGCCAAATCGCTGAGGCGGCTTCTCACCAGCGGGGCTGCGCGTTAAAAACGTCCCTGCCGAACGGCAGCATCCCCGGCGTGCCGGCGTAACCCAGGTGGCCGTGACCGTCGTCACCACCCTCGGTCAGGCCGAGCAGGTCCTCGTAACTGCGCAGCGCCGAATAGTGGTTGTAATAGCCCGTCGTGTTCACCGTGCCCGGTATGATCAGGCGCTTGTTCAACAATACGGTCCCAACCTGGCCGCCGCCGGGTAAGGTGTACGCGGTGGGATCGCTGGTCGGATAGCCAGGAATAAAGAGTCCAAGCAGGGGGCTCCAGCCGGGATTGCGGAGGTTCGGGCCGGT
The DNA here is from genome assembly GCA_049792815.1 of Steroidobacteraceae bacterium. GTDB lineage: Bacteria > Pseudomonadota > Gammaproteobacteria > Steroidobacterales > Steroidobacteraceae > DAIDKA01. Next base: position 15,447 of record JBARBG010000083.1, on the reverse strand, counting down.
CGGTGTCAGGCAGGTAGCCTGAATGGCATTGGGGCAGGCATTGGCTCCCGTGCCGGCGTCCGCCCCCGACTCGTCGACCGTGATGACCACCAGCATCTTGCCGCTCTGGTAGGCCGGTGATGCCATGATCATGGGGATCCAGTGCGCGAGCCAGAGATTCGCGCCGATCAGCCCGCCGGTTTTGCCGCCTTCCACGTTTTCACCGGCACACGTGGCATCGTGTCCGTCGTCGCACAGATTCGGCGTGACAAACATGAACTTCGGCGTGGACTCGATGCGCTGCAGGTCTGCGTAGAGACGACCGGAAAAGACATCGGGGCCGCCATTGGTACCGACGAGGATGCTGCCGAGCGGCACCACGTGCCGGCTGCAGTGCTGTGGGTCGTCGATCACCGAATGGAAGTACACGAACGGCGCGTGCCGGTCGGCGTACTGGTCCACGATCGGGCCGCCCTCGGCGGTGTTCGTCAGATCGGGGGTGCCGATTACGGGGTGAGCGCAGTCGGTGCCGCCAAGGCGGTCCGGCGTACCGAAATCCCGCGATGGGTCAGCGCCCATGTCCTCGGCATATTCGCGCCACACGACATGGAAATGGTCGTCCCGCCCGCGGTCGGACTTATCCAGCTGATCGCCGATTGTCTGGGCACCATGCGTGGTATGGGTGGGCTTCGGAAAGATGCAGCCGTCACCGACGACCTGGCCGGCAAACCCGGAATTGGCGGTCGAATCGGCATCGGTGCCCGGCGTGATGTCCGTAAACTTGCCGACGGTCGGGGGATGCGTGAGTGTAGTCGCGTCGATGCAGTCGCTGTTCAGGGTCGGATTGGTCTCCTGACCGGATACCTCGGCGATATAGTTGCCGAGACTGACATGACTGGTCGCGTAATAATTCTGGATCAGTTCGCCCTGCTTCAACAGCGTGCAGTTCAGGTAATTGGCATTGCCGGGGGCTGCATCGGCGGGGCAGCCACCAAAGGTCACAGCCTCACTCTCGTTTTCCAGGTTGATGACCAGGATGTGGTCGATTGCGCCCGGGGGTGCGGCTGCGCGTACGTAATCATGTCCCCGGTCGGCGTGGGCGGCCAACGGCAGCAGCAGGGCAACCAATGATGTGGCAATGCCGCAGTGACGCGCGGAGTGCGTGACAGTCATGAGGGATCTCCCGGGCAAGGTGTAAGTTGCAGGCGCGAAGCCCAAGAGTAGGGGAGAATTATGGCACCGCGGTTGCAGTCATTTTCGTGCTTGCCCGTCACGGCCAGTACAGTAAAGCCGCAGTCGAATGATCGAGGTGACCATGAGTGCGCCGTGCCTCAATTCGGCGTCTTTTTCGATGGAATCATTCCTCCTCAGCTCCAAAGCCGCCAAAGTGCCGGCGCCTCTGGTGACTCACACAGCGGAGTTTGAGGACACGGCCAAGGAGCTTTGGATCGCTGATCCACAGTCTTCCGACTCTTGAAGCTTATGTGACAACTCACATGCCGAACGAGCTCCTCCCGCCCGGGAGTACCGTTGCGTATTCGCCCTGACCCTGGTCCTGTGGCCGATTGGGATGCTGTTTCGCTGGATTTGTGGACGCCGAGCCGACGCTGGCACGCCGCGCTCCGGCCGTTGGCCCGTGCTTGGCGAGCCCCGCGCGAATTTCGTCTCCCCATTCCTTGACGGTGGGCGCGTTGCTCTTGCCATGCCGCGCGGCGCTGCGCGCGGCATATGCCTCTCGGGAATTGGCGCGCGGGAATGGTTGGTTGGGGACCGGCACGCCGAGGAACTCGCACAGCGGCTCCCAGCCCTGCTTTACGTCGTATACGAGGATGCGCTCCTGCGCGAAGGCGCGTTGAACCTCGGCATTGTGTCGTCGAAAGAAATCGACCATGAAATCGCGATCATGGCCGCGATTGTGGAAGTCCCGCCAGACGGTCTTTTCGAAGAATTCCCGTAACGGCGATGCCTGCAGGGTCTCGGTTGACTCATCGGAGAAGATGGTTGCCTGCGTCGAGTCGAATCACTCGTCTGGATCGCGCACAGACAGCAGCACCTTTGCGGTCGGGTAGCGCTGCGCGAGTTCGCGCCAGAAGGTGCAGCCGGGATAGTCCACCGTCGATGCGTAGCCGGCGAAAATGCTTTCCCAATCCGGATGCCCATCGGCCGCCCGCACCCATCCGGAAGCGTGCTCCTGATGCATGAAAAGCTCAGTCATGTGGTAACGGGGCCCAAAACCAAGCCGCTCCAGTGCCAATTTGAGGGAGACAGTGCCGGTGCGCCCCAAGCCGGCGCCAATCAACTTAAGAGGCATGACCGAACTCCACAGAATTCGAGTGGTTCGATTGCATCATAATCTCCTGACGTACGCCAGAAACCGGCGGGCCTGAAGCAAGCCTGTCGTTGCCGGATGATACGGCGCAGCAATGCCCACACCCAGGGGCTTGCCTTACCAAACACCGTGCGCATGCCCGCAAATTCGATTTCCGGGAATCCAAGCTACACGGCGCTTCGACGCGTTAAACTACGGCCCTGGTTCGGGTTCGAATGCCGGTCTGCAGGGGGGCTGATGAAGTTCATACCGTTGATCTGGGCCGGACTGCGCCGCAAACTCAGCCGCTCCGTCCTCATCCTTGCGCAGGTGATCATTGCGTTCACGCTGTTCGGCGTGCTGCAGGGCCTGACCAGCGGAATCAATCACGCGATCGCCTCCAGCCATCCCGATCGACTGTACGTGGGCAGCAAAATGAACCTGGGATTTCCGGTCCCGATCGCAATCGTCGATTGGGTGAAGACCGTCCCCGGGGTCATCGGGGTGGCCCCCCGCTATCAGTTCGGCGCGAGCTATCAGCGCCCCGAGCAGGGCGTCGGAATCAGCGCAACCGATGTGGACGCATTTTTTGCGATGTACCCCGAGGATGCCGTGGATCCGGCGCAGCAGCGCGCGCTGCACAATGTCAGAGATGGCGTCATCGTGGGCATCGGCACGATGCACAAGTATGGCTGGAAGGTCGGCCAGCGAGTGACGCTGCAGTCGCAGCTGAAGCGTAAGGACGGAACGGGCAACTGGCCATTTGATATTGTCGGGACGTGGAGAGACACGACGGATGATAACGAAGACGACTCACAGCTTCTGCTCACACACTATGACTACGTCAACGAATCCCTTCCGGAGGGACCGGCCCGAGACACGATGAATCTCGCCGTCCTGCGCATCGCCGATCCCGCGCGCGCCAACGCCATCGAGCAGAAAATCGACGCGCAATATACGAACTCATCGAACGAGACGCTCACGCAGTCGGAGCAGGAGCTGGTGCAGGCTCAGGTTTCCAATTTCGGCGATATCGACACCGTCGCGCACCGGATCGTCGGCGCCACCCTTTTCGTACTGCTCTTTGCCACCGGGGCGCTGATGATGCAATCGATCAGTGAGCGCACGCCGGAGCTTGCGGTCCTGAAGACGGTAGGCTTCTCCGACCGCAGCGTGATGTTCCTGATCCTCGGGGAGACGCTCGTGCTGTGTCTCGTCGGCGCGGCGATTGGCCTGGAGCTGGGCGTTCGGCTTCTGCGGGTCGCCCGCGATGAGATTGGAAGTGTCACGGTGCCGCCGAGCGTCTTCGTGACCGGCCTCGCCTTTGCCGTCGCGCTGGCGCTGGCCGGCGGTGCGATGGCCGGATGGCGCGGCCTTCGACTGCGCGTGGTCGACGCGCTCGCAAACCGCTGAGGGCTCCGGGTATGGGATACATAGGCCAGGCATGGCTACTCACCGTCGCCTCGGTGAGCAGCATTCCCAAGCGGCTCGGCACCTCGCTCGTAACCATCATCAGCATTGCCACCGTCATGGGCGTACTGGTTGCGATGCTTGCACTGAGCGAGGGGCTGGAAAAGTTCGTGCAGGCGGATATCGGGGCAAACGGCGCCGTCGTACTCTCGAGGGGCGCGCAGTCGGCCCTGGACAGCTCGCTACCGAAGACGATCCTTGGCAGCATCACTACCATGCCGGGGATCAAGCGCAACGCCAACGGCAAGCCCGAGGCCACTGCCAACATCTTCATGTTCCTCGACGCCGTGAATCGCCAGAATCAGCGCGGTACCGTCAGCTTATTCTCCGTCAGCCCCGAATGGGTGCCGATGAATCCTGAGGTTCATGTCGTCGCGGGACGATTCTTCACTGCCGGGCTGCACGAGCTTATCGTGAGTGATCTGGTCCGCGCGCGCTTCAGGCACTTCGATGTGGGCGACGAGGTGCGGGTCCGTGGCACGCCCTGGAAGATTGTCGGCGCCTACCACAGCACGGCCACTGCCCTCGAGGACTCCGTTATCGGGGATGCCGATACCGTGCTGGCGGCGTTCCCGCAAGCGACGTATAACGTCGTGGATGTCAATCTCGAGTCGCCCGACAGATTCGCAACATTCAAGAACGCCGTAGTCAGCGATCCGACTCTGAAGGTGGAAGTGAAAACACAGGTGGAGGCTGCCGAAGACATCATCAAGTCGCGGCGCCAGCTCCTCGACTTCATCAGCTTCTTCCTCGGCGGGCTGATGGGACTCGGCGCGACTTGCGGCGCGCTCGCGAGCCTCTACGCGTCCGTCGATGCGCGGAAGGTGGAGATCGCTACCTTGCGCGCCATCGGTTTCGGAGGATTGCCGGTCGTGAGCTCAGTACTCGCGGAGGGGTTGGCCCTCGCGATCCCCGCGGCGCTGCTCGGCGCCGGCATTGACTGGTACTTGTTCAACAGCCACCTCGTGGTGGCCGCAGGCATCACCTTCCCGATGGCCGTCACGGCGCACCTTGTCGTAATCGCACTGTGCTGGGCGCTCTCGATAGCGCTTCTCGGCGGCATCCTGCCCTCGATCAGAGCGGCGCGGTTGCCGGTCGCCACAGCGATGCGGGCGGGTTGACTAAGGAGGAGGTATGCCGGAACTCGTCGCAATCGATGTCAGGGCGCATGTTCCTGCGCAGGACTTCGAGCTTTCGAAACAGTTCTATCAGGAGATCGGCTTTACCTTGTGCTGGAGTGGCGACGGGCTTGCCTATCTTCATTACGGTCCCCATGGCAAGGATCACAGGGCGGGATTTCTGCTGCAGAAGTTCTATGTGAAGGAGTTCGCCGAAAACCTGCAGATGCACCTGCTGGTCAAAGACGTCGACGCATGGTGGGCAAATATCCAGGCCAAGAAAATTCTTGAAACATATGAGGTGGAGGGCGGCCCACCGGAAGATAGGGCATGGAAGATGCGCGACTTCGTCCTGTTCGATCCGTCCGGTGTGCTATGGCGGATCGCACAGGAAATACCCTAGCGGGCCGCTCGTTCAGTGATGGGCCGGCATTGAGGGGGCGGCCGGCGCCAAGTCGAGTTCTTCTGCGAAGAAGCTCAGCTCGGCGCCGGTGTTGCCCACGCGCTGACTGAACGAGGAGGTGACACCGTGGCCTTCGTGACGGCGTGTTATCAGAAGGACCGGCCGGAGCGAGCTGCTGGCCTTCTGTAGCGCCGCGGCGAATTTGCGCGATTGCCAGGGCGCAACCCGTGGATCGTTCTCACCCGTGATGAGCAGCACCGCTGGGTAGGCGGTGCCCGCGTGTACGTGATGCAGGGGCGAGTAGCCGGCGAGCCATGCCAATTCGTTGGCCTTCGTCACGGTGCCGAACTCATAGGTGTTGTACTCGCCGTTGGGCCAAAGCTCCGCGCGCAGCATGTCGTAAATGCCGACCACACTGACGACGGCGCGATAATCGGCGGGGTGCTGAGTCAGCGCCGCACCCATGAGCAGGCCGCCGTTCGAAGCGCCGTAGATTCCCAGGTGTGCGGCATCAGTCGAGCGCGCCTCAATCAGCGCCCGTGCTGCGGCGTGCAGGTCATCAAAGCAGTGCTGCTTGTTGGCGCGGCTGCCGTCCCGGTGCCAGGCGTCGCCGTACTCATCGCCGCCGCGGATGTTGGCGTAGGCGTAGAGGCCGCCCCGCTCGAGCCACGCGAGCATGGAACCAATAAATGCCGGCTTGCGCGCCTTGCCGTAGCCCCCGTACGCGCTGAGAATCGTCGGGTGTTTGGCGTCGCGGACGGGATCCCCAAGGGCCACCACCGTCACCGGTACATGCACGCCCCCTGTCGAGAGCGCATCGAGTCGCCAAGTGTGCACTTTTGAGTAATCCCCGGCCGGTTTGACCTCAAAAACCGTGGTGAGCGCACCGCTGGCGGCATCGTATTTCACCCAGCGCGAGGGCACCGACCAGCCGGAGTAGGCAATCAGTGCGACCGTGGAGTCTTCGGTGCTCGCGACCGCGTCGATTCCGATGCCCGTCGCGGGCAGCGGCACGGTACGTACAGGGCTGCCCTCGGTGTTGAACTGGCGTATGCGCCAGTCCGGCCCGCTGACTTCCACCAGCAGAAAGCCGCCCTTGATGGCCGTCACGCCATCAATGGCCCAGTTCTGCTGTGGCACCGCGATACTCGTGCTGCCGTCGCGAGCCAGCGCCAGCAACTCGCCAAGCGGGGCATTCTTGTAGGACACCATGAGCAGGCGATCTGCCTGCCACGCGGCGCCGGTGGTCTCACTGGTGGACACGCGCACCCGCTCCTCGGTGCCCAGTACTTTGCGCCAGGTGGGGCCCGCACGCAGGTATACATTCTCGAAATTGCCGTCGCCATAATAGATGAAGGCAGCCGCGTGGCCGCCGTGTGCTGAGCTCATCAGCACGTGCTCGGCGATCGGCGATGGGGGCTTGCCGAGCGCGGCGGTGTCGGCGCTGGCGGCAGTACCCAGAGTGTGGTGGTAGAGCTGCGCATTGAACTGGGCACGGGCGCTAGGAACGCTGCCCGGCAGCGGCAAGCGCACGTAGGTGACGCCCTTGCCATCGGCATCCCAGACCAGCGCCTGTGGTGTCGTGCCGCCGCCTGCATAGGGCAGTGCGTCGCTTGCCACCTGGCCGCTCGCTACGCTGACGAAATGAATCGTGGTCTTTTCGGTGCCGCCAGTGGCGGTGCCATATGCGACCTGCGTGCCATCTGGCGCGGGCCAGTAATTGGTGATGGCCGTGTCGCCGTTTGTGGCATTGGTGTCCACGAGCACTTTGGCGGTCCCATTTGGCCACGCTTCGGCGACCAGGGAAGCTTGCGGCTGCGGCGGCGTCTGTCGCATGTAGAACAAAGTGTTGGCCACGATCTTCGGACTGGAGCGCTGGGTGGATGTGAGCGCCAGCTCCCCGACACGCTTGACGATCGCGCCGTGATCGCTGAAGTGGCTCATGACGGCGTCGGTATAGGCGTTCTGCGCATCCATCCACTGTTGAACGGCGGCGGCGTCCGCCTGCTCGAGCCAGCGGTAGGGATCATGGACTTGCCTGCCGAAATAGCTCTCAACGATGTCGTGCTCGGGGGTGACCGGCGCGGCACCCTGAGGCGCCTCAGCGGCGCTGAGCAGTAGCGGCAGGCTAGCCGCGGCGAGGCCCATCAGGTGCGACCTTATTTTTCGCATGAGTCCAGCTCCTCACGGTTCGCGGAGAGTCGTAATGGTAACCGCCGTTTCGGGCACCGAGCACCCCGGGATTTGGCCATGGGGCAAAAATATCGATAGAAAACATGACTTTGAGTCTAGATAACTTCATCTCCCGGGCGCCTGGCATGCGTTACCTCTCGACGGGCCCCGGATGAACCGGCGCCAACTCATAAAGGCGGGAGCGTTGTCAGTGCTGCGGCGCGCCGGGGTCGCAAAATGACCAAAACGGTGATCCAAGTCACAGCAGCGCACTCAGACGCGGGCGGCCAGCGCCGATACTAGACAATGACGGCGTGTTGGGCGCGGATGCTGCCAACCGGAAGCCTCGGCAGCCGGACATTTGTTGTGCGAGCCCGTCGTCAGCCAGGTGATCATGCCTGGGCCCGCCAGAAGGTCTTGTACGCATGTCTGTCGATTCGCTATTTCACCTGATCCGCGGGCTCTTGCGTTCCAAGCCCTCGCGACCGACCGCAATCACGCGGCAGCAGTCCCTTGCCACGGGCCTGAGGCAACTTACCTTCGTACTTCTTGGGGCGTTGCTGGCGCTCGCGTCAGCGCGCATTGTGGCGCAGTCGCCGCCCGTCGCCCGGCCGTGGTCGGTTGACAGCCGATTGGCGTTTGCCCGCCTGCCCTTTATTGAGACCACGGCTGTGACGGCGACGGTCCAGGACGCCCAGGGTTTTCTTTGGTTTGGCACTCAGTCAAACCTGTTGCGATGGGATGGGTATCGGCTGCGGACCTATGCCAGGAATCCCGACGCCGCGGGGTCATTACCCGACAATTACATTCGTAGTCTGTTTGTCGACGACGCCGGTCGACTCTGGGTCGGCACTAACTCGGGTGGCCTCAGTCGATATGATCCGCAGTTGGACGGATTCATCAGTGTCCCGGTCGGTCGGGGTGGCACCCGCGACGGCACCATAGGGGCGCTCATATCCGATGGCCACAACGGCCTCTGGATCGGTACCGGCCACGGCGTCGATCACCTCAATGGCGCCACGACACGCATCGATTCCGCCGCGGCCACGGGCCCCGAAGACTCGATCTCAGCGTTGCTCCTCGATCACGCAGGAACGCTGTGGGCCGGGACGCGCCAGGGACTGCTGCGCCGCCGGGCCGGTGAGGCGCACTTCGGCCCATACGTGCTGCCGACCCCTCATGGTGCAACCCCGCTGGTTAGAGCCTTGCACGAGGACAAGGCTGGGCGCATCTGGATCGGCCTGGACCTCGACGGTGCCTACATTCTCGAGCACGGGACCGGCACGCCGCGCCGACTGCTGGAGTCGCCCAATGGTGGCAAGCCGCTGACGGAGAGCGTTAGTGCGTTCGCTGACATCGATGATTCGGAGGTGTGGCTCGGCACCTCGGATGGCGGAATAGTTCGCTTCGATACACGCACCGGCAAGGTGATGCGCGAGCAGCGCGACCCGGCGCGTGGTCGAAGCTTGCCGAGCAACCAGATCGACTCCATGTTTGTTGACCGTGGCGGCACGCTGTGGATTGGTACTCGGACCGCGCTGATCCGCATCGATCCGAGTCAGCACCTTATTCAGACGTTCTATGGCAGCTCGACCGGGGGCGGACTGATACGAGGAGAGACGGTAAGCGCCCTGCTCGGCGTGCCGGACGGTCGTGTCTGGATGGGGTTGGTTGGCGGCGGCGTTGAAATCGCCGATCCCGGGACCGGCTCGATCGTTATGATGAATCCTGGATCCGGCTACTCGGACACAGTCCTGCCGAAGACTCAGGTGGTCACGATGGTGCGGTGGGATGACGGCGACGTTTTCCTGGGCACCAGTGCCGGCTTGTATCGCGCCAGTCCCGATGGGCGCTCGGTCCGCCGCGTGAAGGTACCCGGGCGCAGCAGCACCCGCGACGTGCGCGCACTGCTGGTTGCCGACAACCATTTGTGGGTCGGGGGCCTGGATGGGCTGGACGAACTGAACGTAACGCACAATGGTTCGGTGGCGTTACTCGGCAACTGGCAGGCGCAGTTCGGTGACCCTCGAGTCCGGACACTCGCCAGCGGCGGACGTAACGGCCTGTGGATAGGCACCTCGAGCGGTGTCGCGCATTTGAACCTCGCAACGGGGAGAGTAACGCCTCTGCGGAATGATCCGAGAAACCCCACGATGTTGCCCGGTGGTTACATCAGTTCGATGCTTACGGACCGCAAGGGGCGGCTGTGGGTGGGGACGTTCGGTCGTGGCATCCAAGTTGAGCAGCGGCGCGATGGCAATGACAGTCCGGTATTCCGCCGCCTCACTCAGGACGACGGACTTCCCGAAAACAGTGTCGACGCTCTCGTCGAGGATCTGGATGGCAACATATGGGCCAGTACCGATGGCGGCCTGGCGCGAATCGAACTCGAAAGCCTGAAGGTCCGCAGCTTTCGTCCCGAGCAGGGCGTGGGCGTGGACGGATTCTTTACCGGGGATGCGGACAAAACGCCCACCGGGGACATTCTGTTCGGCGGCTTGAACGGCCTGATCGTCGTCCACCCCGACCATCTCACATCCCCGGCGGCGGCACCGGCGATTGCGATCACTGACCTGCGCGTAGCGGGCCGGAGTGTGGCGCCATCACAGACCCTTCTGGGCGCTGGCGTGAACATCGGGGCGGCGGAGCGCAGCCTCGCCATCGAGTTCGCCGCACCGGATTTTACTGACGCGGACCGACGACACTACAGCTACCGCTTGTTGGGGTTCGACAGCAAGTGGATGGAGACTGGTGCCTCGCGCCGTGTGGCTTCCTACACGAATTTGCCGCCAGGTGAGTACGTCCTGCAATTGCGCACCGCCACCCCCGGCGCGCAGTGGTCAGTGCCACTGGCCATTCCCGTGCATGTACAGCCAGCGTGGTACGAGTACCGCATTGCGCACGTGCTGGCGGCGCTGCTGGGCGTGTTGCTGGTCGTCAGTCTGGTGCATTTCCGGACGCGGATGCTGCGCCGCCGTCAGCGCGAACTCGAACGCATCGTCGCGGAACGCACCTCGGAACTTAAGCGCCAACAGGACGTCCTCGAGCGGATGGCCTATCTCGACCCTTTGACCGGACTACCGAATCGTCGTTCATTCAACGATGACCTACGCCGGCTGATCGCCGGGTCCGCGCGGGGACACGGAAGCATTGCCCTGCTCATGGTCGACCTCGACGGCTTCAAGCACATCAATGACAATTTCGGCCACGATGCCGGTGACAAGGTGCTCGCCGAGGTTGCTGTGCGTTTGCGTTCCCTGATCCGCGCAACGGATCTCGTGTCGCGGCTGGGCGGTGATGAATTCGGAATCATCCTTGCGCAGCCCCGCGACGCGGACGCAGTGAATGCGGCCTGTGCCAGAATCATCGCAAGGCTCAGCGAACCGGTCTGCATCGTCGACCAGTCCGTTGTCACAGGCGCAAGCATTGGTGTCGCACCATTTGCCGGGTACCCCATAACGCCGGAGGAGCTGTGCAAGGTTGCCGACATGGCACTGTACGAAGCCAAGCGGTCCGGCCGCAACACATGGCGGTGGGCTGCCAGCATTCGGCGATCACGCCCGGCTGCAGATGCGCACTACGACGATTCGGCAGCGGCTACGCAGACAACCCCCCGGTCCGGTTCCGAGGGCTAGAGTTTGGCCCTGCGCTTTTCGCTGACAAGAAGACTGAATGTCAGGATTTGTAAGATTAAGCGGGTAGTCGTGAGATTGTAGGGGTTGGGAAAGGTAGCGGGCCGTCTTGAATGCTGCAATACAACAGGCCCGGGGTGGCGAGCGGCCCGCGCAACTTCTATGCTTGCATGCGCTCGGGCGGTGCACAGCCACCACGCGCATCCATTCAACTGGGAGGCACTATGAAGAAGCTTGCTGTCGCGGGGTTGATTGCCGTTGCACTCGTTGCTGGCGCTGTGACCAATGCGGATCCGCCGGTACGAGACATCAGCGCCGCTCGTCACCCCAATCTTGCAGCGGCCCAACGCCTGGCACACCAGGCATGGGAAAGAATCTCAGCCGCGCAGGCTGCCAACGAATGGGATCTCCGCGGCCACGCCCAAAAGGCCAAGGACCTGCTTGACCAGGTCAATGTTGAACTCAAAGAGGCGGCGGAGGCAGCGAACCACAAGTAGCGTTGCGATGAAGCGAGCGCCGGCAGGCACCGGCGCTCGCAATTTGCGGACAGTCACGGATCCGGCGGCCACCGTCAGGCCGGCTTGTCATCAGTCCCCGGCATCGCGAACCTGATAAATGAGGAAATGACGTACTTGTCGCCGGATGTTGGAATTTCCCCGCAGTGCAGGTGGGTCCAGAACGTCGGGAAAAACACTGCGTCTCCGGCCACGGGCTTGATTTTCAGTTTCTGCCGATGGAAGCTGGTCTCGCCCCCGTCAGCGACCGAGTTGAGATAAACGATCACGGCCAGCTGCCGGTCCCAACCGCCAGGTCCAAGCGCATCAAAGTGCCACTTGAAATGCCCTTCGTTCTTCCTGTAGTGCTGGATCTTGTAGCCCGTACACCGCAGCGGCGCGACCTGCAATGATGGAAACTGGGCGGCGACACTCAGGATGACCGTGGTGACCGCCGAGTGCAGCTCGGCAAATGCCGTGGTCCAGATGCCGTCAGTTTCGACATCCAAATCCGTGCTGACCTTTACGTCAGCCTCCAACTGCCGCTCCCCACCCGGGCTGGCCGTAAATCCCGGGTGTTTGCGCGGATCATCCTCGTAAATCCTGATGAAGGTGTGGCATAGCGGCTCCGAAATCAGCGCCTTCACATAAAAAATACATTCGTCGCGGGCGAATATTTCCATATCGATGTAGTGTGCTGATATCTGCGCCGATTTCAACATCAGGCCGCGGCAGACCCTTGTGGCCTGCCCACCTTGGCCAGTTGATTGAACATGAATTGGGGGGCCAATCTGCTCATGATCCGCAGTACATTGCTGAGGCCCGGGCGAACTTCCAGGTGACCCGCCTCGATTCCAGAAATCGCCTTGCGGGCCAAAACCTGCACATCCATCCCTTTTTCGCGACTCATCTCCGCGGCGAACTCGCCACGCAGGAGTGGCGTCTCGACGGCAGGCGGTGCGAGCTCGATTACGGTAACACCCGTGCCGGTGAGCTGGGCGCGCAAGGACTGCGTAAATGAGTGAAGTGCCGCCTTTGTGGCGCAATAAACCGGCGATATCGGCAAGGGGACGAACGCCAGGCCTGAGGAGATATTGACGATCAGGGCGCTCTCGCGGGTCTTCAGATGCGGCAGGAACTGTTGAATCATCCGCACCGGACCGCTCAGATTGATGTCGATTTCGCGAGTGACATCCGTCAGCTCGCGCGGCTTGTTGAGATTCAGGTTGCGCATGATGCCGGCGTTTTTGATCAGGGTATCGAGCGCCGGAAATTGCGTGAGCACGCCGTCATGCAGGGCGGCAATGGCGCTCGGATCGCTGACATCGCTCATGAAGGCGTGGATGCCCGGAAGCATCCGTTTGGCGGCGTTGAGTTTTGCCTGGTCGCGGCCGGTGACGATTACCGTGTTGCCGCGTGCGTGAAGTTCCCGCGCCAATTGCAGGCCAATACCGCTCGTTCCTCCGGTTATCAGGACAGTTCTATCTTGCAGCTTCATGAGGCTCTCCCGGCGTGACCGCGCTTGTGCACAGAACTGTAGCGCCGTACACTCTCCAAAAGATAGTAGGTACCGAAAAGTGCGGTACTTTCTGCAGGGAGAGTGAAATTCCATGCGTAAAATCGCGCAATTCACGGACGAGCAAGTCGCCAAGGCGAAAGCCTATGCAGCTGCCACGCCGCCTGATGATCTTGATCCGAGAATCGAAGCACTGGTCAACGAGTTGATCGGCCGCGTTGCCGACAAATGGACGATGATCATTCTTGAGGTGTTGGCGGAGAAGGGCGAGCTACGATTCACGCGGTTGAGTGAATTGGTTGTCGGCGTGAGTCAAAAGATGCTGACGCAAACCTTGCGGCAAATGGAACGCGACGGATTGGTGGTCAGGACCGTTCATCCGGTCGTGCCGCCGAAAGTCGAATACAAGCTGACGCAGCTTGGTTTGAGCCTGGGTGCTGCATTTTGTGGTGTCTGGGTGTGGGCGGCAGAAAATCTCAAGGACGTTGAGCAGGCCCGCCTCAGGTTCGACAAAAGGAGGCCGAGAGTCGTTGCGCGCGCTTAGCTGCGACTACCGCTTTGCACCGAGCAGGGCACCACAGTCCACATCCTCAGCGCGACCGCGATCGGCCAGCACGAAGTGGGAGTGTTTGACTGGAATATGGATCAACGGGTGGGCGAATGTCCCCTGTATGAGTACCGGGCTGCGCAAGCGGAACAGTCGCAGGCTCTTGGGATTGCCGCGAATCGCCAGGTCCAAGGCCTCGGAATCAAGATGGATCTCACCCTCACCGGTGATCAGGACGGGCTCGGTATCCGCCACCAGCTCCTGGGCGGTCAGCGTGCCATCCTGAGCTTTGAATCTTGCGAGGGCGCACCGGATCGGGACGTCCTGCTTGTCCTTGACCAGCAGCAGGCCCAAGCTGCGCAGATCGGCGTCGGTCAGTTCGGCGAATGACTTGCGCAGCGCTCCGCCAGTCATCTGTGCGCTCACGGTACCCGTGGCGCTGGCGGCGACCTGATGTATCGACCTTCCCTGGCCCGTGACCCTGATTCTTGCCTGCAGGGATCCTTCCACGGGCGGTGAGTCGGCATCCTTTTTGAAGAGTTTTCCGAGGTCTGCATCAGCGATACTGACGTCAACGTTGGCGATGGGAATCGGCTTGCTGGCATCCAGAGTCAGCCGAGCGGCGAGTCGTCCCCCAGACAATATCGCCGCAAGCGGCGCCACGTTGAGTGCATCCTTGCCGATGGTGGCGGCGAGTGACACATTCTCAAACGTAACACGGCCCACTTCCAGATGATTCGCGTGATATTTCGCCACCGCACCCTCGACGTGCAGCACATTCGGACTGATCATGGCGTCGGACAGCAGCAGCGCGCTTTGGGGCTCTGGCGCGCGTCCCGCGGCGCGCAAGCCCAGATCCGCTAGCTTCAGGTCCTCGGAATGCAGATCCACGTCAAATCTGGGGCGCCCACCTGAGGAATCCGTGGACACGCGGCCACGCACATCGCTGGTCCCGGAGGTCGCGATGAGTTCACTGAAGGTGGTAAGGCTCCCGCGACGTTCAACCTTGCCAGAGAGGCGGTAATTACCGGTATCGATAAGATGCACGCCGGTCAGGAAGTACAGGTCCTTCAGGTCGGGTCCGGTGGCGACAAACGTGGCGTCGGCTATTGCAACGGCGAAGGGCTCCGGGAACAGACCGTTGCCTTGGAGGTGTGAACCACCTGAGCTCTCAGCGAACCTGAAGTGATAGGCAAAATTGTGACTGGCGCTGACCAGCGGATCCGCACTTATCGCGAAGGTGGTTGCCCGGCCGTTCAACTGACCGGCGCCCTCTATTCGCAACGGCGTCGGGTCGCCCGGGCCGCCGACGTCCCAGGCGGAAACCGTGCCCACAAACTGCAGATGCCGTCGGGCGTCATCAAGCACCACCTGCGCGTTCAGCATCGACAGACTGCGGACGATTGATGAGTTCTTATGCACCCTCTTTGTGGCAGGGTCGCGCCATTGCCAGTTTGCGCGCCCAGTGGCGTCGCGTATCAGGTGAAGCGTCGCACCTTGCATATCGATGGACATGATGCCGCCCGAGCGGCGCAAGCCCGGCAGCCTGAGCCCGAGCGAAACTCTGTCGGCCTGTAGGGCAACGCCGGGCGGCGTCCACGGCGGGTTGCCGACGGTGACCTTTTCGGCGAGCACTCGCGGATCGAGCGAAAACAGATGCGCCTGTAGATCGCCATCGACCTTGAGCGGGCGTTCAATAATCAATTCGAAGAAACGTACCAGCAGCGCACGCCCGTAGCCGCTGTCGGCGATTGCAACGAGACCTGCGGCAATGACGATCAATGCGCCGAGCACCACGGTCGTCCATG
>JBARBG010000082.1:0-7436 GCA_049792815.1 Steroidobacteraceae bacterium | reverse complement strand
GTCGTCGGTTTCGCAATCACCGGCGCGCGCGGCGGTGCGCCGCCCGGTGGCATCAGCAGCCGCAGGGCGAGCAGCCCGATCAGCACGGAGGCGATTGCGACCAGCGGGCGCAGCAGCGGTGATTTAGCGGCGGATTGCTTCATTTCGTTGTGGGGCTAGGTTAGCCTCTTAATATGAGTCAATACAATTCCGCTTATCTGCGCACCCTGAGCGAGCGTGGCTACATTCACCAGATAACAGACGCATCGCAACTCGATGCACATCTGGGTTCCGATTGCGTTTCGGCCTACATCGGATTTGATGCCACGGCGGACAGTCTTCACATCGGCAGCCTGGTGCAGATCATGCTGCTGCGCCATCTGCAGCGCTGCGGCCACCGCCCGATCGTCGTAATGGGCGGCGGCACCACCAAGGTGGGTGATCCGACCGGGCGCGATGAAACACGGCAGCTTTTGTCGGACCAACAAATCAGCGGGAACATAGCCAGCATCCGCCAGATATTCGATCGCTTCCTGAGATTCGATGACAGCCCAACCGGCGCGCTGCTGGTCAACAACGATGATTGGCTTGGCGAGCTGCGCTACATCCCCTTTCTGCGGGATATCGGTACGCATTTCACGATCAACCGCATGCTCACGATGGACAGTGTGAAACTGCGCCTGGAACGCGAGCAACCGCTGACATTTCTCGAGTTCAACTACATGCTCATGCAGAGCTATGACTTTGCGGAACTGCACAAACGTTACGGCTGCACACTGCAAATGGGCGGCTCGGACCAGTGGGGCAATATCGTCATGGGTGTGGACCTTGGTCGGCGTGTGCGCGAGGCGCAGCTTTATGGCCTCACGACGCCGCTCATGACGACCGCCTCGGGCGCCAAGATGGGCAAGACCGCAAGTGGCGCCGTGTGGTTGAACGCCAGGCGCCTCGCGCCCTATGACTACTGGCAGTTCTGGCGCAACACCGAGGACCAGGATGTCGGGAGGTTTCTGCGCCTGTTCACTGATTTGCCGCTTGAGGAGATTGCCAGGCTTGAGCGACTCAAAGACGCCGAGATCAACGGCGCCAAGCAGGTGCTGGCCACTGAGGCGACGCGGCTGTGTCACGGCGACGAGGCTGCCAGCAGCGCCGCCGCGACTGCCGCGAGCGCCTTCGCGGGCGCCGCCTCCGAGGGCCTGCCCACCTTTGACCTTGGGACTGGCGGGTCGGCGCTCATCATCGACGTCGCCGTCGCGCTCGGCATGGCCGGCTCCAAGGGCGAGGCCCGCCGACTGGTCGAGCAGGGTGGCGTGCGCCTCAACGACCAGCCGGTCCGCACCATTACCGCGACTGTCACCGACGCGGATCTCGATGCCAATGGGACCGCACGACTCACAGTCGGCAAGAAGCGTCACGGGCTCATTCGCAAAGGCGGCGGCTAGGGCACCATCCTGCCGTCGATCCATGTGCCTTGCACGTTGAGCGTCGCATCGACGGCGACCAGGTTGGCACGGTACCCCGGCGCTATGCGACCCAGTTGCGCGCCCAGGCCCAGGAATCCCGCCGGGTATTCGCTCGCCATGCGTATGGCGGTGGCCTGGGGCAGGCCGAGCAGCGCGGTGGCATTGCGCACCGCGCGGTCCATGGTCAGCGCCGTTCCGGCCAGCGTGCCGGCATCATCGACGCAATAGTCACCCTGCACGCTGATGCGCCGCCCTTGCAGCATGAAGCTCGTAAGCTCCGTGCCCGCGCAGGGCATGGCGTCGGTCACCAGCATGAAGCGGTCATGTCGCTTCGCGCTAAGGGCGATCCTGAGCACCACCGGATCCACGTGGTGACCGTCCACGATGATGCCGCAGTAGCTGTCGGGATCATGCAGTGCGGCACCCACCACGCCCGGCTCGCGCCCGGTCAGCTGCGACATGGCGTTGAAGAGATGCGTGAAGCCGGTCACGCCGTTCTTCAGGGCCGTCATGATGTCCGCGTAGGTTGCGTTGCTGTGGCCCGCCGAGAGCACGACGCCGCGCGCATGCAGCTGCCGGAGGGTCTCGGGTGTGGTGATCTCCGGCGCCAGCGTCACCAGGGTCGTACCGTTGGTGAGGCCGGAGAGCAGGGCCACGATGTCGGCGTCGGGCCTGCGGATCAAAGCCGAATTGTGCACGCCCTTGCGCAGCTGGCTCAGATAGGGGCCTTCGATATGAATGCCCATCACGCCGGGCACACCGGCGGTGATCGCCTCCTGGACCGCAGCGATCGCCTGGGCGACCACGCTCAGATCGTCGCTGATGAGGGTCGGCAAGAACCCCGTGGTGCCGTGGCGCCGATGCGCGTCACCGATGGCGCGGATTCCGGCCACCGTGGGCTCATCGTTGAACAGCACCCCGCCGCCGCCGTTGACCTGCAGATCGATGAAGCCGGGGAGCAGCAGCGCGGCTTGCAGATCGTGCAGCTGCCCTTCCGCCGCCGCCGCGCGCACCCGCGCATCATCCTCGCGGACAATGTCGATGATCCGACCGTGCGCGAACAACAGCGCATGATCCGCCAGCAATCCCTGCGCGCCGAAGATCCGGCCATTCACCAGCGCCTGCGTCATCAATGCGTCTCGGTGACCTTGGCCAGGTACGCGGGCCGATCCGGATCATGGCCGCGCGCCACGGCTGCGGCGGCGATCAGGCGATAGCCGCTTTGTGCGAGCAGCAGCGGTTCAATGACCGGATCGGTCGCGATCGTGGGTAGCGAGATGGTGCCCGGAACCGCGACACCGGCCGCCAGCACGCGCACGCCGCGCGCGGCGAGCTCCGCCCCCAGGGCGCGCACACCGGGGAGCGTCGCGTCGTGCTGCGCCAGCAGCAGCGCGCCAAAGCCGTCATCCAGCAATGCCTGCGGACCATGACGCACCTCGGCCGCACTGAAGGCTTCGGCGTGCAATCCGGCCGTCTCCTTGCACTTCAGCGCGAGCTCCTGCGCGACGGCCAGTCCCAGGCCCCTGCCGATCACGTAGACATTGGCCGCCGCCTTGAGCTGCGGCAGCGCGGCGCTCCAGTCCAGCTCCCAGGCCGCCTCAAGCTGTTCCGGTGCGGCCTCGAGCGCCGCGCGCAGCGCCCCGTCGGCGGTCCACTCGGCCACCAGCGCCACCAGTGCGCCCAGCGCCGCGATGTAGGATTTCGTGGCCGCGACGCTGAGTTCCGTTCCGGCGTGCAGCGGCAGGCAGTAATGACAGGCGGCCGCGAGCGGACTGCCAACCGCATTCACCAGGCATAAGGTCATCGCGCCCTGGGCCGCGGCCGCGTGGGCCGAGGCGACCAGGTCCGGGCTGCGGCCGGATTGCGAGATGGCGAGAAACAGGCAGCCGCGCAGATCCGGGCTGGCCTCGTACACCGAGGTGATAGAGGGCGCGGCCGAGGCGGTCACGACGCCCGCGCGGGTTTCAATGAGGTACTTGGCGAAGGTCGCCGCGTGATCGGAACTGCCGCGCGCACAGGTGATCACCGCCCGTGGCGGCCGGGCGCGCAGCGCGCGACCGATATCACCCAGCGCGGCGCTATTGGCCTGCGCCTGCGCGCGCAGCGCTGCGCCGGAGGCCGCGGCTTCGTTGAACATCGCAGTGGTGTGCAGCGACATCATGTGGCGGCGCTGAGTTCGGCCACGAAATCGTAGGTGTCGCCGCGATAGAAGGACTGGGAGAACTCCACGGCGCGACCATCGGGGAGGCTGCCCAGCCGCTCCACCAGCAGACCCGCGGCACCGACCGCGGCATTCAGCAGCTGCGCCTGCTCGCTCGACAGCAGGATGGCGCGCAGTCGCTGCAGGGCGCGCGTCGGACGGTGGCCGCTGGCTTCGAGCGCCGCGTACAGGGACGTATCGACAGCATCCAGCGAGGGCAGCGCCGCCGCGAGAATGGTGCAGTACTCCAGGGCCATCGGTGCATCATCGGCAAAGCGGATGCGGTTGAACCGATACACCGGGGTGCCCGGGCTCAAGCCCATCGTCAGTGCTTCCTCCGGCGTCACCGTACCGGCGGCGCGCTTCAGCCAGACGCTGCGCGGCGTGCGGCCGCGTGCCCGCATGTCCTCGGAGAACGAAGTCAGTTTCGCGAAGTTCTTCTCGACCCTGGAGCTCACGAAATTGCCCGAGCCCTGGCGTCGTACCAGCAGGCCCTGCTCGACCAGGCCGTCGATGGCCTTGCGCACCGTGATGCGGGAAATGTCGTACATCTGCGCCAGGTCGCGCTCCGGCGGCAGGGCCACATCCGGTCCCAGCAGGCGCTTTTCTATGGCCTCGCGCAGCGCCCGCTGCAGCTGCTGATACAGCGGCTGCGCGCTTTGGGTGTCGAGCGGACCAACGAGCGCTGCGAAATCAGTCATGGCAGTCCTGGTGCGAGGGTGGAGGCCTTAATTTGATAATACCAGAAGAATACCAATCAAACACCGTCGGTTTACATATTGATAGATAAGCCATTGATAGTTCATGCATGAATATTTTTAAGGCGATTTCTATCGGACCAGTATAGAGATTTTCTTAATTTGGTATTACATTGGCATCTAAGTGGTCTCTCAATGACCATAGGGATAGGGGTAATGGCATGAACTGGAAGAACAGGTCACGAAACCAAGGATTGGGCCAGGCGTGGCTGTTCGGCCTGGCGCTGCTGGCGCCGGTCGCCACCGCGCTCGCTCAAACCAGTACTTCTACGCCGGCGTCGGATACGCCGCTGCAGGAAGTTACGGTGACGGGAATTCGCTACTCCCTCACCAAGGCGCTGGACGTGAAGCGCACTGAGGTCGAGGAGACTGAAGTCATCGAGAGCAGCGACATCGGCAAGCTTCCCGACAAGAACGTGGCTGACGCCGTGCAGCGTCTGCCCGGCGTCAACACCGCCTCGGCCGCCGGTGGCGAAGGTGGTTTCGATGAGAACGATCGTGTCGCGATCCGCGGCACCAGCCCCAGCCTCTCGCAGACGACAATCAATGGACACTCGGTCTCCAGTGGTGACTGGTTCCTGCTGGATCAGTTCCAGCTGGTAGGTCGCAGCGTCAGTTATGCGCTGCTGCCCTCCGAGCTGGTGGGTTCGGTGGTGGTCCACAAGGCGCAGACCGCCGACATGACCGAAGGGGGCGTCGCCGGCGATGTGGACATCAGGACTGTGCACCCGCTGGATCTGAAGAAGGACCTTACCGCCAACGCGTTCATCGGTGGCGAGTACGGCGATCTGCCCGCCAAGGGCTCGCCGCAGGCCGATGCCATGCTCGCCTGGAAAAACACCGACAGCACCTTCGGGGTGCTGGTCCAGGGGTTCGATGAGCAGCGCAAGATCCGCCGCGACGGCCAGGAGTTCCTCGGCTACGCGACCATTTTGCCGACCAACCCCATGGCGGTCGCCAATCCGCAGCTGGCCAATGCCGCGATTCCCAATGAGATCGGTTCGGCGCTGTTTGAACAGACCCGCAAGCGCCAGGGCGGCACCTTCGATGTGCAGTTTGCGCCCAATGACCGTCTGTCCTTCGACCTGAACGGTTTTTATTCGGACATGAAGGCGGACAACTACAACACCAACTACATGGCCTTCCTGATCGAACAGGTCAATAACGGTGTCCCGCCGACCTCCGCGACCGTCGTCAACGGCACCGTCACCGCGGCCAGCTGGCCGGCGGGCACGGCCAACACCATCGTCTATGACGAGATCTCACGTCCGGGCGCCGAAGCGCGCACCTGGTACCTCGACCTGGATGGCAAAATGGAAGTCACGGACTTTCTGACCGTGACCAGCCAGCTCGGCTATACCGCAGGTTTGGGCAATACGCCCACCGAGCCGGCCTACGAGGCCTGCCAGAGCGGCGCTCTGAGCTATCAGATGAACGGCATCAGCGGTCCGACCGCCGTCACCTACGCCGGATCGGCGACTCCGACCGGCGCCAGCACCTGCTGGGCCTGGAATGACATCGCGAAGGCAACGGATACCGAGACCTACGGGCAGCTTGATGCGCTGTGGAAGGTCGACAACAACGCATTCCAGTCGGTGAAGTTCGGCGTCCGCTATGACGTGCACGCCCACGTGGTCGACTTCCCCGAGGATGGCGGCTGTCTGTCGACCTGCTGGTCGACGTTCCCCAACTACACCGGTGGCATGTACCCGAGCAATTTCGCAGCGGGACTGGGATCGGGGCCGCTGACGGATATCTGGCAGCTGAGCCAGGCGGCGATCGGGGCGTACGCCGCCGCCAATGTCTCAAGTGGTCCCTCGCGGCTGTACTGGCAGGGCGAGAGCGATGTGCGCGAGAGTGATTGGGCGGCCTACATCATGGCCAATGTCGGGGGCGCCGGCTGGGCGGGCAACTTCGGCGTGCGCGCTGTGGCGACCCACGAATACAGCCTGGTCAATGTCGCAGGCGGTGCCAATCCGATCACGACCTCGGCATTCGGACCCTTCACGCCGACGGCCTTCAACAACAATTACATCGACATCCTGCCCAGCGCGAACCTGAAGTTCGACATCACCAAGGACCTGCTGCTGCGTTTCTCGGCGGCGCAGACCATGGCGCGGCCCGACTACAGCGCGCTGGGCGGCGCGGTGAACCTCACGGACCTCAACTGGACCGGCAATGGCGGCAATCCCAACTTGAAGCCCGTTCGCGCGGGCACCTACGACGCCTCGCTGGAGTGGTACTTCGCCCCGCAGTCACTGCTGTCGGCTAGCATTTTCTACATGGACTTCTCGTCCTATGTGGATTATCTGAACGGCACGCAGGTCTTCTACAACCAGCAGTACAAGGAGTTTGGCCCCTACACCATCTCCTCGCCTTTCAACACGACGGCCCAGGACAAGGGTTTCGAGCTGGCCTACGAGCAGCCGCTTTGGCGCGGCTTTGGCGTGCAGGCCAACTTCACCCATGCCATCGGTTCGACCGCAGATGGCACGCCCATGGTGGGTACCTCAGCCGAGACTTACAACGCGACGGGCTACTACGAAAACAAGCTGCTGAGCGTGCGCCTGGCGTATACGTATCGCTCGCACTACCTGGTCGGACTGGACCGCAGCTTTGCGGAGAACCAGGCCAACACCGAGTCGCTGGATGCATCGGTCAATGTAAATATCAATGACCATATCAGTCTGTCGTTTGATGCCCTTAACCTGACCAATGAGATCCTGAAGTACTACGGTAATGTCACCACCCAGCCGCGAGCGCTCTACGACAATGGTCGCCAGTACTATGCTGGTGTCCATCTCACGCTCTGAGCCGTCGCGGGCCGCCTGGACGCTGGCGGTCCTGTTACTGCTCCCGGCGTGGCGGGCCACCGCCGCGCCGGGACCCTCACCGGATGTGATCCCGAGGCCGCTTGAGGTCGCATCCAGTCCCGGGGTTTTCGTGGTGAGCGCGACGCTCACCATCATTGTTCCTCCCACTGACCCGCAGGCCAGGGCATCGGCCCTGAGTCTGCGGGATCTTTTAGGCAGTGGC
>JBARBG010000081.1:0-92881 GCA_049792815.1 Steroidobacteraceae bacterium | reverse complement strand
TCGGTGTTGTGGAACTCCACCATGTGACGGCCGACGCGCACGCTGTGTTCGGTGTCCGTGGAGAAGTCACGGATGGTCGGGTTCTGGGCCGCCGCCATCACCAGTCTTGAAAGGTCCTCGGGGCTGGCGACATTGTCGCTGGACAGCCCGGTGGGCTCGACGAAATGGCTGGCGGTCATCCCCAAGGACCGGGCCTTGTCATTCATGGCCTTCACGAAGGCCGGGACGCCACCGGGGTAATTGCGGCCCAGTGCATGGGCGGCACGATTCTCCGAGGACATCAGGGCCAGGTGCAGCAGCTCGCCGCGTGTCAGTTGGGTGCCGACGGCGAGGCGTGAGCCGCCCTTGCCGAGGGCGCGATCGTCGTTGGTCAGCTGCAGCACTTCATCCAGCGGCTGGTGGGCATCGGCGACCACCAGCGCCGTCATCAGCTTGGTGATCGACGCTATCGGCGAGGCCACCGAGGCGTTATGCGAATACCACACCGAGGAATCGTCCCGGTCGAGCACGTAGGCAGAGGCCGAGCGCAGGCCCGGGTCATCGGCCGACGGCTGCACGGCCGTGTGCCGGCGGTGGTGAGCGCTATGCGTGGTTGCCGCATGGCCCGAGGGCGCCACGGCCCAGCCCAGCATGCCCGCTACGGCAAGCAACGTCTTCAATCCGCCACCACTCATCGTCCTGACCGCCTCAATTGAGCCAAATAGTCGGCTATTGTTAAGTGTACCAAAGACTTCTGTTATCAGCCTACGTGCCTTAAGTCCGATTCTGCCTCCTCGGCAGCGATATTCGGACTCAGTTCGTAGGCTGCGATCCGGTTATGACCACGCCGTTTGGCGCTCCACAACGCGCTCGAGCCCGCATCGACCAGCGTCACCAGCGAATCGCCCGGCTGCGGCCGGCATGAGGCGGCGCCGATGCTCACGGTCACGTAGTTGGATATGGTCGAGCCGCGATTGGGAATCTCCAGGTCGCGCATCGCGCGCAGTATGCGCTCCGCGGGAATATGCGCCGTGTCCAGCGAGGCCCCGGGCAGCACCAGCAGGAATTCCGCCCCCGCGAGCCGTCCGGCGCGGTCCGTGGCTTTGAGCCCGCTGCCGCGAATGACCGCGGCGGCCCGCCGCAGCAGCATCTCACCGGCTTCGGCGCCGTAGCTGTCGCAATAGCGCCCGAAATCATCCAGCTCCACCAGCACCACCGACATGGGGCCGCAGTCGGCCGTGGCGGACTCCCAGGTGGCCAAGGTAAACGCATCCAGAGGGGCGCCCATGGGCAAGCCCGTCAGGTGGTCGACGTCCGCCTGTTGCACATTCGTGGTCATAGCCGCGAACTGTATTAGGTCATGCGGCGGGCGACCCGCACCGGTGACAGGAATCGTGACGCGCGACACGCTTGGCAACAGCCTAGCTTTGCGGTACCACCGACTCCAGGCGGTCCACGGCGCGCAGCGCCGGGAACAGCCGCATCCACACCACCACCACCAGCAGGGTGCCGATGCCGCCCAGCACCACGGCGGGAACTGTGCCGAACCATGCGGCCGTCACCCCCGACTCGAACTCTCCGAGTTCGTTGGAAGCGCCGACGAACAGCATGTTCACGGCACTGACGCGCCCGCGCATGGCATCCGGCGTCGCCAGCTGGATCAGGGTGGAGCGCACGAAGACACTGATCTGATCGGCCGCGCCCATGATGACCAGAGCGCCCAGGGACAGATACACGTTGCGCGACACACCGAAAATGATGGTGGCAATGCCGAACACGGCGACCGCGGCGAACATCCGCCGTCCGGTGTCGCGCACCACCGGACTGCGCGCCAGCACCAGGGCCATGCAGGTCGCGCCGAGGGCCGAGGCGCTGCGCAGCACGCCCAGTCCGACCGGGCCGGTGTGCAGGATGTCGCGCGCGAAGATTGGCAGCAGCGCCGTTGCACCCCCGAGCAGCACCGCGAACAGGTCCAGGGAAATCGCGCCGAGCACGACGGGCCGGGAGAACACGAATGCCAGGCCCGCACGCACGCGTCCGACCGGTCCGGGCTGCCCATCGGTCTGCGGTTTATTGCGACGGCCGCCGTAGGTTGCGGTGGCCAGTCCCGCCAGGCAGAAGGCCACCAGACAGGTGCCGTAGGTCAGCGCAGGTCCCAGCGCATACAGAAATCCACCCAGCGCGGGCCCGGCGATCACGGCCGCCTGATAGGCCGAACCGCTGAGCGCGATGGATTTCGCGAGCCGTTCCTGGGGCACCAGGAAGGCCAGCAGCGACTGCGCGGAGGGTCCGTAGAAGCCCCGTGCAATGCCGAACACGGCGATGACCGCGTAAAACGGCCAGGCAACATGCACACGCGCCAGGCTCAATGCCATGAGCAGCGCTGCCGAGAGGCCCTGAACCAGAAACGCCAGCGACAGCACCTTGCGCTGGTCGGTGTGATCCACCACGGCGCCGGCCGGCAGGCTCAGCAGGAACATGGGTACGAACTCGGCAAGGCCCACCCAGGCCAGCGCCAGGGGTGTGCGCTCCATGTCGTAGATCTGCCAGCCCACGGCGACCGACTGGACCATCACCGCGAAGGTAGAGACGACACGCACGCCCAGGAACAGCCTGAAGTCGCGTTCGCGATAGACTGGATCAGACAAGGCGGTATCCCGAAAAGGCTATTATGCCCCGGCAACGCCGTCTTTTGCGGCCATCAGGTTGCCAGGAGATCCCATGCGTCTTGAAGCCATTTCAGTAGGCCGTGATCCACCGCGTGAAGTGAATGTCGTGGTCGAAGTGCCGGTGGGCGGGGAGCCGATCAAGTATGAAATGGACAAGGAGTCCGGCGCCCTGGTGGTGGACCGCTTTCTGTATACCTCCATGCGCTATCCCGGCAACTATGGCTTCATTCCCCACACCCTGTCCGACGACGGTGATCCGTGCGATGTACTGGTATGCAACCAGCGCGGCATCCAGCCCGGCGCGGTGATTGCAGTGCGTCCGGTTGGCGTCCTGAAAATGCAGGACGAGGCCGGGGGCGATGAGAAAATCGTGGCCGTGCCCACCACCCGGCTCACCCGCCGCTATGAAAACGTGCACAACTACACCGACCTGCCGGAGATATCACGCCAGCAGATCCGGCATTTCTTCGAGCACTACAAGGATCTTGAGAGCAGCAAATGGGTGAAGGTCCTGGGCTGGGGCGATGCCGCCGAAGCCCAGGAATACATCATGCGTTCAGTGGCGCGCGCCGCATCCTGACCACCAGCAACACGCCCAGCAGCAAGGCCAGCGTCGCGGCATCCAGCGCACCCCCGCCATGATGCCCGGCAGCCGACTGCACCAGCAGTGTCACGGTTGCAGCAGGGCCAGTGCCACTGCCGCCGATGCATTGCAAAGAGTAGCTGAGCGTACCCACCGTTGTCGGGGTGACGGTCAGCGTGCCGGCGGTGGTCTGCATTCCGCTCCAGTCGCCCGAGGCCGAGCAGCTGCTGGCGCCGTAGCCCGCCCAGGTAAGGGTGGCGGAGCTGCCGGCGGTCACCTGCGTGGGGGAAATGCTGAAGGCTGGCGCGCCAACGGGAATGGCGGCCAGCGCCGCCGCCACCTGCACGAATCCGGCACCTGCACCCTGCGGCCCTTCAGCCATGGGCAGCGCCGTGTCCTCCAGAGCGGCCGCGATCTGGGTCGGGCTGAGCGCCGGATTGGCCTGCCACAACAGCGCCGCGGCACCCGCGACGTGCGGGGCGGCCGCCGAGGTGCCGAAGAAGTTCGGATAGGCGGTATTGTTCTGACACTGCGCAATGGCGGTGGGAAATTGGCCGCTCGCGTTCCACGGCGGTGCCGGATTGGTGCTGTTGGCCAGCTGGAACCCGAGGAAGGTGTCATTGACGGCATCCGGGCCGGTCAGATCCGGTTTGCCGCGATTCACCGGCATCGCCAGCAGCACGCCGTTGGCATCGAACAGGATGGGATCATCGCCATAGGAGGAGTAAGGCTCCAGTACCGCGGGCGCGGTTCCACAAGCGGGCGTCTCGTAGTACATGGCCGCGGCGACCGCGACGGCGCCATTCGCATTGGGATGGCCCTGGATGGCCGGACTGAAGGTGCTGAAGCTATTGATGGTTGCGCCCAGGCCATCGTCGGAGAGCATGAACTTCACCCGTCCCGGGGTCGCGCCACTGACCAGTTCGATGGACAGCGTCAGGGTTTCCCGCGGCGTGGGCGCCGTGGCATTGGCCGGATTGCCTATTGCCAGAATCAGCAAGGGATCGGCGCCCACGGAGTTGGGACCGGTACACACCGGGTAACTGACAAGCTGGGCCGGGCCGGTGGCCTGCGCCACCCAATCGGCCCCCGGGTTGGCGCTTTGAATACAGAAGTTCAGCGTATTGGCGGCGCCAGGGCTTCCGGGCGCACCGGTCACGTAAGGCTGATCCCACTGCACGCTCACCAGCACGTACTCCCCCGGCGCCACCGGCGGAATCGTGATCGGCAGTGCGGTCGAGGTGGTCGCGCCGGTGGTGTCGAAGTTCAGCAGGTCGTGGGAACCCTGGACGACAAACACCGGCGCGGTGGTCTCGAAGGAATTGCGCCAGTCATTGCCGGCGGCCGAAAAATAGGCGACTCCCTGCTGCGCGGCGGCCTCGATCGCCTGCGCCACCACGCCGTCCTGGAAAAAGGGTTCATCCGGATAACCAATGTCATCGACAATGATTCTCGCGCCCAGCTTCTGCAGTTGCGTAATGCCGGCCGCGAAATCCGCTTCGGAATTGGCGGCCGTGCGAAAATCCAGCTGCGCACCCGGCGCCACCACATGAAGGATCTGCGCCATCGCGCGGCCCTCATCGCTGAAGGGCAGCTGCTGCGGGGCACCGTAATTACCGCACTCGGCGTCCGCCACCACAGTGACGTTTGCGGGCAGCGCGCCGCTGGCGACATCCGTCGCCTGGGTTGTCGTGAAGGAGTTGGTGGCGTAGCCGTTGTAGCCATTGCCCCGCGCCGTGGGACCGTGCGCGGCGTAGTAGGCGTAGCAATTGAAGCTGTCCGAGACCACCCCGATGGTGAGCCCCTGGCCGGTGAGACTGGGATACTGCGCATGCAGCGCGGCGCTGCCCTGCACGAAATCGCCCTGCAGCGCCACCGGTCCGCTGGCGGCGCGTGTCCGGGGCATCGAGGCGCGAACCTGGTTGACCCCGGGCAGCTGCGCCACCTGCGCCAGTGCCGCGACCGGCAGCCAGCCGCCAATCAGATTCGAGCTGCGCGCCGTATTGCGCATCCCCAGGCTCTCCAGATGCTGCTGGGTGAGCACCGGATCGGCGGTGGTACTCACATCCACGAGAACTTCGGGTGTCACCAGCGGCGTCGCCACCCGCAGGTGCAGCGCCGGATTGCCCGCCCCTGGCGCACGCATGAGTTCGCGCAGCGAACCATCGAGGCGGCGCAGCGCCGGACTGGCCGCGCCGGGCGTCGGGTCGGCGCCGAAAATCCTGATCAGGCCACCTGGCACCGGCACGCTCGGCGCCTGACGCACCTGTGCCACGGACACCGACGCGATGCAAACCAGCAACCCTGCCGCGGCCCGGCGCCCCCAATCAAGCATTGACAGACCCCCTGATAATCTCTTCGGCATTACAGCATGGCGCAACGTAGGCTGTCCTTTACATGCAACGTAGGCTGTCCCTCACATGCGATGCCTTGTGGTAATTCAGCGTCTCGCCGGGTGCCTGCTCGCAGGGCTGTTGCCGTTCAGCGCCGCAGCCGCTTCGGCATGGAGCGTGGCCCCACGTGAAGGCTGGGTGCAGGACCCACCCGCGGGCACCACGCTGCCGTGGCACGATCGCCAGATCCGCGTCACCGCCGCGGGCGATGAGCGCTACGAACACACCTTGCTGCCCCTGACGGCGGATCAAGTCACCGAGGATGCGTCCCAGCTGTCGTTGGGCCTGGATCCACGCTTCCAGCTGCTGGTGATTCATGCACTGAAGCTGACCCGCGCAGCCGGCAGCGCCCAGGTCTTCAACGCTGCGCAGATTCGCCAACTGGTCAGAACCCAACCCGCCGAGGCCGATCCACACAAGAATGAATTGAATCCGCAGCTGCTGTTCAGCCTGCAGGTTCCGGGCGCGCAGCCCGGTGACGTACTCGAGTTTGAATACACGGTGCAGTCGCTGGCGGCGCGCTTCCCGGGCGTGATAGCCGGTCACTACGCTGCGCAGTGGCCGAGCGGGGCCGGGCTGCCGCTGCACTGGGAGCGGCTGCGCGTGCTCTGGCCTGCCGGTCGCGCCCTGCAGTACCGGCTCATCCGGGGCGTCGCGGGCGCGGCGCCGCAGATTCAGTCACGCGCCGGTGAGCTCGACATCCAGTGGCGGGACCTGGTGCCGGCGGCCGCCGAGCCTGATACACCGCGCTGGTTCACGCGCCAGGACCTGGTACAGCTGAGCGACTTCGCCGACTGGAACCAGGTGGCCACGCAGCTCGCACCGTTGTACGACGCCACCTCGGCCGTGGTCCAGCAGCCACCGGGCGCAGCGGCGACGCCCGCCATGATTCTGGGTGCCCTGCGCCTCGTGCAGACCAAGGTCCATGCGATGAACCTCTCGGGCAGTGGACCGTATGTGCCTGCCGATCCAGCCACGTTGCTGCAGCGGGGCTTTGGCGACGGCCGGGACCTGGCGCGGCTGCTGGTGTCGCTGCTGCGACGACTGGGGGTCGATGCGCAGGTGGCGCTCGCCGACAGCCATCGCGGAGCATTGCTCGAAGAGAGTCTGCCCTCGCCCTACGTCCTGGATTCGGCACTGGTGCTGGTGCGCGCCGGAACCCAGCGTTATTGGCTCAATCCCGCGGCAGCCGGTCCCGCCACCGACCTGTCCACGACCGATACTGCGGATCTGCAGCATGCGCTGCTGATCGGCACCGACGGCCAGGTGGTGCCGCTGCCGCCGCCGCAACCTGAATCGCGGTTGCGTTCGGTGCTGCAGCAGTTCGATCTGCGCGCCGGCAACCTCCGCCCCGCCATGCTCAGCGTGACGACACGATTTCATGGCAGCTGGGCGCAGGCCGCCCGCCAGGAGCTGCGCGCGCAAAGTCAGGCGCAACTGCAACTGGCTCAGATACAGAGTGTGGCGCAGGACTACCCGGATGCCAGCGCCGTGGGTGACGTACAGCTTGAGGACCTGGCGGACGGCCAGACGGTGCAGCTCACAGCGCGCTTTCGCCTTGCGCGCCCGTTCGGCGATGGGAGGGATCCGCACTTCAGTTTTTTCGCCGAAGGCCTCGCCGAGGTGGTGCAACCGCGCGATGAGGCCACGCGGCGCCAACCCCTGAGCCTGCCCTGGCCCCTCAAACTTGATGAACACATTGTGGCGTCGCTGCCGCCTGACCTGCGGGTCCTGGCCGGCACAACCGTGGTCGAGAATCCCGCGTTTCGCTACCAGCGCGAGGTGCGTTTTTCACCGGGCCGAGTGGAGATCACGCACAGCTACCTGGTGCGATCAGACCACGTGGATCCGGCCGACTACCCCCGATATCTAGCGGCCAATGCGCAGGTCTACCAGCTACTGGGTCTGCGGGTGCTGGCGCATACGGCCGCGTGGCGCCGGCCCCTGGACTGGCTGGGCGACTACTGGCTGCGAAGCACCGTCATCGCCGCCGTGGTAGGCGCGCTGACCCTGGCGCTGTGGCGCCGGATGCGACGCGCCTAGCCGCCTACCCTTTTAATTGCGGCGGCTGTTGGCGAGCAGCCGCAGGATTTCCAGGTACAGCCACACCAGGGTCACCAGCAGGCCGAAGGCGGAAAACCATTCCATGTACTTGGGTGCGCCGCGGGCCGCGCCGGTTTCCATGATGTCGAAGTCCAGGATCAGGTTCAGGGCGGCCACGACGATGATCACCAGCGAAATGCCGATCCCCAGGGCCGAACCGTTGAACATCCCGGCGGTGTTCACATGGAAGAAGCCCACGATCATTGAGACCAGGTAGAACAGGAAGATCGCCCCGGTGGCGGCAACCACCACGGACTTGAAGCGCTCAGTGGCCCGGATCAGGCCGGTCTTGTAGGCCAGCAGCATGGCGGCGAATACCGCGAAGGTCGCCCCCACCGCCTGCATGGCAATACCCGGGTAGCGACGCTCGAGCATGGCGGAGATGCCGCCCATGGCCAGACCTTCAAGCGCCGCATAGGGAATGGCGAGGTAGGTGGCCATGGCCGGCTTGAAGCTCATGATCACGGCCAGGATCAGGCCGCCGAAGATACCCAGGTAGAACAGGGGCTGCACCACCGAGGCATCGCCCGTGCTCAGGTACTGCGACCAGGGCCAGAAGGCGCCGGCCAGCAGCACCACCAGCAGCAGAAACGATTTGTTGACCGCGCCCTGTACCGTCATGCGCTCGCCGCCAACACCCACCAGCGGCTGGTTGGCGAAGGTCTTGTCGTTCAGGCCGGGGTTGCCGGAGCGTTGGAAGCGGTCAGCCATCGAAGTCTCCTGGTGCGCGATGCCTGCTCATTATAGTCGAATCGGCGAAACGCAAGGGTGGCGGCATGAAACATATTGATTTTCACGCCAGAGCGTGACCAGGCGCACGCACCCCTGGCGGCGGCCGGGCATACTTGCACCCATGTACAGTGCGACCTTTCCCGCCACTCTCAAGCTCCAGGGAATCGACCGGGCCAAGTATTTCGCGCCCGTCGTATTCTTCGGCTTCCTGGCGACGCTGTGCCTGGCGCTGATCACCGTGTCGGCCTTCCTGGTGACGGTGCGTGACGCACTGGCGATCACTGCCGCGGGGCTCTTCGGCCTGGTGTCGACCGGCGCCGCCGGCGCCCTGATACTGCGCCTGCAGCTGCGCTGGCTGCGCTACACCGCCATACCCATCAGCACCGACCGCGAAACTGCCTTCGGAGCGGTACGCCGTCTGGCAGCCGACGCCGGCTGGAGCATTACCCGCCAGTCCGCCGGCGCGCTTGAAGCCCGGACCCCCGGCAACCTGTTCGCCGAGGGCGAGCGGGTGTGCGTTGAGTTCCGCGACCACGAGGTGCTGGTGGCCAGCATCTGCGATCCCAATGTCGGCTTCTCGCTGGTCGGCCACCGGCGTTGCCTGCAGCACTGCGAACGCGTGCGCCAGGCGGTACTCACCTACCCTTAAGCCGACCCGATCCGGCGTGTACCATGCACGCGAGATGAGTCAGCCCCGAGATTGCGCGCATCGCCCCTACCTGGTTTTCATCCGGGCCGGCGCCGAGTCACTGCATACCCGACTGCTGGCTGAAAACCCTGACCGCAACTGGGATTGCTGCGTGAGCTGGTACGTACCACCCCTCCCGGAGCAGCGGGCCGAGTACTACAGTGCCGGCGGCTTCAACAAGCTGGACGGGTTCCTGGAGTTCTGGAAACAGCGGCCGCAGCCCTGGCCCTGGCGCTATGTCGCGCTGCTCGATGATGATGTCTATCTGCGGCCCGGCGCCCTCACGCGGTTTTTCCAGTTGTGCGAGCAGTACGGGACGTACCTTTCACAACCTTCACTGAACTGGTTTACGCATACCACCATCAATGTGCTGGTGCGCAATCCCGCCTGTCTGATGCGCCGTCTGAGCTTCGTCGAGGTCATGGCGCCGTGCTTCTCCACCGCGGCGCTGCTGGAGCTGCTGCCCACCTTCGACTGGTCGCGCAGCACGTGGGGCACCGACATCGCCTGGGGGTGCCTGCTCGAAGGGCGCCATCCGGTGCATGTGGTCGATGCGGTGTCCATGGACCATACGCGTACGGGCGACGGCCGGCCCACGGCCTTCTATCGCAAACTCACCGCCATGGGGGTGGACCCGGGCCAGGAGATGCGCAGCATCCTCGCCCGCTTCCCAACATTCGGTGGCCAGAGGATGCTGAAGCAGGGTCACGTCTACCGGCCTGGCCTGCCGCCGGCACTGGCGCCGGTGTTGCTGCTGCTGTTTGAAAAGCTCAAATTCATCGTACGCATCCGCAAGCAGGTGCTGCGCAACGTGCGTGCCTGGCGCGCGGCCGCACAGGATCGCTGGCGCAGCTAAAGGAGTGTTCGCATGACAATCACTGTCGCCAAAGGCCTGGTGCATTTGTCCAGCCTGCTGCTAATGCTCGCCGCCGGCTCTGCGGCGGCCGCTGACACTGCGGATGGCGCCGCCGAGAGCGCGCCGCGCATCATGATGAGTGGCAGTGGTGAAGCCGTAGCACCCGCGGCCCGGGCGACGCTGACTGTGGGCATCGAAACCCACGGGGACACGCCTGCGGCGGCAGGCGCGGAAGGGGCGCGATTGTCCCAAGCCGTGACGGCGGCGTTGCGCGACGCAGGTCTGCCGGCGGCGGACTTCAAATCAACGCGCCTGGTAGTCAATCCACGGTGGGTGTATGACGAGCACGCCCTGCAGGCGCGGCGCGATGGGTTCCAGGCGAACACCACCCTGGAGATCGAAACGGCAACCCTGGACCGGTTGGGGGCGTGGGTGGATGCCGCGCTCGGCGCCGGCGCCACCAACGTGTCGAATCCCCGATTCAAACCCGCTGACGAGACCGCGCTGCGGCACCTCGCGCTGTCGCGGGCGGTGCAGGCGGCGCGCGGTGATGCCGAGGTCGTCGCTGCGGCAGCCGGGGGCAGTCTTGGCGCCATCCTGCAAATCAGCCAAGGCCCGGGATTTGGCTTCGCACCGATGGGTGGCCTTGCGCTTGATGCACCGGCCGCGGGCAGCGCACTGGCCCGGGGAGCAGTTCCCACCAGCATCGTGCCGAGTGATATACACCTGACCGCAACCGTAACCGGTGAGTGGCGCTTTGTGGCGGGCCCGGGCGCACCGGGCCGCTGAATTTTGAGGAGTTCGATCATGAGACCGATGCGTTGTGCGGCGGCGATTCTGGGGGCGATGCTGAACTGTGCGGCGGCTCACGTGGCGGCTGCAGCCGCCGCGGGTCCCCTGCCCGATATCGTCATGGACGGCGTCAACCTGTATCCGGAAAGCATGAGCTCATCGCCTGATGGCACGGTTTACATCGGCAGCATGAAGGGCATTGTGTTCCGCGCGAAGCCCGGGGCAGCCAAAGCGAGGCCCTGGATCAAACCCACCGCCACGAATGGCATTCTGACCCTGCTCGGCGTGCTGGTGGATGCGCCGAGCCACACGCTGTGGCTGTGCTCGGACCCCGGCGCACTGCGTTCGCCACCGGTGACTGGCACCGCTTCCCTGATGCAGTTCGATCTGCAAACGGGGCGGCAGCGCGGCAATTATCCCTTTCCGGCGCCGGCTTCAATCTGCAATGACATCTCCGTGGCGCCCAACGGGGATGTCTACGCTTCAGACACCCCCAACGGCCGCATCCTGCGGCTGGCCAAGGGGGCCAAGGACCTGACCGTATTCGCGGATGACATGCGCCTGAAGGGCATTGATGGCCTGGTGTTTGGCGGCAATGGCGTGCTGTACCTGAACAACGTGACCCGCAATCAACTGCTGATCATCGACATCCGCCCCGATGGCACCGCCGGCCCGATCACCCAGATGCTGTTGTCGCAGCCCGTCGCCGGCCCGGATGGTTTCCGCTTCATCGGTGGTAATCGCTTCCTGCTGGCCGAAGGCAATGCGGGTCGCGTCGACCTGGTCACGATCAGCGGTATCCATGCCGATATCCGGGTGCTGCGCGAGGGCCTGCAGTCACCTCCGGCGGTGACACTGGTCGGCAATACGGTGTATGCGCTGGAGGGCAAGATCCTGTACCTGATCAGCCCGGCGCTGAAGGGCAAGGACCCGGGCCCGTTCAAGGCCTACGCGGTGCCATTGCCCTAGCGGGCGGTGTGCACGTCGGTGGCGCCGCTCGACGGCGCGGCGGGCGCCGATGAGACGACCGGCAGCGCGGTCGCCTTGGCTGGCTTCGCCGTGGCGGACGGCTTCTCAAGCTTCACTTTCGCCGCCGCCGGCGCGCAGCCCCAATTGAGCATGGCGTCGGCTTCGTTGCCGGGAATGGCCGGCTTCCAGGTCGTGTCGTCGCGCAGCGCAGTGAACGACGGCCCCTTCTCCTGCAGATTGTTGCGCAGGTAATAGAAGACGGCGGAGCGACGGTAGGCCCGTGCATCGCAATCCAGCTCTTCGCGGGTCACCGCACTCAGGTAGTGCAGCGGATACACCTCCGCCTGGGGACGAGAGAACTCCCAGCGAATCCAGGCCGTGACGACGTTGCCGTCGTGCAGGACATTGTGGCTCGAGGCATAGACCGCGCTCGGATTCTCGGGCGGCCCGTCAGTGATATAGGACCAGCCGCCGGCAGGCAGCGGCTCGAGCACACTTTTCCATGACGTCGCCACCGGCGCAGCGGCGGGACTCGGGGTCGGCGCGGCCGTCGCAACGACTACCGTGCTGGCGGCGGGTTTGTGGCACTTGGCAGCGTTTGGGGCGCTGGAGGCCGGGCGACTGGTCGTCAGGGCGTTGGGACTGCCGGCAATGGAAGGCGGCGGGCAGGCGCTGCCCCCCCAGGCATCCTGCAGGGAAAGTATGAGTACAACGCCCATGAGGGGGGCCGCAACAGCGTGCATAGCCCGCACTATAGGCACCGGGCTCCCCTGGCACCCGGCACCAGTTGGCAATTTGACCGTATTGCCGCCCCCCGGGGGGGCCTTTGCGAATCAAAAGTGCCAGGCCACCTTGGCATAGACGCTGCGGTCGATTTGCTCGCGCAGCGGCGTTGGGAAGCCGAATTCGACATGCCGGGGCTGCAGCAGGTTCTGGCCCACCAGCGAGACCTCAAAACCCCGGCTCAGGTGCCAGGCCAGGCGCGTGTCGAGACTGAAATAGCTGGGCACTGTTCCCCGATTTGGCCCGTTGTTGGTCACCAACTGGTCCACCCAGCGCAGGGCGTTATCGAATTCCAGTTGTCCGAACAGCGTCGCCGAAGAGCGCAAAGCTACCTGCTGCTGGGGATCCGACGTCTCGTTGAGCGCATTGCTGAGGTCGAACTGCCCCGGCTTGACGTGCAGATGCTCCTGCAGCAGATCGTAGCCCAGGTGCAGCGACCAATTGTCCAGGACCTGGTATGTGCCACTGACCTCGGCTCCTGCCGTGTGCCCTTCCAGATTGTTCTGGAAGAAAAAGGGCAGCAGTGTGACCGGTGTGATGCTGGTGCTGCGCACATCGTTGTAGTCATTGAAATAGGTGGCAAGACTCACCGAGGTTCGGGAGGCGATCTGGGCGCGATATCCCAGCTCGTAGGCGATCATCTCCTCGGACTTGAAGTCGGCGGCGCCTTCGAGGATGACCAGATGTGGCGGCGTGGGTTCCTTCAAGTCCACATCGATTCTGGAAGGGTCACGGACAGCTCGCGAGATGGCCCCCCAAAGCGCCTGGTTCTGCCACCCGGTCCACGTCAACCGCAGATTCGGTTCGTATTGAAAACCGGTGTAGTCGTTGTGCTCGATCTTGGAGCCTACAGTCAGTGACACATCGCTGCGCAGGGCTATCTCGTCCTGCAGGAACGCGCTGTACAGATGCTGGTTCAGCGTCGTCGGGAAGAAGCCCAGCCCCGGAGCGTTCTGCACCACATCATGTGTGAATCGATAGTCCATGCCCCAGACCAGGTGATGCACTGCTCCGGTCTGCAACTGGTCCTGGAAATCCATGTCCAGGGTCGTCAGGTCATCCTTCAGGAAGCCCGCCGGTGCGATCGGAGTAGTCCCGATCACGGTCTCAGCGACCGGGTCCGCCAGATGAGTACGGTCATAGTACGACTGCAGGCTCATCCGCGAACCGCTGGCGGATTGATGCGTCCATTGGCCGACCAGGTTGCCACCGCCGGTGCGCGCAGTGTTGTCGGCTTCCTCATGCTCCCGACCATCATAGAAGTCGCCGTGGACGCTCAGATTGTCCTGCGGCGACAACACCGAATCCATGCGAAAACCGCCTTGGGCCTGGTGCCACGAATCCTCAGCCGGGCTGCCATTGGCGATGGACTCATCGCCGCGGTCGAAGTACTTCCCGTAGACCCGGAACTGCGTGGCATCCCCCACACTGTCGCCATAACGGACACCACCGAACTGCTGCAGCTGGTTGCCGCCACCACCCTCAACGTACGCGCCCTGGGTATCGCCAGCCTTGCGCGTGATGATGTTGATGACGCCATTGACCGCATTGGCGCCCCAGAGAGTTCCCCCGGGGCCGCTGATGACTTCGATGCGCTCGATGTCCTCGAGCGGATAGTCCTGGATATCCCAGAAGACCCCGGAAAAAAGCGGCGTATAGACCGTGCGGCCATCGATCATGACCAGCAGCTTGTTGGCCAGATCCGTATTGAAACCGCGGGCGCTGATTCCCCAGTCGTGGGAGTTCTTCTGCGCCACCTCGAGGTTGTCGGCCAGGCGCAGTGCCTCAGCAATGCTCGTGGCCCCGGAGCGGCGGATGTCTTCGCGCGTAATGACCTGGATCGCCGAGGCCGTCTGCAGCAGCTTCTCCGGATGCCGCGACACCGAGGTGACTTCGACATCCATGAGCTGATCCAGGCTCAGGGACTTCAGATTTTCAGTGGTGGTATCAGGCGCCTGTGCCAACGCGCCGCGCGCGCCGGCAGCCACAAGCAGCGTGACCACAGCCGCCACCCTGCGCGAACAGGTCACTGATCTGATCACGTGCCTTCCTCCGGCTACGCCTCGACAATAGGATCATTACCGCCGGTGCTTTCTATGTCATGAGCATAGATGTCATCGAATCCCTGGGATTTGCCGCAGATCACGGTTTAAACATTAACTTCCCCCTATAAATTGGCATTGCGGCTAATGTTCAGTCGGTCCGCGACTCACCCGGGAATGGGATGCCAAAGCTCGCAAGGCATGCTGGTTGGATCCTGGCGCTGCTGCTCGCTACCGCAGCGCGCGCCACTGCGCCCGATGAATACCAGGTCGAGGCGGTTTTCCTGCTGCATTTCACGCAGTTTGTCGAGTGGCCGGCGCAGGCCTTCAGCGATGCACATACGCCCTTCGTCATCGGCGTGCTGGGCCGGGACCCCTTTGGGACTTCGCTCGATGAGGCGGTGCGCGGCGAAACCGTGAATGGGCGACCGCTGGTCGTGAAGCGCTTCGCCGATGCAACTGAATTAAAACCCTGCCAGATCCTGTTCATTGACCGCTCGGCGGTGAACGATGCCGAGCATGTCATCGGCTCCCTGACCCATAGCGGAACCTTGACGGTCAGTAACTTTGACGTGCCGGCCCCGGCCGATGTGATCATCCGCTTCCTCAATGAGGATCGGCGCATTCGCCTGCGCATCAATGTCGACTATGCGCGCAATGCCGGCCTGACCATCAGCTCCAAACTGCTGCGACCCGCCCAGGTCGTCGGCACCATACCGGCAGGCTGAGCATGAAAACTTCCGCTCCAGCCATCCGCCGGCAGTTGATACAGATGGTGCTGTTGATCAGCGGCGCGGTGCTGCTGCTGACGGTGACCGCGCTCTTTGCCTACGACTTCGTGACTTTCAGGCAAACCAGTCAGCGGCAGCTTGACACCCTGGGTCGCGCCATCGCGGCCAACTCCACGGCGGCCCTCGCCTTCGACAATCCCGATGACGCAGACACCGTGCTGGCGGCATTCGAAGTGGATCCGCACGTTGCCCACGCCGCCCTGTACCGGCTCGACGGCACGCTGTTCGCCGTCTACCCCAGCAAGGCGCGCAGCGGCGTGCCGGCACGACTGCAGGCCGCGGCCACCGGCTTTCGTTTTGAACCGGGCAGCCTGATTGACGTGCTGCCGGTGACCGAGGGCGCCCGGCGCATGGGCACGCTGTTCCTGCAGTCGGATTTGCGCGCCATCTATGACCGGATCCGCCTGTATGCCGGAATCGTCACGCTGGTGGTGTGCGCCTCGGCGGCACTGGCCTATGCCTTGTCGCGACGGCTGCAGCACCGCATTTCCAGCCCCATCCTCGCATTGGCACATACGGCCAATGCCATCTCGACGCGTCATGACTACTCGGTGCGCGCTGACCGCGCCGGCGCCTACGAGCTCGACCAGCTCACCGACGCCTTCAACCACATGCTGGGAACGATACAAAGTTCCGAGTCGCGGCTGCATGTGCAGCTGGGCCATCTGCGACTGTTGCAGCAAATTACCCGCGCCATCGGTGAGCGCCAGGATCTGTCCAGCATCGCCCAGGTCGTCGTGACCACTCTGGAACGCAGCATGCCCATCCAGTTCGGCTGCATCGCCCAGCACGATGCGACCAGCCGGGCACTGACCGTGATGACGCTGGGCGTCGCCAGCCAGGAATATGCTGCAAAGCTCGACCTGTACCGGGGCGCGGAAATTCTGCTGGAAGAAAACGGACTCGGTGCCTGCGTCACCGGACAACTCATTCATGAGTCCGATACCCAGCAGGTCGCCCTGCCCCTGATGCAGCGCCTGGCAAGCTGTGGCCTCGGCTCGGTCGTGATCGCGCCGCTGGTCGCGGAACGTACCTTCTTCGGCGTGCTGATCGCGGCCCGCCGTGACATCAACGCCTTCAGCAGTCCCGACTGCGAGTTTCTTAAACAGCTCAGTGAGCATGTCGCGCTGGCGGCACGACAGGCGGAACTGAACAGCGCGCTGCAGATGGCCTATGACGACCTGCGCCGCAGTCAGCAGACCACGATGCAGCAGGAGCGATTGCGGGCGCTGGGCCAGATCGCCAGCGGCATCGCCCATGACATCAACAATGCCATCTCGCCCGTCTCGCTCTATACCGAGTCGCTGCTCGAACGTGAACCGAATCTCAGTGAGCGCGCGCGCTCCTACCTGACGACCATTCAACGGGCGATTGCCGATGTCGCCAGCACCGTCGCACGCATGCGCGAGTTCTATCGGCAGCGCGAGCCGCAACTGTCACTGTCGCGAGTGGATTTGAACCAGACGGTGCAACAGGCGCTACAGCTTACCCACGCACGCTGGAGCGACCTGCCCCAGGAGCGGGGCATCATGATCGAGGTCCAGACCGATCTTGCGCCCGTCCCGGCCGAGGTCATGGTCGCGGAAGGGGAAATGCGCGATGCCCTGACCAATCTCATTTTCAATGCTGTGGATGCCATGCCGGAGGGCGGAACGCTTACCGTCCGCACGCGCAAAGTCACGCCGGCATCCGCCGATGAGCCCGAGCGGGTGCATATCGAAATAGCAGACACCGGCGTCGGCATGGATGAGGCCACGCAGCGTCGCTGCCTGGAGCCCTTCTTTACCACCAAGGGCGAGCGCGGCAGCGGTCTGGGACTGGCGATGGTCTATGGCATGATCTCGCGCCACAGCGCTGAATTGCAGGTGGACAGCACTCCGGGACAGGGCAGCACCTTCCGGCTGATTTTTGCAGCGGCCGGCGAACTGGACTTGAGACAGGCCGCGAAGCCGCTCAGCGTCGAGCAACGGCCATTGCGCGTCCTGCTGATCGACGATGATCCCCTGCTCATCGGTTCACTGCAGGAAGTCCTGCTGTCCGACGGGCACGATGTCACCGCCGCCAATGGCGGCCAGGCCGGCATCGACGCATTCCAGGCGTCCCTGACGTCGGGGCAACCGTTCGCAATCGTCATCACCGATCTCGGCATGCCCTATGTGGACGGCCGACGGGTGGCCGCGGCAGTCAAGGAAGCCTCCGCCCGCACCCCCGTGGTCCTCCTGACCGGCTGGGGTCAGCGGCTGGTGTCGGAAGGGGACGTTCCCCCGCATGTGGACCGCGTGCTGAACAAACCACCGCGCCTGGTCGACCTGCGTGCGGCCCTGATAGACCTCACCCAGCGCGGCGCCACGAAAGCGGCGGGAGGCACCGTCCGATGAAAAACGCCCGTCTGATCGTGGTTGACGACGAAGTGAGCCACATGCGCGCCCTGTGCGACACGCTCGGCTTCGAGGGCTATCACGTCACCGGCTTTGATTCGCCCACCGAAGCCCTGCATGCCCTGAGCGAGACCGAGTGCGACCTTTTGCTGACCGATCTGATGATGCCGGAGATGGACGGCATCGAACTGATCCAGGCCGCCCGGGCCGTGAATCCCGACATTGCCGGCATCATCATGACCGGACACGGCACCATCGATACTGCGGTCGCCGCCTTGCAGACCGGCGCGCTGGACTATGTCTTGAAGCCCTTCAGGCTGAACGTCATCCTGCCGGTTCTCGCCCGCGCGCTCGACCTGCGCAGTCTGCGTCTGGAGAACGCCTCACTGCAGCGCCGCGAGCGCGAGCAGGCGCTGAAACTCGCGGCCGCCTATCGCGACCTGGAATCCTTCTCCTACTCGATTTCCCATGACCTGCGCTCCCCGCTGCGCGCCATTCGCGGCATGACGCAGATGTACATGGAAGAGACTGACGCAGCGCTGACGGAAGGCGGCCGCAAGCGTCTCGCGCAGGTCATCGGCGGCGCCGAGCGTATGGACCAGATGATCGAAGATCTGCTGCGGTTCTGCCGCGTCACCCATGGCTCACCGGGCTGTTCGCGGATCGACCTGAATATCATCGTGGCCCGCCTGGTGCAGGAACTGCAACTCGCCGAGGCGGGGCGCCGCGTGGAACTGCGCATCGCGGCACTGCCGGACTGCGAGGGGGATCCCGGGCTTATCGAACAGGTGCTGTCGAATCTGCTGTCCAACGCGTTCAAGTTCACGCGCCAGCGTGAAGATGCGCTGATTGAAGTGGGCGCCATGCGCACTGAACAAGACGGCGAGGAAGAGCAGCTCTACTTCGTGCGTGACAATGGCGCGGGCTTCAACATGAATTACGCACACAAGCTGTTTGGCGTATTTCAGCGCCTGCACTCGCAGGATCAGTTCCCGGGTACGGGCGTCGGGCTGTCGATTGTGAAGCGCATCCTCGAGCGCCACGGCGGTCGTATCTGGGCCGAAAGCGCCCCGGGCAAGGGTGCAACATTCTTCTTTGTCGTCGGGCGGACGCAATAATGCCGGTGACCGAGGACAAGGCATTTCGCGTGCTGCTGGTCGAGGACGTGGCCTACGAGGCGGAGCTGGTGATTCAGCAGCTGCAGCGCGATGGCTTGCGCTTCGACTGGCGGCGGGTGCAGACCGAGGCGGCCCTGCGCAGCAGCCTGACCGAGTTTTCTCCAGACATCATCCTGTCGGATTTCAATTTGCCCGAGTTTGATGGCTTCTCGGCGCTGAAGGTGACACGCGAAATGGCGCCGCAGGCGCCGTTCATTCTGGTGTCCGGAACCATCGGCGAGGAACGCGCCATCGATGCGCTGCGCGCCGGTGCTTGCGATTACGTCCTGAAAACCAATCTGTTGCGGCTCGCGCCGGCCGTCAAACGTGCCCTGGCCGATGCCGAAATGCGCCTGGAGCGCGCACGCCAGGAACAGCAGATTGCGCGGCTGGATCGGGTGCTGGGCATTTTATCCGCGGTCAATGCTCTGGTGGTGCGGGTCCGCGACCGCAAGGAGCTGCTGCACGAGACCTGTCGGCTGGCCGTTGGGATGGGCGGCTATCTCAGCGCCGTCATTTATTCGAAGATCCCGGGCACCCCCACCCTGTCGACCGTCGCGTGGAGCGGAACCGATGCGCTGCTGCGCTGCCTGCCGGACCCCGCCAGCGTCGAGACCGATGTCGTCGGCCGGATCGTTCGCACCGGCAAGGTTTTTCTGTGTATCGATGCCGAGAACCCCTCCATTCCGCCGCAACTGGGCCAGGCCATGCTCAGCGGCGAACTGTCGGCGGTGGTGGGACTGCCGTTGGTCGTGGACCGCACGCCAATGGGTGCATTGCTGCTGGCCGCCAAGGAATCCGCGGTGGTGAGCCTCGAGGAACTGCGCACCCTGCGCGAGATCGCCGGCAACCTGTCCTTCGCCCTGCAATATCTGCAGAAGGACTCCAAGGTGCGCCTGCTGTCGCATTTTGACGCGCGCACCGGGCTCGCCAAACGTTCACTGTTCTGCGATCGGCTGTCACGGGTGCTGGGCGATCCGGCAAGAACCGACGCACGCATCGCGGTGTGCGTGATCGACATCGAACGTATGAGTCTGATCAATGACTCCTTTGGCCGCCGCATCGGCGATCTGCTGTTGGAACACGTGGCCGACCGGCTGCGTAGCCGCTTCCGCAATGGCGACTGCGTGGCGCATTTTGGCGGCGGTACCTTTGCAGTGTTCGCCGACGCGAACTCCCTCGACGGCGAAGCGCTGCTGTCAATGATGCGGGCGCATGCGACGGCCCTGTTCGGTCGCGCCTTTGAGATCGAGCAACGCGAAATCTCGGTAGCCGTACGTTCCGGGCTCGCGCTTCATCCCACCGACGGCGTTGAGGCCAACGCGCTGGTACAGCACGCGGAGCTGGCGCTGCAGGAGGCCCGCGCTTCAGGGGTCCGGCAGCTCAACTACAGCGCTGAGAAGCATTCGGAAATGATGGCCCGGCTGGCCCTGGAACAGCGGCTGCGCATTGCCCTGGAGCGCCGCCAGTTCGTGCTGCACTACCAGCCCAAAATCGATTTCGCGTCGCGGCGCATCTGCGGCGCGGAGGCGCTGTTGCGCTGGCAGGATCCGCAGGCGGGCCTCGTTGCACCCGGGGCCTTCCTGCCACTGCTGGAGTCAACGGGGATGATTCTTGAGGTCGGGGCCTGGGTCATCGAACAGGCGGCCCAGGATTGCTACGAATGGCTGCGGGCAGGACTGCCGCCGATCCGGATCGCCGTGAATATCTCACCGGCGCAATTGCGTCAGTCGAATTTCACCACGCAGTTCCTTAACGCCACGGGCGCATGGTCCACGGCCAATGCCGGCCTGGACGTTGAAATCACCGAAGGCGCCCTGCAGGGGGATTCGGCGGTGGAAATCGGCCGCCTGGAGCAGCTGCGGGCCAGCGGGGTGGGGATTGCGATCGACGATTTCGGCACCGGCTACTCCTCGCTGAGCCGTCTGTCCTCGCTGCCAGTTGATACGCTGAAGATCGACCGCAGTTTCGTCACGCGGCTCGACGCCAACTCTCAAGGCGGAGCCCTGGTTCGGACCATCATCTCCCTGGCGCGCGCCTTTTCGATGACCACCGTTGCGGAGGGCGTCGAAACCCCCCAACAGTTCGCGGCCCTGCAGGCAGCGGGATGCACTCAGTCGCAGGGCTACCTGCACAGCCGCCCCGTGCCCGCCGCAGAATTTGTGGCCTTGATGCGCAACGGCCGCGGCGAGCTGACGCGTCCAGCCGCTCCGGTCGAAGCCACGCTCGAGGCCTCCGCGGCCCTGACGTAGGCCGGCCGGATTCAGGCGGTCAAAGCACCCGCCATTTGATTACGTTACAACCCGTCGATGCACCCATCTGCATCACCCGTTGATAACGCGAACGTGTCAGACGATTCCCACACGTCATAGCTATGCCGCAGGCATAGAACCATCGGCCGGTAATGTGATTTGCTTTGCATCGCATTTCATACCCTGACTGCCGACTACGATCCTTTGCAGTCGCCCATGCTGAGGTGTCAGCCGATGATGAGTGCCCGCCTGATTGTGGTCGACGATGAAGCGGCGCATATGCGCGCGCTGTGCGACACCCTGGGCTTCGAAGGCTACAAGGTCGACGGCTTCAATTCGCCCAGCGAAGCGCTGCGGGTGCTGCGTACCGGTTCCTGCCACCTTCTGCTCACCGATCTGAAGATGCCGGAGATGGACGGCATCGAGCTGTTCAGGGCGGCGCGAGCCGCGGATCCAGATATCGCCGGTGTCATCATGACCGGGCACGGCTGCGTTGACACGGCCGTGTCGGCGCTGCAGGTCGGCGCCTTCGATTACGTGCTCAAACCGTTCAGGCGCAACGCCATCCTGCCGGTCATCGCACGCGCGCTTGACATCCGTAACCTGCGTATCGAAAACGCCTCGCTGCAACAAAAGGAACGTGAGCAGGCCCAGGAACTGGCAGCAGCCTATCGTGATCTGGAGTCCTTTTCCTATTCCGTATCCCATGACCTGCGCTCCCCGCTGCGCGCCATTCGTGGCATGACCCAGGTTTACCTCGAGGAGTCCGACGCCACTCTGTCGCAACGCAATCGTCAGCGCCTGGACCACGTCGTTCGGGGCGCGCAGCGCATGGATCAGATGATCGAGGAT
The DNA here is from genome assembly GCA_049792815.1 of Steroidobacteraceae bacterium. Classification (GTDB taxonomy): domain Bacteria; phylum Pseudomonadota; class Gammaproteobacteria; order Steroidobacterales; family Steroidobacteraceae; genus DAIDKA01. The sequence continues at coordinate 70,862 of JBARBG010000081.1, read as the reverse complement.
CTGCTGAAGTTCTGCCGGCTCAGCCGCGCCACGCTGAATCGTTACCGCATCGATCTGGACAGCATGACCCACCGCCTGGTCGATGAGCTCAGGGCCGCCGATCCGCGCCGCCAGATCGAGGTGCGCATCGACCCGCTGCCTGATTGCCTGGGTGAACCCGGGCTGATCGAGCAGGTCATGGCGAACCTGCTGTCCAACGCCTTCAAGTTCACGCGAGACCGGGCCGAACCCCAGATCGCCGTCGGCAGCTACCTGGCCAAGATCGGCGCGAACGCCGAGCAGGTCTATTTCGTGCGCGACAATGGCGCCGGGTTCAATACTCAATACGCGGACCGTCTGTTCGGGGTGTTTCAGCGCCTGCATTCGCAGGATCAGTTCCCGGGCACGGGTGTCGGACTTTCCATTGCGCGACGCATTCTCGAGCGCCATGGCGGGCGGATCTGGGCCGACAGCGCGCCGGGCAAGGGCGCGACGTTCTTCTTTGTCGTGGGGCGGGATAATTGATGGCGGCGACCTCGGAGGGGGAGTTCCGCGTTTTACTGGTGGAAGATGTTGCGCACGAGGCGGAACTGGTGATTCACCAGCTGCAACGTGCCGGGCTGCGCTTTGAATGGCGACGCGTCGAGACCGAGGAGGATCTGCGCTGCCACTTGAGTGAGTTTTCCCCCGACATCATCCTGTCGGATTTCAATCTGCCGCAATTTGACGGCATTTCCGCCCTGCGGATTGCGCGCGAGATGACCCCTGAGGCGCCGTTCATTTTCGTCTCGGGCACCATTGGTGAGGAGCGCGCCATCGATGCCCTGCGGGCAGGGGCAGCCGACTACGTGCTGAAGAACAACCTGCTGCGGCTCGCGCCGGCGGTGAAGCGTGCCCTCGCCGATGCCGAACTGCGCCTGGAGCGTGCCCGCCAGGAAGCCCAGATCGCCCGGCTGGCCCGGGTCCTTGGCATATTGAGCGCCGTCAATTCGCTGGTGGTCAGGGTCCGTGATCGCAAGGAGCTGTTGCAGGAAACCTGTCGCCTGGCGGTGCGTGCCGGTGGCTATCTAAGTGCCCTTGTCTATGCCAAGGTTTCCGGCACGACGAAATATTCAGCGGTGGCCTGGAGCGGTGCGCAGATCCTGCGCACCGCCATGGCCGAAGCTGCAAGCGCGCACACGGACATCGTCGGCCAGATAGTCAAGACCGGAAAAGTCTTCCTCTGCAACGATTCGGCTCATGCCGCCCTTCCGGAAGGGTTGCGCCAGGCCATGCTCGAGAGGCAACTGTCGGTGGTGGTCGGACTGCCGCTGCTGGTTGACCGCACGCCCATCGGGGCATTGCTGCTGGCGGCGCGCGATTCGGACGCCGTGAGTCTCGAGGAATTGCGCACCCTGCGCGAAATCGCCGGCAACCTCTCGTTCGCATTGCAGTACCTGCAGAAGGATTCCAAGGTCCGACTGCTGTCGCACTTCGACCCACGCACCGGGTTGGCGAAGCGGCCGCTGTTCTGCGATCGGTTGTCGCGGCTACTGTCTGACCCCGCCAATCAGTCCGCACGCCTGGCGGTCAGCGTCATTGACATCGAGCGCATGAGCCTGATCAACGACTCCTATGGCCGCAGGATCGGCGATCTGCTGCTGCAGCACGTCGCCGACCGTCTGCGCAGTCGTTTTCGCAGAAGCGACCACGTGGCGCATTTCGGCGGCGGCACTTTCGCCGTATTCGCCGATGCCAGTTCCCGCGATGGCGATGAAGTGCTTGCTGCCATGCGCGCCCATGCCGCGGCGCTGTTCGGCCGCCCCTTCCTCATCGAGCAGCAGGAGATACAGGTCACCGTGCGTTCCGGTCTGGCCCTGCACCCGAATGATGGCAAGGACGCCAACGCCCTGGTGCAGCATGCCGAACTCGCGTTGCAGGAGGCCCGGGCCTCGGGCGCGCGGCAGCAAAACTACAGCGCCGAGAAACATTCAGAAATGATGAACCGCCTGGCACTTGAGCAGAAGCTGCGCGTGGCGCTGGAGCGCCGCCAGTTCGTGCTGCACTACCAGCCCAAGGTGGATTTTCAAACCCGGCGCATCTGCGGCGCCGAGGCGCTGCTGCGCTGGCAGGATCCGCAGGCGGGCCTGATCCCGCCGGGCGCATTCCTACCCGTGCTGGAATCGACCGGCCTCATTGTCGAGGTCGGAAGATGGGTCATCGAGCAGGCCGCTCACGATTGCCTCGAGTGGCTGCAGGCGGGGCTGCCACCGGTGCGCATCGCGGTCAATATCTCGCCGCTGCAGTTGCGGCAGGCGGACTTTACCAGTCAGTTTCTCGAGGCCACCGGCACCTGGGCGACACCACACGCCGGTGTTGATGTGGAGATCACCGAAGGGGCCCTGCAGGGAGATTCAGGCGAGGAAATGGCGCGCCTGGAACAACTGCGTGCCCGCGGCGCCAGGATCGCCATTGACGACTTCGGCACCGGCTACTCATCGCTGAGCCGGCTGTCGTCACTGCCCGTCGATACCCTGAAAATCGATCGTAGCTTTGTCATGAAACTGCCGCAGAGCACCCAGGGCATCACCCTGGTTCAGACCGTGGTATCCCTCGCAAAGGCGTTCGCGATGCACACCGTGGCGGAGGGTGTGGAAACGCGCGAACAGTTCGACATGCTGCTGGAATTCGGGTGTACACAATCCCAGGGCTTCCTGCACAGCAAGCCGCTGCCGGCCTCGGAATTTGTCGCCCTGTTGCGCGATGGCCGCGGGGACCTCACGCAGCCCGGTGAGGCTACGACCACCGGTTAGGGAGCCTTCAGCGCTGCGACTGCGGGATTGTGAAGCGCACGCCCGGCTCAACGGTCGCTCCCGTGCTCAGGTTGAGCGACTGAATATTGCCGTTCGTATCGCAGTCCCCCTTAGAGATCAGACACGTGTGAGGCGGCTCAGTCATCATGGAAAGACAGTTGTGGTCGTTCACCATGCAGACCCGGCCTATCGGCTGATCCGTGTTGCTCAAGCGCGTCATGCGATATCCAACCGGGAGTTGAGTTTCGCAACCAGCAATCCCGGCACCGAGAAAGGCCACTGCAATCGAGGCTATGGTGGTCGCCGTCTTGTGCATATGTGCTCCGCTCTGGCGCTTCCGCGCTGTGTTCGGTATGGACCGCCAAGAATTGGTCGGAACGCCGAGATTTGAACTCGGGACCCCTTGCACCCCATGGAAAATCGGGCTGCAACGAGGCGCAACATATCGCAACGCCAATTGGCCTGCAACATCTAGAAAATAAGCCACTTCCGCGTCGCACGCCGAAGCGGTACGATTCGCCCTGTCGCAGCAAAATGGGACCACCGTGGGACCACTCAAGAAGGCGCAGGGCCTCCTTCCGAAACTGACAAGCAGTCGCATCGCGAGCCTCGCAGCGGGACCCCGACGCTACGAAGTGGGCGATCCGGCCTGCGCCGGTTTGCAACTGCGCGTTGCAGAAACGGGTGTGAAGTCCTGGCACTGGCGGTTCTATTGGCACGGCCGACGTGCTCGGCTCGTGCTCGGGGTCTATCCCGATGTCGGTCTGGCGGACGCACACGAAAAGGTCGATGCCGCCCGTGCCCTCCTCCGTCGGGAGATTGATCCACGGCGGGCCGGCATCACGCGCGCGCATCGGATTAAGCCAAGCAGCCCCGGCACCCTGCTCGCCAACGGACATTCCGTCGAAAATCTCGCTCAGGAATTCATGGAGCGTCACGTCAAGATTCAACGCCGGCGCCCCGAGTACGTGCGGCGAATCTTGGATACCGATGTGCTGCCTCGCTGGAGGAGCCGCGACGCCCGGACGATCAAGCCACGGGAAATCATCGAATTTCTGGATGAAGTCGCCGATAGAGCCCCGGTAATGGCAAACCGGGTCGCCGGCGTGCTGTCACAGATGTTCCGCTTTGGCATCCATCGCGCCATTGTCGAAACGAACCCCGTACAGCTGCTCTACAGGCCGGGCGGCAAGGACAAGCCGCGTTCGCGGGTATTTTCCGAAGAGGAGCTGAAGGCATTCCTGGTCAATCTGGACGACGGATGCCGCTTCAAGCGCCTGCCGCGCGTACTTCGCGTACTGCTCCTGACCCTGCAGCGGCGCAGCGAGCTGGCCCTCGCCGAGTGGGATGAGTTCGATTTCGAGGCGAAGACCTGGACGATTCCAGATTCGCGTGCCAAGACCGGCAAGGGTCACGTATTGCCGCTCTCGGATTGGGCGGTAACCGAGCTGCAGGCTCTTAAGGGCATGGCGGATGATTCACGCTACGTGCTGCCAAACGGTGACGGCTCCGGCCCGGATGACCCGAAGTACGTCACACGCAGTGTCGCCCGATGCCTCAAACGGTTCAGTAAGCATGGCGTGGCGGCTTTCACGCCGCACGATTTGCGTCGCAACGGCCGAACCGGCCTCGGGCGTCTGGGAATCAAGATCGACATTGCGGAGCGTGTGCTCAACCACGCCCGGAATCGAATGGAGGCGACTTACGATCTCCACGAGTACATCGATGAGAAGCGGGAGGCGCTGACAAGGTGGGCGCAGTACCTTGAGCGGTTGCGTGACATTTGCCCCGAATTCAACCTCCAGAGAACGAAACGGAGCCGCTCGACCAGAGATCGGCAGATTCTTGTGCACAGTCCTCAAGAATCGCCCATTTGATCAATGGCGGCTCGGCAATTCGGCCGAAAGGGGCTTCTTGCCGGAAGACCGATAAAGGACTATATTTAGTCCTGTAGGTCAATGAGGTGTGGACGTGCGATATTCAACGCAGATCAAGCCAATCAGCTATCTGAAAGCAAATGCGGCAGAGGTGCTGCGAGATTTGGCGGAACAGCGTCAGCCAATGGTCATCACTCAGAATGGAGAGGCCAAGGCCGTGATCCAAGACGTGGCCTCCTACGAGCAGACCCAGGAGACTCTGGCGCTGCTGAAGATATTGGCGCTTGGGAACCAACAGGTCGCACAAGGCCGAATGAAGCCGCTGGCCGATGTCGTTGCAAGACTGCGTGTTCTGGCCGTGACGGTGGACTAATGGGTTTTCACGTCGTTCTCACCGAGGACGCCGAACGCGATCTGGAAGACATCGTCACTTACATCGCAAAGAATGATTCGCCCGCCAGGGCGGAGCATGTTCTAAACCGACTCCTCGAGATTGCCGATAGCCTTACCGCGGCGCCGTCGCGCGGCTCACAGCCTAAGGAACTCCGGTCGCTGGGCGATCAGGAATATCGGCAGGTATTCTTCAAGCCCTATAGGCTGATCTATCGCGTGTTCGGACAGCAAGTCGCGATCTACATCATTGCCGATGGGCGACGGGATATGCAGTCTCTATTAGCTCGGCGGCTGCTTGGCGGCTGAGCAACCTATAGCGGTCGCTGGTGAGCGGCTGCTTTCGGGCAGCGAATACTGGTAGTAGCCTCGCAGGGACCTTTGTTGCCGGAGGCGGCGATCGTGCGAACTGTTTGGCGGATATTGGCCTGGGTTGTCGTGGCCTGGGCAGTTCTCGCTATTGCGTTCTTCTTCTTTTTTTCGAGGCATGGCCAGCTTCCTCCGCACTGATAATCCCGAAGCCACTAAGCAGTAGCGGCCGGCTGCTGCGCACCCCAACCGGCCGTTCGCCAACGGCCGCTTATGGGGACGCCGGATGCCAGCATCTGTTTAGCCGTAGAGGTGCGTTGCGATATTCCACACATGTCCGGCTGGATCCATGACTCTGCCAACTCGATCGCCCCAAGGCTGGTCTGCTGTTGGCAATACGACTTGTGCACCGGCCTCTACAGCACGCTCAATCACAGCATCGACGTTGTCGATGTACAAGTAGATGACGACCGGTGAACTCCCATCATCGGCAGGGGCCATGCTCTTCAGATGCGGGTATTGTCCGTGCACCATAAATATATCCTCGCCAATCTTGAGTGTCGCATGTACGACCTCTCCAGCCTGGCCGATTCGACGGGACAATTCGATCGCGCCGAATGCTTGCTTGCAGAATTCAATCTCAGCGGCACCGTCCGCACAGATAAGCATGGGGACGATCATTTCGTAACCTGACCACTTGCGTAGAGAAGGTTGTAAGCGGTCTGGGCAGAATCCAGTTGACGTTCCCGCTGGGCAATCGCCCACTCCCGAGTAGGTCGATCAATTGCCAGAGTTGTCCAGCCTTCCCCGTCCTCGTTCGAGATGTGGACCAGTAACGTCTCCCGATTGTGTTCCACCCGGACCCGATGGCGTGGATTGCCCTCTTCCTGTAACCCGCGGATAGCTCTGCCGGTCAGCGGAGCTGCGACAAACGACGTCCAGCGAGGGCGCCTGGTTCCCGGCTTGGGCACTGCATTGCTGCATGCATCAGTCATCGTTGCGACTCCGATTTCAGCACGAATATGGGATCCTAATAGTTGTTCAAAGGCCCTGGCGACGCTGGTTGACCCATTGTTGACGGTCGCGACCGACCGCTCCCGGGCTTCAGAATACGGCTGAATCAACGCTTCGGCCCATCAGAGACTCGAAATCCTCGGTGTGTCCTTATTCACGGTGCCTCAGCTCCATCGTCAGTTAGGTTTAAGCTGCGGCGCTGGAGGGACGATGAAAAGCGATACCGTCCAACCACCAATACTTCCGTTGGGCTGGCGGCCTTGGACAATCATCAAATGGGCTAATAGGCGAGGAGTTCTCCACTCCGTGTAGTACTCATTTGGTTGCGAGCTGATTATTGCTGGCTGGGTTACGTCTCTCACGTGCCACGGCGAGCTATCGAGGAATGAGGTTCCATACTTTCTTAATAGCTGGTCGTGGACGTTCCGGAAACTCTTAACGGCATCGTTCAGATCTTCAAGTGGAAGTCGGTAATTGCCAGTGTTGAGACGCCCTTCATTGCAGAGATACAGCACGACAACATCACGGCCGAATTCTTTCGCCTCAAATGCGTTCGTCACTGTATTAGGCGTACCATTCCGGGGTATCGCCTTCGAGCCCAATGCGGCCTCCTTCGCCTCCAAGCCCACGCACGCATCACCGATATTCAAAACCCGGAAGTCTGCGGCGTCAGCGCGTGCTGCAAAAACGATAAGAAGGAGAAGGCAATATTTCATTCGATAGCCTAACGCCAGAGTTGAGCGGCGCGGTACAACGCCATTGTACTGCTGTTGATCACATTGACGACCCGGGCACTTTATTCACGTGTCCGCTCGAGCATGTTAGGTTTCATTCTGGAAACGGGAGCAGCTGTCCCGCTGCATCAACGCAGGCCGCGGGACGTAGGTTGCAATCCCCCACCACGCGCACCGACTCCAATTCCCGAATGCTCAAAGGTGGGGTTGCGATGTAATGAACAGCGCCGGCATTCCACTCAAAATTGATGACCATGGAATTGGTCAGTGCCGGGCCGCCTGTGAACTGAATGGTTTGAGCTCTGGGGCTAGTCGGCATTATCTTGAGCACTCTTCCACCTTCGAACTCTACAGTTGCTCTGACGTTTCGAAGGTTGAGCGTTACCATTGGGACGCGCGGCGTCTTTCCCGCCGTATACAGGAATAGATGCTCAACAGACTGCCCTGGAGCAACGGACACCGCGATGAGCAGTCTTCGTTCATCTACAGGCGTGATGAACACGTAGCCGGTCAGGTGAAGTCGCTCAGGCTCACCCGATGATGCGGGCGCACTAGTCACCGCGCATAGGCTAGCCAAGGTTAAGCAGAAGCAAAGACTCTTGACGGCACGGCGACGCATGTCTTTCTCCTGAAGCCTAACCACAACTTAGGCCACGAAAACGACGCCTACCCTTGACCGATATGTCCAAAGGCAATTGCGCACTCCTTACCGTGCGGGTGGGATTCACCATCGCCGGGTTTTAGCTTAACGCAGACGGCGAACGGCCGCTAAGTGCCGACCAATAAGTGTCGGTCACCGTCTGCTTTGGGCCGGCAGGCGTCCGATGCCCCTCCCGAAAGCTGCCCCTCGGTTGACTGGCCCACGGTCGGCGGGTAAGCACCCAAACCCGCCGGTGGTGAGCGTCCGGTATCGGGCATCAGAAAATGGCTGATTTAACCCTTCGTCCCATCAGAGACTTGAAATCCTCCGTGGGGTTCCGTATTCAAGGCGCGTCCGCTCGAATCTTAGATGGGTTCGGTCCAGGGCCATCGTGTGCCGGCCTCCTGCAGTCGCGTCAGGAGAGCCGCCCAATAGGCCCCGGCAATGAGGACAGCCCCCGCGAATGCATAGACAGGCCAAATCGACGTGCTTCCATCATGTCCCGTGACCCAAAGTATTCGGTAGGATAATGCCGAGGCACCCGTGAGTAATATTGCAATTGCCCAATGGAGAATATTCAGAGGCGGCGGACGATTCTTCTGTTCTGCAATTGAGAGGGGACCCTGTGGCGATCTTGCAAGCACCACCGTGCTCATTATCGCGATGAGTCCAATGGCCCGAATAGGAAAATTATGCCGCCCGAAATAGAGGGCCAGTGCCCCCGCCCCGAGGAGAAACAATGCGCTCAATCTTTTAATGCGCCGCCAGTCTGAAGGTATGGGAATCATGGAGAGCCTTGTCCTTCATCTAACGCAAGAGTTGAGCGGCGCGCTGCAAAATTTCTACCAGCAGTTTATTCACGGCGCGTCCTCTCAAACGCATGTTAGCCTGTGACGTTGCTGGCTGAAGCATTTATGCACCCGGCCCGTACATCACCATGCCCGCAACCGCAGCCAGCGCTGCCAACGCAATCGCCACGGACATGGCGTGAAGTACGTAATCCTTCTTCCGATAGGGTGGCAAAATCGCCGCCAGGACTGCAACTGGGACTGCAAGAAGATCGCCAACAAAGAACAAGGGCCAAGTTATCTGTCCGTGAGGAAGGCCGTCTGGCTTGCGCAGAAGACTCAGAAGCGTAAGCGCCAATGACACAGAGGTCGGAATTAAGGCAAAGGAGCTGAACGCAAACCGAACACCGAGCGGCTCATGTGACATTCCGGCATCTTCGAATAGGACCTTGCCTAACAGCGCTACGGCCATTACGACCAATAGCGTCCAAAGGGTGACAATTGCCACTTCGGTCGCACTCATTATCGTAAACCCCATGACCCAACTCCAGCATTCCCGCGACCCGCAGTCAAATTGCTGCGCTTCCTGAATCCGCAGCCGTTTCCGGTCGGATGCATCATTCTCAGGCGTCAAAGCAGCGGCCGCTAATCATCATTGTCGCGAATGTGAACCCACGAGAATATTGCGGCGCGGCAGGCGGCGGATTGCGACCCAAAGATTTCGATGCTATGACCGTCGCGCGATTTCGTGGGATATATGGGGTGCTAGGTATGTGGCGCTACTCAACAGGCATTAGCTCCGAAGGCATAACAGGGTTCCTGCTTCTCAAAGGGAATTCTGTCCTTGCCCATACCGACTTTGCCATTTTGACGCCTATTTTAGCTCCGCCATGAACGCATTCATTTCCCGCAATACATCAGCCTCATTGGTTTGCCAGAGCGCGTGACGGGCGTTCGCCAGGCGCACGACATGAGCCGACGGCAGACCCGCCTCGAACCTATTGGCCTGGCTCGCGAACTGGTCGTTCGCGGCCGCGCGAACTTCAGGCGGCGTGCCGTCCGGCTGGAAAGGTGGAGATTCAAAGAGGGCCAGGATAGGGACCTCGATCTTCGTGTATTTGCGCGCGCCGTTGAAAATGGCAGCGCTGGTTCGGGATTGCGGCGGAGCTGACGCATCCGCCGGGTCGGCGGATTCGGCCTTGAGTGCCGCCTGCGTCGCCACCAGGTCTGCTTCGAAATGCTTCAGGCTGGCTTGCGCGTCCTGCATCACCGGCGCCAGGTCCTGATCATGCGGCGGAAGTGTTTTCAGGCGGTCCAAATTCGCTTGCAGGTCGCGGGCCGACAGCTGCAGATTGATGCCCAGCGGAAGAACATTGCCAGGCGCGTAATAGGCATAGGAATAGCCGGCGTCGAGATAGACCAACCCCGCAACCTTTTCGGGATGGCGGCTACCCACCGAACTCAATTCCTCGCCCGCGATGGAATGGCCGGCCAGCACTGGTCGCTCCAGCTTCAGCGCCGCGATCACCGCCAGCACATCATCGCCCAGCCGGTCCGCTGAATAATCCGCAATAGCAGGGTCCGGTCTGCTGGAGGCTCCATAACCGCGTCGGGTGATTGCATAGACATGATGGTTCGCAGTGAATTTCGGCGCCAGCTTGTCGAAGGCATGCGCATTACCCCCAAGCCCTGCAAGAAAAACCAACGGGCGACCAGTGCCGCCCCAATCAAGCACTTCCAGGCTAACGCCCCTCTCCACGGTGACGAACCGCGCCTTGTGCGGCGACGAATCCAGCGCCCATGCGGTAATAGCGGTGGCGCGTTGGAGATTTAGCGTAGAGGTCTGAATCTGTCTCCAGGTACCAGTAATGGCTTCGCGGCGCGGGTCAAGTGTGCCCTGATAGCTCGCATGCAAGTCCGCGATATCCAGCTTGACGGTCTTGCCGCTGAGGCTGACGGAACTGAAGGGAGTCGCGTCCGGTGACTCGTCGATGCTGTAAAGATTGGCATTCCAACCACCGCTGGCTGATCTTCCAATCTTCACTACAACGTGCAAATTGCGGCCGGAGGCGGCGTGCAGCATTCCCTGCCAGGTCCCGGCAATGTCCTGCGCCGGCAAAGAAGTGACGGCACAGACCGCAAATAGAACCCAGCAATACACCGTGATTCTCTTCATAACGAACCCCATGTACTAATTCGAGTAGACTTCCAATACGGCAACGGTCTCCGACCCGCGGGTTTCCAGAAGGGCAAGCCACCCTCCATCATCGTCAATGCGTGGATGCATTTGGATGATTTGCGACGGCACCCGCTTCTGTCGCGCAATCGCGCCTTTGTGGCCGCTTTATGCCAATGTTGAGCACGCGACGCAACAGACTACAAGCCGCTAACTCACGGCGCCTCCCTCTGACCGACCAAGAGCATATCCATGGCCTCTTTCGACCCGACGGAATGCCTTTTGACCAACTTGAGACGCAGGTAATTCCACGGTACGCGTCCCGCCAGCAAATTGCGGTCGTCCATCCGTTTGGTCAAATCGGCAAGCCGAAACGCCGCGCTTCGGGGCGCTCCATCCAGTCACGCCGAACGATCGACTCTGAATGAGAATGGACATGAATGTTTGGATTCGAGAACGCCGAGCGACGGCCGATCCAGCCGCGGATGGTCGAATTGGACCCACAGTCCGACGCGCAGCAAAATGCACCCCAAGCTGTCCTTTATCAATGTCCGGTATCAGGAACCGCGATTTCGAGAACTACTGCAGGAACCCGATCCAGATTGGGCGGCTTTTGGACAGAATTGGCCATTCTGTTCAGCGCCAGCATTTGGACGCGAGAACCGCTGATGCTGAGGCCTAACGGCGATTGAAAACAAGCACATTGACATTTGCATTTCTATCCGCTACGCTCTGTAGCACTACAAGAGGTAGTGATATGGGTTATGACGTATCCGGCCTAGGCGATCTGGAACGTGAAGTACTTGAGCTGGTCTGGAAGCGAGACTCCTTAAGCGTCGACGGCGTTCAGAAGCTGTTGAGTCGCCGGCTCAAGGAATCCACCATCCGCACGGTTCTCAGTCGCCTGGAACAAAAGGGCTATCTGCGGCATACCACGGAGAATCGTGCTTACATCTACACCGCCGTAGAGAGCCGCATTACTGCCGCGGCTCGAGCCGTAAAGGGCATCATCGATCGATTTTGCAATGGATCAGTCGAAGATGTTCTGGCTGGCATGGTCAACGCGAAGATTCTGGATGTACGTGAGTTGCAACGGTTGGCGCAAAAAATCGCGAAGGCGAAAAGGAGTAAATCATCGTGATTGCTCTACTAATCGAAGCAGCTGTACGGGCAACGATTCTCGGACTGGTCGCTTATGCCGCGCTATCCTTCCTCAAGGCAACCAGCCATACGCAGAAGACCGTGTGGACGGCTGTGTTGTTGGGGTCTGCGGCAATGCCATTGCTGCAGGAGTTTTCGCTTGCGCCTTCACTGCATGCACCCCACGCGGTGGGGACAATCCTGCAGCTCGCTACGACAACGACGAGCGCCCACAGTTTTCCTTGGGCGGTGGCAATATCTGCCCTGTATTGCCTGGTGACTACGGCTCTGCTCTTGCGCTTTTTGGCGGGGCTAGCCGGATCGTGGCAGATTCTCAAGTCTGCTAAGAGGCTCGTCGAGCCTTGGACCAATAACCTGGATGTCCGGATAAGCGGAACGATTGGATCTCCCGGCACCTTCGGCTCCACGGTGTTATTGCCTGGAGACTGTTTTGCGTGGAATCACAACAAGCGCGCCGCCGTGATTGCCCACGAAGCAGCACATGTTCAGGAGTGCGATTGCTATCTGTTGTGGCTGGCGCGCGTGTATACCTGCTTTTTCTGGTTCAATCCCGCAGCGTGGTGGCTGCAACATCGGATGGCTGCACTCGCCGAATCAACCAGCGACGCCGCTGCGATCGCATTGATTGGTGACCGGATCGCCTACGCGGAAATTCTGCTGGAATTCGGCCGAGGCCCACAAAACAACGTTTCGCTCGCAATATCCATGGCCTCAACCAATATTTCCGATCGAATCAACGAGATCATATCCTCATCGAACAATCGCAGGAGACCATCCATGAAGCTTCGCATTGGGGCATTTGCTGCCCTGGTTCCCGCGGTGATACTTGTGGCGCTCCCTCTCAAAAACAGCGCGCTCGCTCACGCTTACGCGGTCTCCGGCAATGAAGCAAACGCGCAGCCTCGCATTGTTAACTATGGCGGCCTAGTTCACCTATCCGATTACTATCCAGCCGATGCAAAGAAGCTGGGTATCGAGGGCGTGGTAGTCCTGGCGGTTACGCTCGATGCCGCCGGGCGCGCCACGGATACGCAAATCATTTCCGAAGAACCGAGGGAGATGGGATTCGGCGCCGCTGCATCCGCCGCAGCTCACACTATCGAATACAGCAATCCCACCGGCCAGCCCACGCAGATCACCTTCCAGGTTAGATTCGCCCTTAAGGACGACAAAGTCTCAGATCCTTCTGGGGCTGGATCGCCAGCGCGTTAATGCGTGTAGCACGCTACGCCTTTATGTAAAAAACCGGGCGTGGCGGCCTTGTTCACCGGTTAGTGTGTCCTGCCGCCAGGCAATCAAGTGGCGTTAAGTGCTTTTCACTATCCAACTGAACCGTCTAGGCATATCTGTTAAATTTCGACCCTTGCCGGAACCTGTACACCCAGGCTGTTGGCTGACCTCGCCGGGGACTTCGGGGCAGACCGGGAATGGCCGCTATGTGGCAGCCTATTTTGATCCGCCACCTGCAGCTCCGGGCCGGAAAGCGCCTGATGCGCCGCAAGAAAGCGGTCATTGTCGCAACGTTAATGGGGATGACCGTCGAACCGGCGCTCCTGCACCCGTACCTGCCGCTCACGAGCGTCGGCTTTCGGCACACCAATAACAGCTCAACGCCGGCATCGTCTCGGTGCTAGCATTGCTTGCACTGTTCATTGCGGGACGCTATCATTGCTAGCAGCGGAAAAAATTAGGAGTGGATCAATGGCCCAGCTCATGGTTCGCAAGCTGACGGACGAGTTGGTTAAAGCGCTGAAGCAGCGCGCAGCGAAACACAACCGGAGTGCCGAACAGGAGCATCGGGAGATTCTTCAGTCTGCACTTCGGGGCCCCCGGCGACGGGCCCTGGCTGATGTCCTCGCTGCCATGCCTGATGTTGGCAACGACAAAGACTTTGCCAGAGTGCAGATCGATAGCCGAGGCTGATTGTGTATCTGGTGGATACCGATGTGATCAGCGAGGCGCGCAAGGGCGTCAAAGCCAATATTGGTGTGCGGGAGTTCTTTGACAATGCCAGTCGGAACAACATTGCCCTTTTCTTATCCGCCATCACGATTGGCGAGCTTCGGCAAGGCGTCGAAATCATCCGGCACCGTGGCGATTCTGCTCAGTCGGCTCGTCTTGAGCGCTGGCTTGATCGCCTAACCATAGATTATGGAGATGCCATCCTGCCGTTCGATCAGGAGACTGCCCAGATTTGGGGAAGGCTGCGGGTGCCTCATCCTGAGAACCCCTTGGACAAGCAAATCGCAGCGACTGCGCTGATCTACAATCTGGCCGTGGTGACCCGAAATGCGGCTCACTACCAGCCGACTGGGGTAGCGATACTAAATCCCTTCTCGTAGTCGCGCGGCTTGGCGCTCTTGTACCCGAAGCTGACACTCATAACCGTCAGCTACCGGGCATCAGAAAGCGGCTGATCCGACCGTTTGGCAGGAAAAAAGGCCGACGAAGGATAGGGAAGCGCCAGCTTGGGCATTTCGTCCTCCCCGAAGTATCGAAGCGATTTGGTTTCGGGATCCAGCGGCTCCAATGACTTCCCTATTGGCACGCAGGAATAGAGAACTGCGGTGTATTCAACTTGGTCCCCGTTTGGATAAATATTACGAAAGTGGCTCCCACCATACACGCCGATAACTTCCCGCGGTTCCACGAGAATGCCAGTCTCTTCACGGACCTCGCGGCAGATTGCCTCCTCCGGAGTTTCACCAGGTTCGATGGCACCCGCAGGCAAGCTCCACCCTTCTCCTGCGGGGGTTCTCCTGAAGATTTCTCCTGAAGATTTCTCCTGAAGCAGGATACGACCCGCAACATCTTTGATTACTGCAGCGAAGCAGGGTAGTAACACCAAATCGTGACCGATCTTGGAACGCAGACGACGTAGGTACGACGACATAGATTTGTGTTCGCTCACGGTTTGAACGGGACCAATACCGGTCAACCTATCAAGGGCAGCAGGCTGGAGCAATCATTGAAAGTTGCGATCTCTCGACGACCGCGACTTTTACCGGATATGGCCCATCGGTGTTGGCCGACCACCTGTCAACGGGCGTCGAACATTGACCAGCGACCGGCGTCCAAGATTGACCAGGCAGTAGGGTCGGTTTCCGGGGTCTGATCCGGGCTTTTGTTGATAATCTGACCAGGCCTGCAGGCTGCCGCGTCAGCGGCAGAAGCTCCTACGGTCTTTGATCATTTCCGGTTCTTGAACCGATAGCTGTCGTTGCCCGTCTCGATGATGTCGCAGCGGTGGGTGAGCCGGTCGAGCAGCGCCGTCGTCATCTTGGCGTCGCCGAACACGTTGCTCCACTCCCCGAATGTGAGGTTGGTGGTAACGATCAGTGAGACGCGTTCATAAAGCTTGCTGATCAGGTGGAACAGCAGCGCACCGCCGTCCTGGGCGAACGGCAGGTAGCCGAGTTCGTCGAGCACGATCGCGTTCTGGTTGAGCAGCCGGCTGGCTAGACGCCCGGCGCGGCCGGCACGCTTCTCGGCATCGAGCTGGTTGACGAGGTCCACGACGCCGTAGAACCGCGCGCGCATCCCCTTCAGCACGACCTCGCGGGCGAGCGCAATGGCCAGATGTGTCTTGCCGGTGCCGGTGCCACCCACCAAGACGATGTTGCGCGCCGTCGCCAGGTATTCCCCGGTGTGGAGCTGGCGGATCTGCGTTTCGTTGACCGCGGAGTCCTTGAAGTCGAAGCTATCAAGATCCCTGGGCATGGGGAAGCTGGCGAGCCGCAGCTGGTATTGGTAAGAGCGCGCCTGGCGATCGGCGATCTCGGCGTGCAGCAGCTGCTGCAGCCAACTCGTCGGCGCCAGCTTCTTTTGGCTCAGCGCCGTCATGCTGTCCTCAAGCGCAGAGGCCATGCCGCGCAAGCGCAGCGACTTGAGCAGTTCGATCAGTTCGTCTTTCATCGGTCATCTCCTACGGTGGATCAACAGGGGCTAAGTTCGTGGGCCGGATTCGCAGTAGCTGGTTGTAGCGGTCGCAGTTGGCGGCAGGTTCTACGGCGAGCTTCAGGGCCTGCGGCACCTGCAGTGCCGGCAACCGCGGCGCGGCGGCCGCCCGGTGCAGCAGGTTCACGACGTGGGTGCTGCTGACGACCTGTTCCTCGAGTGCCACGGCGCAAGCGTCGCTGACGGCTTCGAGCCCGTAGAGCGCGACCATCGACAGGATGTCGACGAACTGTCGGTCCCCGTCCGGGTGCTTGGCCAGGCGCTCACGCAGCCGCGTCATCGAGGCGGGCAGGTTCCAGTCCTTGAACGGCGCCCCGTTGCGCAGCGCGCCGGAGGCGGCCGCGGGTGGTTGCGTTCGGACGTCGAGCGGTGGTTAGGTAGCGCAACGTTAGCCCCTGACTAATCGGTGGCTTGCGCCTGTCAACATTGCCAAGCATATTCGATTTGCTCACTCGGGGGAGTCATGCCACAAGGCTGCTTGGAGGCGCCGGATCTGCAATGGTCGGATTCTTAGCCAATTCGCTGTCTCGGCTCGGTGCCGCTGCTTTTCTTGTATACCTCATTGGTGTGCCAGTGACGCGCGCTGCCCCGCCATCCTGGGTCACTGTAAACAACAGCAACACGGGTTTCGTGCTTTCCTCTACTGGCAGGGCTTTCATCCCATGGGGATTCAACTATTCGCGCGACCAACGGTTCCGGCTTATCGAGGACTATTGGAACGACCCAGGATCGGAAGGCTGGGCGAAAATCGAACGCGACTTCCGTGAAATGAGACTCCTCGGAGCGAACGTCGTACGAGTAAATCTGCAATTCGCGAAATTCATGGATGCACCCGGCAAACCGAACCGAATGGCCCTAGGTCGGCTCGAGAGCCTGATCGATCTCGCCGAATCGCTGGACATGTACCTGGACATCACCGGTCTGGGGACGTTTCGAGCGCGCGACGTGCCTCAGTGGTACAACAATCTCTCTGAACGAGATCGCTGGGGTGTACAAAGCGAATTCTGGGAAGCAATCGCGAGTGTTGGCGCAAGCCACCGCGGCGTTTTTGCCTACAACCTAATGAACGAGCCGCTCGTTTCGACGGAGCACAGATCGACCGGTCAATGGACGCATCCCTTGGAGCTGAACGGCCTACGCTACGTCGAGTACATCACCCTCGATCTGGCTGGCCGTACCGCGACTGCTGTCGCGCGTGCATGGTTGCGGCAGTTGACGGATGCCATTCATAAGCATGATAGGCGCCACGCGATCACCCTCGGCATGATCTGGCTCGACGGCGTCGCGCCTGAGAACATGCCGATTGCGCCAGCCGCCATTGCGCCGGAGGTAGACTTCCTTGCGGTTCACATGTACCCCGCAACAGGGCGGATAGACCTCGCACTGGAAGCCCTTACACACTACAGAATCGGCAAGCCGATAGTGGTCGAGGAAACGTTTCCGCTGTACTGCACTGCCAAAGAATATGCAGAATTTCTGCGTCGCTCGCGCGCAACGGCAAGCGGGTGGCTTACCCATTTCTGGAGCCTCACGCCGGATGACCTGAGGGGCAAGACCGACGCACCGAGCGTCCTCATGCTCGAATCACTCGATTCATTTCGAGACCTCAATCCGAACCGCTGAAGACGCTGCGCCGTTTACTCTGGCCGATCCGTCAGCCATCAGCGGCTGGGCCAAGGCCGGTGTCCTCGCTCGGTTGTTTGCCGTAGATCCAGTCCGGATCTCTGCTTCAGACTCGCAAGGGGGAGTGGCTTGCGCGTCGTGTCTGACACCACAGTCCCGGACCCGACGGCTCCAGTTGGCTCGTGGGACATCCGACTACACCCGGTCCGTCCGATGGGCAGGCCGTGGAGGGACCCGGCGCCAAAAGGCGCAGGGTCGGCACGTGGTAAATGGGACCACTGGTGGGACCACCGGCACTTTTCGCACCGCTCGTAAGTCATTGGTCGGAACGGAGAGATTTGAACTCTCGACCCCTTGCACCCCATGCAAGTGCGCTACCAGACTGCGCCACGTTCCGAACGGCAAATTATAGCGGCTCGCCGCTAGCGGCGCAGCAGCTTGAGTACTTCCTCGAGCTCCAGGCGAAGCTGGCGGACGATCTGCTGACTCTGGCTCACATCCGTGCGAGCCTCTTCGCCCGTGAGCTTGTTGCGCGCCCCACCGATGGTGAAGCCCTGCTCATACAGCAGACTGCGGATCTGGCGGATCACGATCACGTCCTGGCGCTGATAGTAGCGGCGGTTGCCACGACGCTTGACGGGCTTGAGCTGCGGGAACTCCTGCTCCCAATAGCGCAACACATGCGGCTTCACTCCGCAAAGGTCACTGACCTCGCCGATAGTGAAGTAACGCTTGCCGGGAATCGGCGGCAGCGTGTCGTTATTCTTTGGCTCCAACATAAGCTTCGACCCGTGCCTTCAGTTTCTGCCCAGGACGGAAGGTTACGACACGTCGTGCCGTAATCGGAATCTCTTCGCCCGTTTTCGGATTGCGCCCCGGGCGCTGATTCTTGTCCCGGAGGTCAAAGTTTCCGAATCCGGATAACTTTACCTGTTCACCTTTAGAGAGTGCCGCTCGCACCTCTTCAAAAAACAGGTCCACCAGCTCGCGCGCCTCGCGCTTGTTGAGACCCAACTGATTGAAGAGCGCTTCCGCCATCTCAGCCTTCGTGAGCGCCGTCATAGGCTTATTCTCGTATTCTCGCATCCAGGTTCTCACGCAGATCAGCCACCACGGCCGCCACTGCGCGGTCTACTTCGTCATCGGTTAGCGTGCGAGAAATATCTTGGAAAATCAAGCCCAAAGCAACGCTTTTTCGCCCTTTTTCTATGCCTGCACCGCGGTATACGTCAAATATACGCAGATTTCGCAGGGAGCTTGTGGCGGACAAGATTACACGCTCGCGCAAGGCACTGAAAGTGACTTTCTCAGGCAGGACCACGGCCAGGTCCCGACGCACCTGCGGGAAGCGCGAAATCTCGCGCCCCTGTGGCAAATTCACCCGCAATGCAACAACGTCGACCTCGAACAGGACCGGCGCATGGTTAAATCCGAGTTCGCGCACCAGGCGTGGATGCAGTTCCCCGAGCCAACCCACGGGTCTGCCGGCGCGCTGCACGCGGGCGGTGCGCCCCGGGTGCAGGCAGGAGCGGCTCGCCGCCTCGAAACTGAACTCGCCCGCCGCGCCCGTGGCCGCCAGCAGCGATTGCAGGTCGGCCTTGACGTCGAAATAATCCACGCTTGCGCGTGACTCGCTGCTGCCCCACTGCTCGGGCAGGCGCTTACCCAGCGCAATGCCTGCCAGCGAGTCCTCTTCGGTGACCTGTCGGTCCTGGACGACAAAACGGGCGCCATGGCCGAAGAGGCGGATGCGATCCTGCTGCCGGCGCTGATTCTCAAGCGCAGCGCGCACCAGTCCGGGCCACAAGGATACGCGCATCACCGACAGATCCGAGGCGATGGCATTGGCCAGGACCAGTGTTTGGGTATCCGGGAACAGCAGCGTCTGCAGCGCCGGATCCACAAAGGCAAAGCTGATGGTCTCGTGATAGCCGCGGGCCACGAGGGCCTCGAGCATGACGCGCTCCGGCGCCATGGCCTCAGGGAGCGGCAGGAAATTCTGCGGCAGCAGCGCGGGGCGCTCGGGAATTGCCGCAAAGCCCATGATGCGCGCGACCTCTTCCACCAGGTCCTCTTCGATGGCGATATCGAAGCGGTGCGCCGGCGGCAGCACGGACCAGCCCGCCGCGGTTGCCGTCACCTGCATCTGCAGGTTTTGGAAAATCGCACTCACCTGTGCATCCGGCACCGCCACACCCAGGAGACGCGTCAGGCGCTCCCTGCGTAGACTCACGGGCGCGCGCTTCGGTAGTCCGGCCACCTCTTCGGTGACCACCGGACCTGCCGCGCCGCCGGCAATCGCCAGCAGCAGCTGCGTGGCGCGCTCGATGGCGCGAACCTGTCCCGACGGATCAACGCCGCGCTCGAAGCGCTGACTGGCGTCGGTGTGCAGTCCGAGACGGCGCGCGCGGCCGGCGACCGCCTGCGGCGCAAACCAGGCGACCTCCAGAAACAGATCGCGGGTGCCGGCGCTGACCGCCGTGCGCTCACCGCCCATGATGCCGGCCACGCCCACTGCGCCGACTGCATCGGCAATGACCAGCATGTCGGCATCGAGACTGATCTCACGGCCATCCAGCAGTGTGGTCTTTTCATCCTGCCGGGCCATGCGTACCACGATGTCGCCGGACACCTTGCCCAGATCGTAGGCATGCATGGGCTGCCCGAGGTCGAGCAGCACGTAGTTGGTCACGTCGACCGCCGGACTGATGGCCCGCACGCCGGCGCGCCGCAGACGCTCGCGCAGCCACAGCGGCGTGGTGCGGGTATTGTCGATGCCGCGGATGACGCGGCCGACGAACTTCGGACAGCCCGAAGCTGCCTCGAGGCGCACCGTGTGCCGATCGTTGAGCGTGGCGCGCAGCTGCGCGGCCACAGCGAGGCGCAGGCCGGCACCGGTGAGCGCCGCGACTTCGCGTGCCACGCCGATCACCGACATGGCATCGCCGCGATTTGCCGTCACATTCACTTCAAGGGTGATGTCATCCAGGCCCAGGTAGTCGCGCAGCGAGTGGCCCAGCGGCGCATCCCCTGCCAATTCGAGAATGCCGGCCGTGGCATCGGCAAGACCCAGTTCCTTGGCCGAGCACAGCATGCCGCGCGACTCCACGCCACGCAGCTTCGCGGCGCCGATCTTCATGCCGTCGGGCAGTTGCGCGCCGACGGTGGCCAGGGCGGTGCGCAGTCCGGCACGCGCATTGGGAGCGCCGCAGACAATCTGCAGCGGCAAACCTGCGCCGGTCGTGACCTGGCAAACGCGCAGCTTGTCGGCCTGCGGATGCTGAACCGCCTCAATGATCTGCGCCACCACCACGCCACTGAAGGCCGGTGCCGCCGGTTCCACGGCCTCCAGCTCGAAGCCCGCCATGGTCAGGCGCGCGCCCAGCTCTGCCGCCGGCCACGGCACCTGCACCCATTCATTCAACCAGGAAATCGGGACTTTCATTGGATTCGGTCAGAACGCCGGGAACTGCTCGAGGAAGCGCAGGTCGTTCTCGAAAAACAACCGCATGTCATTCACGCCATAGCGCAGCATGGCCAGCCGATCGATGCCGGCGCCGAAGGCATAGCCGGTGTAGCGCTCGGGATCCACGCCGCTGGCCTTGAGCACGTTGGGGTGCACCATGCCGCAGCCGCAGATTTCAAGCCATCCCGTGTGCTTGCAGATGCGGCAGCCTGCGCCATCACAGAAGACGCAGGACATGTCCACTTCAGCGGAAGGCTCGGTGAAGGGAAAGTATGACGGCCGCAGACGCATGGCCAGGTCGCGCTCGAAGAAGGCCCCGACGAAGCCATGCAGGATGGCCTTGAGGTTCGCGAAGCTGATGTGCTCATCCACCACCAGCCCTTCAAGCTGGTGAAACATGGGCGAGTGGGTGACATCCGAGTCGCTGCGATAGACGCGCCCCGGGGCGATCACCGCCAGGGGTGCGCCGCGGGCCAACAGCGCGCGGATCTGCACCGGCGAGGTATGGGTGCGCAGCAGCCGACCATCGGCAAAGTAGAACGTGTCGTGCATCGCCCGCGCCGGATGGTTGGCGGGCATGTTCAGCGCCCCGAAGTTGTGGAAGTCGTCCTCGACCTCAGGACCCAGCGCCACATCAAAACCGGCACTGCGGAAAATGTCTTCGATACGGAGTCTGGCGCGCGTGACCGGATGCAGCGCACCGCGCTCCTCGCCGCGCCCCGGCAGGGTGACATCGATGCTGCCTAAGGCCAGGCTCGCCTCGTCCTGGGTGCGCTCGAGCGCCGCGCGCCGTGCCTCGATCGCCTGCGCAACCCGCACCTTGGCATCATTGATGCGCGCGCCCGCGGCCGGACGCTCAGCGGCAGGCAGTGAGCCCAGCGCCTTCAACTGTTCGGTGAGTCCACCCTTCTTGCCCAGCCAGCGGACCCGGCACTCCTCGAGGGCCGCGAGCGCGCTGCACGAAGCCACTTCGCGCAGCGCCTCGTCCACGACGGAGCCCAGATCGCTCACGTTCGCGGATCAGGCCGCGATACCGAGTGCCGTCTTCGCCTGCTGTGCGATCGCGCCAAAAGCGTCCGTATCGTGCACGGCGAGATCCGCCAGCATCTTGCGGTCGATTTCGACGCCGGCCCGGTTCAGGCCGTCGATCATGCGGCTGTAGCTTAAGCCGTAAATGCGGGCCGCGGCATTGATGCGCGCGATCCACAGGGCGCGGAACTCGCGCTTCTTGGTGCGCCGGTCGCGATAGGCGTACTGACCGGCCTTGATCACCGCCTGCTTGGCGGCGCGGTAGATCTTGCGCCGGGCGTTGTAATAGCCCTTCGCCTTTCCCAGAACTTTATTGTGGCGGGCTCGCGCCGTCACACCACGCTTGACTCGTGCCATGGAATATCTCCGAAAGCGAAACGACTAGTGATTCGGGAGCAGCGCCGGCAGACGGCCGACATCACTCTCGTGCACGAGACTGCTGCCACCTGAACGCAGGTGGCGCTTGCGCTTGCGGTCCTTATGACCGAGGTTATGGCGGCGGCCGGCGGAATACGCCTTGTAGCCCTTCGCAGTCTTGCGAATACGCTTGGCCGCAGCCCGGTTGGTTTTCAACTTGGGCATGTTCTAACACTCCTATTTGTAGCCCCGTTCGCAAGGTGCCTTGGCAAGCACCCACTGGCGGGCGAACGACACGGGCGCCGGACCCCTGAGGTCCGTGACGCTTCGTGGCGTTACTTCTTTTTCGGTGCAAATACCATGATCATCTGCTTTCCCTCCATCATCGGGTTCTGCTCGATCATGCCCAGTTGGGCAAGATCTGCTGAAACCCGGGCCAGGAGCTTGCGCCCGATATCCTGGTGCACCATTTCACGGCCGCGGAACCTCAAGGTCACCTTGGCCTTATCACCTTCTGTCAGGAAGCGGGTCAGATTACGCAGCTTGACCTGGTAGTCCGCCTCTTCCGTTCCAGGCCGGAATTTCACTTCCTTGACCTGAATCTGCTTCTGCTTGCGCTTCGCCGAATGGGCCTTCTTGTTCGCCTCGAACAGGAATTTCCCGTAGTCCATGATGCGCACGACCGGCGGCTCCGCCGTCGGGGAGACCTCTACGAGGTCCAATTCCGCGGCCGTGGCCATCGCCAGGGCCTCAAAGCGGGTCATTACTCCTGCCTGGGAACCATCCGCTGCGATCACCCGCAAACTGGGCGAAGTGATCTCGTCGTTGCGCCGGACGCGCTTGGATGCAATAGCGATGCGTCAATCCTCCAAAGTTCGGCGCCCGTGGCTGCTGAGTTCGACCTGCAGGCGTTCAAGGAACGTCTCCACAGACATCGCACCCAGATCCTTGCCGCCACGTGAGCGCACTGCAAGCTGGTTTGCGGCGACTTCTTTATCGCCAACAACAATCAAGTATGGGACACGCTGGAGCGTGTGCTCGCGGATCTTAAGGCCGATCTTCTCGTTTCGCAAGTCGGTGATGGCGCGAACTCCATGTTTTCTAAGAGATTCCGCGACCTGCGTGACATAATTCGCCTGGCGCTCGGTGATATTCAGCACCGCCACCTGCTCCGGGGCCAGCCAGGCCGGGAGCTTCCCGGCATGATGTTCCAGCAGGATTCCGATGAAGCGCTCCATGGATCCGACGATGGCCCGGTGCAGCATGCACGGCACATGGCGGGCCGAATCCGCCCCCACGTATTCGGCGCCAAGGCGCTCGGGCATCATGAAGTCGGTCTGGATGGTCCCCAGCTGCCAGGTCCGGCCAATCGCGTCCTTGAAGTGGTATTCGATCTTAGGCGCGTAAAAGGCGCCCTCGCCGGGCAGCTCTTCCCACTCGACCCCCGCGGCCCTGAGCGCATTGCGCATCATGCCTTCGGTCATGTCCCACTGCGCGTCTGAGCCGATGCGCTTGTCCGGCCGCAGCGCGATCTTGATCTGCAGGTCCTTGAAGCCGAAATCGTCGTAGACCGCGAGGGCCTGGCGGTGAAAGGCGGTGATCTCGGACTCGATCTGATCCTCGGTGCAGATGATGTGTCCGTCATCCTGGGTGAAGCCCCGCACCCGCAGGATTCCGTGCAGGCCGCCCGAGGGCTCGTTGCGATGACAGGCGCCGAATTCGCCATAGCGCAGCGGCAGATCGCGGTAGCTGTGCAGGCCATGATTGTAGATCTGCACATGGCCCGGGCAGTTCATCGGCTTCAAAGCGTAGGTGCGCTTCTCGGACTCGGTGAAGAACATGTTGTCCTGGTAGTTGTCCCAGTGCCCGGATTTCTTCCACAGCGAGACATCGAGCACCTGCGGCGCGCGCACTTCCTGGTAGCCGGACGTCTTGTAGACGCCGCGCATGTACTGCTCGACGGCCTGCCAGATGGCCCAGCCCTTGGGGTGCCAGAACACCAGGCCCGGGCCTTCTTCCTGCATATGAAACAGGTCGAGTTCGCGCCCGATGCGCCGGTGATCGCGCTTCTCGGCCTCCTCGATGCGCCTCAGGTACTCGTCAAGCTGCTTGCGATCGGCCCACGCCGTGCCGTAGATCCGCTGCAGCATCTCGTTCTTCGAGTCGCCACGCCAGTAGGCGCCGGCAACCTTGGTGAGCTTGAAGGCGGTGAGCTTGCCCGTGGAGGGCACATGCGGCCCGCGGCACAGGTCCACCCAGTCGCCCTGGCCGTACAGGGAAATGCTCTCGCCCGCAGGAATGCTGGCGATGATCTCGGCCTTGTAATGCTCGCCAAGGCCCTTGAAGTACGCCACCGCCGCGTCACGGTCCATGACCCGGCGCGTGACCTTTTCATCGGCGGCCGACAGCTGCGTCATGCGCGCTTCGATGGCGGTGAGATCCTCGGTGGTGAAGGGGCGCTTGTAGGCGAAGTCGTAGTAGAAGCCATCCTCGATGACCGGCCCGATGGTGACCTGGGCTTCCGGAAACAGCTGCTTGACCGCCTGGGCCAGAAGATGCGCCGTGGAGTGGCGGATCATTTCCAGGCCCGCGGGATCCTTGGCCGTGACGATCGACAGCGTCACATCGCGATCGATGGTGAAGGAGGTGTCCACCAGTTTGCCGTCCACACGGCCCGCCAGGGCGGCCTTGCGCAACCCTGCTCCAATACTCGCCGCCACCTCGTCCACCGTCACCGGCGACTCGAACTGGCGCGAACTGCCATCCGGCAATGTCACGACAGGCATATGTTCCAACCGTTCCAAGAAAAAGGGCGCCCGAATGCCGGCGCCCTGCTTCGAATCTGGTAGGCGCGAGTGGGATCGAACCACCGACCACCACCATGTCAAGGTGATGCTCTACCACTGAGCTACGCGCCTGCAACCCCGGTTCCAACCGCGGGACGGGCACGATACCGAAGCTGGCAGGGGGAGGCAAGCGAACTGCCGGATTTCCAAATACTTACGGGCGCTTCGCGGCAGATTTACCCGGCAAGTCCCAGTTCGATCTGCTTGAGTTTCTCGATCTGATCGCGCAGCGCGGCCGCCTCCTCGAACTCAAGCTCCCGGGCCTTGGCGAACATCCGAATTTCCAGGGCCTTGATCTGACGCACGATCGCCGCCGGCTCCAGGCTGCTCTGCGACACGGCCGCCGTGTCCTGTGCGCGCTCCCTGCCGCGACGCCTGCCGGTGGGTTGCGGCGCCGCAGAACGGGCGCCTTCCATGATGTCCGTCACGCCCTTGACGATGCCGCGCGGGGTGATGCCGTGCAGCGCGTTGAACTCAATCTGTTTATTGCGGCGCCGCTCGGTCTCATCCAGTGCCCGCTGCATCGAACCTGTCACCCGGTCGGCGTACAGGATGGCCCGTCCGTTGAGGTTGCGGGCGGCGCGGCCGATGGTCTGGATCAGGGAATTGTCCGAGCGCAGGAAGCCCTCCTTGTCGGCATCGAGGATCGCGACCAGCGACACCTCCGGCATGTCCAGTCCCTCGCGCAGGAGATTGATGCCCACCAGCACATCAAAGCGGCCAAGCCTGAGGTCACGGATGATTTCGGTGCGCTCCACGGTCTCGACATCCGAGTGCAGGTAGCGCACGCGCACGTCGTGGTCATGCAGATAGTCGGTGAGATCCTCCGCCATACGCTTGGTGAGCACGGTGATCAGCACCCGCTCGTTCTTGGCCACGCGCACGGTGATCTCCGAGAGCACGTCGTCGACCTGGGTGCGCACCGGGCGCACCTCGACCTGCGGGTCCACCAGACCCGTGGGCCGAACCACCTGCTCCACCACCTGTGCGGCATGCGACTTTTCGTAGGAGCCCGGGGTGGCCGATACGAATATCATCTGCGGCGCAATCTGCTCCCACTCCTCGAACTTCAGCGGCCGGTTGTCCAGCGCCGAGGGCAGGCGGAAGCCGTATTCCACGAGGGTTTCCTTGCGCGAGCGGTCGCCCTTGTACATGGCACCCAGCTGCGGGATGGTCTGGTGGCTTTCATCAATGATGAGAAGCGCATCGCGCGGCAGGTAATCGAACAGGCAAGGCGGCGGCTCACCCGGTTCACGGCCCGACAGGTAGCGCGAATAGTTTTCGATTCCGGCGCAGTAGCCGACCTCCTGCATCATTTCCATGTCGAACATGGTGCGCTGCTCGAGGCGCTGGGCTTCCAGAAGCTTGCTGTCCTCCCGCAGCTGCGCCAGACGCAGGCGCAGATCCTCCCGGATCTGATCGACGGCGCCGATCACCCGCTCGCGCGGGGTCACATAATGTGTCCCCGGATAGATGGTGTAGCGCGGCAGCTTGCGCGCCACCTGCCCCGTGAGCGGATCAAAAAGCGAAATGGAATCAATGGTGTCGTCGAAGAGTTCAATGCGCACCGCTTCGCGACTGGACTCCGCCGGAAACACATCCACCACATCCCCGCGAACGCGGTAGGTGCCTTGCGTGAGGTCCAGCTCGTTGCGCGTGTACTGCATGTCCGCGAGGCGTCGCAGCAGCCGGCGCTGATCCATGCGGTCCCCACGAACGACGTGCAGCACCATGGACAGGTAGGCCTGTGGATCGCCAAGGCCATAGATCGCCGAGACTGTCGCCACGATGATGGAGTCGGAGCGCTCCAGAAGCGCCTTGGTCGCCGACAGCCGCATCTGCTCGATGTGCTCGTTGATCGAGGAGTCCTTCTCTATATAGGTGTCCGTGGAGGGCAGATAGGCTTCGGGCTGGTAGTAGTCATAATAGGAAACGAAGTATTCCACCGCATTGCCCGGAAAATACTCACGAAATTCCCCATATAGCTGCGCAGCCAGAGTCTTGTTGTGGGCCAGCACCAGCGTGGGACGCTGCACCTTGTCGATGACGCAGGCAACCGTCATCGTTTTGCCGCTACCGGTGACGCCCAACAGAGTCTGATGCGCTAGACCGCTCGTCAGCCCTTCGACGAGTTTCTCGATCGCCGCCGGCTGGTCTCCGGCCGGTTCGTAATCAGATTGCAGTTTGAACGGCAAGCGTTCCATCGAAAATTCCGAAATGCCTCTCAAGAGTCGAGTGGAATTGGTGGCCACGGACGCAATCCCGTAATATACGTGTGCCCGTTACCTCCCGCGACGCCTTCAGGAATTCATGAGCCTACCAGTTTCACGACGCGCCCAGCGCGTCAAGCCCTCGCCCACTCTGGCCGTCACGGCGCGCGCCGCGCGCCTGAAGGCTGAAGGTCACGACGTCATCGGCCTGGGCGCCGGTGAGCCGGACTTCGATACGCCGGCGCACATCGCGCAGGCCGGCATCGACGCCATCAAGGGGGGCTTCACGCGCTATACCAATGTGGATGGCACCAATGAGCTCAAGGACGCCATCATCGCCAAGTTCAAGCGCGACAATGGCATCGAATACGAGCGCCCGCAGATCCTGGTGTCCTGCGGCGCCAAGCAGACCCTCTACAACCTGTGCATGGCCATCCTTGATCCGGGCGATGAGGCCATTATTCCGGCACCATACTGGGTGTCCTACCCGGACATGGTGCTGCTGTCCGACGGCCTGCCGGTCATGCCCTTCGCAGGCGCCGCGCAGGGCTACAAGATCACCCCGCGGCAGCTTGCGACCTCGATCACGCCGAAGACCCGGCTGGTGTTGCTCAACAGCCCCTGCAATCCCACCGGCGCGGCGTACACCCGGGCGGAACTTCGCGCACTGGGCGAGGTGCTGCTCAACCATCCGCGCATCGTCATCGGTACCGATGACATGTACGAGAAGATCTTCTGGGACCCCGAGCCTTTCTGCAGCTTGCTGACGGCAGTGCCGGAGCTCTACAACCGCACCGTCACCATCAATGGCGTGTCCAAGGGCTATGCCATGACCGGCTGGCGCATCGGTTACTGCGGCGGCCCGCGTGAGCTCATCACGGCGATGTCCACCATCCAAGGACAGTCGACCTCGAATGCCTCGAGCATTTCGCAAAAGGCAGCCACCGTGGCGCTCAACGGCGACCAGGCCTGCGTCGCCAAAATGAACGATGCCTTCAAGGCGCGCCATGACTTCATCGTCCAGGGTCTGAACACCCTGCCCGGCGTGTCCTGCATACCGGGTGCCGGAACGTTCTACGCCTTCGCGGATGTCAGCAAGGCCATGGCGATTCTGGGGTGCCGTGAGGACGGCGAATTTGCCGAGCTCTTGCTTGCCCAAGGCGGCGTCGCCGTTGTCCCGGGCAGCGGCTTC
This sequence comes from Steroidobacteraceae bacterium, assembly GCA_049792815.1. Lineage (GTDB taxonomy): Bacteria > Pseudomonadota > Gammaproteobacteria > Steroidobacterales > Steroidobacteraceae > DAIDKA01. The sequence continues at coordinate 42,322 of JBARBG010000081.1, read as the reverse complement.
GGTGCTCCCGGCCACATCCGCCTGTCCTTCGCCTGCAGCATGCAGACCCTCGAACAGGCTCTTGAGCGCATGCGGCGCGTGATCACCGGCGGCCTCCCCGCCGGTCAGGCGCCCATGGCAGCGACGGGTTGAGAGACGGGCCTGGGCGCGCGCGGCCCACGCTTGACGCCAGCGCGCTGCGTCAGCAAAATCCGCCGCACCTCGATTTCACCTGCGTGTTCCTCGGTAGCTCAGCGGTAGAGCGTCGGACTGTTAATCCGTTGGTCGTTGGTTCGATTCCAACCCGGGGAGCCAGTGAAATCAATCACTTATGACATACAATCCGCTCCCGGTCTCGCCTAGAAGCGCTTGCTGGCAGCACTAGGATGTCCCGCCGATCCTCGAACCCCACTCCAGCCGCCCTCAACCGTCGTCCGCACGTGTGCTTGAGGTCGTGAACCCCGATTCGCCTGAAACCCTCCGGTGCGGAACCTAGGTCGGATGCTGGCCGCGAAGGTCCTCCAGGAGGCCGTGAGCAGTTTCGTTCAGCACGCCGGGAGTGTGTCCGCGGCGACCGTTGAACCGCGCATACAATATTTCGGCGGCCCATGCGTCAACAGCGTAGGCAGGCCGCGAGGACGGAACTGCGCTGCTAGACTGGCCAGCGATACGAGTCAGATCTCAAGAAAATCGTATAGCCGCCCGACGGCAGTGCTCGTTGTCAGGTCTCTAACCCTTCAGAAAGGCCCCACATGCTGATCCGCACGATGCGCGTGTTTCTGGCTCCCTACCGCGGCTTCCTGTCGTTGGTTCTGCTGCTGTCCCTGGCCAGCACGATGGCCTCCCTGTACCTACCGACCTTGAATGCCGCGCTCATCGACCAGGGGCTCGCGAAAGGCAACATCGGTTTCATTTGGCGTACCGGTGGGTGGATGTTGGCGGTGAGCGCACTGCAAGGGCTATGCGCGATAACTTCGGTATATTTCGGTGCCAAAGCGGCCATGAGCTTCGGTCGTGACTTGCGCCGCGCGATCTTTGGGCAGGTGCTGGCGTTCTCGGGGCGGGAACTCAACAATTTCGGCGCGCCATCGCTGATCACCCGCAACACCAATGATGTTCAGCAGGTGCAAATGCTGGTGCTGATGTCGTGCACCATGCTGGTCTCCGCGCCAATCACCATGATTGGTGGCGTCATTATGGCGGTACGCGAGGACTCGGGCCTGTCGTGGCTGGTCGTGGTTGCCGTGCCGGTTCTGGCGGTCCCGATCAGCGTAGTGGTCGTGAAAATGGGCCCACTGTTTCGCATGCTGCAAAGCCGCATCGATGTGGTGAACCGGGTGCTGCGCGAGCAAATCACCGGCATCCGGGTCGTACGCGCATTCGTTCGCGAGCCTTACGAACAGGAGCGATTTGCGCGCGCCAATGGGGATGTCACTGCGGTGGCCACATCGGCCGGACGTTGGATGGCGTCGTTCTTCCCGATTGTCTCACTGATCATGAACGTCTTCAGCGTAGGGGTCATCTGGTTCGGAGCCGAACGTATCGCCGCCGGGCATATGCAAATCGGCACCATGACTGCGTTCCTGACCTATCTGGTCCAGATTCTGATGTCCGTGATGATGGCGACCTTCCTGTTGATGATGGCGCCCCGTGCGATCGTTTGCGCCGAGCGAATTCAGGAAGTCTTGCGTACGCCGCCCAGTGTGGTGCCGTCGGCTCATCCGCAGGCGGTATGCGCGGGTGCATGCACGGTGGAGGTGCGGCACGCACAATTCACGTACCCGGGCGCGGATCTGCCGGTCCTGAGTGATATCTCCTTTATGGCCAGGCCCGGGGAGACCACCGCAATCATCGGTTCGACAGGCACTGGAAAAACCACCCTGGTCTCCCTGATCTCAAGGTTATTCGATGTCACGGGCGGCGAAGTCCTGGTCGACGGTGTGGACGTGCGCAACATCGATCCACAGGCGCTGGGTGACAAGATCGGATTGGTCCCTCAGAAGGCCTATCTCTTCAGCGGCACCGTGGCCAGCAATCTGCGATACGGAAAGCCGGACGCGACCGATGCCGAACTGTGGCACGCGCTCGAGGTCGCCCAGGCTGCGGACTTCGTCCGAGCGATGCCCGGTGAACTAGAGGCAGTGATCGCGCAGGGCGGATCGAACGTTTCTGGCGGACAGCGACAGAGGCTGGCCATTGCGCGCGCCTTGGTCAGAAGGCCCGCCATTTACATTTTTGACGATTCGTTCTCCGCGCTGGATGTCGCGACCGACGCTCGTTTGCGCGCGGCGCTCAAGGCGGAAACGCGCCAAGCGGCATTGATCGTCGTCAGTCAGCGTGTCGCCACCATAGCGGCCGCGGATCATATAGTCGTCCTGGAAGCCGGGCTGGTCGCTGGCGATGGGCCGCATGAGGTCCTGCTGGCCAGTTGCGCCACGTACGCCGAGATAGTCGACTCCCAGCTCAGCGCGGAGGAGGCAGCATGAGTACCCCGGCACCGAAGTCCGCGGAGCGCCCGAAATATGCTCCCCCTGCGGGGGGGCCGCGAATGTTCGGCGGCCCACGTCCAACCGAGAAATCCGTCAGTTTTGGTCCGTCATTGAGACGTTTGCTAGGCCACCTGAGGTCGGAGCGTCCGACACTGATCGCCGTGGTCCTGCTTGCGATTTCCGGAATTTTGATGAGCGTGGTGGGTCCGAAGATCCTGGGCCGCGGTACGGATATCATATTCACCGGGGTCGTTGGGCAGCACTTGTCCACGCAGCTTACCAAGGCGCAAGCGATCGCGAGTCTGGAAGCGTCCGGCCAATCGACAACGGCGAACATTGTCCGGCGACTGAATGTGGTGCCGGGCCGCGGAATCGACTTTGCGCATCTGGCGCAGGTTTTGATGCTGGCGATCGGACTTTATCTGGCTTCTGCATTTGTGCTTTGGATGCAAGGCTACCTGCTCAACGGTGCGGTTCAACGCGCCATCTACGACATGCGCAATGAGGTCGAAGCCAAGATTCACCGTTTGCCGTTGAGCTATCTGGACTCGATGGCCCGAGGCGAAATACTCAGTCGGGTAACCAGTGACATCGACAATGTGTCGCAGTCCCTGCAGCAGACTATGAGCCAGGTGCTCACCTCCCTGCTCACGGTCGTGGGCGTGACGGTCATGATGTTCTGGGTCTCGCCGGTTCTCTCGATCATCGCCTTGGTGACGATCCCGATCTCGATGGTGGTCACTGCGACCATCGCCAAGCGGTCGCAAAAGCAGTTCATGAATCAGTGGAAGAACACCGGGCAGCTCAACGCGCAGATTGAGGAGGCGTTCAGCGGACATACCCTGGTCAAGGTGTTTGGCCGCAGCGCCCAGGTCGAAGCCAGGTTCGCAGAGAAGAATCAGGAGATGTTTCTCGCCAGCTTCGGCGGCCAGTTCATTTCGGGCCTGATCATGCCGGCAATGATGTTCGTCGGAAATCTGAACTATGCCGTGATTGCGGTGGTGGGCGGTCTGCGCGTGGCCAGTGGTGCGCTGAATTTGGGTGATGTGCAGGCCTTCATCCAGTATTCACGGATGTTTACCATGCCGCTGACGCAGCTGGCTGCCATGGCCAATTTGCTGCAGTCCGGCGTTGCCTCGGCAGAACGGGTATTCGAATTGCTAGACGCTCCGGAAACCTCAGCGGAAGCGACCGGCGTGCTCCAGCCGACGCGTGGGCGGGTCGAGTTCGAACGTGTTGCATTCGCCTACGATGCCGCCAAGCCGCTGATCAGCGATCTATCGCTCATCGCTGAACCCGGACATACGGTTGCCATCGTGGGCCCCACCGGTGCCGGCAAGACGACGCTCGTCAACTTGATCATGCGTTTCTACGAGCTTGATTCCGGACGGATAACTCTGGATGGCGTAGACATCAGCAAAGTGCCCCGCGCGATACTGCGCGCCAATATCGGTATGGTGCTGCAGGATACTTGGCTATTCCATGGCACGATCCGGGACAATATCGCTTACGGTCGGCCTACGGCCAGCGAAGACGAGATACACGCGGCCGCCAGGGCAACCTACGTTGATCGATTCGTGCAGTCGCTGCCAAAGGGCTATGAGACTGTGATCGATGAGGAGGCCAGCAATGTCAGCGCCGGTGAAAAGCAGCTACTGACAATTGCTCGGGCATTCCTCGCCAATCCGGCCTTGCTGATTCTGGATGAGGCCACGAGCTCCGTTGACACGCGCACCGAGGTCTTGGTCCAGCGGGCCATGAATAACCTGCGATCCGACCGGACCAGCTTTGTCATCGCGCATCGATTGTCCACCATTCGCGATGCCGATGTGATTCTCGTCATGGAGAACGGCGCGATTGTCGAGCAAGGCAGCCATGCGCAGCTGCTTGCCACACGGGGGCGGTACTACGCGCTCTACAATTCCCAGTTTCAGGGAGCGATCGAAGACGCCGTCGTCGCAGGCGTTGCTCCAGGCGGAGCACAAAATCGGATCGCGGGGCGTTCGCGCGTCCCTGCGTAGACTCCCGACTCCAACCTGGGCAGCCATGCAATCAACGACTTACGCCTGACGCGTCCATCGCCCTAAGGCGATAGCTCGGTCTTGGCGGCCACCACCCACTCGTTGTTTAGGGACTATGATGGCGCCGGATACCCTCGGACCGTCACGAATTCGGAGCTAACGATGAACATCAGGGCACTGCTATTGGGTGTGTCCGTCGCTGGGTTTGCGGGGAACCTTCCGGCGCACGATTTGTGGCTGACAAGCGCACCGAGCGGATCACAGCTCGTTGCGACGATATTTTTCGGTGAAACCAATCGCCGCGACCTTCCCGTGGTGCAACGCCTTGCCTATGTTGAAGTCATCGGGGACAAGGGCACAGCATCGCTGCAGACGGCCCCCTTCACTGAGCAAAAATCCAACAACAGCCTGCTCACGCCGCCATTTGATCCGCCAGGCCCCAATGCCGTTATGGCGGCCAGCTATGACAATGGGTATTGGCTCGCCACGCCACAAGGATCCCGCAATGTCAGTCGGCGCCTGATTCCGCAAGGCACCAATACCCGCTGGGTTGCGAAGTTCGCGAAAACGCTCATGGGTCCTGGCGCGTATACCCGCGTGCTCGGACAGGAACTGGAACTTGTTGCCCTCGAGGACCCCTTTACGCTTGCGGGAGGCAAGGCGCTGCAAGTGCGTGTGCAGCTGCGCGGTAAGCCCGTCACAGACGCGAAAGTGCGGATTCTCGACGGCGTCACCGTAATGGACCCTAAGGATGCGAAGTCCGTGCCGACCGATGCGTCAGGCGTCGCGAAGGTGCCGCTTGATCGGCGCGGGCTGTACGTGCTGGCTGTCGAATACGTCACGCCGGCCGAATCCCCCGTACTGGCTGATCGCGACGAATTCAATTCCACGCTGGTCTTTACGCTGCAATAGTCCACGCCTCGGACGCAGTGGCAGGGTTCAGGTACCGCTGCGAGAATCGCGGCCCCACGCTGCCACTGCCTCAGTGGTGCTCACGACCCGACCCAGTATCCCACCCTCGCCCGCGATGCAGCGAAGCATCGCCTCATGGATCGAGCTATCGGCCGCCGCGCATGCGTCGCCAACGGTTTGACACTCGAAGCCGCGGTCGACCGCCTCGCGCAGCGTCGAGTGCACGCAAATATCAGTCGTGACTCCAGCCAACGTCAATGATGTCACTCCCCAGGCGCGCAGCACGAGCTCCAGATCCGTCGCATAGAAGGCGCCAAACCCCGGCTTGTCGATAACGACCTCCGCGGGCAGAGGTAACAGTTCATCGATGATCCCGTGCCCCTGCTCTCCGCGCACCAGCAGCCGACCGAGCGGGCCCTGACTGCCGATCGCCGCACCAACGCGAGCGGCACGCCGGGCCTTGGCGGGGTTGAGATCGGCCAGATCCCGGCGATGCCCTTCGCGGGTGTGAACCACATGAATATCGGCGGAGCGCGCGGCATCGAGCAGCCGCCGCACATTGGGGATGGCGGCGCGCAGTATGCCGACATCGACGCCACTGTGGCCAATGTAGCCGCGCGGGTCGAGGAAGTCGCGCTGCATGTCGATCACAATGAGCGCGGTTGCACCCGCAGCGCTCATACGGCCGTCAGGAACGAGACGCCCACCGCCCCGAGAAAGCCGCTGGCGCGCTGCTGCCCGTGGGCCACCGAACCGTAATCCTCTGCCAGGACGCGCGCTACCCGGTGACGGTGGTAATTCACGATCAAGCTGCGAGAGGGTATGACCTGCGGATCATGCTCGCCGTAGAGTTCACGGTGCAGAGCCGGCAGCTCATACCACGGCACGCCGGTCTTGGTGTGATGCGCATTGTGGTAGGGGAAATTCAGCACCAGCAGATTGAGCCAGGTCCGACGGGTCGCCAACAGGTTCGAGTAGGTGTTCTCGTACTCGTAGCGGCGCGTGCGACGCGGATCGGGCGGCGCCGCAGACAGCGATCGCGACGGAAACACGTCATAAGTGTGCTGGAAGGCGTCCATGAAACGCAGCACGTGCAGGAATATGAGATAGGAGACGCCATACAGCACCAGTGCCTTCACCGATACCAGCGCCAGTGCAACCCATAACGCCACCCGCACCGCCATCAGGGTCACCGTGCGCACCCGTTCACGAACGGTTCCGTCGTACCAAGGTGCCACAACGACCATGACGCGCATCATGAACTCCACGACCGGGAAATAAGCCCACTCGAGCGCCAGCACCGCACGGCGAATCCACGGCGGTGCCCGCTTGAGGACGGCGCGGTAGTCGAAGGTCACAACGTCCAGCCGATCGGTGTGATGGCGCAGGTGCTTCATCTTGAGCCTCTGATAATCGGCCACGCATGCCCCGTTCAACCAGCCCATCAGCATTCCGAGCCGATCGTTGGAAGCAATGCGTGCGAACACATTCTGATGCGCGCATTCATGAATCATGTAACCGGAACAAACGAGCGTATGTGCCGTGAGGAGCACGCCGGCGATATTCAGGAGGAACTCGGGGCGCGTGAGCAGCCACACTCCGAGCGCCCAGCCGCCAAGTGTGTAGGCAATCATGACTGCATTGGGCCAAGCGCCCTTCCTGCGAAATAGCCCACTCATCGCAGATCTCCTGGGTGTGCCTGCAGCGCGGCAATGAAGGAAGCATCGTAGGTTGCTTCAATCGGGGGTAGCGTCCGAATCTGCCCCTCTCTCTTCAGGATCCCGCCGATGATGGTGCCGCTTGCATAAAACGACGGCAATACAGGTGCCTTCTTGAACACATCACCGAGCTGCGCCAGCGGCGGGTTTTCGATGTTCTGCAGCTGCGCCTTGACATCCGCAACACTAAGCCCAAGCGCCCGGCCGATGAGGGCGGCAGCCTTGTCGGGCTCACGGGTCATGAAGTCCAATCCGTCCATGGTGCCGCGGATCAGCGCCTGGACGAGCTGCGGATTCTTGGCGATAGTGCTTTCCTTCAAGGCGAGCACGTCGGTGATCAGCCCGCGCGCCTCGCGCGAGGACAACAGCACATGAAACTGATTGCCTCCGCCGAGTTTTCGAATCATCGACACGCTGGGCTCATAGGTCACCCCGGCATCTACTGACCCGCTGGCCATGATCGCAACGACGCCCTCGGGCGTAGCATTGACGGCGCGAATGTCACTCTGGGAAAGCCCGGCCTGAGCGAGCGCGTAACCCAGGAGAAAGTCGGACGGCGACGAGGGCTGGAAGGCGACGTTACGGCCCTTAAGGTCCTTGACGGTGCGGATTGCGACTTTGGCGAGGATCGCGTCGCCTCCGACGGAATAATCAAGCGGCATCACGACCCTGAGCTTCCATCCCTTGGATGCCGAGCTGATCACCTGGTCATAAGTGAGGGTCGAAGCTTCGAGCTCACCACCCTCGAGCGCCCCGGTCATCAGTGAGTTGTCACTGAAGGTCACCAGTTTCACATCCCAGCCATACTTGCGGTAGGAGCCATTCGCCGCCGCACAGTACATTGGGCCGTAGCCAATCCAATTGACTACGCCGAGACTCGCGCGTTCCACGGCACCACCGACCTGCGGCGCGCCAATGAGTGTCAAGGCGGCTGCAATCCAGCCGATGAATGCATGGTGCTTCATGGGTTAATGTTACTCCTCGACATTGATGCTGGCCGCGACAAGCTGTTCCCGCAACGGCTCGAGGTGGCGCGCATAGTTACGCCACTGCGCCACGGCGGTGGCATAAAGTGGACGGCGCACCTGAACGGCACTGGCGGTCATGGTAGCCGTGGTATTGGCATGAAACTGCATGCAGCCCTCCTCCCACTCGAGGCCACAGAACTCAAGCAGCCGCCGCGTCTCAACGCGCTGGTTGGCGATCAATGCCTCGTAGCTCAACTCGTAAATGCACCCCGGCATAGCCGCCTGCCAGTGGTCCATCAGGCGACGATACCCAATGTAGTAACGCCCAAGTTCTTCGAGGTCATACGAGAATGGATAACCGTCCTTGAACAACGTTTTGAACATTGCATAGCAGGCCGCAGTCGGGCTACGCCGCACGTGTACGATACGCGCCTGCGGCAGCGCGCGCTGGATGAGTCCGCAATACAGATAATTCAGCGGCATCTTGTCCGTGAAGCGCCCGGCGGTGATGCCGGCCGCGCGAACTCGCGATAAATAGTCGGATCCGAGGCGCCCGAAATCAATTGCCGCAGACTGTTTCACGAGCTCACGGCGCGACTTCGGACCGCGGCCATCGCCGGAACCGGCCGCCACGGCCGCGACCACCGCCAATGCAAAATGCGACAGCTCTCCAGCCGCGCGGATGGTCGAATGACTGCCGAGAATGCGCTCTACGAGCGTGCTGCCGCTGCGCGGCAGCCCAACGATGAAGATCGGCGCGTCATCAGCGCTTTTCACGGCAGCCGACGCCGTAGCGGCCGAGTATGACTCGATGATCCAATCGACTGTGGCAACATCGGTCGCAATGTCGTACCGCAGGTGCTCGCGCCGCACTCGAGCCCCGCACGCCAGTTGCTCGAATGACAGCTCGTACTGGGCGAGATCCTCGTATTCCTTGGCCAGTGCGTAGCGCAGCGCCACCTCGCCCTGCCAACCCTTGACACCTCGCGACAGTCGCGCTTCCAGTTCCACCGTGTGGTTGCGGTCCGGGCTCTGCGCCCGCAATTCAGATCGATTGAGGTAGGCCTCGTAATCATCGGGCTTGAGGCGGATCACCCGATCGTAGTCGCGTTCGGCTCCGTCAAGATCCCCCAGGAAGCGCCGCACCGCCGCGCGGTTGAAGGCGAAATGCGGCTCATCAGGTGCCAATGCCACCGCCTGTTCGAAGGCTGCGAGCGCCCGTGCCTGGTCACTTGCCCTGGTTAAGACATTGCCTATGGCATCCAGTACGGCGGCATCCGTCGCCGCGTAAAGTTGTGCCGCGGCAGCGGCCTCGCATGCCCGGGCGGTTTGACCCAGTTCGAGCAGGCACTGTGCTCGCTGCAACAGCAGGCGCGGATCATGCGGTGCACCGCGCAGTGCCGATTCTGCGTGTTGCAGCGCCTCGCTTGCACTGTGCTGCGCACGCATTTACGTTTCGACCGCAGTTTGTGAGAGGCGCTGCAGCAGGTCCAAATCGGTGCGCATGCCGGAGGTCTCGCGGATCCGATCAAGAACACGCAAGCGCAAAGCGAGGAATTCCGGAGAGTATTTCATGCCAAGCACGCGCTTGGCCGGGAGCGGCACTTCATAGATGGAGTCTATGCGACCGGGTTTCGGCGCCATCAGAATGACGCGGCGGCCGAGATAGATCGCCTCCTCCACATCGTGCGTCACGAACACGACCGTGCAGCCCTCGAGCTCCGAAACGTGGAGGATGAGATCGTGCATGACCTCGCGTGTCTGCGCATCCAGTGCACCGAATGGCTCATCCATCAGCAGAATTCTCGGCCTCGTCATCAGGGCTCGTGCGATCGCGACCCGCTGCTGCATTCCGCCGGAGAGCTGCGAGGGGTATGCATGGGCCGCGTGGCTCAACCCCATGACACGCAGCAGCGCGTCGGCACGGCCGGAGGCGGCCTCAACATCAGCGCTGGTGCGATCGCGGGTATGCGCCGACAACTGTCGCGGGAACTTGATGTTATTGATCACCGTAAGCCATGGATAAAGGCTGTAGTCCTGAAACACCATCGCACGATCGGCACCCGGCGCCAGGATGGATGCTCCTGCTGCCTCCAGCTCACCGGCCGTCTGGGTCTCAAGTCCGGCGAGTATCCGCAGCAGGGTCGACTTGCCGCAGCCGGATGCACCAACAAAGGTCACGAACTCCCCCTCGGTCACATCGAGACATACGTTGTCAAGTGCCGTCACGCGGTTCTGGCCTTCACCAAACACCTTGCACACGGATCGACAGCTGATGATGGCCATGTCAGTTCCGGGCATGCAGGTACGGGAAGGCGAGCCTATGAAGGAGCCGAAACCCCTGGTCCATCGCCAGGCCGATCGCCCCGATGAGCACGATGCCGGCAAATATCTTGTCGGTCTGCAGGAAACGTTGTGCCTTGATTATGGCGTAGCCCAACCCCGAATTCGCAGCGACCAGTTCAGCCACGACGAGGTATGTCCAGGCCCAGCCCATGGTTATACGCAAGGTGTCCACTAACGCGGGCTTGGCCGAAGGAACGATGACCTTTTCTATCACCTCGCAGCGCGTTGCGCCCATGGTCTGCGCCGCCTCGATCTGGGCCATTGGCACGCGGCGAACATCTTCTGCCACCATCAGTACCATCTGGAAGAATGTGCCGATGAAAATGATGGCCACCTTGGCCGACTCATCGATACCGACCCAGAGCATCACCAGGGGAATGAAGGCAACCGCCGGCATGTAGCGCACGAAGTCCGTCAGCGGCTCCAGCAGTGCCTGCACGACACGGAAAGAACCGATCAGCAAACCAAGGGGCATGGCGATGAGCGCCGACAAAAGCCAGCCGGCGGTAACGCGAAAAGTACTGATAAGGATGTCATCAATCAGATGATCGTTGTTGAACCAGGATGCAGTCCGCTGCAGTACATCGATTGGGCCCGGAAGGAACACACGATTTACTGTTCCGAGAAGCGTCAACGCCGTCCAGAAAATCAGCGGCACGATGAGGCCGACTGCCGCGAGCAGCCAGTAGCTTCGCTGGCTCAACCAACCGCGAATCTTCCATACGGAGCTGCGTCTCATGGCTTCACGGCCGGTGGCGGGCCCGCCCCGGCAGCGATCGCTGCGTCGATGACGGAGCGATCCACGCCCTTGGCGGCATCGGGGCGTCCGTCGATGAGTTTATTTGCCAATAGAAATGCCGCTAGATTGGGAGCCACGCTGACCAGGCTGCGTGGGCTTTTGGGATCGAATGCCTCCTGATTGGCCGCAGCATCGAAGAAGCGCGTTCCAGGCAGGAACACACGGTACTGGTCGGGCGCCATGCTGACGACCTTCGACATGATGGCGACAGCCCGATCAGGTTGCGCGCGGATGAACGCGACGGTATCGAACCATGCCCGCACCATCGCGATGAAGTCCTTGCGCTTGCTCTGTAACGATCGCCCCTGGGCGACGAGCAGATCAGGGATCAGGCCGGGCATCTGCGCTGAACTGAACAGCGCCGTGCCTTTACCGCTCTTTTGAATCTGGCTGATCCAGGGATTCCAGACCACCGCCGCATCCACCCTGCCGCTCATGAATGCCGCGGCCGCATCCCCAGCCGACAGATTCACTACCGTGACATCATCTGGGCTCAACCCATTGCGGGCCAGGGCGGTGTAGAGCACGAAGTGCGAGACGCTATACTGCTCGAGCGCCACGGTATGATGACGCAAATCCGCAAAGGCCTTGACCTTCGGGCCCACCATGAGTGCGTCGTTTCCGGCGGAATTATCATTGACGAGCACCACCTTCAGCGGCAGCCCCTTGGCGAGTGGTCCAAGAGTATCGGACCAGGTCTGGCTGTTGGCATCCAATTGCCCGCTGGAGAGCGCCGAGATGGAGTCACTGTAGTTGGCAAACCAGATGAGTTTTACGTCCACCCCGTATTTTCGGAAGTACCCTTGATCCTGTGCCACATACCAGGCTACCCACCCGGTCCAATCGGACACACCCACTTTGACCTCGGCCTGGGCCGGTAACACCGCGACTGCCATGAGCAGCGCGCCAACCATGGTGCGAATTCGATTCAGGCGACTCATTGGGAGGCTCCAGATGTTGGTGCGGTAGAGGCCAGCCGGGAAATATAGGCGCGCCAGCCACCGTCGGCCGTTATGTCGAGCGCGCCGACGATCGCGCGGGGCTCGGCGACAAACCCCTTGACGCTTGAGCCATCGGCCAGCAGCACCGTGCCGATGGCCAGTGGCGCGGGCACTTCGTTCACGAAGCTGCCGAAACCGGCAACGTCCAGCTCGTAAACTTCCGTTTCGATGGCAGCCCCGTCGCTGCCTGCGTGCACCAGCGCTGGTTTTGACGGGGTCTGACCCGTCATCGCATACAGCCTGTATACCGGTGCCGTACGGGTCTGTTGCACGAGACGGGCGGAGCGCGAAGTCAACTGCCAATGCAGCGGCATGCCGCTGAGGTGGGCGCCGACCACCGCCAGCTGGACTTGCGCCGGTCGCGATTGCGTATCGAGCGCTGGTATCGGGAATCTCATGCTTTGGGTGTAGCGCTCGGCAAGCACCAGCAGCCCTGAATCGGCCCACGCTGGGCCGATGAGACTCACACCCACACCGGTAGCGTTGCTACGGAAACCGGCGGGTACCGCGATGGCGCTCATATCGAGCAGGTTCACGAAGTTGGTATACAGGCCGAGCCGCGCATTGAGCCCGTAGGGCTCCGCGAGTACCTCACTTTGTCGATAAGTGGTCGGCGTCGTCGGCAGCAGCAGTACGTCGATCTGCTCCCACAGCCGCTCGGCTTCCCGGGCGTAACCCTGCTGGGCATATAGGCCGCGGAATGCGTCGGCAGCGGACAGTCCCTTCGCGGCCTGCAGGATGGAGCGGACCACCGGATGAACGGCGGTCGGATGCTCCTGCAGCACCGCATCCGCCACGACGGTGCGCTCGGCGACCCATGGTCCGCCATACAACAGACGCGCCGCCTGAACGAGCGGCGCCACATCGACGCTGACGGGTCTGCCGCCGATGCCTTGCACCGCCGCACTCGCTGCGGCATAGCAGCGCGCATCCTCAGGCGCAAGGTCAGCCAGCTGAGCCGGCTGTGGTATGCCGAGCCGAAACTCTGCGCCGACTGCAGGAGCGTGCGGGGGCGCACGTCTTGCAAAGGGATCGTCGGCATCGAAATGCGTGAGCACCGCATCAACCAGCGCCGCATCTGCGGCATTGCGTGTCAAGGTGCTGATGCAGTCAAGACTGCGACAGGCCGGCACCAGTCCGCGGGTACTCCAGCGGCCACGCGTGGGCTTGAAGCCAATGAGGTGATTGAAGGCCGCCGGTACGCGTCCGGAGCCAGCCGTATCGGAGCCGAGGGCCAACGGCACGACGCCCGCGGCAACGGCTGCCGCGGAACCGGAGCTGGAGCCCCCACTCACGTATTCACGATTGAAAACACAGCCCACCGCGCCATAAGGGCTGCGCGTCCCGACCAGGCCGGTCGCAAACTGATCGAGGTTGGTCTTGCCTATCACGATCGCGCCCGCCCGCGTCAGATACTCGATGACGGTTGCCGAGCGCTCTGGCCGGTAGGCGAACTGCGGGCAGGCAGCCGTCGTCGCGAGGCCCGCAACATCGATATTGTCCTTGACTGCAATGGGCACTCCGGCAAGTGCCAGCGACTCCCCTGCGGCAATCCTTGCGTCAATGAGCGCAGCTTGCGCCAGCAGATCCGCATCGGCCGCGCGACTGATCCACACCTGCGGCTGAATCTTGTCGTACGCGCGCGCACGCGCGAGGGCCTCACGCACGACGGAGGTAGCGGTGCGTGCACCTTTATTCACGTCTCGAGCGATTGCCCCAACGCTCCACTCCAGATCGTGTCCGTCCATGTCAGGCGTGCCCCGTAATGGGCCCGGAGGCATCCGGCTCCAGTGCGATCAGAGCAGTTCCCGGAGAGATCGCCTGGCGCTCCTGGATATAAACGGCCCGTACAATACCGGCGGCGGGGCTTGGCACATTGCACTCCGTCTTCATTGATTCGATGGCTGCAATCACCGCGCCCTTCTCGATTCGATCTCCGGGACGCACCTCGACGCGCCAGACATTTCCGCCGAGCGGCGCCTCGATGAGCTCCGCGCCAGGCGGAACATCGGGAGCTGCCGCCACGTCGATGTTCTCCGGCGGTCCGCCCTCGGGCGACAGCTCGTTGCGTCGAACCCAGGCTTCCCGCTCCGCCTCAAAGGCAGCGCGTCGAGTCCGTTGGAAGGACTCGATATCGGAATGTTGCTCGTGTAAGAAGCGCTGGTAGTCGGCCAGGCGAAAGGTTTCCGTCTCGATATGCAGCGCCCGCCTTCCGACCGGGAAGTCGCGCCGCCAGTCATTGAGCTCGGCGTGCGTCACCGGAAAGAAGCGGATTTGATCAAAGTAGCGCAACAGCCAGGGCTGCTCGCGGAATTCGCCACTGCGCCGGTGGGAGTTCCACATTTGCACGGTGCGTCCAAAGAGCTGGTACCCGCCCGGCCCCTCCATGCCGTAAATGCAAAGATACGCGCCACCGATGCCGACGACATTGGGGGGCGTCCAGGTTCTGGCGGGGTTGTACTTCGTCGTCACGAGTCGGTGGCGTGGGTCCAGTGGCACCGCCACGGGTGCCCCGAGATAGACATCCCCCAGACCCAGGACCATGTAGCGTGCCGAGAACACAATGCGTTGCACATCCTCGATCGACGCCAGGCCGTTGATGCGCCTGATGAACTCAATGTTGTCCGGGCACCAGGGCGCATCCGCACGCACCGTACTCATATATCGTTCTACGGTATCGGCCACCGCAGGGTCCGCAAAAGACAGCGGCAGCCACACAACGCGCGAAGGAATCTGGAAATCCTGCAGACCGCCTAAGCGTTCCTCGCAATCCACCAGGGTCTGCAGCAAGGTAGTCAGTGACAGAATGTCAGGATCATAATGAACCTGCAGCGAGCGGATGCCCGGCGTTACCTCGAGGACGCCCTCAAGGCTGAGGCGCTCCAGCTCCAGCATCAGGGCATGTACGCGCAACCGTAGCGTTAGATCCAGTACGATGGGCCCGTATTCGATGAGAATGTGCCGATCGCCCTGGCGCCGATACAGCGTCCTGGGGCGCGCCTCCCGCCCCTCAAGATCGAACAGGACGGCAGTACCGCTCGAACGGGTACTCGCGCCGGGCGCTGCTACCGTCTCGGCAATGCCGGCATCGCCGCTCGGGTCGCCGGTAATCCACGCCCTCTGTACCTGCTCCGCGGCGTGTGCGGTCGATGCTTCGACGCATTCGAGTTGCACGCTGTCTCCCGGAGCGAGTTGACCGAGTTTCCACAGGTCCGCACTGATCACGACGAACGGACACACGAAGCCCCCGAGCGAGGGGCCGTCGGGGCCCAGGATGATGGGCATGTCGCCGGTGAAATCAACGGCCCCAACCACATAGGCATTGTCGTGAATATTCGAAGGATGCAGGCCCGCCTCCCCGCCGTCACGGCGTGCCCACTGAGGCTTTGGTCCGATCAGCCGTACTCCGGTGCGGTTGGAGTTGTAGTGGACCTTCCATTGCGCGCCTAAGATTGTGTCAATGTCCGCAGCGGTGAAGAAGTCCGGCGCGGCGTGGGGACCGCAAAGCACCCGCACAGTCCAGGTGTGCGTGAGTGTTGGCAGCCGCGGGAGTCTTAGCTGCGACTCTGGCCGCGCGGCGAAGGCCGGTTGTTGACCCCCGAGATGCAGGACATCGCCCGCCGCGAGATTGCGACCGGCATGCCCCCCGAACCGCCCGAGGGTAAAAGTCGAGCAGCTACCAAGGTAGGGTGGCACCTCGATGCCCCCGGCAAAGAGCACATAAGCGCGCAAGCCCGGGCCGCTAATTCGCCCAAGCTTTAGAGTCTGGCCCGCGGCGACCGTCGTCACCGTGTACGGTTCCAGCGGGGAGCCGTCCAGCCGCGCACCGGTGTCGGCCCCCGCGAGACATACCGTGGTGGCACTACCGAAACACAGGGTTGGACCGGTCGCCGTGACCTCAAGCCCCGGGGCGCCGTCCGGATTGCCCAAGAGACGATTACCCAGACGAAAAGCGAGGCTGTCCATAGGTCCCGAGGGCGGGACCCCAACGTTCCAGTAGCCCCTTCGCCCTGGGTAGTCCTGAATGCTGGTCGCCAGTCCGCCACTGAGTACCCGCACCGCCGGGGAGGCGTACGGCATGCTCGCAAGCGCCTGGGTGGAGACTCTCCCGGAGATGAACATCTGGCTGTGAGCAATCTGCTTCAGCCACTGCAGATTGCTCTCAAGACCCGCCAGGCGCGTACCGCCCAGCGCGCGCTGCAGCGCGGTGACTGCGCTCGGACGATCGGCACCTGTGACGATCAGTTTTGCGAGCAGCGGATCATAATGCGTCGTGACCTCCGTGCCGGACGTCACCCAGGTCTCAACGCGAATGTCGGTGGGCCATTTAACGTCGGTCAGCGTGCCGCTGCTCGGCCGATTCTCCTCGCGTGGATCTTCGGCATACAGGCGCGCCTGAATGGCCCAGCCGTGTGCACGCGGTGGTGAGTTTTGCTGCGTGCTCCATGCATCGAGAAAGGAGTAGTCTCCCCCGGCACCGCGAACCATCCACTCGATAAGATCGACTCCGGTAATTTCCTCGGTGACCGCGTGCTCGACCTGCAGGCGAGTGTTGACTTCGAGGAAATAGAATTCTTCGCGCACTGGGTCCAGCAGGAACTCCACAGTCCCGGCCGAGCGGTACTCAACGGCGCGGCCGAGCCGGATGGCGCATGCGGCAAGCCCGCTGCGCAATTCAGGTGTGAGCTGCGGTGCCGGTGCCTCTTCGATGACTTTCTGGTGGCGCCGTTGCAGCGAGCAATCGCGCTCGCCCAGCGCCACCGCACGACCACTGCCATCGCCGAAGATCTGCACCTCGACGTGCCGCGCCTCGGGCAGTAGCCGCTCGAGGTACATGCCGCCGTCCGCAAAGTGATTTGCCGCCAGTCGCGACACGACCGGGAAGGCCTCCTCGAGGGCCTTCATGTCCGCGCAGGCGCGCATACCGATGCCGCCACCGCCACCCGTTGATTTGAGCATGACGGGAAAGCCAAGGCGGCGCGCTGCGGCCCGCGCCGCCGGCAAGTCCCGAAGCAGGTCGGAGCCCGGCACCAGTGGCACGGACTGCTCCCGCGCTATTGCGCGCGCGCGGTGCTTGAGGCCAAAGGCGCGTATGTTTTGTGGTGTCGGGCCTATGAACGTCAGTCCGGCCAGCTCGCACTGTTCGGCAAATTCTGCGTTCTCACTGAGAAAGCCGTACCCGGGATGAATGGCCTGCGCGCCGGTCTTGCGGGCCGCGGCGATCAAGGCCGCACCGTCGAGGTAACTGGCGCTGCCCGGTGATGCGCCGATGCATACCGCCTCGTCGGCCTGGGCGACGTGCAGCGAACCTGCGTCGGATTCGGCGAACACGGCCACCGACGCCACGCCCAGACGCCGCAGCGTGCGTAGTATCCGGCAGGCAATTGCGCCACGATTGGCAATAAGCACCTTCTCAAGCACGCCTCGCACCCATCAGCGCTGGCCCGCCCCGGACGCGATCAGGACGCGCACCGGCGTGGGATTAAAACCGTTACAGGGATTATTGACCTGCGGGCAGTTGGAAATGACGGCGACGACATCCATCAACATTTCCAAGTCCACGTACAGACCCGGAGCCGAGATTCCGTCGACGATTCCAAGGGTGCCGTCGGGCTCCACCGGCACATTCATGAACCAATTGATGTTCGAGACGATGTCGCGCTTGGTTCGACCGTATCGGGCGTTCGCAAGCAGGAAGTTCTCTACACAGGCATGTTGCGACTTCGTGTGGTAGCCATAGCGCAGCGTATTGCTCTCGCAACTGCAGGCACCACCGATGGTGTCGTGGTAGGCGACGGTCGTGGCGGCGATCCGCGCCATGGGCCGGCCTTCATTCGACATCAAAACGGTGCCGGTGCGCAGAAAGATATTGCGTTGCGCGGAAATGGTGTCTTGCGCACTGTAGCGCTCGGTATCGTCATGTGCCGCATAAAGCAGGAAGTCGACCGCCTGATTGCCTTCGATGTCGAGAATGCGCAGCGTCTGGCCTGCCTGCACGAAGTGATCCCAGGCCGCACGCGCAGCAATAACCTCATCGAGCAATATGTCGCGGGAAAGCTCGGCAATTACAGAGTCACTCATGGCGTGGCAGAACCGTGCAAGTTGTGTGCAATGTCAGCGATGGAAGTATTCTTCGACATTGAGAAAGGCCCGCAGTGCTTCGGGCGTCGCGTTACGAACTTCATCGTCGCCGCCTGCGATCGGGCCCCGCCAGGCGCTGAGCCGTACCGGCGTTACGGCATAGTCAGGACGCGTATCGAGCACGTGTGGACAATTGGCCAGTACGACGATGACGTTCATTTCGGCGCGCAATGTCAGTGACCGTCCAGGCGAGAACGGACCGGCATGCAACATCGTGGTGCCATCGGGGGCAATCTGCACCAATTTGAACCAGTTAATGCATGGATGAACATCCTTTGCACCAAGGCCGAACTTAGCGGCGCCCAGGATGAGGCGATCACGAGCACTGGGCTTTTCGCCCCAGTTAGCTCCGTCGCCGAACTTCCGGGCATTCGTGCGCGAATTTGAAGGCCCGCAGAACGCATCGTGGGTTTGAGCCCCGTCCTCCAGGATGCTGAAGAGAACTCGACCCATGTCGGACAACAGCAGGCGGCCAGCTCGCAGCTGGGCGCTCCACTGCACCTTCAGGGTATCGGCGACATTCAAGCGCTCAACCGGACGCTCGGCATTGAAGACCAGCATCGATACGCACCCATCGCCATGTAGGTCGATGAGGCGCAAGCGAGCGCCCCGCCCCAGCTCTTTGGATGCATAGCCACCTGACGCAACGGTCTCCTCCCACAGCATGTTCCCGGCCGCGACTCCATCCGGTAGATCGGTAGCGCTGCTGGCCGGCACGGTGGGCATTGCTTCCGCCTGTAGGCCTGCCATAGCCCGCGCGTGCTCCCGTGCGCGCTTTGGATCGGCGGTGGCGGAATCCTTCATCTGGCACTTCCGTGCGAATGCAGCGGCGGCAACAACGCAGTGGTTGTGACCAGTTTCACCTGTTGCACGCCGCGGACTTTGCGCAGGGCATCGCACAGGGCCTCCAGGCGAGAGGTGGGCCCTTGGACCAGCAGGACCTCCAGCGACTGGTCGTTCTCCAGAAACACGTGCTGTGAGGAGATGACCTCCTTGATGAAGACAGTTTGGGTCTGTGCCAGCAGATGGTGGACCCGGCCGCTTTCGGCGCGATAGATCAAGGTGACAGTTCCCGCAAGGACGGCCGCGCTGCGCGCCTGGCTGTGCTCCGCGAGTGCGTGACGGATGAGCTCGGCGATCATCTGCGAGCGACTGGGCAATGCGCGCTCCTCGACCATCGCGTCCAGTTGCACGAGCAGCTCATTGGGCAGACTCACCGACAGGCGCGCCAGTTCCGGGATCGACCTCGCGTTCATGGCATTATTACGCTTTTCATATTCCGTAATACTGCCATTCAGGACGCATCTGTCAAGCCAGCGCATGGCCCAACCGCCTCGATCCCCTCCTCAGTTCTATTTGTACGAGTAGGCGACCGTCAGCCCGAACGTACGCGGTTGCGACACGATGGCTTGCGCCCGGTTTCCGAAGATCGCGGGATCCTGATACGAGGTTACGCCTAGATTGTTCGTGAGATTGTTCACGAATAAAGCTGCGCTCCAGTGCGCGACGTCATACCCAACACGTGCGCTCGCCATCGTATAGCCGGCGACGGTGGGCACCGTTGCCGAAAGCGCTGGCAAGACCGAGCTTTGGTAGTGACCACTGACGGAGAAGTACAGCTCGCCATCATTTATCCGAATGTGTCCGTACTTCAGTGTGAGGGCGAGGCTATTGCGCGGCGTGCCGGGAAGGGCGGTGCCCACACCGGGCGGCGGTGCCGATACATTTGGCGACACGAACAGAGGATTCAAGGACATTAATTTCGTTTGGTCGTAGGTGTAGTCGAGCTGTGCCTCGAGGTTGCGCGTGATCAACGCATCCATTTCAGTCTCGATTCCCTTGCTGTACGCATGCCCGATATTCATGGATGCCGGCAGCACCAGCGGCGTGAGTTGCAGCCCTTCCTGCACGTTACGCCAGTCAATGTAATACGCAGCGACCGAGTATCTGAACTTATTGTCGACGGTTCCCTTGACACCGACCTCGTAATTGTTGGCCGTGTCCGGCGCAAGATTTCGCAGTGCATCTGGTAGGGTATAGCTACCACCTAACTCAGAAGGCGGCAGCGCGTTTACGCTGCCGCGTCGAAATCCCTGAGAGAAAGTCGCATACACCAGATTGGTCTTGTCCAGTTGATAGGAGGTGTTGAACTTCCAGGTGGCGCGACGCCAGGTGTCGCTGAGCGAGATGTTCGCAATCGGAATCGAAGGGGCGAAGAACGACCCGGCGTCAAACAGCAGACCCGTTTGCTGGGACGCCGAGATGGTCTGTTTGAAGACACGCCCACCCCCGGTCACGCTCCAGTTGGAAGTGGCATGCCAGGTGATATCCCCGAACAGTGCCAGATCCCTGAACGTCGTTTCGAAGTCTCCGATGTACGCCTGGTCCTTTACGATGGGAATCCCAGCATAAGAGCTGACGGTGCCGGCGCCGGTCTCGCCGACTCCGCAGTATGAAGGGGTAGTGCCATCGCCCGCGCTCTGACCGTAGATTGGCTCGCACGCGTTGTAGAAGTCGAGATAGCCCGGCTCGAAGTCGTGCTCCTGGATATTGGTCTGCTGATGGTTGTAGAACAGGCCCGCCACCCACTCCAACGCGCCCCCCTCCTGCGAAACCAGCCGCACTTCCTGGGTAATGGGTCGATCGTCAAGCTTCTCGTAGCCTTGAATGAACGTCCGCGGATACTGGCCGTAAAGGCTCTGATAGAAGAAGAAGTTGCTGTACTGCGCAGTCTCGTCCGCCCGCGTGCCATTGGAGTGATCTGCCCACGACGTCGAGGAAGTGAGGGTCGCGAAGCCGAGGTCGTAATCGAAAGTGAGTGCCACCAGGTCGACTTTGTCCGTCGTGGTGGTGGTGCTGTTCTCGGCGTCCGAAAGCCGGTCAAGGCCGGTCGGGACGGATTCGGTGTACAGCTGCGGCGCCAGCGGCGGATTGGTAAAAGTTCCACCAGGCTGGGTGTTGGGGCTGATGGGCATGTTGAAGGCAGCCGTGCTGGTCGCCGCGTACGGATACCCCTGGGCCGTGGAGAGTTGATGGTAGTACGATAGCTGCGCTCGCAGCGCCTCGCTCGGGTTCCACAGAGCGGAAATGCGCGCTGCGCTGTATCCATAGTCGTTCACGTGATCGCGACGGTAGAACACCGGTTGACTGAGTGGGTTTCCGGGTTGTGACTCGGCCGGCGCGCCGCTTGCATCAAGCACGAAGAGATTCGGCTGATTGATGAATCCCGCATCGTGCGTGAAGCTGGCGTTCCCGCGCACGGCAATCGTCTCGCTGAGCGGAATGTTGATCATGCCGCTCACATCTTCGTTAGGCGCGCTGGTGTGCTGAGTATCGCTGATCGTCGCTTCCACCCTGGCATCAAACCCCGACAGATCGGGTGCGTGCTCAATGAACTTGATCGTGCCACCCAGGGAACCTGATCCGTACAGAGTTCCCTGCGGGCCCTTCAAGACCTCGACGCGGTCGAGGTCCTGAAAGCGCAGGCTCACGAATATCGGGGTATCGTCGACATAGGTGGAAACCGGGGGCACGACCGGTGACGCCGCGGCCGGGAGGCCGGCTGTCGTTTCACTGTTGAGTCCGCGAATGACCAGGTTTGCGCCATTGACGCCGCTGAACGGCCCCTTGTCCGTGTAGTTCACACCCGACAAGGTGTGAGACAGATCGGAGAGGTCCCCGATGCCGGCCTGCTGCAGTTGCTCAGCAGTCACTGCGGTGATGCTGAGGGGGAGATCCTGGGCCGATGCTTCGTGACGTGTGGCAGTCACGACCACTTCCGCCAGACCCGTGTCGGCAGTGCTCGTGCCGGCATCCGCAACCGTTGCCGCACTTGCAAGCTCGGTTTCAGCGGCCGTGGTGTTCTCCGCGCCCGCAGCGGCGCCATAGAGAATGGCTATTACGGTTGCGGCGACCGTGCTGACGTCGCGACAACGCTGATCAAGTCTTGACCCTTTGGCGGGCCGATTTCGTGGGACTACCATTGCAGATGGACCTCCTTGCACAAGCCGTTGGCCGACTTGCGAGGAGCGTTGTGCTCTTGGCACCCGGGACAACCACCGCAATGGAGATTGTCCCGAGGGCCAGCACTGGCGCCTCGCAACCCAATCTCCCGGGCTTTTGTCCCGCCGTGTATCCGGGGCGCTTTGCTGCGCGCCCGGACTGCCTCTCTCGGACCAGACACCCGTTGCTGCAACAGGCCGGAACCCTAGACGCACATTTCCTTTGTCTGGGGATCTCCACTGCAAGCCCTGTGCCGACGGCACTCTGCGCACGCGATCTGCGTCGTTCACCTCAGGAAAACAACATGTTACGGAGGCGACTCGGGACCGCGGCACGGGTGGAGTGAGGGAGCGTGCGCCCCAACTCGGAGCCTTTAAAATTTCTTGCCCCAGTATTGACCAGCTCGGCACACTCGCTGGCACCTTGAATTGTGGCCACAATGCGCGGATGGGACTTCAGATCGCGGGCCACTGGTTTGAGTTCGAGCGCCTCGGTGATGGCATCACGCGCATTTGGGAGCCGCATGTCATCAGGGTCATGCAGTGCAATGTCTGGCATGTGCAGGGACGAGACCGCGACCTCATCATTGACACGGGCATGGGACTTGGCAGTCTCACGCACGCGGCGGCCGAGCTGTTTTCCAAGCCGCTGACCGCCGTCGCAACCCACGCGCACCTGGATCATGTGGGGTCATTGCATGAGTTTTCGGAGCGTGTCGTGCATGCCGCGGAAGCCGACCAGCTGCAGCGGCCATCCGAGAACTTCAGCATGCTGCGCGAAGATCACCCGGTGCAGTTCGTTGCGGCACTGGAACATGCCGGCTATGAGGTCGGCTCCGCCTTCATTACCGCCCTGCCCCGTGACGATTTCGACCTGCGAACGTTCGCGCGGCCGGCGGCACCGGCGACGCGCGTGGTACGGGAAGGCGACGTGCTCGACTTGGGGAACCGGGTGTTTGAGATCCTGCACCTGCCGGGACACTCACCCGGAAGTATCGGCCTGTG
Organism: Steroidobacteraceae bacterium; assembly: GCA_049792815.1. GTDB lineage: Bacteria > Pseudomonadota > Gammaproteobacteria > Steroidobacterales > Steroidobacteraceae > DAIDKA01. The sequence continues at coordinate 18,942 of JBARBG010000081.1, read as the reverse complement.
GGAGGCGGCAACCGGGATCTTCTTCTCGGGTGACGCTATATATGACGGGCCGCTACTGGATGAATTGCCCGGCAGCGACATCGCCGTTTACATGGCTACCATGCGCCGAATTGAAGCGCTGCCCGCGCGCCTGGTGCACGCCGGCCACGATCCCAGTTTTGATGGCGCGCGGTTACGGGACCTGGCCCGGGCGTATCTTGAGCGCCGTAGCTGAGACTTTCGGGAGGGGGGGTCAGATGAATGCTCAAACCGGGCTGGATGCCCTCAAGCTGGAACGATTTCGAACGCTGGCGCGTCACGCCAGTACACACGCTCCCTACTATTCAAATGTCATCCGCGAGCGCGCCCTGGATCTCAATACCTGCCTGCCCTCGGACTTTCCCGTTCTGACGAAATCCATTCTCATGGCCAATTTCGATGCCATCGTGACCGATCGCAGGGTTACCAAGAAAATCGTCGCTGACTTTCTGACCCGGTCTTCAGATCCGCGCGACCGGCTTTTCAATGAGCTCACGGTCATGCACACCTCGGGGACCTCGGGTGAAGTTGGCTACTTTCTGTATGCCCCGAGTGACTACAAACGCATGAACGGGAACGCGAGACGCAATGGACGCGCGTTCCGCGGGCTCTTGAAAGGTAGGAAGCAGCCGTTCCGTCGCATCAGGGTGGCCTTCTACGGGGCGACCGGTGGGCACTACGCCGGTGTGACGGCCATCGCCTCCATGCAGCGCGGGCTGCGGCGACTCTTCGTCCGGGGTGCTGCCTTTGAAGTCAATACGCCATTGCCCGATGTAGTGGCTGGGCTGAATGAGTTTCAGCCTGACTTCCTTCTCGGCTATACGGCGGCCCTGCGGATGCTGGCCACCGAGCAAGACGCCGGCCGCTTGAAACTGGCGCCCAGAGCGCTCGTCGCCTCCGGCGAGGTGACCACAAAGCGTGACCTGGAGGCGCTGTCCGGAGCTTTTGCTGGCGCGAGGTCGATCAGTATCTACGCCTGCACCGAACACATGATGCTGGGCATCTCGAGCCCCGATGGTGAATCGATGATGCTCACGGACGATAATTTGATCTTTGAGTTCCACGAGGATCATTCCATCATCACGAATCTCTTCAATTTCACAATGCCGCTGATCCGCTACCGGATGTCCGACATCCTGCAGCCGATGAGCGCGCCGGGCGCGCACCCCATTCTGATCCGCAACCTCGTCGGCCGCGCTGAGCAGATGCCGACGTTTCAGAACGGCGCCGGCGCCACCGACTTCTTAAGTCCACACACCATCAATGAGATATTCGTGAAGGGCGTGACGCGCTTCCAGATGCAAATTACAGGGCCAACCTCGTTTCGCTTTCCGTTCTGCGTTGACCCTGGATTGGATGCCGGGGAACGCCTCGTTGCGGCGGACGCCGTTGTTGCGCGACTGAAGGAAATTCTGCGGCAGAAGGGGCTGGGCAACGTGACGTTTGATGTTCCGCTCGTGGACGAGATTGCTGTCAATGTGCGGACGCGGAAGTTCCAGTTGATTGTGGATGAACGGAAGGTGGCCGAAGGTCACTGCGCGCCTTCTGCCTGAGGAAATGGCGCAACGCCTCCAGTTGCGCATCACTCAGCTGCGCAAAGCGGGGCATACCGCGTACTTCAAGTGCGCCGTCACGGACAATATGCGCGAAGGCCTCCGCCGATAGTGGGACGGGTGATGCGCGCAAGTCAGGCGCAATACCCCCCGCGATCGCGCCCATGCCGTGGCAAATCATGCACCCGCCATACTCGCGCTCGCCGGCACGAGCCTTCGCAGCATCGACCTGGAACTGTGGTGCGTCCAAGGGAACGGCCGGCCGGCGCGGTGGCGTGGGCGGTAGCCGGGTGTTGGCGTCCAGGGCAAAAGTCAGCAGCCGCCGCGGGTGCACCCGCGGATCCCAACCCCAGCGGGCGGAAACGGCCCCGAACGCCGCAGTGGCGCCTCCCAGCGGACCGGATGTGATGGTGAGGTATTGGCGCCCGTCCACGCTGTAGGTGATCGGCACGCCCGTGACCGCGACACCTGCAAAAAAGGACCACAGATCCTTGCCGTCCCGTGCCTCGTAGGCGTGCAGATACCCATCCGCCAAACCCTCAAATACGAGGTCTCCGGCAGTCGCCAGCGTGCCGCCATTGGAGATACCCGCAGTCTCCACGTGCCACACGACACGCCTGGCGAGCGGGTCCCAAGCCTTCAGGACGCTGTGTCCCACGTCCTGCGCCGCCTCAGTCTTCCCTGGGTCTCCAAGGCGGAAGCCGGCATCGCTGAATTCTGCGGGCATCTCGAGCGTGGGCTCGTACAGATAACCGGTCCGCGGGCTGTAGGACTGCGGCGGCCAGTGGTGCACGGACTGTAAACTGGGCCACAGCACGATGGGTTTCTCGTAGGTGGCGCCAGGTGCGAGTACCGGTCTGCCTGTCTTCAGGTCGACATGGTCCGCCCAGGTCACGGTGCCCAGCTTTTCGGCGGAAATCAGCTGTCCGTTCTTCCGATCGATCACATAGATGAAGCCGTTCTTCGCTGCGATCAACATGACCTGACGCGCTCGGCCGTCGATCTGCACCGTCACCAGAGTCATGTCGGTGGCCGCATCGTAGTCCCAGGAGTCACCTGGAGTCGTCTGGTAGTGCCAGAGGTAGTGCCCGGTATCCGCATCAAGCGCCACCACCGAGGCGACAAACAGATTGTCGCCGCCACCGGGGCTGCGGACCCGCGCATTCATCGGCGCGCCGTTACCGGTGCCGATGTACACCCGATTGAACTGCGGGTCATAGGTCATCGCGTTCCAGGCGCCGCCGCCGCCGCCCCTCTTCCACCAGTCACCGGTCCAGGTGCTGGCCGCCATCTGCATGACGTCATCGGACGCTGCGCCATCGCGAGTACCCGGTTTGCCGGGGACCAGGAAGAAGCGCCACGCCTGCTTGCCCGTCTGCGCGTCGTAGGCCGTCACATAGCCGCGCAGCGGCGCAAAGTCCTCGCCCGAAAAACCGATGATGATCTTGCCGTTGAAGGCGCGCGGTGGCCCGGTAATCGTGGCACCGTTGCGCGGATCGACGGTCTGGACGCTCCATGCCAGCGACCCGTCGGCCGCGTTCAGTGCAATCAGGCGACCGTCCGTGGTACCGGCGTAGACGCGATTCATCCAGAAAGCGATGCCGCGAATGCCCCATCCCAGGCGCAACTTCTGATGAGCCACCTGCGGCGCTTTGGCGTCATAGCGCCACAACTTGCGACCGCTCCTGGCGTCGACGGCGTAGACGACTCCATGACCGGCGCCGAGATAAACCACGCCACCGACCGCAAGCGGCGCGGTGATCGAGTTGGTCACGTCCAGATCCACAGACCAGGCAAGGCCGAGGCGCTTGACGGTCTCGGCAGTGATCTGCTTCAAGGGGCTGTAGTGCCCCTCGTTGAAGGTGCGGCCGTAGGCCGGCCAATCAGTGCCGTCCTGTTCGTTCTCAAGGGCTGCGTTGTCGATGACCCGGGCGGCCCATACATTCGCGCCCCACAGGCAGATCAGCGCCGCCAGGCACACATGGCTTCGATGTAGCGATTTACAATCCACTGGTTTGCATCGCGTGATAGTCGGACTTAGCATATCAGGGATAAGGGGGGCCCATGCCGAAGTGGAACGAGAGCAATCGCCTCTGGGAACCCGATGAGACCTTGCTCAGCCCCGCAGAGCTCGCGCAATGCACGCGCGCCTGCGACGACGATCGGTATCGCACGCCGATACCCACGCAGATGGTGTCGAACGGCGAGTACCTGCCGGCGCCGCAAAGCGCTGCGCAGAAACAGGTCGAGGCTCGCGTTCATGACCTTGCCGCGCAGACGAGCCGGCGCCTGGGTATCAGCCGCCGCCGTTTCCTGGCCGGCACCGGCGGCATGGCGGCCTCCTTCCTCGCCATCAACAAGGTCTTCGGGCCATTCTTCAAGGTGGACCCGCTGGAAATGCTCGTGCCCGAAGCCTACGCACAAGGCGGCGCCCCGCACGACCTGTTCGTGTTCGATGACCAGCTGCACATGGTGCGAGGAAGCCGCGGCAAGGCGGTGGGCGCATTGCGCGGCCTGGCCGAGGGTCCCACGATCGGGCCATCGTTGGGCATGACAGCCAACCCCTTCAACCCCGCCGGACATCTCGACGAACACGGAGCAGCGTGGGGCGTGTGGAACCCGGTGCTCGTGGGACTGCCGTTCAACCCGGAGAACTTCCTGCTCACGGACTTCATCCGACAGGTCTACCTGGAAAGTCAGGTCACGGTGGGCATGCTCACCAACGTACCGGCCAGCGTGATCGACACCGGCAAGCGCGCGCCGCGCAATGTCGTCGAGGCGCGCGGGGGTGAAATCCTCACCGCCGCACAGACGGCGGCCGCGCGCGATTTCATCAATGAAGTCGCAGGGTCGCGCCGCTCACTGGCCCATGGAATGCTGTACGTTGGCAAGGGCAATCTGGACTATATCCACGAGCAGATCGCGCAGAACCAGCCGGACTCCTGGAAAGGCTACAACATCGCCAATGCCGCCAAGGTGGACGAGAACCCGTTGAGCCTGATGAAACAGTGGCGACACGACGACGAACAGATCGCGTACCCCACTTTCGAGGCCATCAACAAGGCCTACTCCGTCCAGAAGGCGGCACATCCGGGCTTCAACAACATCTGCGTACACAAAGGCTTGGTGAACAGCAAGGAGCGCCGGCCCGAGATCGGGCATCCGGCGGATTTACCGAAAGCTGCGCGCGATTGGCCGAACCTCAATTTCATCACCTATCACGCCTGCATCCAGCCATCGTTCTTCATGTATGACGCACTGGCCGAAATCAACGCCGGCAATCTGCGCGAGGGCGTGCCGGACATCAGCTGGACGACCGAATACGCCGTACTGTGCCGCGACCTTACGAACACCTATGCCGAACTGGGTACCACCTGGGCCTCCTCCATCATCACCTTCCCGACCGTGGCAGCGCACATCATGGGTCAGCTGCTGAAATTCATGGGCCCGGACCGGATCGTGTTTGGCTCGGACTCCGTGTGGTATGGCTCGCCCCAGTGGCAGATCGAGGCGATGTGGCGCTTCCAGATCCCGGAAGCCATGCGCCGCAAGTACGGCTACCCGGAATTCACACACGAGCACAAGCGCAAGATTCTGGGTCTTAACTCCGCGCGCTTGTACGGTATCGACGTACCACGCCAGTTTTCGGCTCACTTCAAGCCGATGCCTGCCGACTACGCCAGCAAGATTCCCGACAGCCTCAAGCACCTCATGGAGATGCCCGGATATACGGCCGATCACCTTGCGCAGGCGAAGGCGCGGTACATGGAAAGTGGCGCCCCGCCCGATCACACCCGCTACGGGTGGGTACGGACAAGTTGAAGACCGGAGCTTGTCGCAGCGCACAATTTTGCATTGGGCCACCTACCTATGTAGAGTAACGAGTATGGGCACGAAAGTTCGTTCGCCCGCGCGACCCGGGGATGCGCCTCGATCGATTACTTGGATCGACGGCCTCGCCAGCCGTTTGATTGCCCGCGCCGCTAACGCCGCACGCGGATCAAGCTCTGCGCGGTTGGACGAGGAATGGCGGGCTCACTCATTGGAACTGCCCTCGGCGACTTCGCGATTGAAATTCGCCCTGGGCTGCCTTCGGGCTGCGACGGTCATCGGCCGGCAAGGTCTCGGCGTCGCGCATTCGGTGAGCGCCGCGCCGACAGGAGAATTCATCATGTCAGCATACGCCCAACGCGCTATTCCACTGTTCGCGCGCGCGACACACTCCGATGCGGCGGACATTGTCTGCGATATCAACACTACGCCCCTGATCGACATCATGCTCGTCTTGCTGGTTACTCTGATCATCGCGCTGCCGCTGCTGACCCACGGCGTGGTGATCGAGCTCCCGCAAGGGTCCCCACCTGCGATCACACCGCTCCCGGAAGCCATTGACCTGGACATCGAGTTCGACGGCACCGTGCTGTGGAACGGCACGGCGGTCCAGAGCATGCAACAGCTTGACGGCTACCTGCGTGCCGAAGCTTCAAAGAATCCGCAGCCCGAGATCCGCCTGCGGCCAAATCCTCGCGTCAAGTACGATTACGTCGCGAAAATCCTCGCGCTTGCACAGCGCGACCGGCTGAAGAAGGTGGGCTTCATCAACACCAGCAGGTTCCAGGACTAGCAGGTCACAGCGGATGGTCCGGCATCGATAACGATCGCCACATGTGAGCTGACGAACTGTTGTCGAAGCCCAGTCCCGCGGCGGGCTGTCGGAAATGCCGGCCAATGATGTCCGTGAACTGTTCCAGGACGGGATGGACATTGGGCTCAAACGCGTACAGATCGTTGACGGTGACCATGCGCGGCTCCATATACCACTTGTGGTTGCGCACCATCTGGTAGGTATGTTCGATGTAGGGTTCCGGCCGGTAGTCAGATCCGAAAATGCGGCGGTAGAGGTCCGGATAGACATAGCCGAGGGCTTTGTCTTCGTAGAAGCGCAGGGCCTGGTGATAGCGAATCGCAAACGCCACTTTCTCAGATACGTACGGCTCGTACATCTGCGCGCTCCACCAGCCATGGTCGACCTTGATCAGCTCCTGAACGGTGTCGTGCAGCAGGCACGCCAGGATGATTTCCTCTGACATGCCATTCTTCATGGCGCGATTGGCGCTTTGCAGGCAGTGATTTGAAGTCGCGACAAAGCGCAGCCTGAAGTAGTCGGCAAGCGTGGGCCGCTCCGGCAGCGGCGCGAGCCGCGCGACATTTCCCTGGCGCGCGACAAACAGGTTGCCCACGCCCTTGCGGGTGGGCTGCGTGTCGATCTGCGCAGCGATTTGCGCCGCCGTAGGAAAGTTCGGCGCCGGATTGGTCTGTGAAATGAGGTGTTGTTCAAGGGCGTCGGCCCTGGCCTCATCGCTCATCAGCGCGATGGCGGCTGAACCCCCGAGTCCTTCGATAAAGGCGCGTCGATCGATATTCATGGTAGCCATCCCAAGGATTGCGGCCCGAATGCCCGTTCACAGCCCGGTGATTATACGCCCCGGCCCGGTGGCGCAATTGCCTTGCCAACGCCTTCGGCCTAGAGTCTGGACTCGGCGCGGGCAGAGGGGGAATCCATAATGAACGGCACTGGCGTCACCGCCTTGGTGATGGGTCTTGCTTTCGCGGCCGGGGCCTTTGCGGCAACGCATGGCAAAGTGACCGATCTGAACGGTGCACCGCTGCCCCAGGCGATGGTGACCCTCACCAAATCCGCACCGGCCGCGGGCGCCACGGCCACCACCGTATTCACCGGTTCCGCAGGGGAGTTCAGCTTTCCGCCCAATACTCCCCGGGGAACGCTGCAGGTGCGGCTGCTGAATTTCCAGCAACTTGGCGCCCCGGTGCCAAGCGCTGCGGGTGCGCTGACGCTGGTCATGCGGCCTGAGGCGAACCAGGCCGGCACGGCGCCGGCTTCTGCGTACCTCAGGGACATGAAGGATCCGGCGCATCGTGAGGCGTTGGTGATGACCTGCGTCGCCTGCCACCAGCTACCGGCCCCCGAAGTTCGGGCGTACGCCAAACTGCTGGACGACACGCCATCGACCCAGTCGGCCGCGGCGCGTGAACTGGCCTGGACGGCGATCGTAAAGCAGATGAACTACGTCTCCAATGTGGAGTTCGGGCGCGCTGGCAACGTTGTGCCCTCGGGTGACAACGTGTATTCAGGTGGCGCTCCGGGTCCGACCGCCAAAATCCTGACCGAAGCACTACGGGGTCCGCTCAGCGAAGTGCGCGGCTACAGCTACGGCGCACCCTTGATCGTCACACCGCGCACCACCATTCGCGAATTTGAGGTCGCGCCACCCAATGCGGTGCGGGAAGCCGTTCCCTTCAAAGGTACGGACTATCTGTACGCGGCGGATGTCAGTTCCAACCGGCTGATCCGCATCGATACCCGCTCGGGCGCACTGAAGGACTACACGATTCCCGGCAAGGACCTGTGGGGACCTCACACCCTCGTGCCAGGTGCCGATGGCATCTGGGCGAGTCCATTCTTTCCCGGCGCGCTGATGCGCTTCGACCCCCGCACCGAGCGATGGAAGCTGTGGCAATTGAACCAGCCCGGCGCACCGCCGGTCGGACTGCACGACATGTCCTTTGATTCCGACCATGAGCTTGCGACCGATCATCATGGTCGCGTCTGGTTCTCGGACATCGTGAACAATGCGGTGGGCTGGCTGGATCCGGGAACTGGCAAGAGCGGCGAGTTCAAGATCCCGCCGGTTGCAGGCCGTACCGGCGGCGAACAGGTCTACGGCCTCGCCATGAGCCCGGATCACACGCACGTGTGGTACTGCCAGCTCGGGATTGCAAGCTTCGGCAGCTTCAATACCGAAACCCTCAAGTTCGAGACCCACGTGGAATTCACAAGTCCCACGGCGGGTCCGCGCCGCATGTCCATGTCCGACGACGGGGTCCTTTATCTTGCGCTGTACGGCGCCGGGCAGCTGGCCGCCTACGACACGAAGGCCGGGCGCATGCTGGGCATCTACGACCTGCCCGATCGCGCCAGTGCCCCATACGCAACGACCTGGGACCCCATCCGCAAGGTGGTATGGATACCGACGTCCAATGCGGATGTCATCTATCGATTTGACCCGCGCACCAGGCGCATCGGGGTGCTGCCGTTGCCGCGCGAGCGTGGCTTCCTGCGCATGGTCCATGTGGATCGCGGCAGCGGTGCCCTGGTGACCTCGTACGCCAACATCGTGGAGCACGTGCGCGGACCGCGGATGGCGCTGCTGATTGACCTCGGCGACGATGCACAGGTGCGCCGATGAGTATCCGCGCCCTCTCGAAGATTGTCGCGGGGCTGGTGTTGGCCGCCCCCGTGTCCGGATTTGCTGCCGACGTGGGCCTGGCACAGGGCCTTTCCCCGCTCGCCGCACGCCAGCACTGCGATGAGTGCCACGCGCTGAAGGAAGCCCGCATTGGCCCACCCTTTGTGGCGGTGGCCGCTCGCTATGCAACCGAACGGGATGCAGCCGTGAATCGCCTGGCGCTGAAGATCATCAATGGCGGCGCGGGCAACTGGGGCACCATTCCCATGGTCGCCAATGAGCGCATCAGCGTGGACGACGCGCGGGCGATTGCGCGCTGGATCCTTGCGTTATGAACCGCCGTGACTTCGTGTTTGCCGGGGTCACGGCCGCCGGAACCGCAGCCTGCGCGCTGCCTCTGGTGCATGCCGGCACGCCTCCCGTGTTCGCCGTCATCTACGACCAGCGATTTTCGGTGGCGCACGCTTTTGCGGATGCCATGGCTTGGCGGGGCCACAGTGTTTTCGGCTACGGTGGCGACCTCACGGCGGTGTGGCAGCACGAGATCGAGCCGCGCTGGTCACGCCGCGCGGGCGCACTCGCCGGAATGACGACCCCGACCGCTCTGTTCTGCCTCGAACAACTCGCCGCACAGCACTGGCTGCGAGTGGTCACTCGGACCGATCGGCGGCAGGGCCCAGGTCAGATGCTCGTATCCTGGGTCATCGCCTGATGCACCCGCAAGCGGAGCACGCCTCATGAGAGTACCGCCGAACGTCAGTGCCGCCGACTATGCGAAGGCGCTGGACGAATGTGCACAGGCCATAGGCCGGGAATGGGTGTTCACGAGCGATGAGGACCTCGATCTCTATCGCGACGCCTTCTCACCATTCATGAACGAGCCCGAGGAAAGGATAGCCTCAGGGGCGCTGGCGCCGGTTTCAACCGAGCAGGTGCAGCAGATCGTCCGCATCGCCAACAAGTTCCGAATTCCGCTCTACCCGATCTCGACCGGCAGGAACCTGGGTTACGGTGGCTCGGCGCCGGCGTACTCGGGAAGCGTGGTACTGGACCTCAAGCGGATGAACCGCATCATCGAGGTCAACGAGAAGAACGCTTTCGCCCTGGTGGAACCCGGCGTCAGCTATTTCGACCTGTACCGCTATATCCAGGAGCACAAGCTCAAGGTCTGGATCGACTGCCCGGACCCAGGATGGGGAAGCGTAGTGGGTAATGCCCTCGATCGTGGCGGTGGTTACACAAACGCCAACTATCGCAATCACTTCGACTCCCATTGCGGCATGGAGATCGTATTGCCGAACGGTGAGTTGCTGCGTACCGGCATGGGCGCGATCCCGAACGCGCAGACCTGGCAACAGTACAAGTCGGGCTGCGGGCCGTGGATCGACGGCATTTTCTCGCAGTCAAACTACGGCATCGTCACCAAGATGGGGTTCTGGCTGATGCCCGAACCGGAGGCCTACCAGCGTTGCACCGTGAGCGTGCCGCGCTACCAGGACCTGATGCCGCTGGTTGAAATCCTGAACTTCGTGGAGAACAGCCGCATCAGCTCAGGCTTCCCTGACATCGATTCGCCGCTGCTCGGCTACCCAGCGGTCGGGCAGGTGCAGCAGTTGAATGAGACCGGTCCGCCGCAGATGACCGCGGAGCACGTGAACCTCCTGAAGGGCACGAAGTTGGGATACTCGCCGCAAATCGAGGCCTACGGCGCTCGTGCCGGCGTCCCGTACTGGCGACTGTGGCTGAGTTTCCACGGCCCCGCAGAGGTCATCCAGGCGCAATGGCACGCCGCACAGCGGCATTTCGCACGCATCGACGGGGCGAAATTCGCAGTCGTTGATCAGGTGAAGCTTCCCATTGACGCGCAACAGGCCACGAATTATCACGAGCCCGAATTCGGCGTGCCCTCACTGCGGGTGTTCTCCATCGGCGCCCGAACTCCCTGGAATCCCACACCCTCCAAGGGTCACATGTGGTTCTCACCCATCATTCCGCGCACCGGTGAGGCCATCATCGAGGCGAACCGCGTGTTCAGCGAGGCTGCAAAGTCCTTGGGGATGCCCCTGTTCACGACATTCACGCTGCCTGCCTGCTTCTGGGAGCGGGCCTTTATCTTCATCCTGGCGACCCCGGTCACCGAGGACCCGAAGACCAATAAGCACTATCGCGAAGGTTTCAAGAAGTTGATCGAGGTCGGCGGACAGCATGGCTGGGGCGAATATCGCACGGCGCCGGTATTCCAACATGCGGTGATGGATGTGTATTCGTTCAACAATCATGCCCTGCAACGCTTCCACGCCACGCTGAAGGACGCGATTGACCCCAACGGCATTCTTTCGGCGGGACGCTATGACATCTGGCCCAGGCATCTGCGGGAGAAGACCTGATGGGCGCGCGCCCACTCATCGGCGGTTGCGCCGCAGCCCTGCTCCTGGTCGGGGCCGCGCCTTTAGCGCTGGGCGCCGACTCCCTCGCGCCGCGCTATGCGCCCGGGCGGGCGGTCTATGAGAAATGGTGTGCGCCCTGCCATGATCCGGGGATCATCCACCCCGGCACCCATGCCCTGATGACGAAGTACCCGAACAGCCGCCGGGCTTCCGGTGTAATCACCGCGTGGACCGATCTTCCGGCCACCTATGTCAGGTTCATGGTGCGGCATGGCATGTCGGTGATGCCGCCCTTCCGCAAGACCGAGATCAGTGACAGCGATCTCGCGGCCGTCGCCGCCTATCTGGCCCGCAATACACCGGGCAGTTGAGTCTGGAAGACCGTGAACCCATGCCGAACATCCCCGAGGACATCTTCGCTGAACCCGAGGTTTCGCCGGACACTCTCGCCAATCTGGGTCCGCTGCGCCGCCTCGCCGGCGTGTGGCAGTCAGACAAAGGCGTGGACATAAACCCCAAGGCGCAAGGTCCCGAACGGCGCGTATTCCGCGAACATATCCGGATGGACCCGATCGATGGCCAGACCAACGGCCCGCAACTTCTCTACGGGCTTCGCTACCACATCCATATCAACACCCCCGAGGAGGACATCACCTTCCACGATCAGGTCGGCTATTGGCTTTGGGAGCCGGCCACCGGGCTGATCATGCAGACCATCGCCATTCCGCGCGGACAAGTGGTGCTGGCGGGCGGCACGGCAAAGCCTGGCGACGATCGTATTTCGGTGGAAGCGCGGCGCGGTGACACACGCTTCGGGATCTGCTCCACCTCCTTCCTCGAAGAGGCGTTTCGCACTGACTACTACCGCATTGACATCACCTTCAATGGTGACGGCAGCTGGACCTATGTGACGCGCACGGACCTGGCGCTGCGCGGCGCTACGCCGCCGTTCAATCACCGTGACTCCAATACCCTGCGGCGGATCGCGCCGCCGACGCCGAACCCGCTGGTCGCTGTGAAACCGGGAGAGGTGCCGTGATCAATCCTGCTCGTGTTCGCGCCACCAGGTATAAAAATGCAGCAGGCCCGACACTACCGCAGTGACCACCGCGACGGAGGTGATGCCGGCCGCGACCTTCACGATGAGCGGTTGGCGCGCCAGATGCATCGACACCGCAATCCCACGCAGTCCGTGCGGACCGACCCGCGCGGCAATCACTCCGGCCAGAACCGACAGTGAACAGGTGAGCCCGGCGATAGCCGCCGTCGTCTTGGCGATTCGCTTCGTTGACACGGTCGCACTCCCTGCCGCTTAAGCCACATCCCATCTGCCCCCGGATCGGCGATGCGCTACACGGTCTGCGCACAGTATAGCCAAGCCCGGATCTGGCGCCCCGACTCCGGGATAATTGTAATTAAATAAGTTACTTATGGACTATAAGTGCGGCGGAACTTTAGGACTTAGGCAATCCGTTCCCAGGCTTCAGAATTGCGAGTAACGTGCGACAATTCGCGACCCGACCGACGGACAACATAAAAGAGGTAGCACCATGTCAGATTCAGTCAGCACTCCTTTATATATCGGGGGCAAGGAACGCCAGACCGCGGAGAAGATGGCGATTGCAGATCCCGGCAAACCCGGTGTCGTAGTGGGTTATGCCGCCGCCGCCACCACGCAGGATGTGAGTGATGCCGTGGCCGCCGCGAAAGCCGCCTACCCGGCCTGGGCCGCCCTTTCACCCCAGCAGCGTTCCGAAAAAATGCTGGCGGCGCTCGCGGGCATTGCCGAGAACCGCGACGCGGACGCCGCCATTCTCTCGCAGGAAAACGGCAAGGTTCGCTTTGAGGCATGGGTCGACTCCCTGGTGCTGGAACTGCGCTGGAAACTGGCCCTGAGCCACACCGATGAGATCAATGTCTCGAAGATGCTGCCGCCCATTCACGGCGCCATCCCGGTGACCACCACCGTGGCGTACCAGCCGCTGGGCGTGGTGACCATCATCGTGCCGTTCAACTGGCCGGTCGCCATCCTTGGCGCTGCCATGCCCCATGCGCTGCTGGCCGGCAACACCGTTATCGTAAAACCGCCGCTGACGGCGCCGCTGGCGACAGCGCGCATTGTCGAGCGCATCGCCAAACAGCTGCCACCGGGCGTACTTAATGTCATCACGGGCCCCGATGCCAACATGAGCGCACTGATCCGCAATCCCGATGTCGCCAAAGTGTGCTTTACGGGCTCGGTCAATGGCGGCAAGAAGATGATGGAGCTGGCCTCTCACAGTCTCACCCGCGTCACGCTCGAACTCGGCGGCAACGATGCGGCCATCGTGCTCAAGGACGCGATCCTCGATGATGTACACCTGGATCGCATGTTTGCCGCGATCTACGACACCACCGGTCAGATCTGCATGAACGCCAAGCGCCTGTTCGTGCACCAGTCGCGGCTCGATGAAGTGGTCAAGGGACTCTCAGCGCGGCTACAGAAGACCAAGCTCGGCTATGGCCTGGACAAGGACACGACCATGGGTCCCTTGCATTCTCCGGCGCAGAAGACCTTTGTCGAAAGCCTGATCCGGGAAGCCAAGGATTCGGGCGCGAAGGTACTGGAGTTCGGCGAGCTGCCGGGCGGTGACATGCGGGGCGGCAATTTCGTGCGCCCTGCCATCGTCGTCAATCCGAAGCTCACGCTGCGTGTGGTGACCGAAGAGCAGTTCGGTCCGGTGATTCCGGTCATCCCGTTTGAGACCGAAGAGGACGCCGTCAGGATGGCGAATGACAGCTGGGCCGGATTGGCCGGCTCGGTCTGGACGGCCGATCCGAAGACCGCCAACCGCGTCGGCGGGCAGATGGTCTGCGGTTATGTCTGGGTCAATGACCACGGCGCCACCCGCCTGGATCTGCGCGCGCCCTTTGGCGGCATGAAGTCATCGGGCATTGGCCGCGAGCAGGGCATCGAAGGCATCCGTGCCTTCCAGGATACCCGCTCCATCGCCCATCTCGATGCGGCCGCGCTGGCCTCGATGGCGCACTAGCCGCCCCCCCCTTTCCGCCCATGTCCTAAGGAGAAATGAATGAGAACTCTTGCCCTTGCCTTGGCCTTCCTGCTGGCCAGTGCCGTAGCTTTCGCCGGCGACCTCGATGGAAAATGGAGTGGTTCGATTGATTCTCCCAACGGTCCGGTCACCATTAACTTTGTCTTCAAGACCGACGGCGCCACACTGACCGGGAGCACGACCGGTCCGGACGGCAGTGTCACCATGATCAAGAATGGCAAGATCACCGGCGACAAAATCGCCTTCGACCTCTCGATTGACATGCAGGGCACTGCCATGACGTTCAACTACACGGGCGTGGTAGCTGCAAACGAGATTAAACTGCACACGGAATTCATGGGCATGCCCTTCGACTATTCCATCAAGAAAGTGGCGTAACCGGTGAGCGAGGAATCGCGGGCGCAGCAGGCGCGGCGCAACAAGCAGTTGATCGCCGAGTACTATGAGCTTGCGATCAACCAGAAGGACTTCGCTGCGGCGCGGGCCTATATCGGCCCGTATTACCGGCAGCACAGCACCTACGGCGCCGACGGACCGGAGGGGCTGGCGCAGTTCATTGAGGTTGCGAAAACCGCCTTCCCTAAGCTGAAGGTCGATTTCGTGCGCATGATCGCCGACGGCGACTACGTCCTGATGCACAACCGGGGCGCCAACAGTCCGGGCACCAAGGCTGTCGTCGACATTTTCCGCCTGGAGAACGGCAAGGTGGTTGAGCACTGGGACGTCCTGCAGGACGTTCCAGAGTCAGCCCGGAATGGCAATACCATGTTCTGATGCGCGAGGAGCCAGGAGCAACCGCCATGCCAAGCCATGTCTGTGTCAGTCCCGAATCGGCCTACTCCGAGCAGGAGCTGCGCAACCGGGACGTGGTGCTCGACTTCTACGAGAGCGGAGTCAATCGCAGGGACTACGCCGCCGCCTTCAGGCATCTGGGCGCCCGCTATATCCAGCACAACCCAGGCGCCAGGGATGGGCCCGAGGGGTTTCGTGAGTTCTTCACCCGCCTCGAGCAAAGCTATCCGGACTTCCGGGTGGAGATAAAGCGCGTCTTCATCGAAGGTGACATGGTCGCTGTCCATGTGCGCTCCTTCAATGGCCCAACCCAGAACGGCGCGGCGGGCGTCGACATCTTCCGGCTGGAAAACGGCAAGATCGTCGAGCACTGGGATGTCATTCAACCCATCCCGGACAGCATGCCGCATTCCAATTCCATGTTCTGAAGGCGCAGCTGTCACGAACCGTTGCGCAGACAACACCGGCGCCGTTCCAGGCGCGTCAGGCCCAGGAACATATCATTTGTCGATCAATGACATACTCGCCCGCCGGACTTCAGGCTAAAATCCCGCGCCTGCTTAGAACATCGCAATATCGACCGTCGGGGGGTTTCATGCTGATCCATAGCCGCGCGTTAGGCACAAGCCTGCTGCTGTCCGCCATCGTGGCCTGTGGTGCACTGAGCCACTCGGCATCGGCTGAAACGCCCGCCGCCAACGTCAACGCCAAACGCCTGGCGAAGGCCGCTTCCGAACCCGGCCAATGGATGACCTACGGGGGCACCTATTCCGAGCAGCGCTTCAGCCCACTCAAGCAGATCAACGCCGGCAATGTCGGCTCGCTGGGCCTGGCGTGGTATGGGGACTACGAGACCAATCAGGACCAGCATGGCTCGCCGCTGTTCATCGACGGCGTCATTTATGTTTCCACGTCGCGCAACGTGGTCCAGGCCTTCGATGGCAAGAGCGGCAAGCCCATGTGGACCTATAACCCGAGCATTCACGGCGAGCGACTGCGCTACAACGTGGGCCTCGTGAACCGTGGCATCGCCGCCTGGAACGGCAAGATCATCATGGGCACGCTCGATGCCCGCCTGGTCGCGATTGATGCGAAGACCGGCAAGGAAGTCTGGTCCACCGATACCGTGCCCGACAGTCTCGGGCTCGGGGAGATGGCCAAGCAGTACGCCATCACCATGGCGCCGCGCGTGGCGAAGGGCAAGGTATTCATCGGCGCCTCCGGCGGTGAGTTCGGCGTGCGCGGCTGGATCGCGGCCTTCGACGCCGACACCGGCAAGGAAGTCTGGCGCTTCTGGACCGTGCCCGGGGATCCTGCCAAAGGCTTCGAGAACAAGGCGCTGGAGAAGGCGTCGAAAACCTGGAGCGGTGAGTGGTGGAAAATCGCCGGTGGCGGCGGCACGGTGTGGGATGCCGCCGTGTACGACCCGGTGACCGACCTGCTCTACTTCGGCACCGGCAATGCCTCGCCTTGGAATGCAAACACCCGCGAGCCCACGCTCGATGATGACCTGTATACGGCCTCGATCGTCGCGGTAAGGCCCGACACCGGTGAGTATGTCTGGCACTACCAGGAAACCCCGGGCGACTCGTGGGACTACGATGCGGTCAGTCCGATGATGACGGCCGATCTGGTCATCAACGGCGCGAAGCAGCACGTCATCATGCAGCCGTCGAAGAATGGCTTTTTCTATGTTATCGAGGCCAGGACCGGCAAGCTGCTGAGCGCCGATGCGTTCACCGAAGTGAACTGGGCGACCGGCGTGGACATGAAGACCGGTCGTCCGCAGGTCGCCGAGGGTGCGCGCTATGGGCACGCGGCGTGGGACCTCGCACCGGGTGTGCAGGGCGGCCACAGCTGGCACCCGAATGCCTACAGTCCGGATACCGGCCTGGTCTACATTCCGGCCTGGGAAGCCTATTTCACCATGTCGGGCCCGCCGCCCGGCAGCGTGCAGGCGCCGGGAAAGTTCAGTCTTGGCATCACCATGGGCGCACGTGTCGATCCCTCCAAACTGCAGCCCTATGCGCGCAGCGGCGTGAAGGGCAAGCTCGAAGCGTGGGATCCGATCACCCGCAAGATCGTGTGGCAGACCGAGGCATTTGCCAATGGCCGCCCCACCAGCGGCGTGCTCGCTACCGCCGGTAACCTTGTGTTCATGGGCAATGGTGGCGGCAAGACCCTGAACGCCTACGATGCGAAGAACGGCACCAAGCTGTGGAGCTTCGACGCCAAGACGGCCATCTTCGCCGCGCCAATCAGCTACACAGTCGATGGCGTGCAATACATTGCCGCCAGCGTTGGTGGCGCAGGCCAAGGCGGCTACTTCGCGCCCACCAATGCGCGCATGCTCGTATTCGCGCTCGATGGCAAGGCGGTACTGCCGGAGCCGGCGCCCTACACGCCTCCGCCGCTGAACCCGCCGCCGTCGACCGCGACGGCCGATGTCATCGCCCATGGTGGCGTGGCGTACACGCAGTTCTGCTCGGTGTGCCATGGCGCCAATGGCTTACAGGGGCGCAGCAGCTTCCCGAACCTGACCGTGACGCCGCTGCTATGGACCCAGGAAGGCTTCGATCAGGTGGTGTTGCTGGGCGGCCGGGCTGACAAGGGCATGGGCAACTTCGCCAAGGACCTGAAGCCCGAAGACACGGTAGCCATACGCGAGTATTTGATCTCGCGCGCCAATGCCATCAAGGCGGGCGGCCCAGGGGCCGGCGTGGGCGGACCCGGGGGACGTCCGCCGCCGCCGTAGGAAACCGGACACGCTGACAATTAAGGTGCCGGGTATTGGGCGATGACGCCCAGTACCGCCAGCGCGACGCGCTCATCGATCTGCGCCGCCTGCGTGAAGCTGACCGGATAGCGGATCAGCGCCTCCATATGGCCATTGGCCAGGTGCAGCTGCACCTGTGGCGCATTCTCGGCGCGGTGCTCGCCGACCGCAGCACCGATCTCGTGGAGCAATTTCGCCTTCAGCGCGGCATAGTCGCTGGCACCCGGCAGCGGCAGGGTGGTTTCATGCCAGCTGACCTCGGACTCCGGGACCTGCTTGAAGAGGCCACCGGCGGCCTGGAATGCGACCGAGTTGGCAAAGGCCACTACCCGGCCGGTCGTGCCCAGGGGGCCTTGCGGATTCAGTTCCCGAAGGTGCAGCCTGACCAGGCCGATATCCAGCACCTCGCCCACGACCGCCCCGATCTGGATGCGATCACCGACCCGCAGGCCATACTTGCCGATGAGAAAGAAATAGCCGACCACCGACACCAGGACACTTTGCATCGCGACCGCAAGGCCGGCGGTGAGCAGTCCGGCGAAAGTCGCGAAAGTGCTGACCTCGGTGACCGCGGAGAGGCAGATCACCGCGAGGGCAATCGTCCACACCACGATCGTGCGCACCAACAGCAACTGATAGCGGCGGTGCAGATCGTGTACGTAGCGGATCACCGCGCGCCGCCACACATCACCCAGTGCGAGTAACACCGCCAGTGTGCCGGCGACAATGCCGAGGCGGATGCCCAGTGCCGCCAGTGCCTCGTGATACTGCTTCGCGGCGGAAAGTTGCCAACTGGCGAGGTTGCGCCGGTACTGCTTCAGCAGCACCTGCTCCTTGCCCAGCGGCAGCATGATGTCGGAGGTCTGCTTGAACAGCCACGCCAGGGTATCGAACTGATCACGCAGGCCCTTCAGGGCCACGCCGCTGGCATGGTCAGCCTGCGCGGCCAGGGCGTCGCTGCGCGCCGAGTAGGCCTGCAACTGGGCAAGCGGTGCGGCGCTGATGTCGTGGAAGGTGTCGGCGAGTGCCGCGGTGCGCAGGTCGATGCCCTGGATGGCGTTGATCTTGTTGCGTTGCCTGAACACCGCGGTCCCC
>JBARBG010000080.1:0-15133 GCA_049792815.1 Steroidobacteraceae bacterium | reverse complement strand
GCGCCCGGACGGATTCGAACCGCCGACCACCTGGTTCGAAGTTACATTTGTACCCTACGACTGAGCGCGCCTGACTACGCTGGAGTACGCCAATTCAATGGCTTGTATATAGGGTTTGCGTTTCTTGGTCGCATCATATGGGGGAGGTATGATCGCTCTCGGTCACTCTCTGGTCACTCAATGGATTGACGACCGATGCCAATAAAGGATCTTCGCCAAGATACCCTCAAGCCCCTACCCTATTTGGGTACCAAGAATGCGCAATGCATCTACTGAAATAGAGTCGTACCCACTTTACAACGCTCGCCAGTCTTGGCGGGACCAACGGTATCAGCGATCATCGCAAGGCTGATGGTTTGCCCACGGGCGCCCCGGTTACCTTCCGGTACTTCATCGATAATCACGAGCACATTGGCGGCCTGATCTGGATCTCTGGCTTGCCTGCGATAGCGACGATCGCCGCGTTGACTGCGACATGCACTTCGGTCCTGTGAGTCTTATTCATGTACCCCCCGGGCACCGAGACACGGACCAGGAACTTACCGGGCGGTGCAACATAGGTGGTGCCAGGTATCAGCTGGCTAGGGTAATCGTATCGCCGCCAGCTCAGTGGCGCGAAACCCTGTACCAGATGTCTGTCCGATATCCTCGATGATCGATCTTCATCGTGCGCTTGCCGGCTACTGCACTACCGGCCGAGCAGCTCCACTCATAGATAGTATTGTGGCCGGTCGCGTACGCAGGTACGAATTCGGCGTTGAGATTCTCACGGCAATAGCTGTCGGCGCCGGCATTCCGTTTAGAATGATCTGCTTTGACATCGCAGCGGTTATTGGCGCCGATCGAGCAAACATAGACTGCTCCGTCCATGCAGCGCCAAAAGTAGCTCTGCGGCGTCAGTGGGGCCTCGGGCGACAGTCCCAGCGTTATACGTAAAAATGGCGCGAGAGCAGGTGGGACGGGGGAGGCGCCACCATTCGGTGTATCGATAGTGCCAATGCGGGCGCAATAAGCGAGTGGATCAGCTACTGGCGCGGCAGTCGGTTGGCCGACCGAAGTAGCGGGCTGGTCAACCGAGAGAATACCAAGGGCGGTCAGCAAGCCGATAATTGATACCTTGCGCGTCATTGCCGAATCCGGTTATCAGTTCTTTGGAGCCCAAACTTTTGCATAGTCTTCTGCCGCCGTCTACGCGATTATCAGTGACCTGAGCGATAGGAGGTGCCGTCAATGCTTACATTTACGCAGAATATTTTCGTCCTTATTCTTGTCATGCTTGCATCTTTGCTTCTCCTGGTTGGTCTTAATCGGATCTGGCCAGTTCGCTCGCGTCACTCTGAAAACGATCTCATCGGCTGGCAACTCAGCGTATTGGGCACAACCTACGCGGTCGTTCTGGGCTTTATGCTCTATACGTCGTGGACGAACTTCCGCGCCGCGGAATTGAATGCGGATCTCGAGGCGAATGCGCTGAGGAATATTTTTCGTCTCGCGGAGGGATTGCCGTCGCAACAGCGGGCGCAGCTCGAGATGCACGCCCGAGCGTATGCAGATGCAGTGATCGATCAAGATTGGCCTGAAATGGCCCGTGGGCAAATACCCGAAGGAACCCATGTAATCAACGAACACATGTGGAGGACGTTGATGTCCGTCAAGACGGCATCGAACTCCGAAACCACGGCAGAAGACCACGCGCTGTCCGAACTGAGCGCGCTCACTCTGCATCGCCGCACGCGGTTGCTTCAATCTGTCTCGGAATTGCCCGTGATTTTGTGGAGCGTCCTCCTGGCGGGCGGTATTCTGACTCTTGTGTCAGCCTCCATGTTTGGTTCGACGAAGCCCAGAGTGCACATCTTCATGGTATTTTCAGCCACCCTCCTGGTCACACTCGTGATGCTGGCCATTGCCGATATCAATCGCCCGTTCCGAGGCTGGGTTCATGTCAGTAACTATGCCTTTGTACGGGCGCAACAGTACATGCAAGAGATCGAATGAGCCCCCTCGATATCGCCGCGTTTCCGACCAAATGAGTGCCGACTGAATTGGTGTAGAGTTCCCACGAAGGTGGAGCTTTGGTCGAGCTAATGATGTGTTCGTCGTTGGTTAACGTCGCCATCGCTCATTCCACACGCCAACCCTAGCTACGGAGAAAATCTAATGAACAGAATACTCGGCCTCGTCGCGCTGATCATCATTGCTTCCATGTCCGGTACCACAGCCAGTCCAGCCGCCCGAATTGGTCAGCAGCCTTAACGGCGGCGAATATTCTCCTCGAGATCGCTATTTGACGATTTATTTGCCAATTTATAACCTAGTGGAGAGTAACGATCATGAATGGACAGAATGCCGCCGCCGCGCTTGCCGTCGGAAGGATGCTCTTGAGCTCGACTGAGGCGGTCGCGGATTCGCCGTCGGGCTCGGAAGCCGCCCAGCGTACCGGGTTGCCAACCACGGAGATCCCACCGGTCAATTCAATGAAGGCGCCAGCGACAGCCAGACACACGACGCGCGTCGCATCGCGAGCGTCGAGATCATACGTAGCAACCGGCATCCCTGCAGGGCTAGGCGGCGGACCAGGTTCCCCGAACGAATAATCTGGCACCAGACGACGCAGAAGGAGATTTTCCAATGACAAAGACGCTCTGCGCACTCACCCTGCCGTCGCTGTTGGCGATTTCAGCGGGAGGTTGTGCGACCACCCAACAGATTACGAGCGGCAATAGCAACATGTGCATGAACGTGATCAATCATGGCTCACCGGAGCCCGGCGCTCGAGTGATCATGAAAGTATGCGATCCGTGGCAGAACCAGCAGTGGTCCTTCAGCGCAAGCGGGCAAATCACCGGCGTCGGAGGCTTCTGTCTCGATGTGCAAGGTAGCGCACCTACTGACGGTGCTGCAGTCATTTATACTCCCTGCGTTGGCGCACCGAGTCAGAACTGGACCGCAAGCAACGGTACGATCGTGGGGATCGGCGGAAAGTGTTTAGACCTCGGCGGTGGCAATCCCGAACAGGGCGCGCCGCTCGTCATCAATGCCTGCAACGGCTCACCAGGCCAGCAGTGGGTTTCGCATTAGCCATAGAGGCTCCATATGGAGATGTTTTAGGATTTCGTGCAAATCAGCGATGGTCGGTGCAATAGCACGCTGGTTCAATCCCAGATGGCGCTGGAGATTGTGCCGTCCTTACTGACGACAATCGTCAAGCGGTTTGGATTTGAGTCGGCAGTAGGGATGCCATCCGACGGTTTAATGACACGTGACACCGGCGGCAGCTGCTCTTCTTTGACCACATCTGCCGCCGATTTGCCGGCCGGTATGGCTGCGCCCTTCGCCACAAATACTTTGCCGACGCATTTGCTGCAATCCTCGCCGCCAGCTTTACCCTCGGCGTAACCCGGCATTTGCGCAAGGCTCAACGACTCCGAGGCGCTGTGCACATTGATCCCCTTATACGGGTGGCTCGTCTCGATTGGAAATATCGCCTCTACGGGTTCGAATCCTGTTGCTTCCATGGCCTCGGCAGGCGCCCGCGCCACAAATATCAGTTCCAGCATGCCGTCCTTAGGGATACCTCGAGTGAGCGGCACCAGTTCGGCCTCCTCCCATCCCGGCGTGCTTGCTAATCCGCGTACTCGAATGATGTCGAGGGGGGTTCCGTGCGAGCTGCGGAGCACTTCGACGCTGATCACCCGGAGTACCGGAGCGATGAGCTCAGGTCGTTCGTCCCCGCCGGCGCCCTGAATTACGGTCTCGGGATGAGGTGCGCCTTGGTTATTTGCGCGTGCCCCGGCAGTGCTCGTCTGACTTAGAGCTGTGCCGCTGATTCCTAACGACACACTGGCGGTGAAAAGCGCCGCCGCGGCACCTGTTAGTTTGATCATCGCATTCTCCCTTGGAACGTCAACGTTTCCCGTGTGACAAGATGTGTTGTCACAGACTTGGCAATCCAGATATTGGCGGGTGGGTCCTATGCTCGAAGCTTTCGGGTACCGAACCCGGTGCGGGACCCTCCTCTCCATTCATGCCCCTACTCTTTAGCCGATCAAACGCATCAAGAATGAGGTCAATCGGTACCATTTGAATCAAGCTGCAAAATGACGTACGCGTGCCGGTGAAGCTGCCGTTCTCCGCCAGCTTGTTCACCGGTGCCCCGCCGCCACAGACAGAAAAGTATTCGCATTCCTTTCGGCATGCTTCAACGCCGGCCGCGATATCGCGAGACATCGTGATCATTGGTCGACTGCGACGCATGTCTTCCAGCGAGTGCGTATGGATGTTGCCGACGATGAAATCGTCGTAATCGCCATGTTTGAGACCCAGCAATTCGGGCGAAAAGCTGGAAACATTGCCGTGACAATCGACATTGACCATACCGAACGGTTCTACCTGGGCGTTCCTCATCACGCTTTGGTCGGGACGGAATACTCGGGGCAGCATCCCGTCGACCTCACGAACGAAGCGAATGCGGCCGCTCTGACGCGACAATCTCCAGAAATCGCTTAAGAAACTCCTGAAGCGCCCTTTGGCATCGTCGGCAGCAAATAGCCCCGATACATGATCGCCCTCCGATTCCTCGACATTGAAGCAAACATCCTCGATTCCCTCGGAGAGGTAGAAATCCAGCATTTCCCGCGGCGCATTCATTCCCTGCTGCGAAAGCACCGAGATGACATGAAAAGGCACCTTTTCCCGCCGGAGCATCCGGATACCAGCGATGGTTTTATCGAAGGTGCCGCGACCTGATCGTGTGACGCGGTGTACATCGTGCAGATGTTTCGGTCCATCGATACTCACACCGACCCCAACGTCCCATTTCCTGAACAGCTCACACCAATCCGGCGTGATGAGCATCCCGTTTGTCTGAAACGAATGTCGAAGTTGCAGTGAAGGTGGCCGGATCGCTTCGATGGCCGCAAAAGCCGTCTGATAAAATGGAATTGGCACTACCAGCGGTTCGCCGGCATGCCAAATAACGGTGAGGCCCTGACTTGTCCAGCCCGAGGCAAATATTTTTGCGAAGAGCGTGGTAATGGTGCCCTGCTCCATCACGGTCTTCACATCGCGCTGCGGCAAATAGCAATAGCTGCAATTGATATTGCAGAATGGCGTCGGTTGCACGACCACAGTTTCTATCGTTGGAACTGCGTCAACCAGAGGCGGTGATGTCGGCATAAGGCTCTCGACGGCTTCTGTTCGCCCCGGCTACCAATTGTGCCAAAAATTGTGCCAACCATTACCCCAGCCACCATTGTGCCACCCGCCATTACCCCAGCCGCCGTTGTGCCAACCATTGCCCCAGCCACCATTGCCCCAGCCGCCGTTGCGCCAACCGCCGCCATTGCCCCAGCCCGGATGCCAGCGACCCCAGCCACCGTTTCCCCACCAGGCAGGAGTAGCTTTTGCGCCGCCTTCCGGATCGAAGCTTGCCGAGCCAGTCATGTCGGAAACGCCCGATCGGATCGCCTGCAAACGAGTGGATACGCTCTCCTGAGACGTCGGTGGCGGCGCCTTCGTCGGCTGGTTTGAGTTTGATGCCGCGGACGCCTCGGTAGCCGCCAATGCCAACAGGACAGAGGCGCCGAACGCGCCCGCTGGCAGCACTACTGAGAGAGCCTTAAAGAGGCGATTCCATTCCGCCATACGTTTTCCCTCATCATTGGGAAGTGATGGATTTCAAAGGGAGGTGGGCGTTTCCCAAAACGTACGTCATTCTGGGAGACTTCGCAAGATGACTGACCGAGAGAAAGTCCTCGCCTTTGCCGCGAAGTGCCCAATCCCTGAGAATCACATACGCGACACCTGCGTTTGCCAGCGAAGCGTTGTTGTCCAACGCCGAGATGCCGCCAATCGCGATGGTGTGTGCAACTCCGGGGTCGCCAAGGCTGTGGTCGTCAGCTCGCTCATCGCGTGCGACGTGCGGTCTAATTAGGCCATTCGCGATATTTCCAGCCAACGCCGCAAGGTCTCAGTAACCGCCGCCGGTTGCTCAAGTGGGGTGAAATGGCCGGATCCCGCAATTACGCTCAGCTGCGCCCCCGGAATCGCCGCGGCCATCTCACGATGAACGTCGATGGGAGTACGCTGATCCTCCATGCCGCAGATCAATATTGTCTGGCAGGCGATCTGGTCCAGAGCGCCGCGAAATCCCGGATAAGCGATCAGCGCCCGCATCTGACGCACGGCCACCTCGGTACCGAGATCCCTGCCCATGGCAAAGAAGGTCTGCCGAATGGACTCATCGCGTGCCTTCCCCGCCGCGACATACTTGGGGTAGGCGTCGGCGAGATACGCATCCATTCCCCCAGCCTCAAGATTTGAAATGACCCCCTCATAATGCTGTCGCACGGCAGGCAGAAGCCCGGCAGCGCGCGTGCTCAGCAGCGCGAGGCATCGTACGCGTTGTGGGGCGCGCGCCAGGACCTCCAGCGCCACGCACCCACCCATCGAGAAACCGGCCAACGCAAATCGTTCGGGGCCCTGATGCAGCACGGTATCGGCCATCTTCTCAACGGACTCACAGGTGCTGAGGTCGATGACACTGCTGGCGGCGACATCGGCCAGACCGGCGATCTGCTGTACCCACAGCCGCCGATCACAGAGTAGTCCGGGCAAGAGCACCAGTTCGTTCTGCATCTGCGGCACGCCTGCGTTAGGCAGTTCGTCCTTTTTCGTCAGAGTCCTGCGGCAACAGACCCCCGGTGTCGGCCGGATACGCGGCTGCGGCGAACTGGCGCGCTTTAGCAGCAAAGTAGGCTTGCAGCCATCGGAACCGAGCTCCGCTCTTCGAGAGCCCGACCGCGTCCGCAATCGAGGCGAGACTGAGGGTCCTGCCGCCACAACCCCAATTGCCCTCCGTGACCTCCTCAATGGTGACGAGAATGCTGCCACCCTGCCGAGTATCACCCGCATCAGCCTCACCCAGCACGCGCAGGAAAGCAGCATTGACCATCGCGTGCACCTCGCTCTTATGTGTCTGGCTCATATAGCCTTCGGGGACGCTCACCCGGACGAGAAATTTCCCTGGCTTGCTAACGCAGCCCGCATCCGTTCGCCCGCCGACCCACCAGTCACCGGAGGGAATCGCGGTGAAGAACACGGTGGCAAAAGCAAGACCGCCCTGCGTTTTCGCTCCACCTTCCATGTTCAACAGAACCTCAGTAAGTTGGCCGGCCAGCGCAGCCTTGCGATCGGCTGACAGGGCATCCTGAGGGTAATAGACTTGAAGTATAGGCATCATAATTCTCCCGGCCTGGCCAGGAGGGACGTCCCTCCCGAATCCAGGCCAACGGTGTCACCACGGTTGTTCAAGGCGCTGACTCGACTAGCAATAGGTCTGTATCCTCGGCACCGGTACGCAATTTGATGCGCCCGCCGGCTCCCCATAAGCCCGTGCTGTCTCGTCGCGACAGGGCGGTATCGCCGACCCATGCCTGCCCTTCGATCACGAAGGCGTACAGGCCGTGTTCTTCGGCGGCCAGAGAGTACTCCAGTGTCATGGCCTTATCGCTTGAGATGCGCGATATCTTCACGTTCTGCGCTATGCGCAGGGCGCCGTCGGCATTACCGGCCAGCGTTACCAGTCGGTTGCGCTCCAGCACCGCATCGAACCGACCCCGGGCGTAGGAAGGCGGCAATAACAGCTGATCGGGCAGAATCCAGATGTAGATGATATTGGCATCCTCGCTGCGCAGATTGAGCTCGGAGTGCTTGCCGCCGGCGCCCGCGGAAAAGGCGTAATAGTCCCCGGCGCTCAACTGGTCGATGTTCCCCACGGTGTTGATATGCGTGAGCTGGCCCTTGAGGACAAAGGCGCAGATAATGAAATTGTGGTGGCGGTGAATGTTGTAGCCACATCCCGGACCACTGAATACCTCATCTCCGAATACGCGCAGCTTTCCAAATCCCCTGCGGCCGCTCTGGAACGGACCGAAATTGAAGCTGGAGTGGCGGGTAAGAGTCCCTTCCGGATGGCCGGCGATATAGGAGGAACTCTCGCCGGTTGACAGGAACTTGTTGTACCCGCGTTCAGCTGCGGGCAGTACGAAAGTCGTATTCATGATTCTAGTCTCCTGGTAATTGTTCAGACTGTCGCGCGCACGACGGGCTGACCCGCTGCGTACGGTATCTCGACCATCTCGAACAGGTGTTTTGGGGTGCCGCAGTCAGGACAAACCCAGTCTTCGGGCACGTCCGCCCACCGCGTACCGGCGGCCAGTCCGTGCTCGGGCGATCCCAACGCCTCGTCATAGAGGAAGCCGCATCCGAGGCAGATCCAACGTTTGAAAGGTTCTAGATCCATGGTTTGTTCTCCTAAGTAGTTCGTGACACTCATCGAACGTGCCGGCATCGCCAACTAACTAACGCCGGTACAAATAGCGTGAAAGACATCCGGTTCATTGATTAGTGAGTGGGGCCGCTTACCTCGAGCCACAGCAACCCGAGTTGATTCCCGTCGACTTCGATGGCGAGCGTATGTGCATTGTCGATGGGGTAGTAGCCCCAGCCGGTGTTGGCGGATTGGTCGTTCGGGTTTAGCCCCGTAAGGCTCAGCGTGCCGTTGCCTGCGTTCTGCGAGCCGCTGATGGCGATCCCCGAAGATGGCGAGCCGTTATTATTGAGATCGACCGTACCCGAAAATGCGCCCGTGGTCACGATCACCGGGCCCACCGCGCTGAAGGTTCCCGAGTTCGCGTTGAGCCCGAGAACAGTCATGCCATACGGGCCTGAGAGCGCGTTCGCGTTCGAGGTCTGCGCGAACGCCGGGCCCTCAGTGGTCTGGAAGGAGTCCATACCGATCACCAGGCCGTTACCGTTCCCGTCCAGATACAGCTGAAAGGACAGAGTTACTCCGGTTGTCGGGAAGCTCACCGGATTGATGGTCACGCGCCCATTGGGGGCGACGGTCCATGAACCGCTGAGCTGATTGCCCTGATGCACATTGTAATCAGCGAATGCTGCCGCGCCGGAGACCGACCCGTCCGCGTTTAGACCGAATCCGCCTGCGATGGTGACCGGACTGCCGGAAGGCGCAGCATGGTCCAGACCCGCAACCCCGAAGGCGTAGCTCGCTCCAGCGACATTGGCCATCGTGAACTTGCCGGCGTTGGCGCCCTGGCCCAGCCCCATGCCCCCGAGATTTGCATTGGCAACGTCGGCTTGATCCTCGATGAGGTAGATTCGCGTGCTGCTGAGGCTGTAGGCGCTGAACGTCATGCTCGCGATCGTGGTCGGGACGAGCGCGATCGTGACCCGACCGTAGGAATCGGCAGTACTCACCGTTCCGGAGGTGAACGTCTGTCCGGTAAGCGCCGAGCCACCGTCATTGATGTCGAGCACACTATCGGTGGCCACGAGCGAGCCGCCGGCGAAGTGCAGGATTCCGCCGGCGGCGAGTGCATTGCCGTTGCTGGTGTCGCTTCCCTGGACGGCGAATGCGTATGTGCCGTCGGGGGCCGCTACGTTGGTTTGCAGATCGAGGGAGCCCGTGGCCGTTGCCCAGTCGTCGTGTTCCGATATGAGCGCCCGTGTGGCCGATACGAGGGTGCCATGCAAGGTGAGGAGCCCATTGACGCCGATGACCGGAGCGGTCGCTAAGTTGCCGGGCATCGCCTGCAGAGTCACCTGGACATCATTGCCTGACGTGCTGAGGGAGGACCTAGAGGAGTCAAGGGTGAAGTGATCACCAGAAGTGAGGTCGGTGAAATCCTCCTCGCCGCCGGTGATCAGGCCGCTCGCAACCTTGAAGGCTCCGGCAATGCTATAGGGGCCCTGGCTCTGATCGACACCGGCGAGATGGAACACATAGGTGCCATCGGCCAGTACCGGATTAGCGCCCCCGGTGACCGTGACGGTACCGGATGCCGACTTGGTGCTATCCGCCACCGAGGTCGCCTTTATGGTTACGGTGCCGCCCCCCGGCACCGCGGCCGGGGGCGTATACGTTGTCTGGGCGCCGTTGGCGGTCTGTATCGGATTGAACGACCCGCAGTCCGAACTGCTGCAGATGACGGCCCAGTTCACCCCGGAAGCGGTGCCGTCGTTGGTGACTGTGGCGGAAAGGCTTGCTGTGTTGCCGACCTGAATCGCGGTCGGCAACGGTGGCGAAAAGGCCACCTGTGTCGGCAACGATGATCCGCCACCGCTACCGCCGCAGGCGGACAAAAGAACGGCAAGGAGGGCGAGAAATTTCCGGTGAACTTTCATGATGATGCTCCCTAATCGGTGTTGTGTGTAATGACTGGAAGGAAAGCTGGCGACACCCGCGTGGCAGTCGCGGGGTCTCGCGGCAATAGGAGGTAGTCGCTTCATGGGATGGCTGCCGTATGCGGGTTGTGGGCCGCCGGATCCTCGGCAAAGAATTCCACGAACAGTCGCACGGACCCGAGCGGCTCGACTTCGTGCAACTGTCCGGGCCAGACAACTCCAGGGCGTTCCTTCGTCAGCACTTCTTCGTGAAAGGGATCGAAGACGCGGTATCGAAGTGTTCCCTCAGTTACATGGATTAAGGCCCAGACGCCGGCCTTCGTGCGGTGCTCGCGCCGAAGACCTGCCGGAAGTGTGTGCTCATCGAAGATAGGCGTGCGCTTGTACGCCTTCAGGCCCGCGGGAAGGATGGGTTTCATAGGTGCTCCCCACGTTGCTGGAGCTTTGAATTTCGAGAAGGGGCAAAACGCTCACCTCTTGCGAGTACCACTCCTTGAGCACTGGCGATTCCGCCCTCCAGGCTCCGTGCGATGAGTCGTGCCCGCTGTGCGAGCAGCTCGGCAGCTGCGGGCGTGCAGATCTCATGCACCGTTGAGGCGAATAGTTCCAACCAGCGATCGAAGTGTGGTGCGCTGACGGGCAGCGTCAGATGCTTGCTCAGGGGGCGGCCGTGATAGCGACCGCTACCTAATGCAATGGACGACCAGAATTCACACATGCGCTGCAGGTGCAAATCCCAATCCGCGATGCGCGCGTTGAAGATCTCTCCGAGCACGGAGTCCCGACGAACGCGATGATAGAACTCGTGAACCACCCCCTCGATGGTCGACTCCTCGAGTGTGTGGACGTCGCTCGGAACAAAAGGGGCATTGGGGGATTCTCTATCGGTCATACGCACGGATGGTTGAGGAGCCACTGAGGCTGTTGCGATCCTTCGGTTCGTGATGCACTGCGTCTGGTTACGATTTGTAAACCTGGCCTTCGTCATGATCAGAGCCCTTTTTGCGTCGATCCCGGTGCCTAACTACGGTTGAAAGGCTATTCCCCCTTCCAAAAGGTGCATGTTCTAAAAGACCGGACTTGTTCCGATCTTCCGATTATTATTGGAGCCGCCACGGAGGGTCGTTTGGAGATAGAATGGCGATGGCTCATATAACTGTGCCTGAAGCGTCAATTTCTGCAGGGCGCGGGTCTCAGACTGCGCGTTCGAAGTCTCGTCTGGACCGCATCGAAGTTCGCCGCGACGGGCGAGCCGAGCCATTGATCGAAACCGCGCCCACCCTGACGAGTGCTCAGATCGGGTGGGCGGGTATTGCCGTGGAGACTCATCGGATTTCTGCCGGCGTAATTCCGCGACACGAGCATCCGGAGCATTTCTTGCAGGTGCTGCTCGAGGGATGTGTCAAATACGAAGTACAAGCCGGCGGAAGGCGAAATCGATTTGTAGGGATGCCCGGCACAGCCATCCTTCAGCCGCGAGGTGCCGTCGATGAAATACGGTGGTTGGGGCCGGTTCACACGGTCGCCGTGGCGCTCCATCCGACGCTCTTGACGCAGTCGCTGGAAACTACCGCGCACCGCAACGACATCGAGCTGCTGCAGAGCTTTGACTTAAAGGATCGACATATTGCAGCGATCCTGAACACCATGACGCTCGACTTGGCCGAGGGTTCTCCGGCAGGCCGACTCTACGGTGAGTCCTTGGCAGACTCGTTGGCCGTATACTTGGTTTCCCGGCATTCCGCTGGAAATCCACTAGCTCCTTTTGCGCCCGGCGGGCTGCCGGCATACCGGCTCAAGCGGGTAAGGGATTTCATCGGCGAGAATTTGGGAGACGACTTGAGCTTGGGTCAACTTGCGACCATTGCTGGCATGAGCCCCCACTACTTCTCGGAGATGTTCCGGCAGAGTACCGGCCACTCACCCTATCAATACGTGCTTTTGCAAAGGATCGAGCGCGCGAAACAGAGGCTCCGTACCCGAGATTGCAGCGTTATTACTGCAGGCGTTGAGGCCGGATTTGCCAACCCCAGCCACTTCGCGCGCACCTTCCGACGGATTGTTGGAATCTCGCCCTCGAGGTTTCAGGAAGACGCCACGGGGTAACGCCCGGCGAGCCTAGCGGTTTGAACGGGCGCGCCGACGATTGACGACTTTTGCCGGGAACCAGCACCAGGCGAGAATGGCTGGGTTGCAAGTTGGACCAGGTACTTGCACTTTCAGTGGCCGGTCCAGATTGGACGCCGCTCCTGGTCAACCTTCAATGCTAGTTCACACGCAGCGATCCACTTCGCACAAGATTGCGGAGACGATATGTCGAAGAACAGTGAAGATCTGCGCACATGCTCTGATCGCCCCTCTTCGATCAGCGCGGTGTCGCGACGGAGCGCCATACAAGTTATTGCCGGTGCCGTTGGAGCGATGACATTCGCCTCCTCATCGAAAGCGACAACCAACCATGCCACTGCAGCAGGTACTTTTACGGTCGGTCGATTCCTCGTAGACGTGATACGGACGCAGATCGGCGTGCGTCACCAGGCGTCTCCCAGCCGTTCGCTTTGGCAGTCGGCCTCAAGCCGACCATTTCTTGCCGTCGGTATCGGCGCTGCCGCTTTCCGGGAGCATGGCAATCCACTCGGCTCCTTCGACGTCACAGATACCGTTTCGTCTCAGTATCTGTTCAGCAGCATCGACACCGTACAGGTGATCGATCCATCGAGCATCGCTCTCTACGGCACGCTGTCCGATTCAAAGTCGACAATCGGATTCCGCATGGTCTTCCGTGCGGTCGCGAAAAACCAGCTGCAGTTCCTCATCAACGTGGAAGGCGATTCCGCCGACCGGTACAACCGTGTCTTCCTGCACTACGCCTCCTCGCCCAACGAAGCGTTCTTTGGGTTCGGTCAGCAGCTCACCTATTTCAATCAGAAGGGTAATATCATCCCCATCATCGTTCAGGAGCATGGAATCGGCCGTGGATTGCCGCTCGTCACGCAGCTCGTCGATCTGCTATATGACGGTGCCGGCGGCACTCCCTGCTTCACCGAGGCTCCCGCTCCGCAATACATCACCAGCCAGCTTCGCTCGCTGTTTCTCGAGAACAAGGAATACAGCGTTTTCGACATGCGTGCGGCAGACTACGTGGCGGTCAAACTGTTCTCTGGCGCCATGACCGGGCGCATCCTGTTCGGCGCTACGCCCCTGGCGCTCATCGAGGAATACACGTCCTATTCCGGTCGCGTGCGCGCTCTGCCCGCGTGGGCACACGAAGGCGTCATGGTTGCGACCGAAGGCGGCAGCGCTATCGTGAATGCTCTGCTGGCCAAGCTCATCGATGCAAACGTTCCACTTGTGGGGCTTTGGATCCAGGATTGGTCGGGAACGAAGACGACCTCCGCCGGACATCAGGTGCTATGGAACTGGCAGCTTAGCGCCGCGCTGTATCCGGATTGGGATCAGATCGTGGCACAGCTCGCCCAATTGGGCGCGCGCATTTTCATCTACATCAATCCGTTCCTTGTTCCGGCGCCTTGCGATCCCGCCAACCTCCAGGATTGCCCGCGCGACCTCTATCAGGAAGCTCTCAACAAAGGATATCTGGTCAAGCAGAACGGCAAGACCTTCACATACATCAACTCCACCATTCAGGCGGGTATGCTCGATCTGAGCAATCCTGATGCGCGGTTGTGGATAAAGCAGGTCATCAAGCAAGAGATGATCGGTAAGGCCAAAGCATCGGGGTGGATGGGTGACTTTGGCGAGGCGCTGCCGTTCAACGCGGATCTGCATGCGGGAGCCGATCCCTACTTCTGGCACAACCATTTCCCGGAAGTCTGGGCTCAGGTACAACGTGAGGCTATCGAGGAGACTGGCAACGGCGATGATTTCCTGTTCTGGAACCGCTCAGGGTTCTCGAAGAGCCCGACATACTCAACCGCAGGCTGGTTGGGTGATCAGCTACAGACGTGGGATGAATACGATGGCATCAAAACCGCCGTTGTCGGAATGCTTTCTGGCGGCATATCCGGTTTCAGCATCCTGCACAGTGATACCGGCGGATTCGTTGCCGCAGAATTGAAAGGTTACCCGGTAATCGCTCGCTCGACGGAGCTGTTGATGCGCTGGATGGAGCTCAGCGCATTCACTGCATTGTTTCGTACGCACGAGGGGCTCATTCCGTCCATCAGCGCGCAGGTCGACACGGACGCCGAAACACTCTCACACCTCGCGCAATTCGCGCTTATCTATAAATCCCTCGCCTTCTATCGCAAAGTGTTGGTTGATGACGCCTCGAAACTGGGCCATCCTGTCGTGCGTCACCTGTTTTTGCATTATCCCAACGACGCGAACATCTACGCGCTTCGTTACCAGTACATGCTGGGGCCGGACTTCCTCATAGCGCCTGTTTTGGATCAAGGGGCGACTTCTGTAAACGTCTACCTGCCCGCGGATAACTGGGTTCATCTCTGGAGTGGCACCGCCTTTCACGCAACGAGTGGAGAGTGGATTCAGATCGCCGCGCCGGTCGGCCAGCCAGGAGTGTTCTTCAGGGAAGGTTCTGATGCAGGTGCGGAATTCGTCAGAAAGTTGCGCGGACTGAATATCTTGCGGAGAGACTGAAGGCATCGCTACTCGAGCGAGACACGTTGTGGTGTCGGTCGATTTGCTCTTGACTGCGGGATTGCTCTATTACGCTCGGTTTGGCCGCGAGTGGTCACTCAGATTCGAACTTCTGATCCGCCCCCTCTGTAAGTCGTTGAATTTGCGCGCCCGGACGGATTCGAACCGCCGACCACCTGGTTCGAAGCCAGGTGCTCTATCCAGCTGAGCTACGGGCGCGTGGCAGCGAGTTTAGCTGAAAGTTCGCGACGCCTTTGTATTGGATGACCGACTCGATGCGCGATTGAACCGATCGGCTGTCAAGACT
>JBARBG010000079.1:0-1938 GCA_049792815.1 Steroidobacteraceae bacterium | reverse complement strand
CACCCATCGAGGTTGGTCGTGATTGACCTGGGCCCCGCACCGCACCGCCGCAGCCCGCGAGTTTGATACCCGCTCCCTGAAACCCGTCACCTAGAGCACGATCGCTCGGGGCGGAACGTCGACAGAGCGTGAATCGTGCGATCAAACATAAAGTTAGAGCACTTTCGCGTAATAGGGGCAAAACCCCGGGCAATGCCGACCTCATGCTGGTTGCCCGCGGCACCTGACGAGTTGCGGCAACGGCGGGATAAGCGGCTGGCCGGGAACGTTCAGGCGGCTGCCCAGATAATCCCAGAAGGCCACGCCATGCTTGGCGCAGGTCTTTGCGAGCCCAAGAAAGGCATCGCGGCAATCGCGCCCCATGTCGCTACGGGTCCCGGCGCTGACCTTGCGGCGGATCACCTGACAACGGATATCGTTCTCGGAGGCATTGGTGTGCAGCGGGATTTCGGGCCGCTCCAGCACCATCAGCAACTCGGGCTTATTGCCATGGAGCCGCTTCAGCAACCGATCCAGCGTGACCCAGCCGGTACGGCGGCGGAAGATGCGATCGAACCGCGCGCGCAGCGCCAGACGGCGGCTCCTGCTGGGGTTAGCCCGGTAGGTCTTGAGATCGGCGTAGAAGTTCCAGATCAGTTTGCGCATTCGCTGTTGAGCAGTGCGATGCAGATCCGTGAACGTGTCCAGCTTGTGCACCAGCCGTTCAGCATGAACCCAGCACAGCGCGTGTCGGCCGATGTCGAACTGACCGGCATCATCGCTCAACACCACGGCATCGCGCAGAAAACCGTGTGCATGGATGCTGCCCCATTGAGCCCCCTCGGTGGCGATCTGCACAGCGTCCTGGATGACAGCCAAACCGGCCTTCGCGGGCGAGACGATGCCAAGTCGGACCAAATACGCTTGCCACGCCGCCTGATCAGTGAAGCGCGTCTCGCCCGCCTCGGCCAGACGTGCGATCAGGGGTCCAGGCAGTCCACGGCTGCGCAAGTAATCGAACGCCGCCTCGTTCAACACGTAGTCGGTATGTCCAGCGCGTAGCAGATCGAGGAAATTCAGCCGGGTCTTGGACGAGCGCGTACCAAACCAGGTGAACGAGTGATTGCCGATCTGCGTGCAGAAGCCGTTCTGGGCTTTGTGGCGCGCACCCGTGTCGTCGACCGAGACCCAAGGCGACGCCTCCAACCCGGCGCGCAGCACGTCGCGCGCTTCATTGAGAAAGCCATTCTGTTTGTCGGTTAACAGCCGTTGCACTTCTCGCTTGGAGATCGACACGCCGACCGAATGCAGCAGCGCCGTCAGGCGGGGCAACGTGGTCTGCCCCTGGTGATATTGCATCAACACGAAGCGGCGCAGGTCGGGGCCAAAATGGCCGCGGGTTCCCTGTGGCAGCGCCGCGACGATGGTCCGCCCGTCCGGCGTAACCCAGCGCTCACGCAGGTAGCGGATCGCGCGCACCGACAGCACAAGGTCCTGCACCAGATACGTCTCGTAGCCCTTGAACCGAGATCCCGCCGGGGCCGTGGCTTTCAGCACACGCTCCTCGAGACTGACGCGGGGGCGGACTTTGCCGCGTCGCGGGCGGTCCCCTTGCCGATCAGGCTTTGGCGGTTCGGTGGCCTTGTCCATGCCGCTGGGCTTGATGTCGGGCGGCCCCTTCAGGCCCTTGAGCCGGGCGATCTCTGCGCGCAGCTCGCTGACAACCTGCCTCAGAGCGGCAACCTCGCCAAACAGCTTGACCAGCGAGGCCTCAAGCTCTGGGCGGCTTAGCTCGGAAAGAACGGGCAGTGGCGGCACATTCGCAATGAATCGCACCGAGTCGAGCCGGTGCAAGCAAAAAATGCACTTCCGCCCGGGGTTTTGCCCCTATTACAATACCATGGTATCACGTGTGCCAATCGGATAGGCAGATTCGCTGAAATCGGCCGACCGCTAGCC
>JBARBG010000078.1:0-2149 GCA_049792815.1 Steroidobacteraceae bacterium | reverse complement strand
GCACCCGCCAGCTCCAGCGCACCCGCGGCGGCGAGCAGCGCCACGGACGCCGGCACCGCGGACACGGACAACGACGATTCTGATAACTGGCGCGGCTTCAGCCGCCGCTGGGACCGTCAGGTCCATCACCGGCACATGCACGGTGACACCAACGATCTGGTCTCGGTCGGACATGATGCGACCCTGCCCGCCAATCAGACCCTCGACTCGGTGGTCGCCGTGTTCGGTTCCGCCACCAACAACGGCACGGCCCGCGAGGATGTGGTCTCGGTGTTCGGTGACACCGCGGTGAACGGTCCGGTGCAGGACAGCGCCGTGGCGGTGCTCGGCAACGTATCGGTCAATGCCGATGTCTCCCAGGACGTGGTGGCCGTGTTGGGCAGTGTCACGCTGGGCCCCAATGCCCATGTGCACGGTCAGGTGGTCAGCATCCTGGGCACCGTGACCGAAGATCCTGCCGCGGTTGTTGAGGAGGGCGTGCAGCGCATACTGCCCGAGAACTTCGCCACCGCGCTGGGCATTCGCAACTGGGTCGGGCATGGCCTGATGATGGCACGGCCGCTGGTGATCGGCGCGGGCCTGAGCTGGCTGTGGTACATCTCCTTTGGCCTGCTCGCCATCTATACCCTGCTCGCGCTGCTGTTCCGCGATGCCACCGAACAATGCATCACGACCTTGCATGAGCATCCGGGCAAGAGCCTGATCACGGCCATCCTCGCCGTGTTGCTGACGCCTTTGATGCTGCTGCTGCTGACGATCACGGTGGTGGGCATTCTGGTGATTCCGGTCGCGATAGCCACGCTCATCTGTGCGGCCATCTTCGGCAAGACCACGGTGCTCGGCTGGATCGGCAGTCGCTGCTTCGGCATGCGCCCGGGACAACCTGCAGCGCATCCGGCACTGGCGGTGATTGTCGGTGGGCTGCTGGTGATGCTCGCCTACATGGTGCCGTTGCTGGGTTTTGTGCTGTTCATCCTGATCGGGATGCTCGGCTACGGTGCGGTGCTCTACACCATCATCAATCGCATCCGCCACAGCACCTCGGGCGCGGCGGTTCCCAGCGGTACCGCGCCTGGTGGCACGTCACCAGGCGTAGCGGCGCAGCCTGTAGCCTTCGCGCCAGAGCCCGCCGCCGCCGCGGATGCCACGGCCTCAGCCACTGCGGGCGGCCCCGGCCTGTCGTCGGGCGCCACCAGCGCCGCGCCCTTGCCCCTGTCCACCTACCCGCGCGCGGGCTTCTGGATCCGCATGGGCGCGCTGTTCATCGATGCGGTCATCATCTGGGCCGTGATCCGCCTGCTGCTGAATTTTCCCCAGGAGGGTTCCAATCGCATCGGCATCATCGCCCTGGCGGTGTACGGCGCAATCATGTGGAAGGTCAAGGGCACGACCATGGGAGGCATTGTCTGTGACCTGCACGTGGTGCGCGTGGATTCGCGCCCGCTCGACTGGCCCACGGTATGCGTGCGCGCACTGGGTTGCATCCTGTCGATCTGCGCGTTGGGACTGGGGTTCTTCTGGATTGCCGTGGATGGCGGCAAGCAGGCCTGGCACGACAAGCTTGCCGGGACCATCGTGGTGCGCGTGCCCAAGGGAACGCCCCTGGTTTAGGGGCTGGGACCGTGTTCTAAGCGGTGGGCGCGGGGGCCGGCGCCACGCGCAGTACGTCCACGCTGAATCGTATGTCCCCGAGCGTCACCTGGTAGGGCACGCAGCCGGAGTGGAAATTGAGATTGCGGCTGGTGAACAGCGGCAGCGCCTGTCGCTTGAGCTGCTCCAGCAATTCGCACTGACCCTGTTCAGCCCTGAAGTCGCCCTTCCCGACCAGATTGACGGTCTGCCACCGGGTCGCCTGCACGACACTCGCCCCACCCTTGGCGGCTTCATCCGCGCTCACCGGCTCCAGCACCCAGAATTTCGCCGTCAGTCCCGGGAACGGCTCCACCCCTTCCAGACGGCTGCAACCGACGGTCTGTATCTGCAGGTCCTTCTTGCGTGCGCCCAGGGTCAGCAGCAGGTCACGCACATTATCCTGCAGGCCATCGCAGGAATATTTGGTGGTGAATCCCATGTAGGTGAAGTCGAGCTTGCGTTCCACCCAATGCGCGGCCGGCGCGCCCGCGGTGTCGGCCGCCCGGGCCGCACCCAC
>JBARBG010000077.1:0-24851 GCA_049792815.1 Steroidobacteraceae bacterium | reverse complement strand
GTCGTGTATCACACCGGCGTTGGACTGAATGCGCTTTATCGTGGCCAACCCGACCTGGCGCGGCGTCACTTTGGTGCCATTCCGGAGCACATCGCGAGCGCGACTTTTTGGCACGTCTCCTTTGGTTACCTTGACTATGGCATCGGCTTGAGCTACGCGTGGGAGGGCCGCTTTGTACTGGCCGCCGAAACACTCGAGCCCGCGTTGGCGCGCGCGGAAAAGCAGGGCGACCGCAACAGCCAGGTCGCATGCATGATTGCAGCCATCTTCGCCCACGCGTGCCTGGAGAGCGGCAACGATGACCAGGCGCATACCCTGCTCGCCGGAAAGCTTGAATATATCGAGCGTTTCGGCGTTCCCGAGGTGATCATGGCTTCACACCGCACGCTCGCCCGCCTTGCCGATAAGGACGGGCGACAAGACGTGGCATTGGACTTGTTGGGCTCCTTGCGTGCCATAGGAGAGTCTCGCGGCATGATCCGGCTTCAGGTGGCAGCACTTTATGAGCTGGTTCAGCTGCATGTGCTGCACGGAAGGATAGATACAGCCGCTGGCTACGGTACCCAGCTTAATGCACTGGCAAGCGCCCATTCCCAGGGAACGACAGATCCATATAGTGACTGGATCAATTTATATTCCGACTTGGCGCATGCTCAAGCCGCACTCGCACCGGGGGGAGTCAGAGATATCGAGGAAGTCCTGTTAACCCTCGACAGGGCAACGCTGGCAGCGGATCGGATCCAAAGGGGAGCTGAATCGGTGGAGATTCGCTTCCTACGAGCCGAAGCTCTGCGGCAGCACGGCAAAATCATCGACGCTCAAAGCGTCCACGAAGAAGCCGCCAGTCTGGCCCAGGCAAGCGGGATGACCCGCATTTTGAATGAGCATGGCATCGCGCGTGGCCCCTCATTCGAGACATTCCTCTCCGAAAACGCTCCGCTGAAGGCACCTGTTTCCGACAAGGAAGCAGTCGTGCGTGCTGCGGGCATACTGACGCTTAAGGAACGTGAAGTGCTTACGCTCTTGTGCCGCAGCCTGAGTAATAAGGAGATTGCCCTGGCAATGGGGATCGGCGAACAAACCATAAAGTGGCACATAAAGAATCTTTTCGCCAAGCTAAACGCGGGCACCCGCAAGCATGCCGTGGCTCGTGCCCGCCTCCTCGGACTCGTCGACTTCTAGCTCTTCCAACCTGTGGTATTGCCGACGGAAGTCAGAAGGCCGACTCGTCCATGGCCATCACACTGGCACCCCCTTCCACTGCGGTATTGGCCAGAGAAATGGCCACAGGCATGACGTGGAACGAATAGAAGCAGGCACTTACCAGTTTTCCCTTTAAGAAAGGCGCATGGCCCTGGCCCTGCTGCAGGCAGCGTTGCGCGACTAAAGCCGCCCGGCCCATCTGCCATCCTCCGAGAACGATGCCAAACGCACGCAGCAATGGTACCGAGCCTGCCAAAACCTCCGACGGTCGATGCGGGAAACTGACGATGGCATATTCAACCGCCTTCGTGAGGGCTTCAATTGCACGGAGAAGTCCTCGCCCGATGCCCGAAAGATCTGGCGACTCGCTTTCTAAAAGTTCCCTAGCAGCCTGTTCTGCCATGGGCAACCATGCTCGATAGGCGGCGCCCCCATCGCGCACCAATTTGCGCTCGACGAGGTCGTGCGCCTGGATCGAAGTCGTACCCTCATAGATCGACGTGATGCGTACGTCCCGTAAGGGTTGGGTGGCGCCATGGTCATCCACGTACCCGGCCCCACCGTAAACTTGGATGCAGGTGGATGCGACCTCAATTCCAGTTTCAGTCGCCCATCCTTTGAAGACGGGCATCACCAAATCGACAAACGCCTGCTGCGTCTGGCGCTGACCCGCCTCCGGATGGCGCTCCGCAATATGACGCGCCGCGGCAACGTTATAAGCGACGGCACGCATTGCCTCAATCTGACTGCGCATCGACAGCAGCATGCGTCGTACGTCCGGGTGCTGCACGATCGCAACCGGGACCTGGCCGCCCACCAATCGTCCTTGGACGCGCTCGCGCGCGTAGCCCAGTGCCTGTTGGTAGGCCCGCTCCGCGACACCGAGTCCCTCGAGACCTACATTGAACCGCGCCCCATTCATCATCACAAACATGGACTGAAGTCCGCGGTTTTCTTGGCCGACCAACCAGCCGATCGCACCGTCGCCACGTGCGCCGTAGGTAAGGGAGCATGTTGGGCTGGCGTGATTTCCGAGCTTGTGTTCAATACCGGTACACATCAAATCATTGCGGCGCCCGTCCTGAAGAATCTTTGGCACCACGAACAGGGAAATCCCTTTGGATCCGGCCGGCGCACCGGTGATTCGCGCCAATACGAGATGCACTATGTTTTCCGTCAGATCATGATCGCCGAAGGTGATAAATATCTTCTGACCGAAAAGTCGGTAACTTCCATCGGGTTGCGGCTCCGCGCGCGTGCGCAGCGCCCCGACGTCCGATCCCGCCTGGGGCTCCGTCAGGTCCATGGTGGCGGCGTACTCGCCGCTGACGAGTTTCGGTATAAAGAACGATTTCAGGGGCTCGCTGCCAGCCGCGACCAAAGCCCTGACAGCCGCCGGCGCAATATGCGGACACATGCAAAATGCTTTGTTTGCCGCGACGAACATTTCTTCGACGGCGCAGCAAAGAACCTGGGGAAGGTCTTGACCGCCGTATTCCCCGGGCATCTCTATGTTGTTCCAACCGGCCTCGACGAACTGCCGGTAAGCGGCTACGAATCCGGGCGCAGTCACTACGCCGTTTTCGTTCCACCGCGACCCCTGGCGATCGCCGGAGGAATCCAATGGCCACAAGATCTCCGTGGCAAATCGGCTGGCCTGCTCAAGAATCGTATTGGTCAACCCGTGATCGGCTAGGACCTCGGATTCCGGCAGATTTTTCAGCGAATCGAGGTCCACCAGATGCCACAGAACAAAACGGATGTCATCCAATGGGGCGTTGTAGGCTTTCACGGCCGGTTTCCTGAACAGTGATTCATTGCGCCAGTATAGGGCTACGATTCACCTCGGGCCCCTAAGCCGCACCACCCGCCAGGAGGGGTACCCGGCCCAGGGCTCGTTGCCTGAAACTTGCAGGCCAAAAGGACGAATTGGCTAAAAGGATGCTGATGAAGGTACTGGTAGCCGTCAAGCGTGTCCTCGATCACGCTACGCGGCCACGCATCCGGGCAGACGGAACGGGCGTGGATCTTGCGAACGGTAAAATGATTGTCAATCCGTTTGATGAGATTGCGCTTGAAGAGGCAATACGCCTGAAGGAACGAGGCACCGCCACATCGGTGACCGTGGTCAGTTGCGGCTCGGCGAGCAGCAGTGAAACGCTGCGTACGGCCTTGGCCATGGGTGCGGACCGCGCCATCCTTGTGCACACCGACATTGAGTTGCCGCCGTTGACCGTAGCCAAACTGATCAAGGCGGTGGCCGCGCGTGAAAGCCCGCAACTCATAATGCTTGGAAAGCAGGCTATCGACGATGACAGCAATCAGACGGGGCAGATGATTGCCGCCCTGGCTGATCTGCCCCAAGCCACATTCGCCTCGAAGATTGAGCCCACTGACGGCGCGCTCGTGGTCACGCGTGAAGTCGACGGTGGTTTGGAGACCATTCGGATCACGCTCCCGGCTGTCGTAACCGTCGATCTTCGTCTCAACGAACCCCGGTACATCACGCTGCCCAACATCCTGAAGGCGAAGAAGAAGCCACTGGAGACCCTAACTCCAGCCGATTTGGGCGTCGATGTTTCCAGCCGCATTCGCACGTTACGCGTTTCGGAGCCGCCCCGGCGACGCGGCGGAACCAGGGTCCCAGACGTCGCGACGCTGGTAGACAAGCTTAGGAATGAAGCTCGAGTGATTTAGTATGGCTGTACTCGTCATTGCGGAGCACGACAATGCGCGCCTCGCAGGTGCCACCTACAACACTGTTACTGCAGCCGGAAAGCTCGGAGACGACGTTCATGTCCTGGTTGCAGGTGCGAATGCCGGACCTGTCGCGGCCGCAGCCCGAACAATAGCCGGGGTTAAGAAAGTTTGGCTGACCGAAGGAGAATCGCTGCGACATCGACTGCCGGAGGTCGTCTGTGCACAAGTCTTGGCAATCGCTCGGGACTACACCCACCTTCTGTTTCCGGCGACTGCCTGGGGTAAGGGTGTTGCTCCGCGTGTGGCTGCTTGCCTGGATTCGTTCCAAGTCAGTGATATCACCGCTGTCGCAAGTCCCGACACCTTCGAGCGCCCCATTTATGCCGGTAACTTGATAGCTACGGTACAGAACTCCGATGCGATCAAGGTGCTGACAGTGCGGACTGCCGCGTTCGAGGCAGCATCTCCGAGTGGCGGCAATGCCGTGCAGGAGGCGCTCGCAGCTGTGCCCGACTCCGGCAAGAGCCAGTTTATGCGGCTCGACAGTACGCCCAGCGAACGGCCGGAGCTGACTGCAGCCAGCGTTGTAGTCTCGGGTGGACGCGCCCTAGGCTCGCGGCAGAAATTTGACGAGATGATCCTGCCATTGGCCGACAAACTAGGCGCCGCTGTCGGGGCAAGTCGTGCCGCGGTGGACGCCGGCTACGCGCCAAACGACTTCCAGGTTGGTCAGACCGGTAAAATTGTCGCCCCCAAACTGTACATTGCCATAGGTATTTCAGGCGCGGTGCAACACCTTGCTGGCATGAAGGACTCCAAGGTGATCGTGGCCATCAATAACGATCCTGCGTCCCCGATCTTTGAAATCGCTGACTATTGCCTCGAGGCGGACCTGTTCTCTGCGGTGCCCCAGCTCCTCGCGGCGCTCTAAGCGCGCCTGACCTCCGTTTAACTCCACAAGGAACACCAGTGCCCGGGTTTCTTTTGAAGGACGCCGTCGCAGTAATCACGCTCGACAACCCACCCGTCAACGTGCTGTCGCTCGCGCTCAGACGCAGGTTGGAGAATGACCTGCGCGCAGCCTTGGGTGACCCGGCGGTTGCTGCCATTGTCATCCAGGGTGCCGGCCGAGGCTTCAGCGCGGGCGGCGATATCACCGAATTTGACGGCCCGGCGATCTGGCAGGAACCTTCGTTGAACGCGCTCATGGAGATGATCGAACTGAGCTCCAAGCCGATCGTGGCGTGCCTTCATGGAAGTGCGGTGGGCGGCGGCTTGGAACTTGCTCTCTCCTGTCACGCACGCGTGGCGCGCTCTGACGCGCAGATCGGCTTGCCGGAGGTTCACCTTGGCCTGATTCCAGGGGCAGGAGGTACCCAGCGACTGCCGCGACTTGTGGGATTGGAGCTCGCCTTCAACTTGATCTGTTTGGGTCAAATCGAAGGTGCCCACTTGCACAAGCAAAGTGGCCTCCTGGATGCAGTCACCGATGGTGATGTGCTGTCCGAGGCATGTTCCCTGTCCATGCGACTCTCGCGCGACGTGCAATCCGGTGCGTCATTGCGGCGCACTCGTGATCTTAAGATCCACATGGCCAATGCACAGGCCTTTCTTGCCTTTGGCCGAGCCACGGTTACGAAGCGCGCCAAGGGAGTTCCGGCGCCGTTAGCGTGCGTCGACTGCCTTGAGTTCGCCGTTTCTCTGCCGTTTTCCGCCGGAATGAAGAAAGAAAGTGAGACCATCTCCAGGCTCACGGCCAGCCCGCAGTTCTTCGGCCTCAGGCACGCCTTCTTGGCGGAACGTCGTGCGGCCGCTGAGCCGACCAAAACCATGCCTCCCGGGAAAGCGCGAGACGTGCAGCAAGTCGCGGTGATCGGCGCAGGAACCATGGGCACCGGGATTGTCATGAGTCTCGTAAACGCCGGGCTGCCTGTGGAAATCATCGAGCGATCCGAGGAGGCTCTCGACAGAGGCCTCGCTGTGATCAAGCAGACGTATCAGGAGGCGAGCAAGAGAGGGAAACTGGATGAAGTCCAGATACAGAAGCGGCTGTCCCTGATTCATGGCTCGCAGGACTTCGCGAAATTGTGCAATGCCGACCTCGTGATTGAGGCGGTATTCGAGGACATGGAAATTAAGCGCTCCGTTTTTGCGCAGAT
Organism: Steroidobacteraceae bacterium; assembly: GCA_049792815.1. Classification (GTDB taxonomy): domain Bacteria; phylum Pseudomonadota; class Gammaproteobacteria; order Steroidobacterales; family Steroidobacteraceae; genus DAIDKA01. The sequence goes on along the minus strand of JBARBG010000077.1, from coordinate 18,789 downwards.
TGATGCCCTCGCCAAGCCCGGCGCGATCCTCGCCAGCAATACCTCCATGCTCGATGTCAATGAGATCGCGCACGCCACTGGCCGACCACAGGACATTCTTGGCCTGCACTTCTTTAGCCCCGCGCACGTCATGAAGCTTCTGGAGATCGTCGAGGGGAAGAGTACGTCAAAGGATGCCATCGCCACCGCACTGGCGTTGGCACGTCGAATCGGAAAGACGCCGGTCGTCTCCGGGGTGTGCGAGGGCTTCATCGGCAACCGGATGCTTCAACCCTACCTTACTGAAGCGGGGCTATTGCTGGATGAGGGCGCCCTGCCCGAGCAGGTCGACCAGGCCATCGAGCGGTGGGGAATGGCCATGGGTCCGTTCCGAGTCTGTGACCTTGCCGGAAACGACCTCGGCGGCAAGATCAGAGAGCAACGCCTTCAAAAATACCCCGAACTGGTTTACTCGCGAACAGCCTCCGCTCTGGAGGCTGCTGGCCGATTCGGACAGAAGGTCGGACGCGGCTGGTACGACTATCGACCGGGTCAGCGGGCCCCTGTTCCCAGTCAGGAAGTCGAAGCGCTGGTTTTTGCGGAGTCCGCGCGACTCGGGCTGCAGCGTCGGAGGATTAGTGACGATGAAATCGTCGATCGGCTGATATTGGCTCTCGTAAATGAAGGGGCGCATGTAATCGAGGATGGGATTGCTCGTCGCGCCTCTGACGTCGACGTGGTGTACGTCGCCGGTTACGGCTTTCCGAGGTGGCGGGGTGGTCCTATGTTCTACGCCGATCGGCGCGGCTTAGTCGATGTATTGTTTTCAATCCGCCGCTTACAACATGGGCCCGCGTATCAATGCCGCGAATCCCGTTGGCGGCCTGCAGAGCTCCTGCAGTCCCTCGCGTCCGGCGGTCAGACCTTCACTTCCGATTCCTGACAGGATCGCGCAAAAATGGATGCACTCATCGTCTCGACAGCGCGCACGCCGCTCACCCGATCGTTTCGCGGCAGCTTCAATCTCACGCACCCCGTCACGATGGGCGCCCACGTTGCCAGCCATGCAATCCAGCGCGCGGGCGTTGATCCTGCGAAGGTGGAAGATGTGATCCTCGGTGGAGCCTTCACCGAGGGCCCATCCGGCATGAACATTGCGCGGATTGTTGCACTACGGGCGGGCTTGCCGGTATCAACTTGCGGGCTCACGATCAATCGCTTCTGTTCGACCGGTTTGCAGGCGATTGCGCTGGCGTCCCAGCGCATCCTCGCCGGCGAAGGTGAGGTTTACCTTGCTGGTGGAATCGAGTCCATCACCCTCTGCCAGGCTCAGGCAAATACCTTTAATGTCCAGGAAGACTGGGTCGCAGCGAATGTGCCCGCCACCTACTGGAGCATGCTGGATACGGCCGAAACGGTCGCTAAGCGTTATAACATTCCACGTGATGTTCAGGACGAGTACGGACTGGGCAGTCAGGTTCGCGCCGCCGCGGCCCGCGCCGGCGGCAGATTCGCCGCTGAAATCGCCCCGATGACGACGACGATGGCTGTTGAACGCCCCGATGGAGTGATTGCGACGGTGCAGGTTACGGTATCGGAAGATGAGGGCATACGGCCCGAGACCACGATTGAGGCCCTGGCAAAAATCAAGCCAGTGCTTCCAGGAGGCGTCATTACTGCCGGCAATGCCAGTCAGCTTTCAGATGGCGCGTCGCTTTGCGTCGTCATGAGCGAGGCGGCTGCCGCGCGCAGTGGAACGAGCCCGTTGGGAGCATTCCGCGGGTTTCAGGTAGCCGGCTGCGAACCGGATGAAATGGGGATAGGGCCCGTGTTCGCGGTGCCGAAGCTTCTGGCTAAGGCGGGCCTGTCGGCGGACGACATCGGCCTATGGGAGCTTAATGAGGCATTTGCGGTGCAGGTGCTGTATTGCCAAAAGCGCCTCGGAATTCCGGATGATCGCTTGAACGTCAACGGCGGTGCCATTGCCTTGGGTCACCCGTATGGCATGACGGGTTCCCGACTAGTTGGTCATGCGCTGCTCGAAGGACGCCGTCGAGGAGTCCGCTACGTCGTAGTGACGATGTGCATTGGTGGTGGTATGGGCGCGGCCGGTCTGTTTGAGGTAATCCACTAGCGCCGAAGGCGGTCACGGGCGCCCGAGTTGCCATCGAGACTTTCGCCTTAGTTTCCGCGAGAATTCTTGGCCGTCCACGAACTTGGTGCGTCTATTCTCGTCGCGCGCTCTATTGACGCTCTCACTTGGTCTTCGACAATTTGAGTGACACCGGCTCTGAAAGCCGTCGAAAATCCAAGGATAATGGCTACGCCTATTACGCTCATCGCGAGTGCGAGCAACAGGAGCTGCCTTTTGGTGACTCGCGCGAGGAGCTGACGGAGATCGAAGACGGTGCCCGGTGGGGACAGTGATTCGACAAACGAATGCCAGTTCATTGCATTGTCCAATTCAAACGCTACTGCGACTGAACTTCCATGCGGCATTGCGTCCTCGCCCTTCTTGACTTTCGATTGCACCGGCGAGGGCGACATCTGAACCTTTGGAGAATCTTAACGCAGTACGTTCTCAATCGAACGGGGGTTCCGGCTCGTCGTGCGACTTCCCCCTCTTCGAGAGGGGGGGCGGATTCGGGCACGGGCCTACCATCACCGCCGTGATCGGGTAGCGGTCACCACACCAATCATCCAAGGCTCCGGGGCAATTCCTAACGTTTGGCCAATAGTACCTTTGTAGATGCTTGGCCCATTGCGCGATCGGGCCACACGCCTCGGCTGAGATGGTCCTCCCACGATAGAAAGACAGGAGTTATTGGAAATCCACTGTCCCGTGACAACCCTGGGGCTCGAACAATAACTTGAAGAGTCCTTCCAAATGTTGGCAAGAGAATGCCGATCACAGTGAGTGATTTCAGGAGAGCAAGCGATGTCAGTACATGAGAGCGAAGTCGAGACATCTATGACCGCATCCGGTCGCGCGCGCCGCCGCTTCCTAAAGCATACGGCGCTTGCTGCGGCTAGCGCCTCCACAGCGGCTATGCTGCCTGCCGTGACTCTGACAGCGACGCAAGCGAGCGTAAAAGCTCCTCTTGGGAGTTGCCCGGATCTCAAGGCTCCGATGAAAGACGTCGATGGAAAGGTGGCCTTCATCACGGGTGGTGACAGCGGGGTCGGGCTCGGCATCGCCCGCGCGTTTACTGATGCGGGTATGAAAGTAGTGATCTCCTATCGTACTAAGAGCCACCTTGATGAGGCGATGAAGTACCTTGAGAGTGCCAAAAACCGCGTCCACGCCATAAGTGTTGACGTGACCGATCGTCCCGGAATGGAAAAGGCGGCTGCGGAAACAGTACAAGTCTTCGGTAAGGTTCATGTCCTGGTCAACAATGCCGGCGTTGCTCTAAATGGAGCCGCGCCATTGAGCCGTGCCACCTATGACGATTGGGACTGGATGATGGGGGTTAATCTCACTGGTGTGTTCAACGGCGTGCACTCTTTTTTGCCGCGCATTCAGGCGCACGGCGAAGGCGGTCAGATCGTCACTACGTCGTCGATGCGGGGACTCTACGCTGTCGACGACGCGGGCTGCTACTGCACTTCGAAATATGCCGTGGTCGGAATGATGGAGTCACTGCGCGCGGAATTTGTGAATACCAACATCGGCGCATCCGTATTTCTTCCAGGGCTCGTAACCTCAAACGTCTGGGACTCGAACCGCAATCGTTCGCGCGATTTGGCCAATACCGGCACAAAAACTGATCCGAAAACGATCGCTGCGGAGAGGAATGTGGTCAACGACCCCAAGTTAGCCATGAGTGCGCTCGAAGCCGGTCGGCTTATGCTCCGTGGCATGCGCAACAACGACCTCTACATCCTCACTCATCCTGAATTCGCGCAGATTATGCGGGATCGCAACGAAGCGCTTATGGCGTCGATTCCAATGGACCTACACCCAACAGAGGAACGCATGGCTTACGGCCGCGCCTTGGCGCAGAATTCCATCTACATCACCGAACGCGATCACGAGCGATGCACTCGGGCGGCACACGCCAAGAAGGACAGTTGAAATGCATTTCGTGCCGTGACCCCGACCAACGTGCCGTTGGAGCGCATGCTACGCATCCACTTCATACGACAGTGGTTCAACTGGTCGGATCCCTCGATGGAGGACAGCCTGTACGGCTCGCAGTCGATGTGCCCCTTTGGGGGGATCGAGCTGCCGAGGAGGATGTCCTGGGTGAGTCGGCCATCTTGCGCATTCGCCACCTGCTCGAACAGCATCGCTTGAGCGGGCAGAACTGCGCCTTCTTACGGGGCCTGTTGGAATCGAATCGACTGCTGCTTAGGAGCAGCATGATCGTGGATGCGACGACGATCGATGTACCGCCCTCGACGAAGGCCGGGGGCTAAGGCACGCGATCCTGGGATGCGCCAAGGCAGGATGAGCGGGCGTGAATGGTGGCCGCCGCACCGCCTGGGCCGGCAATGTCCTGAGCGAGGTGCGGCATGACATTCAAGCCGCAACTGTCGGTGAGGAACGCGCGAGCGGCATGACCCTTGTTTCTGGCAACGGTTCTACCCACCACCGCACCTTTTTCAACAGCCTGCTGACTAGAGAGTCGGAATCTCGCGGATGGCCTCTGGACACCGGGCGCCGCATTCGGCGTCGGATATGCCATTTCAAACGAGCCGGAGCCGGACTCCCGCAAGAAGCACGGCTCCAGACTCTGACGCGTCGTTTACTTGTCGCGGAACTGATCGTGGCAGGCGCCGCAGGCTTTGCCCACCGCACCGGCGGCCTTCTTGGTCGCCGCCTCATCTCCGGTCTTGGCGGCTGCTTCCAGGTCCGCGGCGGCCTTCACGAAGTCGGTGGCCTTGCCGTCAAAGTCCGACTTGTTAGTCCAGATGCCTTCCCGCGCCTTGGTCGGGTTATTGGTGAAGGTGTGGGTGTCGGTGGCAAACACCTCAGGGATCATTCCGCCCAGAACTTGCAGGCGTGCACCGGCCTTCTCGGCCGCCTTGGCATCGAAGGGCGCGCCCCGGAGCATGCCGCCGACCGGACCGAAGACAAAGGCTTGGAGCTTGAAAAGCCCCTGGCGCGTGAGCACAGCGGCTTGCGCCTTCTGCTCCGGAGTCGGAGGCGCTGCACCCTGTGCCAGGGCGGCAGATGCCACGATCAGTGAGCCCATGGCAGCAACGCCGATTCCTGTGATCCCGTTCATCTCGTTCATTCTCCCCTTAAGAGGTGGCCGCATTGAAATTTGACTTGTCCGCGGTTTAGCAGTGGACCCACGACTGCAGGTTGACACCCTATTGGGCCAACCGACGTAAGGTGGGCCGGGTCCCGCCTACGGTTGGTGCAATTGCGTTGCGCCAGCGTAGCATTTGATAGATTGGCCCCAGACCCCCCTTTCCGGGGTGGCTCACTAAATCCGGCCTTGAGGTCCTTGCTGTCGCGGCGCTTGCAATGCAGGCCATACCCCGCCTCCAATGGCCCCAGTGCTGACCTATTTATCATGCGCGTTACGCTTCGAGCTGCGACGGCGATGAGAGGCCGGTTTGGCCCGCGAGGAAGCCAGGTCTTCCGCCCGAGCGAGACCGCCCGCTACCTGCCCCAATCCGGCTTCCCGAGGATGTCCTCGGCTGCCGCATTGGCCACAACTTGCGAACGGCGAGGCGCCACGCCCAACCCTCGCAGCATCACGGCCGCCATATTGGCGGCAATCTGCGCCGGCGGCGTAACGAGGCGTTCCTCGAGCACATGACGGATCGCGATGACGGTAGTGCCCATGATCAGCAATACACCAGTCTCGACGTCCAAATGAGAAAACGGACGTGATTCCACGGCGCGGAGCAGCTGCTCACGCAGTTCGCGATTCACCGGCGCGCCGGCCATAGTCGCGCCTGAATTCAAACGCCAGAGCAGCTGTGCACTGTCCCGATGTTCAATCGCAAAGCGGATGAATACGCATAGTGCCCGCGCGAATCGCGAAGCCGGATCGCCAACGCCCGCATTCGCTGCCGTGATGGCCTGTTCGACCTGGCGGCGCACAGTGGCGCCAATCTCGCGGGCAAAGACATCTTTGTCAGTAAAATGGTTGTAAAAGCTGCCCTTGGCAACATCCGCTGCATCAACGATCTCGTCGACGCTAATCGTGTCAATGGATCGCGTCGCCAATAAGGCCCGCCCGGCCTGAAGCAAAGCCGTTCGGGTCTTGGCAACGCGACGATCCGGGCGTCGGAACCGTGGACGCACCGATGGCTTGTTAGGCTGAGCCAATGAGCGATGCCCTAGATTTTGTAGACACTACTGAAGTGGTACGTTGCTATTGAGTGCGAAGTGGACGAAAGCAATCAATACAGGGTCGCGCCTGGCAATTTGCAGAAGACGACTCCGACCAAAAACATCCGTCTCATGGCGCTGTTCGAGCATATCCGTGCGAATAGTACCGATCTGCGCTTCTTCCTTAAAGCATATCATATAGCTTTAAGGGGCCCTAGCTGCGCCCATGCAGGTGAAATTCGGCGTCTCACCGCGAGGCACAGCGCCCGCGCTCCGTTGGGTGCATTCAAATGGAACCCTAGATGGTCGTGGACAGTTTCGTTGAACGGGGACCCAAGGATATGGCTTAGGACCCAGTCGCGACTCGTGCGGCAAATGGTTCGCGCCGCGGCGCCACAAAGCTCGGTGCGGGTTGCCACTCAGATGCGCCAACTGCGTCTCACTTATTTGCTGCGTCGAACTCGGCGTCGATGACGATCGATACCTCGTCACCGAGGATCGGAATCATGCTCGCGATGCCATAGTCGCTGCGCATCAATGATCCGTGCGCGGTAAAGCCCACAGTCGGAGCGTGATTGAAGGGATTGGGTCCGGATTTATTGAGCTTGGTATGAAGCACAATTGGCCTTGTGATGCCGTGCAAAGTGAGACTTCCTTCCACATCCAGGGTCTGATTTCCTCTGCGGACTACTCTTGTCGAGACAAAGTGCAGATCCGGGAACTTGACGGCGTCCAGGAAGTTCTGGCCGGACAGATCCTTGTCGCGCTGCGCGTTGTTGGTGTCGATTGAACCCGACTTAATTGTGACATCGACCGAGCTCGACTCGGGTTTTTTCGCATCAAAGATCAGCGTCCCTGAGATATCGCGGAACCAGCCGTGCTTCATGGAATATCCAACGTGACTCACCTCGAAAACCACGTCTGTGTGGTCCTTGCTCAATACAAAGTGTGCCGGGGCCGCATACGCACCAGAACCGGCGAAACCAAGCATCAGGACGAACGGCACACTAGCGCGCATGCGAGCTTCTCCTTCGGATGTTCGCTCAGAACTTGTAGCGCAGCGTCACGCCATACTCGCGCGGCGGAGCCGGTGTAGCCTCTTTGGCGCCGGGACCGTTCTGGAGGTTGTAGCCACTGATGAAGTAATACCGGTCAGCCAGGTTGGTGCCAAACAGCGCCACGGTAAAGCGGTCGCTTGAACTCGCATACTCCAGCTGTGCATTAACCAGGCTGTAGGACGGTAATTGCACCGTGTCCGAATCTGTCACTTCGCCGCGCATTGTGTCCACCCAGGCGTAGTCGACGTTGGCGGATACCCGGCCCTGGATCGCCAACGGAAGGGTGTACCGGGCACCGGCGGTGTATTTGAACCTGGGGGACTGCTGCATGGGGTCCCGGAGCGAAAGATTCACCACATTCTCCGTCGGCGACCCCGGAGGGCCGAGTGAGACTGTCTCGAACTCCACGCTGGGATCGATGCGGGTGTAGTGGCCGTCGAGATATGAAACCGAGGCGTTCAGCAACCACTGCCTGGTCGGGGCATACTGCACTTCCAGTTCAGCACCCTTGATGGTCGCGTCACCGGCGTTGCGCGTATAGGGTTCGCCGATCGGATCCAGCGCGTTGAACTGGATGTTCTTCCAGTCGGTGTAGAACAGTGATGGATTGATGCGTAGCCGCCTGTCCAGGAACTCCATGCGTGACCCGATCTCGTAGGTCCACGCCGTCTCCTGGTCGTAGGGCACCCACCCTGAGACGCTGTTCACGAACTGGTCTCCGCCGGCGCGGAAGCCCTCGCTGGCCTTCGCGTAGGCCATGATGTCCGAGGTCGCCTGAAACTGCAGGCCGACGTAGGGCGCCGTATTGCTGAAGCTGGCGCTAATGGTCCCATTTAGGATGCCGCAAGGGGCGAAGGCCCCGCCGCAGATAGTGCCTGGCTCCGCCGCACCGAACGGTGGAGTTGCCGAGCCGTTGTCCTTCTCGGAGCTGTAGCGCGCACCCACCGTGCCGGACAGACGGTCCGTGAAATGCCAGGTCGCCTGGCCGTACAGCGCCCATGCTTTGTCCTTAAGATCGGTATTCGGCGGGCTGGCAGAGGGTGGCAGCAGGCCAATGGCGAAATAGCCCCCATCCAAGGTCCTGTTCTGGTCATAGTAATAGGCACCCGCCGTCCAGTCGAACCGGTTCCCGAACGAGTGGCCCGTCAGTCGCAGTTCCTCAGTGAGAAGGTCCGTTTGATCATGACCAAGGAAGACATTAACTATACTTGCCGGCGTGTCATCGCCATCCGCGGCGCCACTATTGATCGACTCGCTATAGGCGGTGATCGACGTCAGCGCGATGCTGTCGTTGAATCGGTAGGTAATCGTACCCTGCCCCGAAGAGTATCGGAAAACGGAATAGCTTGGGCCGTTGAAGCCTGCAATTTCGTCCCGCGAGGTGGACACCAGCGCTGTGGTGTAGGGCACGTTTGGCGGCGCGGTTGCACCGGTGAATTCGGCGAATTGCACCAGGCCCGCGTTGGGGCTGATGCCCAGTACAACGAGGGCTGGGCCGTTGTTGTCCTGCTGCAGCGAATTACCCTCGACAAGCACGCTCAGCTGATCGGTAGGATTCCAGAGCGCCTGCAGGCGTCCTTCCTTGATACGCTCTGAACCGCGGTCGACGTTGTTCAGTTCGTCGTGCACATATCCGTCAAGCTGCTTGGAGGCCAGTGACAGTCGCACGGCCAGGGTACTGCCCAGGGGAAGATTGAACGCCCCGCTGAAGTCGGCCCGCCCCAGATTGCCTCCGCTGGCCTCGACGAACCCGGCGACATCGTCAGTGCTTGGCTTCACCGTGGTGTACTGCACGGCGCCTGCGATCGTGTTGCGACCAAACAGCGTACCCTGCGGACCGCGCAGTACTTCGACCTGCGCCACGTCGAACAGGCTCAACAGATTGCCCGCCGCCGAGGGGAAGTACACGTCATCTACGTAAATGCCCACTGAGGGCGATACCGACGGTGCGGTGGAATTCACGCCCATGCCACGAATCGCGAAGGTGCCCGCGCCCGCACCGGTCCCGGCAATCTGGAGGCCTGGTGTGAAGGCACTGATGTCGAGCAATGAGTGGGCCCCGAGTTCCTGAAGCGTGTCGGCGCTAAATGCCGTCACCGAAACCGGAGTTTGCTGCAGCGAAGTCTGCGTCCGTTGCGCAGTGACGACGATTTCCTGCAGGGCCCCCGAATCATCGGCAGCGTCTGCAGCCCATCCCGAGCCTGCGTGTACCGCACTGGCAACAGCGGCCGACACGGCGAAATATCTCGCCCAAGAAAACTGTCTGCGCGTCCTGGTAAACATCGCCGCCCCTTCAGATTATTAGTAGTTCAAAAGCAGAGTCGCTGATCTACATCACATGACCCGCGCACTGGCCGACCCCATCGTCACTTTCACCGAACTGCCTACCGGCCTAATCTCGGGGAGCAACTCCATCGGAGATGGTGCCGCTTGGACTCCGCGTGTTGCGGTTATTCTCGACGCAGACGACCTCCTCCGGCACCAATTCGCCACCCTTGCCTTTGGGATGCTCCAGATCCTGGCCGGGTTTGTTCGCATCCCCAATCGCCTGCGTTTCGTAGTCCTTGTAGTGTTTCGTTATGACCCAAGGCGCTTTGAAGGCTTTGGGGTCGGTGATGGTAAACACGTCTTCCAGCGTGTCATCGTCCAATAGCCGAATGCGTTCGTGAACCTTCATAGCTTCAGAATGCGGTACACCGTCAATGGTTGTTCTGATTTTGACCGCCTCTGTGTCGACCACCAGGGTGTTACCTTCCCATCGCCCCACCGAGTAGCCCTCGTAGCTGGGCTCCACGTCTTCCCACGGCGGTAAGGACCGGGCCATGAAGATGCGCCGCGGCGGATCCCAGCCTTCGGGAAACGCATAGAGGGTCTTCTTCGTAATGACGAACTCCAACGGCGCAAAGCCTCCCATGCTCGCGGGCAGTCCGGAGGGTAGGCACTGGGACGAAGCGTTCGCCACGGGTTTGCCTTCCGCTTCGCCCTTCGCGACCGCCGCCACGTACGCTTGGTAGCGAGCTTCGTAGTCCGGTTGAAGCACCACCCTCTGGGGTTCTCCGAATTTGAGCGTTGGATCAAACTGAAAAACGAATGGGTACTGCATCCAGAACCCGGAAATGTCGCGTGGGCTACGTTGGTGCGCTCCGGCCACGGCCAGCACTGAAATTCCAAGGAGTCCAGACGCCCCAATTGCAGCCAGCGCGACGAACCGAGCGCGCAACAGGCCGGTAAACCAGTAACTTCCCGGCGCAATGGTGGCTCTCATCGAATTCTCCGAGTAGTACCCAATATCCGGCCATCCGGGAGCTCGGCACTGACCAGCGATCCGCCCGGGGCGCCACTGCGCAAAGGGTTCAATACGATTGTGACTTTGTCTCCGGGTTTGAGCGTATTGAACGTCCACCCCGCCCCCTTAAGAATCGGGATGGCGAGCGCTTCGACGCCGTACTGCGTCGGCCCATCTGACGTTTGAACGATTACGTCTATCCAAACGTGAGGCATGGTCCATTGGAAGTCCTTGACTGTGCCCTGGATGGTGACCGTTTTTTGAAAATCGAACATCGCGAACGAATGATGTGCCTCAGCAACACCAACCAAGCCGAGCGCTCCTGCGAGCACGGCAACGAGCGTCGACTTGCAGCTCCGTGAAAGTCGACTGAATGAGTTGGCGACGATGCATCTGAACGTCATGCAGAACCTCTCATAAACCTGATCTTTTGGCGGCGACTCCGAGCGCAAATCTCCCCGAACACCGGTATGAAGCGCGTCGCATCTGCAGCCCACCGCATGCCGCCCTACTTGGTATCGAAGCCGACAACACCGTTGTCGCCCGGTAGATTGCGGTTGTTCTCGTTGCACACAAACTCACTCGCTTCCAGCGCGGCTTCACCGTGATTGGGATACTTTCCGGGATCGATGCCCTTGACCCCTGGTGAGTCCGCAGTCGTCACCGTGTTGTAATCCTTGTAGTGCTTTGTTATGACCCATGGGACCTTGAAGGCTTTGGGGTCGGTGATCGTGAACACGTCTTCTAGGGTATCGTCGTCCAGAAGGCGGATGCGCTCATTGATTCGCAGGGCATCCGAATGTGGGACACCCTCGATTTTTGTCCTGCTCTTCACTCCGGCCGTGTCCACCACCAGCGTGTTGCCTTCCCATTTCCCCACTGAATATCCTTCGAAGGTGGGAGTTAGATCATCGCCACGGGGCATGGGTCGCCCGTCAAGGTATATGCGACGCATCGGATCCACGCCTTCGATGATTACGTAGACGACCCTTTTCGCGACTACGATTTCCATCGGAAACAGGGCTTGCATCGCTGCCGGCATTCCGCCGGGCATGCATAGCGTCAAGTCGTCGACCACCGGCTTGCCCGCTGCCTCGTTCTTTGCCTTGCTCGCCAGCGAGGCCTTGTAGCTCGCGTCGTACTCCGGCTGCAGAATCACCCGCTGTGGGTCACCCGGCTTAACGGTCGCATCGAAGCCTAGAGTCTCCGGATAACTTTGCCACACCCCGGAGATGTCTCGTGCATCGCGCAATGTCGTCCCGGCAACAGCCGAATGTGCAAAGGCCAGCAGCGCACAAACTGTGGCTCCAAATGCAACTGCTTGAGTGCGCGATACAGGGTCTGGCATCCTGATTTTCGCCCAAATCCTAGCTATCATCGATGATGTCTCCGAGACACAGAGAGGATGCGGGTTAGCGCCCCCCCAACATGCGGCCATCCGGCAGCGTGGCACTGACCAGCGAGCCGCCGCGCGCCCCATCGCGTAAAGGGTTCATTACGATCGTCACCTTGTCTCCGGGCTTGAGAGTATTGAATTTCCAGCCGGCCCGGCCGAGCACGCGTGGATTGTTTCCCTCGATGCTGTATTGCTTTAGACCCTCAGATGTCGCAACCACCACTTCGATCCATGCGTGAGGATTGGTCCATTGGAAATCCTTCACCGTGCCATCGAGGCTGATCGTTTTGCTTGTATCGAACATGGCATAGGAGTGGTGCGCATCAGCAACCCCGGAAACTCCGAGCGCGCCCGCAAGAAGGGCCGCGAGGACCGTGCCGCGGGACAGTAATAGCCGCACGCGATACTTCGCATGCCTGCAGGCGTCATTCATTCCCTTTGTGCCCCCTCTTCATCGCGGTCTTGTGGGAGGCGAGACCCACGGCCCTCTGCCTGCCCAATGTGCGCGTTATGAATTTGATAAATCAACCCACGCCGAAATATTAAGCCGCAGTTTTATTGTCGTCAATGACTGTATAGTCAATACTGACTATATCGTCAGTTTAGCGGTTGGCTGGATCGGCGATGGTGCGCAAGTGCCGGGGCGTGAGAGGTTTCGGGGTTATTAGCACTCTGCGACGCATGTTGCGCCGCGACGGCCGGCGCGAGCCTAAGGCGCCTCGACGTAAAGCGGCCGCGCTCGGTGACTTTGTGCCTCACGTCGATCCTTGAGCATGCCTTTGTCGTCAATCAAACCCACGCATCGCCGGTTCCGTTTCGTTTTAGGCTCGAGTATTTCGGTTTTGGCAAAGTGGCCGCGGTTGGTGGCCATCTAGGATACGAACTAGAAAGTATTGGGGAGCTCAAAAGCGGGCCGACAGCCTATTGGTCCATGAGCATCAACGGCCGGGCCCGTGACCACGGTATCGATGGAACATACCCGATGCCGGGTGACACAGTGACGTTCCAATACGTGACTATTGCCGGAGCCGCACGAAATGCTCGTGAGGAGATCCTCATCTCGCGGTGGCGGGCCAGAACGCCGGACGAATAGGGCCTACGCGTCGGGTCGAAGCAGCCGGTTGTCACCGAACCGACCAAACAAAGAACGCTCGCTACGAATCAAATGTCGGCCGCTACAATCACCACCGACAATCGCGGCGGTTTCCGCGCGCTGAGTACCGCTGTTCCCGGTGCAGGGTGCGGAACGCGCCTTGGCAGTAAAGAAGCTCCGCTCCGCCGTTGTGATTGTCGATCTGACGAACCTGCCCGACAAATATGCGGTGTGAACCAAAATCCATCCGGCCGGCCACATCGCAAACCATCGCGCTTAAGCTCGACTTAAGCGCGGGCATGCCGCCTAGTTCGTACCAATCACCCAAAACGAAGCGATTTCCGCGCCCGGCCGGGCTGCCGAACGCCTTGGCAACCGTTTCGTCGTCGCGACTTAGGATGTTAAGTGCAAACCTGCCGGATGCCTCGAGCGCCTTCATGAACGCATTCGAACGGTTCACGCAGATTAGCACTGACGCAGGATCCAAGCTGAGCGAACATACCGACGTTGCCGTCATCCCGGCGTCGCCCTCGGGCCCACGCGTGCTCACCAAGAATACCGATGAGGCGACGCTTCGCATCGCCGTCCGAAAATGATTCTTAAGTGTCGATTGCATTGCCTGCGCCGCCGCACTCATGGTCCTGCTCCTAGAGATCCGGAGTAGGCATAAGGCCCATCATGAACCGGCCGTGATGTTGCAATCCCACGTCGTAGTCGGATCCTTGATGGAGCCGGGCCGTGTGGCCGTCGCGCCAATAGCGTTGCATAGGACTGAAATCAGCTATTGCGCTGGATCCGGCAGCCTCAAAAAGACGGTCTATTACGTGAGTGGCCCGCGTGGTAATAAATGGAAACGGCGATTGCATATCCAGTGACTTGGCCTCAGTTAGCCGTTCTCCTCGTTCACCGTGTCGCTGCATTGTGTGGAGCAGGTGTTGGTAATAGGCCGTGAGTGAATCCAACTCGTGCGCCGACTCCGCCAAGCGCATGTAGCCGGCGGGATTCAAGATTCCTTGCGCGCCGGTATAGGCATTCTTGCGTACCCGCTGCCGTTTGGTGAATTCCGCAATCATGCCGTCTGCGCAACCCAATGCAATTGCCGGCAGGAACACCGCAAACAACAGAGGGAACGGGACGCGCGCGATCCAACTGTCCACCGTGCCAGCCCCGTGACTGTAGTTGAAATAGACCGCATCCATCCGTTCCATGCGCCGATAGGGAACGAAGACTTTATTGAACAGCAGATCCTTGGATCCTGATCCCCGCATGCCCGTGGAATACCAGGTATCCTCGATGGTGTACTCACTGCGGTGCACCATGAACATGTAGTCACGGTACTTGCGCTGCGGATATTGCGAATCGCTGGGATCGGGCACCTTGACTCCGACCAGAGCCCACTCCGCGTGGTCGCACCCGCTCGACCAGCGCCCGCGACCCGAGACGACAATCCCGCCGTCGGCCAATTGTGCCTTCATCTGGGGCGACCCCGAAGAGCAGACGACTGTGTCGACACCAGTGGCCAGAATCTCCTTGGCAACGGATGGGTCGAAGTGGCTAAACGCCGCCTGATGGATATTGAGAACGCCAGTGACCCAACCCGTAGACGGACAAGCCTTCGTCACGAGGCGCACTGCATCGCAGTAATCCCATAGGTCGCGCTCGTCGCCCCCCAGAGCCGCCGGAAGTAGCGCACGAACGAAGCCAGCCTCGCGAATCAGCTCCATGTTCTCCACTGGAACAGTGCGTGCCGCTTCGGTCGCCGCCGCCCGACTGGCGATCACTTCCAAATGTGGCCGGATTCGATCCGACAAAGTCTCTCGCACCACCGACCGCGGCAACGTTTTGTATTCTGCGGCCACGTGCGTCTCCTCGGTCGCAACACTCAGGCGGCAAGCCGAGCGATGATCGCTTCGGCATTGCGTACGACATCCGCCGCCTCATCGACCCGTTGGCGCGCTCCCTCCGCACGGATGAACGACACATCGAACATGCCCAAGAAACCCAGCAGTATCCGCAACAGCGGTTCTTGGAAGTCAAACGCATTCACCGGAACATCCGTGTAATCAGCGCCACGTGCTTCGATAACGAACACCTTCTTGCCGAAGAGAAGGCCCTTCGCAACCCCGGGAGCCGAATACTTGAAGGTGCGACCCACTATGCTCACATGATCGAACCACGACTTGAGCTGGCTACAAATTGTGAAATTGATCATCGGCGAACCGATTACCATGATATCGGCCGCCTCAAGCTGCTTGATGAGCGAATCCGAAAGCGCCACCGCGCTGCGCGTCTCGGACGTCCAATCGCTAGGCGGTCCAGCGCCGGCCGCCAGGATCGCTGGGCCAAAGTGCGGCAGCGGATTGACTACCAAGTCTAGGAGCTCGACTTCCACATTCGCATGATGAGCGATCCAGGTCTGTACGAACTTCTCGGAGAGTGTCCGTGTTAACGACTGGCCCAGATTTGGGCTCGATTGAATGTGCAAGAGACGCGGCATAGCTTCCCCGCCTGTGGCTTGACGCTGGTGCAAAGATAGTCGCCTCTGTAAGATTCGTAAAATCGATATCTTCGAACTAATACATCGTGGAAACTGATGTGATGTTTCTGTTAAATGCGCGACAGGGGGCGAGAAGTGGCGATCCGCACGAAAAACCTGAATCTGATTCCCATTCTTCAGGCGTTGTTGAAGCAAGCGAGCGTTGCCAAAGCAGCATCTGAGATCGGCCTTTCGCAACCGGCGATGAGCGGTGCACTGTCGCGCCTGCGCATTCTCCTAAACGATCCCCTTCTGGTTCGGGTGGGTCGGACCATGCGTCTTACACCTCGGGCAGTTCGGATGCGCAAGCAGCTCGACGCGGTCTGCTCGCAACTGGAATCGTTTTTTCAGCCCGAGCACTTTGATCCATCAACGGCCCAGCATAGTTTCGTTGTCGCAGCGCCTGATTACAACGCGCTACTTCTGAGCGGCGCGTTGATTACCAAGTTACACACGAAGGCGCCCGGCATTCGCATCAGATTTGTGGACGTACCATACGATCTTCCGGCTTGGCTGGAGAACTCCTCCATCGACCTTGCCGTGTGCGGAGATTTCCGCCTCTGGCCGGAATTGAAGCACGAACACCTCTTCTGGAATCGGATCGTCGTCGCGGTTGCGACCGATCATCCGCTGCTGAAGCGGAAGCGAGTTACCTCGAAAGATTTGCGCGAATTTCCTAGTCTTGATTACAACACCAGCTTCAGTGCTGCGATGCGGGGCGCGAAGATCATCACGGGTGTTCCCAGCTTGGACGAGACAGCTCAAATAGGTACGAGCCAGTTCACCGACGCAGTGTTGCTCGCGGTCAAATCACAGATCGTTGCCAGAGCGCCCGCGACACTGGTCGAGCGGCTGAGCCGATTCCTGCCTATAGTGGCCATTGAGCTTTCAGGTGAAGAAACTGGAGTTGACGAAACCATGTTTTGGACACCAATTAACGACCATGCGCAAGAACACATTTGGCTCCGAACCTTGCTGAAGGAATGCCTTGTCCCGCTCACTCAGGGGCCTTCATCTCCGCCCAGGTGAATCAATCCGAACAGTGAAAGGCCCGTATGGCCTGAACAAGGTCGCCCTGCACGGTCTTGAGTCCATCGCCATCCAACAGAGTCCACCCACAGCCACGAAACTGCTGGGTAACTTTTGGGGTAACTTTCCTCGGTCCCCGAAGGGGACTTTTCAGATCAAAGACTTACACGTGCCTTCGAGTCCCTTCCTGGGCACCAGACCCAAAAATGCCGATTGGCCAAGCGACGCGTGCGCGCGTGTCGCGGCGCCGGTTCTCAGCGTTGGGGAAGCCCCCGGCCTGTGCCGGGGGCTCTCGCTCATACGACAGGACCCAGCTTACCGGCTGACCAGGAGGCTGGCTCCGCCACTAGGGCCTTTGCCAGGGCCGCTGCCAAGGACGTCGCCATTGGACACAAGCTTGACCCAAAGCGAACCGTTACCCTTGTAGTACGAAGTGTCGCTCGACTTGCGCAGCTCATCCAGGCTGCTCTCCTGCGTACCCGAGGCTGCGGTCGTGAATCCAGGCAGTTCGAAGAGCACCCACGAGCCGCTATCCAGTTCCTTCACGTTGAGGGACAGGGACGGCCTTGCGGTGGTCACCTTGAATTCGGTACCCGCCAGTACGTTGGTTTCTCCGGTCACGCTGTAGTCCTTGCCATTGCGGCTGAGAACGACGGGCGGCTGCGCTGGTCGGGCACCACCCACAGTAAACGTTCCTGCAGGGAAGCCGCCGCCCGGACCACCCGCTCCGCCTGGACGGGCTGCTCCGCCTGGACGGGCTGCTCCGCCCGGTCCACCGGGTCCGCCAGCACCGGCAGCCGCACCAGGACGACCTGGCGCGCCGGGACCGCCAGGACCGCCAGCGCCACCAAAACTCAAACGTCCGACATCGCCCCTGCACACCGCAGCATTCCAGGTGGGTTTGACCTGACAGCCTTTTGAGTCGACTGCGAGTGCGTCATTTTCGTCGTTGATGAGAATGAAGGAGTTCGGGACACCGTCAACCGAACCGTCCAGGTCGTGGAACACCGCGGTCTTGTAGCTCCCATTGCCGTAATCATCGTTGCTCCACTTATGCTCCATCGGCGGGAAATACACCGGCTTGGCGTTGATGAATTTCGCGCGCTCTACGGTGTTGTTGGAGCTCATTCCGAAGCTGGTAAACAGCAGGTAAGAGATCGCTCCGGTCTTGCGGGTGGCGTTGTCCTGGAAATTCACGAAGGTGTCATTGACCAGTTCATGATGATAGTCGTAGAACTCGTAGCCGCGGATCGGGAAATCCGCGACTGCGGGCTCCGGCAAGCTGCGGCCGTAAGCCATTTCCGCCGGCGTCCTGGGGTTGCCAACGTTCTCGGATTCGCCCACGAACCGCGAGTCGACCACCCGTGACGTATAGGCGGATTGACCGAAGTTGCCGGAGGCATGCGTGTAACCGATGGCGTTGTCGGCCATCTTCAGGTTCTTGAACAGGTGCATCTCACCGCGCGCCCAGATGCCGCTATTGCGGTTCTTGTAGCTGGTGAAATCCTCGACGACCGACACCGCCTGAGGACTGTTCGCGTCAGCGGGATTGGTCAGGGAAATATACCCGCCGACGGCGAAATGGCCATCGGCCCTGGGGCCGCGGTCCATCATGAAACCGTCAAAGTTCGAATGGGCGGTATTGCCCTTGAACTCCTTGATCTGCATTCGACGTGGCCAGGTTGCCTTGCTGATATCCGTGCCTGCGAATGCACCCGTCGGATGTTCCGGCATGGCGTACCAGAAACCCGTGGCGTCGGAACCCGCGGCCACGTTGTCCACGAAGGTGTTGTCCGGGTTGGTGATCCAGAACGTCGACACGTTGTTGTCGGAAGGGATCAGGACATCCTTGGCGTCCTGGCCGGTCAGTACGAAGTTCTTGCCGCCCGTCGATCCAGTCGATCCGAACGGGGCGAGGTTTGTCCCCATGCACGGCGCGTCCGGATGGCACTTGGTCAGGATTCCCAGGTTGTGGACGAACTGATTGCCATGCTCCACGGCGTCTTCGAGGAAGAAGCAGTGACCGATGGTGTTGTAGGTCACATTGTTTTCCACGCGCACGTCGTTGGTGCCATGCACGGTCACGCAACGGCTGTAGGTGTCGTGAATCGAGGAGT
>JBARBG010000076.1:0-3069 GCA_049792815.1 Steroidobacteraceae bacterium | reverse complement strand
TCCTGGTCTCGGGCTTCAACGTATATCCTAATGAAGTTGAAGCAGTGGTGGCCGCCATTCCGGGCGTGGTCGAGGCCGCGGCCGTGGCACAGGCCGATGAACACTCGGGCGAAGTCGTAGCCGTATTTGTCGTGTCCAAGGACCCGGCCCTCACGGAACGCGCCATCATCGACCGGTGTCGTGCGTCCCTTACCGGTTACAAACTTCCCCGACATGTATATTTCCGCAGTGAGCTGCCCAAGTCCAATGTAGGCAAAATACTCAGGCGCGTGCTGCGCGATTCGCTGGTGCAGCAGCCGTCCCGCAAAAATTGAGAATAGCGGCAGTCCCGCGTGAGATAAGGCCGACACGATGTCGGCACTTTTTGTACTCCCCAGGTCGGTAACCCCGCCGCGTAAACTTGCCGCGCGCTGCGTGCCGGAAGAATGCCGGTTGCAGGGAGGCATGTTTCAAATGTTTTCAAACATCTGCGCCACTGTCGGCCCGCTGCGACGTCTTGCCATATTGAAGCTATGCGGTAGCGTTTCCTTTCTCTAATCGGGGACTCTAACAGGGGAAAAATCATGTTTGCGCGAATGCTCAGCTTCCGTCGCACACTTCTTTCACTGACCGCAAGCACCGGTCTGCTGCTGCTGGCCGCCTGCGGCGGCAATTCTTCGAGCATGGGCTCGAACAGTGTCGCCAGTACCACCCCTGCCAACACCGGCACGATGCTCGCGACTCTAACGGACGCGCCCGGCGACTTCCTGAGCTACGTGGTATCCGTGGACTCGCTGCAGCTGCAGAAGGCCAATGGCGCCACGGTGGAGACCGTGCCGGTTCCCACGACGGTTGATTTCGCTCAGCTTGTCAATCTAACGGAACTCATCAACGCAGGGCAGATTCCGACCGGGAACTATACCGGCGCGATAATGACCTTGGACTATTCCAAGGCGCAGATTACGGCGAAGGACGCATCTGGAAATCCCGTGCAACTCACGCCGGTCGACGGCAGCGGCAACACCATCGCAGGAACGGTGCAGGTATCGGTAACGCTCGATGGCAAACATCCGCTGATCATCACAGCGGGTAACACCTCACGCATCGCCTTTGATTTCAATATCGCAGCGTCCGACATCGTGAACCTGACGACGGACACGGTCACGGTGAGTCCAACGCTCACCGCCACGATCGCACCGTCCGACCACAAGCAACTGCGGGTGCGCGGGACATTTGCCAGTGCCGCATCCAGTGACTTTGTTGTAAACGTCGAACCCTTCTGGTCACAGACTTCAACGAGCCAGTTCACCGTCAACGTAACCTCGACCACAACCTATGAGATCAACGGTGCGGCCTACACTGGCGCGGCGGGATTAACTGCCATTGCAGCGCTTGCGACGGGTACCACCATCGCTTCGTTCGGCACGCTGGATACCAGCACCTCACCGGCCACCTTTACAGCGGCGAACGTCATTGCTGGTACCAGCCTGCAAAGCCCTACGCTTTACCAGTTGTCCGGCACGGTTATCGCCCGTAGCGGCAATACCCTGACGGTGAGTGCAGCGACCTGGTGCAGGCCGTTCGGGATCTACGGTGGATTTGCGCGGCAGGGCATCCCTGTCACCGTGGCTTCTGGAACGGTTGTCACTGAGCAGGGTGGAACCGGTCCGTTCACGATTGCGGACATCTCAGTGGGCCAGCACATTGATGTCTTCGGTTCCGTTACTCAAGGCTCCGGCGACGACAGTATCGCCAGTGTCGATGCGAGCGCCGGACAAGTGCGTTTGGACTACACGCCAGCCTGGGGTTTGATCACCAACTTGACGGCGCCGAGCGGATCGGTAGCCGGCAGTGCGGTGGTTAACCTGATGGCGCTCGATGGATTGAGCGTCAGTTCGTTTACCTTCACTGGAACCGGGACGACCTCAGGCAATGATGCCAATGCACAGTCCTATGTTGTCGATACCGGTGCGTTGAGTCAGACCGGATTGGCCGCGAGTGCGCCCATTCAGGTGCTTGGCTTTGTGAACCCGTTTGGCATGGCGCCACCAGACTTCACTGCGACCTCCCTGGTGAACTACGCCGGCGTTACGGACTTCCTCAACGTTTCCTGGGGTTGGTCCGGTTCGACCACGGCGCTGACCGGCCTGACCGCAATGAGTACCTCACTGACGCTGAGCTTGACCAACGTGGGCTGGCAGCACGACGTGCGCATCGGACCGGAGAGCATCGACCTGACGAAGTTGTCGACCTCGCCGACCATCGTGCCGAGCGCGACCGGAACCCTGAATTTCACAATAGGCCACGTGCGCAGCTACAAGGCCGAGAACTTCAGTTCCTTCGCCGGCTTTGTCACGCAACTGTCGTCCGAGCTCACCGGTACCGTGGGCGTGATCCAGATCAATGTGGCGGGTACCTACGACAGCACGACCAACACGTTTACGGCGACTGAGCTGGCGATACTTCTGACGCAGTAGTCGCGCAATTCGGGTCGGCTCGCGCTCTGCGACACAGGGCGCGGGCCGTGCCCGTGCATATCCATGCGAGGGTGCCCGTACTAGAATCCCACATGCCCAACCTGGTTGTGGATTTTTGGTTCGATCCGCCGAACCGCCGCCACTGGTTTGAGGCATCGGACGCCTTCGACGAAAAGGTTCGCGACCTCCTTCAAGGCCGATACGTTGATGCCGCGCAGGGACGGCTCGATCACTGGTCCGATGCGCCCAATGGCGCACTTGCGCTATGCATTCTTCTCGACCAGGTCCCTCGGAACATTTTTCGCGGCACCGTGCGGTGCTTCGCCACCGATACTCAGGCTCGCGGAGTGGCCCGTCAGATTCTCGCCAAAGGTTACGACCACGCCTATCCGACGGACGACCATCGCTTGTTCTGCTATTTGCCTTTTGAACACTCGGAGGACATCGAGGAGCAACGCCTTTCCGTTCAGCTTTTCACAGAGCGAGTCGCCGACCTTGGCTATACGGAATACGCTCGGCGGCACCTCGATATCATTATGCGATTTGGCCGATTCCCGCATCGAAATGCGATTCTCGGCCGAGCTTCGACACCAGAGGAAGACGAATTCTTGCG
>JBARBG010000075.1:0-2225 GCA_049792815.1 Steroidobacteraceae bacterium | reverse complement strand
GCCTGATCATCGTAGGCCCCCTTCAGCGAGCGCTTGGGCAGCTTGACCTTCTCGCGCGGAGTTTTCTGGTAGGGAATCCGACTCAGGATGTGGCGGATGCAGTTCAGCCGCGCGCGCTTTTTGTCGTTCGAACGCAGGATGTACCACGGCGCCCATCGGGTGTCCGTGGCCTTGAGCATCATGTCCCGGGCTCGCGAATACTCGAACCACTTGCTGCGCGAGGGCAGGTCCATCGGGCTGAGTTTCCACTGGCGCAACGGGTCTGCCAGGCGCGCCTCGAAACGCCGCTTCTGCTCCTTGTCGCTGACCTCGAGCCAGACTTTAATGAGCTGGATGCCGCCGTCCGTAATGTACTTCTCCATCTCCGGGCAGAGCTGGAGAAAGCGGGCGTGCTGTTTCTCCGTGCAGAAACCCATCACGTATTCGACACCCAGGCGGTTATACCAGCTCCGGTCGAAGATCACGACTTCACCGGCGGCCGGGAAGTGCTGCATATAGCGCTGAAGGTACAGCTGCGATTTCTCACGGTCGGACGGCGCGGGCAATGCCACCAGACGGAACACGCGCGGACTGACGCGTTCGGTGATGGCTTTGATGGTGCCGCCCTTGCCGGCAGCATCGCGACCCTCGAAAACAATGACGATGCGCAGGCCCTTGTGCTTGATCCATTCCTGCAGCCGGCAGAGTTCGCCCTGGAGCTTGCGCAATTCCTTCTCATATCTCTTCCGCTTCAGTGGCGGGACGTCCCCGGTGATTTTCACTTTTTTGGCATTCATCGTATAAACTTTCTTTTTTGAGTCATGGATTTGTCTGGCGGAATAGTTTCAAAAAGTCAATCCGACTGCGATTACGAATGTAGGCTTGGCCTCGTCCGGGTTGAATACGTACCCAGTGAGGTTCACATGTTTGTGCGACAAGCCCAGGAGCACGCCTCGTTGAATGTCACGGTCGGATTTGTACAACCGCGTTCGCTGGGTCACCAGGCCGAATCGAAACCAGTCCACCGGCGCCAGCGTCAGCTCCGACCAGTTGTAGAAGAAGCTGTCGGACGAATTGCCGGTGTCGAACACATACTCGCCCTCGCTGTAGAGCTCGAGCTTCCACCAGCTCAGCGAACCTTGGTAGCCCGGCGCGATGCCGGTAAGGTTGCCGAATACGCCCCCCAGCATCGGCGTAAGTTCCCACCCCAGTTTTTCGCCACCGCGGAAATTGTAGCCGATCCACGCCGAACCGGTGTTGAGGGCTTCGTAGTTGTAGCGCGCTTCCAGATGCAGCCAGTCGCGGTCCGCCGTGACGGTGGGCTGCACGTATTCCCGGCTGTCCGGCACGATGTAGGTGTAGGCGGAAATGGAGAAAGACCAGGCTTTCTCATCCGCTTCATTGGCGACGGCGGGGGTTGTGTTCGTCACCGCGGACGCGGCTACGTTCGTCGCCGTCTGGGCCATCGCACTTTCGCTCACGAGGACAACCAACATGGCGATGACGGCAAGTAATCGCATTAAATTATCCTCCCAAAGCTATCGTGATTGCCACCAGTACGCTCCCGAGCACGATCATCGCGAGGCCGGTCAGCCATGGGCGGTATCCGGCGACGCGCCCGAACGCATAGCCAGTCAGGAATAACAGCACGATGGCGATGGCGTTGGAGACGCGCAGGGCCGGCCCGACGCTGTGCATGAAGATGAACGGAATTGCTACGGGGAACGTGGTGAGGAACACCCAAAAGAATACCGCCAGCGCCCCCAGCCACTCGTCCTTGCCGAGCCGCGGGCGCGAGGGCGGTCCGGGCAATTGAACGAGCTTCTGGCGCATGGACTCATATTCCGCGGAGCCAAGCGAGGCGGCCACTATCGGCGGCAGCGCGCCGGCAATGACGCGGTGCGCTTCCTCCGGGGTGGCGGCTTTCCGCAAGTCACGCAGTGCGCGGATGTCGCGTCCCTGTTCGCTCAGACAGCCCATGAGATACAAAATGCCGTCAATGATGCCCCAGGCCAGATTACATCCCAGCGCACCGATGAGCATGGTGCGGACTTCGGCCTGGTTCGCTTGGGCGACACTCAGCGATCCGGTGAAGGTGAGCACCATGATCAGGCCAAACAGCACTTCGGCGATGCGCTCGTTTGGTTCGAGCACGCGCTTGGAGGATCTGGTGGATTCGTTAGACATAGGTCGGGCAGCCTGGTTCGACAACTGACCTGGCTTTGAAAACTTTACTCAGGGTGGCT
>JBARBG010000074.1:0-8931 GCA_049792815.1 Steroidobacteraceae bacterium | reverse complement strand
ACAGGGCTTGAACCTGTGACCCCTGCCGTGTGAAACGGATGTCAGGGCCTTACAGATCAACGATATGCGAGGCGTGGGCCAATCGCAACAGTCACTTAGCGTCACGCGATGTCATTTGGTGTCATTCGGTGTCATGGGCTGGCTGTCCCAGATTGTCCCAGCGACCCAGGCCACTTTTTTTGCGCTGAACTGCCTGTGCCAAAGGCTACTATTAGGCCGCCATCTCACCCTCAAGCGGCCATTTCAACTACCGGTCCAATCCGGTCCGCATCCTTAGCGAATAGTCTCGTGGCCATTGGTCACGCCAAAGCGGTCATTCTCGGTGCAGTCGGTCGCAATCAATCGGTCCAGATTCTTAACGCGGCGGAACCGTAAGGTCACTGCCCACGGGTGCGCAAGTCGAGCAGAATCCTCGATCGTCATCTGATCTTCCATGGCGTCGGGAGAAACCATCCGCAACCGCTCGGTGAAATGGGCCTCGGCGCTCAGATCCGGGGATAGAAAGTGAGGGATTCTAACAAACGGTCCAGCCTTCCTTTCAATCGTGTCAATCACCAGCGTGTCGCCTTCCCAGTGGCCAACAGAATCACCCAAATCCGTGGGCCACAGATTTCCCGGCGCCGGATGTGGACGGTCTGTGTATATATGTCGCGCCTGCCCGTCGGAGAATAGTAATAGGGTCTCCTCCGGCGTCACGAACACCTCAAACACGCCATCGGTGGGCGACTCCATGATCAAGGGATATTCCCAACTACAGGCTTTGACACTGCCCGCCTTGACGGCCGCGGCCGGAGTTGCCATGACCTTTCGCTTCAAGAGCTCATAGCGACGGTCCCACTCCGAATTGTACGGCGGCTTTTTTATGAGCTGCTCGCGGCTGAGGAATTCCACTTCAGCGGGTAGTAATACACCTCTCGGCGCCAGCACGGCCGTGACGCGATCCGGGTGCTGCATCGCTTCGGCCATCGCCTTGTCCAGCTCTCCGTTTTCCATCTGAGCAGAAATCTCTGTCTCCCAGATTCCGCTCCAATTCGGAAGCGCGGAAAATCGCTGGGCTCGCAGCGCGCTATTGGCTTGGGCGAGTACAGGGCCGCTAAGGGTCGTCAACAACAGCGCCATCAGTAATGTGCGCATGCAGCTAGTCCTCCAGCAAGGGCTTACCGTCGGGACCAGTGCCGGAGACAAGACGGCCGCTATGGGAGCCATCCCGTGTCGGATGGATCACCACTGTGAGTTTGTCGCCCGCCTTAAGAGTGCCGGGTCGCCAACCCTTCCGGTACAAGGATTGCGGATTATCCATTTGGATGCTCCACTCCTGTGTGGCATCGGCGCGCCGAACAAGTACTTGCAGAAAACAGTGTGGATTGGTCCATTGAAACTCACGAAGACTTCCGTGCAGTGTCACTCGACTACCGGCATCGAACATCGCGTAGCTGTGATGTGCCTGGAGTTGGGGCGCCACGCTGCAGCCTCCTGCCGCTGACAGGGCCATGATCCAACGCACAATGGGTCGTCCACAGGATGTCATTGCCCTTATCTCCTTGTACGGAACGCGAAGGCTTGACGGCGGATGAAAGGTTAACAGAGACGGAAGCTAGTGACACGCCGCAAGCTCGTGCGATTCGGGTCAGAGCGTGCCGGCTGGCAGGTCGCGGCCAGTCTCGCCCGGCCGCCACCGGTGATCGCACTTGTCTCGGTGAGCCGACTCTGCCGTGCGAGAGCAGGGAACATTAGGTTGTCGACCGGAGAAGGGCTGATGCGATCAGTTCAGTAGTCACGGGGGGCGTTGGAGACCTTCGACCTTTTCGGCGACGACACGGCACGCGGTGATGAGATCGGCAACAAGCCGCTCATCGATGTTCAGATCGCCTTCATATTCTCCGAGATTGCGGATCTGATGACTCTTGTCGAGCACGCGCCAGACCTCCGGACCTAATCCCAAAGTGTGTGGCAACGCCTGAAAGACGATGTAACGGTGATGCGCCCGAAATCCTTTGTGACGGAGTGCGGCCAAACACAGTCCGTGGGCGGCGTTGTAGGCGAGATCAAAGCGGCTCTCCAGCGCGTTTACTGGGTTCGCCGCATCCTTCAAGCGTGCGAGCGCTGAGCGCTTGAGCCCCTCGAATTCCTTCGCGTCCGGCGGCTCCGCCGCCAAGGGCTTTCCAGCACCTGTTAGCCGTTCAAGGGGGGAGGTCATTCTCGGACCCGATGATCCATAGCTTGGGTTGCGCCAGCACTCGGCTCACAAAGGCATTCCCGTTTCGCGCGCGCTTGGACCAATCCGCGGCGCTGTAGACCGTCGGATTTACGGTGCGGCCCAGTTGTTCACTTACAGGTTCAAGCAGGCTGTAGATTTCACTGTACGCAAGGCTATCGCTCAAGACCATCAAGTCGATATCGCTGGCTGCGGCGTCGCGACGCTTTGCAACTGACCCATAGACGAATGCGGCGGAGATCTGCTTCGTCAGCGGGGTCAACGCAACGCGCAGTGGATCGGCAAGTCCCACCGTCTTGCGGGTGATGCTTCGCAGTTCTTCGAAAAGTGGAGAACCAGGATTCGCTTGGTAGTGCTTCTGAGTTCCCACGCGGCGCATGGTGATAAGGCCGCTTTTTTCCAAGCGGGCAATCTCACGCTGCACCGCTCCGGATCCAGCATCGACAAGGTGGATGAGTTCGCCGGTATAGAAGCTGCGATCCGGTTGGCCGAATAGCAGCCCCAGCACGCGCTGCTGCACTGTCGAAAACAGCGCATCCACCAGACTGGCTGCGCCATCAGTGGGGCGGGGCTTGGATTGGCTCTTACCCATATTGGGTAGAATCATACCCGATTTGGGTACTGTCCCAAAAGCCCACCGAAAGGCCAATTCAGCTAGCTAGGGGCCACACTATAAGTGATTGTTCTAGCTGGCTTTTAGATGGTGGGCGGTACAGGGCTTGAACCTGTGACCCCTGCCGTGTGAAACGGGTGTCAGGGTCTTACGGATCAACGATATTCGAGACGTGGGCCAATCGCAACAGTCACCTAGCGTCACGCGATGTCATTCGATGTCATTCGGTGTCACCGGCTGACTGTCCCAGATTGTCCCAGCGGTCGAACCGTGGCAGATGGGGTCGTCCTTATGGTTTCTTGGCGACCACCTTACCGCTCTGCCAAACGTAAAGGGGTGTACCGTACATGCGAGCAGTTTTGCGCGCATCTGTGGCAGCGCGACGCAACGCCCGGCCGATTCCAGCGGTGAAGCTCTGCGGTCGATCCGTCTTAGCTCGCGTTTTCGTTTTCATGGACTTCTCTCCAGCAACCGCGGGCGGTCGCCTGAATTGTCGTACACAGCCCAGTTGTTCGCCAACAACCGGTAGATGCGATCAAAGTTCTGCCAGCTTCTTGAAAATCGCCGGATCACGTCGCGCTTCGGAACATCATGGCCGCCCTGCTTGACACGTGCGGCAACGCGGCTCACGGCGAGCCGGGCGGAGCGCAGCCGAAGGTAAACGATTTCAATGCGGTAGCCACTGCGCTTCAAGGCGCGGAGCCGGGGCGCGTGGCTTAGCCCGCTCAGTGTCGTCTCGAAGCCGAAGTCTACTCTCAGGGCTGCCAGTCGGTCGATTTCCCGCAATAGGATGCGGGCCGCAGCGATCGCCGCCAGTTCCGGCTTCAGCGGGGATAGACCACTGGCGATCAGGTCGGCATTGACGAAGTGAATCACCCCTAAGTTCTCAGGGAGGTAGCGGCGCGCGAATGTTGTCTTTCCGGCGCCGTTGGGCCCCGCAATTACGACGCACCGTGGCGTTTGTCTATGAGTTGGCACCATTCACCGCGAGGAGGCCATGCTTGTCCAAAAATTTGGCTTGGGATCCGATTGCGCCAAACAGCCGAATCTTGACACGGAATGACGCGCGTGTAAGCTACTCGGCCCTTCCGTCGCCACGTCGGCGGATTAACGAATCGGAGATGACGATGCCCGCAGGGCCGTTGCATCGAACATGTTGGTGTAGGTTGAGTTAAGCGCCTCGAACCTGGCTCGAGGCGCTTGCTTCGAGCCAGGCGGCTGCCCGCGGTGTCTTTGTGACCCGGCAAGCCCCTGGTGACCCGTGCCAGGGGTTTTTTGCTGTCTAAAGACTGCGATGGATACATTTGAACTGGATATTGAGGCGGACGCTGGTCTAGGAGTCGTTGCAGGTCGGCAGCGTCGCCTGCCTGTGCGGCTGGCACTGCGTAGCGACGGCGCGAGCATCGGCGACGCGCTGCTCACGCTGCGTGCGCTGCAGGCTCTGGATCACGGCGCCGCCTGCTACCCCATTTATCGTCTGATTCGATCTGCAACACGCCGTCCGATCGAAGAACTCTTCGACGATCTGGCTTTGCGCACGGGTATCACTGCACACCGACTTGGGGAGACTGCCTTGCTCCTCGACGGCGCCGGCGTAGTGATCAGCGCACGTGGTCGTCGCAAGACCGATTACAGTTCCCTGACGTTTGCGATCTGGGCCGACAGCAAGGCCTCGCTTGCATCCGCACGCGACCGCTTGCTCACCATAGTCGAGGATCGGCGCATTCGCGAGGCGACGTTCACGATCGATTGGCACTTCACGTCGAGTAACCTGGGACTGACCAGCGCGACGTTCGAGGAGCTCGCTGATCCGCCGCCCCTCAATGAGGCATATCCGACTCTGCGAGAGCCGGTCGATCGGTTCATCGAGCGATATCTTGCCGCGCGCGAGACCGTTCTTATTCTTCAGGGACCGCCGGGCACTGGGAAGACTCGATTCGTGCGCGCGGTCCTCGCCGCAATCTCGCGTCGCAAAGGTGACAGCGCCAAGGTTCTGTATACCACAGACACGCGTTCGCTCGAGAACGACGAGATCTTCGTGGAGTTCGTCACCGGAAGCCACGATGCCTTTGTGGTGGAGGACGCAGACCACATCCTGGACGCCCGCACAAACGGCAATCTTCACCTGCACCGGTTTCTGGCGGTCGCTGACGGTGTGGTGCGCGCGCAGGGACGAAAGATCTTGTTCACGACAAATCTGCCCAATGTCAGCGACATCGACGATGCCCTGCTGCGTCCCGGCAGATGCTTCGCCAACGTCCGCTTTCGTTCGCTCGACGCTCCGGAAGTGGAGCGGCTAATTGCCCGCGAGTGCGGCTCGGATGCGGCGCAATTCACACGCGTACTTGCGACTGCGCTGCCGCCTGAGACGCGCTCGGCTACGCTCGCGTCGATCTATCGCGCGCTAGATGCCGTGAATACGGAAGGAGCGCCGCAACTTGCGGGTCTTGCGGAAGTGGGCGCCAAGTGTGCGGATTAATCGGGTGCGACCTCCAATTGACGTCGCAGCATTGAGGGCTCGGAACCATGGGACTGTACGACGAAATTCGCTGCGAAGTGCCCTTGCCTGATGGTGGCAGGATCGTCGATGTCAAATTTCAGACCAAGACGTTCCCGTGCCCTGGGATGCAGCGGTATGTGATAACCCGGGCCGGCCGGTTGGTCGATTCTCTGGGAAACGATCTGGAGCCCGACGGCTACATCACGTTTTATGCCTCCGAGGTAGACAGCGCATCTGCGTGTGCTGCAGGCCATATTTGGCGCGAATATCGGGCCCGGTTTTCCGCGGGACAGGTGCTGTCAATCGTTTGCGTGGCAGAGGAGGAGCAAGCCAGCCGTACGCGGTATGGCTTGGCCTCGTTTCGTTGGTTCTCCGCGCCTTCCTTTCTCCTCGGGGACCCAAGTGAGGAATAGCCCACCCGTGGAAAGTTGGGCCAAACAGCCCAAAATTCGCGAGGTAGCCGAAGGCACTCTGTAAGTGATTGATTTGGTGGGCGGTACAGGGCTTGAACCTGTGACCCCTGCCGTGTGAAACGGTGGTGAGGGCCTTACAGATCAACGATATGCGAGGGGAGGGGCAAGCGCAACAGTCACTTAGCGTCACGGGACGTCATTCGATGTCATTCGGCGTCATCGGCGCACTGTCCCAGATTGTCCCAGCGATCCAGGCCGACTCTTACTCTGTTTGTCGAAAGACCCGACATTGCCAAGGCGAACCCCGACCGGCAATGCAACGACCGCCGGGTCGAGTGGCACACGTGCGGATTCAGCTCACCGATGGCTGATGTAGACCGAAAGGAATCCCAAGCGGATCGCGGCAGTTCACGAACCGGCCGAAATTTGGCTCATCGGCGGGCAACGTATCCACGTACCCGCCTGCATGACGAACGTTTTCCATGGCCGCCTCCAGATTCGGGACCCCGAAGAAGACGTAGATCTTCGGACCTGGATCATTGCCGTGCATCCCGACACGAATGCGGGGACCCTGAAACCAGCCTCCGCCTTGCGGCATGAGATGGACTTGCCAACCGAATACCGACGCAAAGAAATCGAGCGATTTCGAAGTGTCAGGCTCGCTTGAGCCAAGCTCGAGAAATGAAACATCGCCGTGTATGACTTGTCTTCTCCCGTCCAGCGCACAAGTACCGCCTACCAGAAGCCGTGCGCGACTCAATAAGGGCCCGACACCAAGCGCTGCGATAGCCACCAGAAGTTGCCGGAAGGGTCTGCGACGCCACCTTGTCGATCGTTGTAGGGCATGTCCGCAACAGGCCCGAGAGAGCGGCCGCCGGCGGCAAGCGCACGGGCCATGGCTGCGTCGGCGTCCTCGACGTAGAGGTAGTACGTACCGTGCGATGGCTGAAAGCCGTCGCGGGCCTCGCTGACCATGATCGTGGTATCGCCAAAGCGTACATGGGCGTTGCGCACGGTGCCGTCGGGCGAGGCCAATACGTGCAGGGTCTCACCGCCAAGACCCTGGACGAGGAAACTGAGATAGTTGCGCGCATCCGTGGCAAAAATGTACGGAAACACGGTCGTGAAGCCTGGCGGGATATGCACGTCGCCTCCCAGAAGCGGACGGGGTCTAGATCAATGGAACCATTTCCGGTCGTTTGGCGATTGTAGAAAATGGACCCTACCGGGGCAGCGGTACGTGATTGACGTCTAAGCCTTTGAGAGCGATGTATTGAACAGGCGTAAAACCTGAGAAAGCTCGGAAATCGTGGATGAAGTGGGCCTGATCGAAATAACCGCAATCGGCAGCGATCTCCGTCCAATTGACGTCGCGAAGGGTCTGCACGGTAGCCACGACGGCCTGGAAGCGCTGCACGCGCGCATACAGCTTGGGTGCCATCCCGACCTCGCCACGAAAGCGCTCGAGGAAACGTCTTTGGGACATGCCGACCACGTCGGCCAAATCAGCGATGCTGCTGCGCATTAAAGGATCGGACAGCTCCTGTAGTGCAATGTCGACGGCACGATGCCTTGTAAGAGTGCGGGCTGCGGACAGCAGCAATCGCTCAAGCACATCGAACATCGCGGCGGGGGAGGATCCAGCCAGAACCTGCTCGACCAGAAGCGCAGCATTCGAGCCCCACAACGCGTCGAGTGAAACTCTGACATTGTGCAATTCGCCTGCCGGTACGCCAAAGAACGGGAATGCGCCACCGGGCTTGAAGTGGACGCCAATGACTGCTGAGGCGCGAGAAGTATCGAGGGCCCAATGCTCCGAGTGGGGACCCACGACCAGCGCCGCCGGCGATTTCGTCATCCCTTCAGCCAGATCTATGACGAGTTCGGTCGTCGCCATAGGCAGCATTCGTTCCTGAGCGTGCGCTCGGTGGGGAGTAACGTAGAGCCAGAGCAGCTCGACGAACTTACCGAGCACGCCTCCGGGAATGCGGTAGTTGCGGCTTTGGGAGAGACTTAACTCCAATTGCTGGCTCCGGCTTGAAAATGAGCGGTCAGTGCGGCCAGCCGCCCGGCACGCGACGCCCATGCGTACCTGTCCCGTGATTCACGAGTGATCCAATGGGGGAGGTGTTCGCCGCTCATCGCGAGCGTTTCAATTCGCAAACAATTCGCGCAACACGTCGGGTCGCTTGGCCGCGATTGTCAGGAGGGCGCGCGCGGCACCGGTGGGCCGGCGGCGCCCCTGCTCCCACCCTTCAAGTGTGCGGCGCGAGACGCCCAGGACGTCGGCGAACTTCAGCTGCGACAGACCTGATCGCATACGCGTTTCGAGAACCTCCGGTACCTTTATGTGGTGCTCACGCGCAGCCTTGCCGGACTTTATCTCCCGCGCCGCCGCTAGGAGCTCCTCGCCAAGATTACGGCTAGCCTCGTGCTTTGCTAGTGCTTTGCCGCGCAGCTTTGCCATCGAGCATCTCCCGGATTATTGCCAAACCTTTTGCATCAACGTTGTCGCGAACGTTCTTTGCGTACATCGTCATCAGCCAAACTTTCCCATCAACAAGCCGGTTGAAATAAATGAAGCCGCCGGCGCGAATCGCGAATGGTTGGTGCGAACCTTCGCCAAGCTGCGTTATCGATTGGGTTTGCAGGGAGGCTAAGCAGCTACCCTCTCTTTGGGACGCCCGCCGCGCTTCCCGTTCTCGCGGGAAGCTTTCGTCTTAATCGAACTGCGGCTCGCACCACCGAGCTTGCCGATCTGTTGCATCCACCGATGTGAACCGAAGGCGCCTTCTATGAGCCCTGGCACATACAAATCGGCATCCAGCAGCGGCCAACGCAGACCTAGCCCGTTCGGGCTAATCTTGATTTTCGTCAACTTGGACCTGGGCGCGGCTGCCAGCCCTTCGGCCAGCGCCACCGGGAACGCAAACTCGCAACCGCCGTCGAGCGTAATTACGATCAGACCACGTCGTGAATCATAGCGAGCGGCTCGCGCAATCGGTCCGCGGCTGATCGCCGCCGCACCGCGCTCGTTTGCCGCCTTAAATTGCTCCTTAGTAATTGCCATGAATCGTCCTCCAGGCTGCACACAACGTTTGCACGTGGGCTTTCAGCGATCTGGCCAGGCGGTTTACTTCCGGCCAGGAAAACCCAAAGTTCTCCCGCAGTTCGATCGGTCCGCTTGGAC
>JBARBG010000073.1:0-2167 GCA_049792815.1 Steroidobacteraceae bacterium | reverse complement strand
AGTCTTATCCAACGAGGTTTGAGCCTGAACGGGCGGTTTTCGTGTTTCCAATGAGGTGTGAGCCTGAAGGGGGCGCCGTGAGGCCCCCCAGGGGGCTGTCGGGGTGGGTCGATCATCGATGGGATGGTGATCGACATGAACGAATCGCAGATCCGCACACTGGATCAGGTCCGCGCGTTCCTGAACGGGACGCTCGCGGTGGAGTTCAAGCCCCTGGGCGAGGATTCGGCGCGCTATCGGCACATCGGTGAGGTGCTGCGCCGGTTTGGCTACCACCGGCTCAAGAAAGCCGAACGCGGGTGGGTGCTGCGTTACCTGCGTGCGACCTGCGGCTTTAGCCGGGCGCAGCTGACCCGGCTGGTGGCCCGAGCCGTCCAGGGCGAGACGCTGGCCAAGCACTACGTGGCCCCGGCACAGGCCTTTGCCCGGCGCTTTACCGATGCCGATGTCCTGCTGCTGGCGCGGATCGACCGGCAGTTTGGCACCCTCTCGGGGCCGGGCACGGTCCACCTGCTGCGCCGGGCCTACTGGGTCTACGGCGACGCCCGCTACGAGCGCCTGGCCACCATCTCGGTCTCGCACCTGTACAACCTGCGCCACAGCTACCGCTACAGCACCGAGCGCATCGTGCGCACCAAGACCCAGGCTGCGGCCGCGCCCATCGGCGTGCGCAAAGCACCGGCCCCGCAGGGGCGCCCGGGTTTTATCCGCATCGACAGCGTGCACCAGGGTGATCTGGATGGGGCCAAAGGGGTCTATCACATCAACGCCGTGGACTGCGTCACGCAGTGGCAGGTGGTGGGCTCCTGCCCGCGCATCACCGAGGAGTTCATGCTGCCGCTGCTCCAGGCAATGTTCGCCCAGTTCCCCTTCCACATCCTGGGGTTTCACGCCGACAACGGCAGCGAGTACATCAACCACCAGGTGGCCAAGATGCTGGGCAAGCTGCACATCGCGCTCACCAAGAGCCGCCCGCGCTCGAGCAACGACAACGCCCTGGCCGAGACCAAGAATGGGGCGGTCGTGCGCAAAGTCTTTGGCTACGAGCACATCGCCCAGGAGCACGCCGTGCGCATCAACGCCTTTAACCGCTTGCACCTGAACCCGCTGCTCAACTTGCATCGTCCGTGCCTGTTTGCCACCGAGATCGCCGATCCGCACAAGCCGGGGCGCACCCGTAAGGTCTATCGCCACAGCGACGTCATGACCCCGCTCGAGAAGCTCGCCACGGTGCCCAACGTGGCCGCGTTCCTGCGCCCGGGAATCAGCCTCAAAATGCTCCACGATCAGGCCCATGCCAAGACCGATCTGCAGGCGGCCACCGACCTCAATCGCGCTCGGGAAAAACTCTTCACTTCGATCCGCCAGGCCGCATGATCTGATGCTCCGAACCGCTGCTCGCAGTGCGGGGGCTGCGCCCCCGCGCCCCGCTCAACCCCGCAAAAAAGCATCGGAAAAACCCAAGCCCTAAAATGCCCAATTCTTCAACCGATCGACCTAAATCGGCCACCCTGGACAAAACCACCGTTCAGGCTCAAACCTTATTTGGAAACGACTGAGGCGGCTGCCCTCACCCCGGCCCTCTCCCGCGTGGGAGAGGGCGCCGACGGTCATCTCCCGGATGGGGCTCGGTGGCTCAGGTGATTGCTACACTTCCCCGGTCATGATCCGTCCCAATGCCCTTTTCTGTTCGGCCTGCGGCAATGCCATTACGCGGCGCATACCGGAGGGCGATTCGCGCGCGCGGGATTGCTGTGATCGCTGCGGCGAGATCCACTACCTGAACCCGCGGCCGGTGGTCGGGACGATTCCGGTCTGGGGCGACCAGGTGCTGCTGTGCAAGCGGGCCATCGAACCGCGCCTGGGATACTGGACGCTGCCGGCGGGCTTCATGGAAATCGGCGAGACCGCCGGCGAGGGTGCCAGCCGCGAGACGGCCGAGGAGGCCAATGCGCGAATCAGCCTGGGGCCGCTGTTCACGATGATCGACGTGCCCAGCGTCGAGCAGATCCACATCTTCTATCGCGCGCAGCTGCTTGACCGGGATTTCAGCCCGGGCGTCGAAAGCCTGGACGTTCGCTTGTTCCTCGAGAGCGAGATTCCCTGGGACGACATCGCATTTCGCACGGTGTCGACCACGCTGCGCCTGTACTTCGAAGACCGGGCG
>JBARBG010000072.1:0-16188 GCA_049792815.1 Steroidobacteraceae bacterium | reverse complement strand
GATTCAGAGTGTGGGAAAAGGCCAAAGGTGTCGGTGAACAAGGACGCTGCCGACGATCGCGCCGCGACAATAATTGCCGCAACACCAGACACGGCGGCACGGGCAGTATCCCGATCTCTCCCTCACTGCCACTGCCCCGGACCTGCGCTGTTGCCTGAGGATTCATCCTGCAGCCTAACGCTTATTTCGCGAATAGAAGCGTGGATGAGAAATGCTGCATTTCGACCATATATGCGGGTTGATCCGGCATAGGTGATTGTATTGACTAGAGCACTAGAGTGGAAAGCCGTCAATAAGCTACGGGCAAATGCTGCATGGCCGAACCTGCCAAGCCACGCCTACTTGATCAGGTTCGCGATGCCGTGCGTGTGCGGCACTACAGCTACCGGACGGAAGCGCAGTATGTCTTCTGGGTCAGGCGGTACATTCTGTTTAACGGCAAGCGGCATCCGCGGGAATTGGGGGCGGTTGAGGTTGAGGCATTCTTAAGCAGCTTGGCGGTTCATGGGAATGTGGCGGCGGCCACGCAGAATCAGGCGCTGGCTGCGGTGCTGTTTCTGTATCGACATGTCCTGAAGCAGGACCTGCCGTGGCTCGACAATATCGTCAAGGCGCGTAAGCCGCGTCGCTTGCCGCTGGTGCTCACGCGTGAGGAGACGCGTGCGCTTCTCGCACAGCTTTCGGGGGTGTATTGGCTGGTGGGGACGCTTCTGTATGGCGGTGGTTTGCGCCTCATGGAGTGCCTGCGCCTGCGCGTTCAGGATCTGGACTTCGACCGCGGCCAGATCATGGTGCGCAACGGCAAAGGCGGTAAGGATCGGGTCACGGTGCTGCCGGCGCTCGTGGTGCCATCGCTGCAGGTGCATCTGGACTCGGTCCGGGAGCGGCATCGCCTTGCGGTCCAGGGTGGCTTTGGTGGAGTCGAGCTGCCTCCGGCGGTCGAGCACAAGAATCCGGGAGCTGCGCTGGAATGGGCCTGGCAATACGTTTTTCCGGCACTCGATGCGAGCCGGGACCCGCGCACCGGAATTCGTCGTCGCCATCATGTGACGGAGTCATCGATGCAGCGGCAGATGCGCGCGGCCGTGCGGCGCTCCGGCATCAGCAAGCCGGCCACCTGTCACACGCTGCGCCACTGCTTTGCCACGCACATGCTGGAGCGCGGCTATGACATCCGCACGGTGCAGGAGCTGTTGGGCCATGCGGATGTGACCACTACGCAGCTTTATACCCATGTGCTGGGAAAGGGCGCCAATGGGGTGTCCAGTCCAGCCGATTTCTAGGCGCTCTTGACTTTCGGCCTCACCTGTCAGAATATTCTTACATATGTCAGGTGGAGGTGAGATTTGGCACTAGGCGGTGAACGCCTGCTTGCGGTGCTGGGAGCGCTGGCCAATGGGCACCGGCTGCGCATCCTGGCGACGCTCGATGCGCACGGTCGCCAGTATGTCAGTCAGCTGGCCCGTGAAGTCGGCATCAGTCGCCCGCTCCTGCACCTGCATCTGCAGAAGCTCGAAGCGGCAGGCCTGGTCAGGAGCCGGCTCGAGCTGTCTGCCGATGGCAAGGCGCTGAACTACTTTGAGGTCACGAAATTCGACATTGAACTGACGCCGGCCATCATCGCAAAGGCGGCGGCGTCCCTTCCCGATTCAACGGCTGAGTCGGATTAATACTGAGGAGATCTGTATGACTACGGGCGGAGAAATGACTACGGCTGAATACCTGATCTTCGTGGCGCCGCTGTTTGTCACCCTGCTGGTGATCTTCGGCATGAAATACTTCTCTGCGATCTTTCAGGCTCGTGCACGGATGGCAAATGACGCGCTGTACCAGGCGCTGGCCGAGAAGGCCGTGACGGTGCAATCTGAGAACCAGGCGGTGCTTGCGGCTATTCGCGCTGACCTCACGCGCTTCGGCAGCAGCCTGGCGACGGTAGAACGGATCCTGCAGCAGGTCGATTAGGGTCGCCCTGCAATCTTAGAAGGAGCCGAACCATGTCCATTCTTTCCAAGACTCTCCTCGCCTTGCTGGTTGTGTTGGTTCTGGCGGTTGCCTCGCTTGGGCTCGCGCTCAGCCATAACTCAGCCTGCGGGGCATCTGCGTCGGTCGCCATCGCGCAGCCGGTCAGGGCGGCGGTCAACCGTTGCTACGGGTCCGCAGATGTGGTTCGAGTTGAAAATATCGCCAAGCCGATTCCCGGCGCCCATGACCTCTTGGTCCGGGTCCACGCCTCATCGGTCAATCCGCTGGACTGGCACTATCTGCGCGGCGAACCCTACCTCGTGCGCGCATCCAGCGGTTGGGGAGCCCCGAACGATATATTGCTTGGCACCGACTTTGCCGGGACGGTTGAAGCGGTCGGCAAGCTCGTGACCCGCTTCAAGACCGGCGATGAGGTGTATGGCGCGGGTGATGGTGCATTTGGGGAATATCTACGGATCCCGGAAACCGGTGCGGTGGTGCGCAAGCCCGCCGGAGTGACCTTTGAACAGGCCGCGTCAGTTCCAGTGGCGGGCCTCACGGCGCTGCAGGGCCTGCGCGACAAGGGGCTGCTGCGGCCGGGCCAGAAGGTGTTGATCAATGGCGCCGGGGGTGGCGTTGGAACCTTTGCGGTGCAGATCGCTAAGGCGCTCGGCGGGGAAGTCACGGCGGTGACGAATACCGGGAGTGTGGACCTGGTGCGCTCGATCGGCGCGGATCACGTCATTGACTACACCCGGCAGGACTTTACCCAAGGTGTTGTTCGGTACGATCTGATCTTCGACCTCTCAGGCACTCAGCCGCTGAGCGCGTATCGCCGGGTGCTGACGCCGACCGGAACTTATGTCATGGGTGGCAATACCAACAAGGGCAAATGGATAGGGCCTTTGGTCGGGCTGGGCAAAACCTTGATTGTTTCAAAGTTCGTGAAGCAGAAACTGGTGCCCTTCATCGCCAGTCTTTCGGCTGCAGACCTCGGCACTCTGGCGGACCTGATGCAAAGCGGAAAGCTCAAGCCGGTCATCGACCGCCGCTATGCGCTTGGCCAGGTGGCCGATGCCATTCGCTACCAGGAGACCGGCCACGCGCGTGGCAAGGTGGTGGTGACGATCGAATAGGACCATTGGCGT
Source organism: Steroidobacteraceae bacterium (assembly GCA_049792815.1). Lineage (GTDB taxonomy): Bacteria > Pseudomonadota > Gammaproteobacteria > Steroidobacterales > Steroidobacteraceae > DAIDKA01. The sequence continues at coordinate 13,078 of JBARBG010000072.1, read as the reverse complement.
GGTGCTAGACTTCAGGCACAGCCACTGCCGAGAAGTACGCCGATGGATTACATCCGACTGGGTTCCTCCGGACTTCGAGTCTCGCGCATCTGCCTGGGTTGCATGAGCTTCGGCAGCGGCGCCGACTGGATGCTGCCGGAGGCCGCCAGCTTCGCCATCGTCCGCCGTTCGCTTGAACTGGGCATCAACTTCTTCGATACGGCCGATGTCTACTCGGCCGGAGAAAGCGAACTTCTTCTCGGCAAGGCGCTGCAGGCCTTCGGTGTCAAGCGCGACGATGCAGTGGTGGCCACCAAGGTTTTTCAGGCGGTGGGGCCAGGCCCGAATCAGCGCGGCCTGTCACGCAAGCACATCATGGAATCCATCGACGGCAGTCTCACGCGCTTAGGCATGGACTATGTCGACCTCTACCAGATACATCGCTTCGACCGCGACACGCCCATCGAGGAAACCCTCGAGGCGCTGACGGATCTCATCAGAGTCGGCAAGGTACGCTACATCGGCGCCTCGACCATGGCGGCCTACCAGCTCGCGAAAATGCTCTACCGCGCCGATCAGCTGCAGCTGGCACGGTTCATCAGCATGCAGAACAACTACAGCCTGCTGTACCGCGAAGAGGAGCGGGAGATGGTTCCGCTGTGTCGCGAGGAAGGAGTGGGACTCATTCCATACAGCCCTATCGGCGGTGGTCTGCTGGCCGGCAGCCGTCGCACCCACACAGTGCGTTCGAATTCGCCCATGGCGCGTAACCGTTTCAACCGCAAATCCGATGAGGCCGTGATCGACGCGGTGGCGGCGGTGGCCGCGAAGCGGGGTGTCGGGCCGGCCGAAATCGCCGTCGCCTGGCTTCTGGCCCAACCGGGTGTCAATTCGCCCATCGTGGGTGCGACCAAGGTCAGTCACCTGGATGATTCGGTAAAGGCCCTCGGAACTCATCTGACGGCTGAAGAGTCCGAGAAGCTTGAAGGAGCATATGAGACGCAGCCTCCCCTGCCGCTGTATATCCGGCCCGTGCCGGCCGCCGAGGCCGCTGCTCGCAAGTAGCATCATCCCCTCACCTTCGAACCATCAGGAAAACCTATGAAAGTCTTTGCTACGGCATTGATGGGTGTTCTCGCATTGCTTGCCGCCCCGCTGACTCAGGCGGCGCAGAACTGGGCTGAGGGTCGTGATTTCGAGGCCATCACGCCGACCCAGCAAACCCATGTGGCGAAGGGCAAGGTCGAGGTCATGGAGGTGTTTTCCTACGGCTGTCCCGGTTGCAACGGCTTTCAGCCGGTCATGGCCGCTCTGGAACAGGCTTTGCCAAGCAACGCGCAGATGGTATTTCTGCCGGCCTCCTTCAAGCCCGAGGAGGACTGGTCGATGCTGCAGCGCGCGTACCTCGCCGCGCAGGCGCTCGGTGTTGCGCAGCGCACGCACCAGGCCCTGTTCGATGCCGTGTGGAAGACCGGGGAACTCGCCATTGTCGATCCGGCCACGCGCCGCCTCAAGAATCCCCTGCCCTCCATCGAGGATGCCGCGAAGTGCTACGAACGTCTGACGGGCGTCAAGGCCGACACCTTCCTGGCCACTGCCCGATCGTTCGCCGTGGACCTGAAAATGCGGGCGGCGGATGCCCAGGTCATCGCGATGCAGGTACCCGGTACGCCGTGCATCGTGGTGAACGGCAAATACCGGATCAATATGGATTCACTGCACAGCGAGAACGACCTGATCAGCGTGGTGCGCTTTCTCGTGGCGCGTGAAAGCCGGCCCTGAGCGGCTCAGAAGGCGCTCCTCACGACACCACCGTCCACGCGCAGGGCGGCACCGGTGGTCGCCGATGACAGGGGGCTCGCAACATAGGCCACCAATGAGGCCACTTCCTCGGTGCGCGCGAAGCGCTTGATGAGGGAGGTGGGCCGCAGGGTCTTGAAGAACTGGTCCTCGACATCCGCCAGTGGTCGCCCGCCGAAACGGGCCGCCGCCCGCGGGTCATCCGTGTCCAGGGTGGGCCCGGGAAGGATGCTGTTCACCGTCACGCCGGTTCTTGCGCAGCTCTCGGCAATTCCGCGCGCCACGGCGATCTGCGCCGCCTTGCTCATGCCGTACTGCACGCTCTCCACCGGAATCTGCAGCGCGCTCTCGCTGGAGATGAAAATGATACGACCCCAGTTGCGTTGCTTCATGCGCGGCAGGTACAGGCGCGAGAGTCGCACGCCCGACATGACATTGAGATCGAAGGTCTCATACCAGTCCTGATCGGTGGACTGAGTGAACTCGTGAGGCATGAAGCGCCCCACATTGTTGATCAGGATGTCTACATCGGGGTAGGTCTTCGCCAGACGCGAAATGTCCTCGGCCTTGCTCATGTCGCCCGCGAACCCCAGTGGCGCTTTACCCGTGGCCTGTTTCAGGCCTGCGGCCGCCTTGTCGACGCTTTGCTGGGTGCGTCCGTTGATAATGACCTGGGCACCCTCCTTCAGCAGCACCTTGGCGATTCCATAGCCGATGCCGCCGGTGCTCCCGGTCACTAGGGCCGTCTTGCCCTGCAGCTGCAGGTCCATGGCCTGGACCGCACCCGCCGTGAGTGACAGCACGGCCAGTGCCGCGAGGACTTTGAATGAGGCCGCTTTCATACCCACTCCGCACAGTCTTGATGTCGGAGGGCGATGATACTGCGGATGGGCCGCGGCAGCCTGTCAGGCGCTCTTCACCTGCAGCAGTCCCAGTTGACGTTCGATGCGGGCGCGCGAGAACAGGCCGCGCACGAATGACGTGCGTTCACCTTCGGTCTCGACCACCAGCAGGTGCATCAGGTTGGTGTCATACAATGCCTGCAGCACATCGGTGACGCGCGCAGTCTTGACCGCCGACCAGTTCAGTGTCACCAGGTCATGCCAGCGGGTCATGACGTGGCCCACCAGGACCTCATTGCGCCGTACATCATGGAACTGCTGGATGTACTGGATAGGCCGCTCACCCTCGATGTCATAGGAGGTGATGAAGCCGACGACGTTCAGCTCATTGACGACCAGGAGCGAGCGGACACCGACACGCGCCATGTCGCTCAGCGCCGCACCGATCTGCCGGTCCTCGTCAACCGTGACCGGGTACTGGCGACTGAAGTCGTTCATGGCGTTGACGGCCGGGTCGTACAACTGGATAAGATTGAACGGCGTCGTCCGGCGCGGCAGAACACCCGAATAGCCGGCTTGGCCGTTGGTCAGCATGGGGTTGCGCATGACAAAGGTGATGCAATGGCTGTACCAGGCCCAGTCAGCGCCCAGGACGGCTTCCCGGCGCCGATGCGGGCCTGCAGCAATGAATTCGTGCACAGCAATGACTCACGGGCGCCGGGGTGCCGCACCAAATGAACCCATCAGCGCAGCGCCGCAAACGGCTCCTGCGGCATAATCCCAGGCCGCGTAGCTCGGCGGAGAACATCATGACGGCGAACGATCGAGACGATCAGGCCTCACGCCGGCAGGTCATCGCGGGCCTCGGCGTCCTTGCCATGGTAGGAACCCGGAGTGTTCGGGCCGAGTCTGCGCCAGGACTCACACACGACGTGGACGCCATTCACCAGGAAGTATCGTTCAAGGCGCCGCCCGGCCGCGTCTACGCGCTGCTCACCGACCATCGCGGCACGGATCGGGCGTGAAGCCGGCGCGCCGTTCGCGATTTTCGGTGGGTTCATCGTGGGCCGCAACATCGAACGGGTGGCCGATACGCGCCTGGTGGAGGGCTGGAGCTTGAACTACTGGCAGCCCATGGCGACGGTGCTGGCCCGGCTGTGAGTGCTGCGCCGCCGACCATCAAGCCTTACGGGGTCTGGAACTCCGCGGTCACCGCCGAAGCGCTGGCGAAAGCCGAGATCGGTTTCAACAACCTGCGCGCTGCCGAGGGTCACCTGTACTGGACCGAAAACGTGCCCTCGGCCGAGGGCGCGCATGGGTTGTTCGGGCTGTCATCCGCTGGCGACCTGACAGCGGTCGTGCCGGCCACGGCCAATGTCCGCAGCCGCGTCCATGAATATGGCGGCGCGCCCTTTGTGGTGGTCGGTGATACGGCCTACTACACCCAGTTTTCCGACCAGCGTCTGTACCGGATCAGACCCGGCGCAACTGCCGAACCGCTGACCCCCGAAGGCTACCGCTACGCGGACTTCACGCCGCTGCGTGCGCAGCAGGGGCCTGTTACGGCATTGATCTGCGTGCGCGAGGACCACACCGATCCGCAGCGCATCCGCAATGCCTTGGTCAGGATTCCCCTGCCCGGGGGCGGCGCCGGGGACATTCTTTACGCCGACAGCGACTTCGTTGCGTACCCGAGGGTGAGCCCCGACGGCAGGCGGCTGGCCTTCATCGCCTGGCATCATCCCAACATGCCCTGGGATGCGACCGAGTTGAAGGTGGCTGAACTGGGCGTCGGGCCGCTTGCGCCAGTCACCGTCACCGCAGGCGGCGAATCGGTCATGGAACCGCAGTGGGAAGCGGACGGCACCCTGTATTTCATTTCCGATCGCAGCGGCTTCTGGAATTTGTACCGCTGGCGTGACTGCGTTGTGGAGCCCATCTGGCCACGCGCCGCCGAGTTCGCGAGCCCCTTGTGGCAGCTCGGTCAGGCCAACTACGCCCTGCTGGGTGAGGGTCGCGCGCTCGCGCGCTACGGGGAAGGCGGCCTTGATCAGCTGGCATTGATCGATCTGCGTCACGGCACCGGACGAACCCTCGACCTGCCCTACGTCGAGTACTCGCAGCTGACCCGTGTCGACCCGCAGCACGTGGCGCTGGTCGGCGCGCCAGCGAACGCGCCGGAATCGATTCTGCAGATCAACGTGGACACCGGGAAGGCGCGAACCCTGCGGCAGGCCGGCGCCGCATTGCTGGAACCCGCCGCGGTTTCAGTAGCCGTGCCGATTGAATTCCCGAGTGCCAACGGCCGGATCGCGCATGCGTTTTACTATGCGCCGTTCAATCCCGCATTCCAGGGGCCGCCCGACGAATTACCGCCGCTGCTCACTCTGGTCCATGGCGGCCCGACCGGTCAGGCTTCGCCGGCTTATGCTGCGGCAGTGCAATACTGGACCAGCCGCGGAATCGCCGTGGTCGATGTCAATTACGGCGGCAGTTCGGGCTTCGGACGGGCGTACCGGCGTGCGCTTGAGGGCAACTGGGGCATTGTCGATACCGAGGACGTCATCGCCGCGGCCCGCTACCTCAGCCGCACGGGTCACGTTGATCCCCGGCGCACTGCCATCCGGGGGGGCAGCGCCGGAGGCTACACGGTGCTGCTGGCCTTGAGCACCAGTGATGTATTTCACGCCGGTGCCGATTATTACGGGGTCTCCGACATGGCGGCGCTCGCTCGCGATACCCATAAATTCGAAAGTCGCTATCTTGACTCCATGATCGGCGCATTGCCCGAGGCACAGGCGATCTACGACAGTCGTTCGCCACTTCATTACCTGGACGGTTTCAAGGCGCCGCTGATTGTCTTTCAGGGAGCTGACGATCGGGTGGTGCCGCCGAATCAATCTGAGCTCATCGTGCAGGCGCTGCGTATGCGCAAGGTGCCGGTTGCCTACCTTCTTTATCCGGGTGAGGGTCACGGCTTTCGCAAGCCTGCAAACATCATCCGCTCCCTGCAGTCCGAACTATCGTTCTATGGACAGGTATTCGGGTTCACCCCTGCGGATCAGTTGCCGCCGCTGGCAATCGAGAACCTGACGCCGCACTGTAATTGAATCCGTCCGGCGAGCGCGTATAGTTTTCCAGGACCGACAACCCTAATAAATGCACATCCTTTATGGAGATGTCGACCATGAGGAATACCTTTTCGATAAAGCCGCTGATTGCGGGTGTGGCCGCCGCGACGCTCGGCGTTCTGAGTGCGCTCAGCAGCCTTTGCGCCGACGCGCATCCGACCATTCGCATCGGCGGCCAGGTGACGCAAAAGGGCGAGCAGCTGCCAAGCAATGCCTACTGCGTGGCCAACTATGGCTTTCAATGCCTCGGACCGAGTGACATCCGCACCGCCTATGGTCTCAATCCGTTGCTCAACGCCGGCTACAACGGCGCCGGCGAGACCATCGTGCTGATCGAATCTTATGGAAGCCCGACGCTCGCCGCCGATCTGCAGCAGTTCGACGCCGATTTCGCCATTCCGGATCCGCCGTCGCTCATAGTACTGGCGCCACTTGGCACGGCGACGGTCGACATGACGCAACCGGATCAGCAGGGGTGGGCGTTCGAAACGAGCCTTGACGTCGAGTGGGCCCATGCCATTGCCCCGGGCGCCGCCATCATCGTGCTCACCAGCCCGGTGGATGAGACCGAGGGCGTACAGGGCCTACCTGAATTTCTGGCATTGGAAGAGTACGCGCTGGACCACCATCTGGGTCACATCATTTCGCAAAGCTGGGCGGCCACCGAGAATACTCTGTTCCCGAAAGCGGCCGGACTGCGGGGACCGCTGGTCATCGCCGGCTTCTCGGCATTCTACGAGCGCGCGCGTCTGGAGCGGATCACGATTTTTGCCAGTACCGGCGATGATGGCAGCGAAAACGCGGCAACCTACGACTCGACACTCGGGGTTCCCACCAGCTTCTACACTTTTCCGACGGTGAATTTTCCGGCCTCCTCGCCATTGGTGACGGCGGTTGGTGGAACGACCCTCAACCTGAATGCAGCCAGTCAATATCAGTCCGAGACGGTATGGAATGACAACTCGATCGGTGCGGGGGCCGGCGGTGGCGGGGTGAGTCAGGTGTTTCCGATACCCGATTACCAGCTGGGGCTTCCCTTCCGGGCGCGCTCAATTCTGGGTGGTCATCGTGGCATTCCCGATGTCTCGTACAATGCCGATGACGCGAACTCTGCCATCTTTGTCTACACCAGCTTCCTCGGTGCCGTCTATGGACCGGGGGCAGTGGGTTATTACCTCATCGGCGGAACCAGTGAAGGCTCACCGCAATGGGCCGGAATCGTCGCTGACCTCAACCAGTACGGCCATGCGCCGCTGGGCTTCCTGAACCCGAGGCTCTATGCGCTCGGAACATCCGGGTTGTTCCCGGTCTTCGGCCACGATGTCACCCAGGGCAACAATTCCTACGGTGGGGTAGCGGGATACAACGCCACCGTGGGCTGGGATCCGGCCACTGGCTGGGGAACTCCGAAGTTCGATCTGCTGCCGCAGAAGTGGGGTCAGTTCAATCAATAAAGAATCGACGGCAGCCAGGCACCGCTTGGCTGGTTGTAAAGTCCTATCGTCATCAGCGTCATCGTCTGGGTGATTTTCAGGTTTTCCTCCAGGCACCAGCGCAGCAGATCGCTGTTGCGCGTCGGCACCAGTACGCCGGCGCCCTGGAAGGCTTCGGCGGCACCGAGCAATGCCTTCAGGTCATCGTTGGACTCGCCCACCGCATGACCTGAAAAGCCCGGCACCGTCGCGTAGCCCGTCAGGCGACCCAGGTGTTCGACCACACAGGCGCTGCCGGCCGCGACTGCATCGGCAACCTCACCGCAGCGCGTGTGGCCATGCACCGCCAAGCACAGCTCGCTGCATGCCCCGACATCCTTGGATGTGGCTGGCCGAACCAGATGACCGGCCACGGCTTTCCTGATCGGCGGCCCCTTCACACAGGCCAGCTGCTCGCGCGCGTCAAATCCCAGCTTCAGGTACAGGGCCAGGGATCGATTGTGATAGGCCGCCTGGACCAACCGGACGCCTGCGACATTGCGCTCCTGCGCGTGCTTGAGGGCCGCACGCATCAGTGCCCGCCCGGCACCGTCATTCTGGAGGGCCGGGTCGACGGTTATGGGGCCGATGCCGCAGATCGGACCGCGCTCGTCGAGGAAATTGCTGCCGACGATCCTGCCGTCGAGTTCGGCCACGACGTTGAAAAACCCATCATGGGCGAGCAGGCCCCGCATCATGGCCGCCGCCGCGTTCGCATCGGGAATGTCCGGCACGAAGCCGTGGGAATTCGCCAGAGTACTGAAGGCGCGATAGCAGATCTCGCCCAGGATCGCTGCATCCTCAGTCCGACCTTTGCGTAAGACCAGGTTCACCCCTCACCCTCCCGCGTAGCTTCCGACGACTATAGCTAAGGCCGAGGAGCCGAAGTGAGTACCTGGCCACGGTGCATCGCACAATCTGTGCGGCGCGGTGCTCTGGTATCATTTACCCTCAAGAAAATGCACAACCAAGGGGCCTTCGAGCCGAGAACCAGGTGTGCGGGGGAGTGTTCATGACGATGCGGAAGTATCTCGGTTCCAGGATCCTGTGCGTCGCGGTGCTGATCGCCACAGCTCCCGTCCTGCACGCGGCGGACGCGAACCCCTCTGATGCCGCGGCGGCATTTGGTGCCAGGGTCGCTATCGAATCCCTGCGGCTGTCGCCGGACGGAATGAGCGTGGCCTTCGTGACGCCAATAGCGGGCCAGGGTGGCATCGCCTATACCCAGAGCCTGCTAGCTGGAGCCAAGGCCAAGGTGGCCTTTTATGCGGACGGCAAGCCGCTGCGCCTGCAGGGCTGCAACTGGGTATCCAATGAGCGACTGGTCTGCTCTGTCTATGGTCTGTTCCGCGATCAGTCCCGATTCAACCTTAACGGCCTCCTGCCTGTCACGCGCCTGGTCGCCGTCAACGCCGATGGCAGCAATGTACAGAAGCTCAGCGCTCCTCAGAGTCCGTACACGCCCGCATTCGCGCTGACCGATACCTCGGTCATCGACTGGCTGCCCGATCAGGACGGTTCGGTGCTGATGGCGCGCGCCCACCTGCCTAACACTCATCCCGGGACCATGATCGGCGCCAATGATCTGTCCGGCTTTGGTGTTGATCTGGTCGACACCCGTACGGGTATTGGCAAAGAGGTCATTGCGCCGCGTGACAGCGCCTTCGAATACATCACCGACGGGCGCGGAACGGTGCGCATCCTCGCCGAGCGCAGCGCGTTGCCCGGAGGAACGGCCCGGCCGGAGACCACGTACCTGTACCGCCTGCAGGGTTCGGATGACTGGCATGAGCTCAGCCGGTACAACTCCTCTGACATGATGGGCTTTCGGCCCGTGGCGGTGGATCACGACCTCAACATCGCCTATGGCTGGAAAAAGCTCAACGGGCGCTTTGCACTGTATTCCATAAGTCTGGATGCTTCACCGACGGAAAAACTGGTGTATTCACGCCCGGACGTGGATCTTGACGCGCTGGTGCGCATCGGGCGGCGCAAACGCGTGGTCGGGGTGTCGTACTCGACCGACGTGCGGGGCACGGAGTGGTTTGCGCCCGACATCAAGGAGCTGCTCGGCGCCCTGCACCAGGCGCTGCAGAAGGAGCCGCTCATCAGCATCGTCGATTCCAGTGTCGATGAGAACAAACTGCTGATCTTTGCCAGCAGCGACAACGATCCTGGCGCCTACTACCTCATGGATCGCCAGGCTCACTCCCTGCGCAGGTTCCTCGGGACGCGCGCGCGGCTGGATGGCGTCACGCTGGCGCATGTCAAGGCGATCAGCTATCCGGCCTCTGACGGCCAGATGATCCCGGGATACCTCACCTTGCCGCCGGGCGTCGACGATCCGCATGGTCTGCCCGCCATCGTCATGCCGCATGGCGGCCCGAGTGCCCGGGATCAGTGGGGATTTGACTGGCTGGCCCAGTTCTTCGCGGCCCGCGGCTACGTCGTGCTGCAGCCCGAATTCCGCGGCTCGTTCGGCTACGGGGATGCTTTTTATCTGAACAATGGCTTCAAGTCCTGGGACACCGCCATCGGCGATGTTGTGGCCGCCGGGCACTGGCTCGTGAGCAGCAAGATCGCCGATCCGTCGAAGCTCGGCATCGTCGGCTGGTCCTATGGTGGCTATGCTGCCTTGCAGTCCGTCGCGGTGGATCCGACCGTCTTCAAGGCCATCGTTGCCATCGCTCCTGTGACCGACCTGTCCGCCCTGGTCGCCGAGCGCGGCTTCTGGTCCGACTATTTCCAGGTGGCGGATTTCGTCGGCGGGGGTGCCCACATGCACGATGGCTCGCCCATCAACCAGGTCGACAAGTTCAAGCAGCCGGTGCTGCTGTTTCACGGCACCTTCGATCGGAATGTTTCGGTCGAGGAATCCAGGCGTATGGCCGCCGCGCTGAAGGCCGCGGGTGCGCAATGCGACCTCGTCATCTATGAGGATGATGATCACAGTCTGGAGGATTCTGATGTGCGGGCCGACATGCTGCGCAAGAGCGATGCCTTTCTCAGGCACGCCTTCGGGATGAGCCCTTAAGCCGCGCATGAACTCAGCCGTGCTGTTGGCGGCGCTGCATCATCTGGCCGCCTTCACCGTGGTCGCGATGGTGGCCGTGGAGCTGGCCACGTTCAGGCCCCCGTTTTCGGCCCAGCAGGCCCGGTGTCTGCAACGCGTCGATCTGGTCTTCGGTGTCTCGGCAATGTTGCTGCTGATTGTCGGCCTGATGCTGGAGCTCACCGCCATTGTCGTGATCCTGCCCTGCGCCGCGTTGATGGCGCGCGGCTTTGGCTATTTGCGCTGATACCGGCGTCATGGTATCTAAAGTGCATGAATACGCTGATTCCGCGCCGCGAATTTCTCGGGGTATCAGGTGTACTGACCGGCCTCATTGCGGCCGCAAGTCCTCTGGCGCTCATCGCGCCAAGTCGCGCATGGGCGCTCGACCTGCGGGCCCTGTCGAGCACTGAAGGCGCCGCGCTCATGGCCGTGGCGCGCACCATTGCGCCGCATGACAAACTGGATGACGCCGCCTACGCGCTCGTCATCCAGTCGATCGACACCGACGCCGCAGGCGACCCGCAGCTGCTCGCCATGCTCCGTGATGGCATCCGCAAGCTCGGCGCGGGCTTCGCATCCGCCACCGAGACCGCCCGGATACAATCCCTGACGGCCATCGAGTCGTCGGTTTTCTTCAAGACCCTGCGCACCAGGACATTGGGCGTGCTCTATGCCACGCCGCTGGCCTACGCCTACTTCGGCTATGAGGGCGAGGCTTTCTCAAAGGGTGGTTATCTGCTGCGGGGATTCGATGATCTGCGCTGGTTGCCCGAGGTGCCGCTGCAGGACAGCGGACCGGTGCCCGGCGCCTGATATCGGCAATCGCTTGAGCGAGAGGGGAATTCGTGGCGGGCATTACGCAAGATGATTCAAGCGCGGTCGTCATCATCGGCTCGGGCGCCGGTGGCGGCACGCTGGCGCATGAGCTGACACGCCGCGGCATCAAGGTGGTGCTGCTTGAAGCCGGTGCCCGACAGTCCCTCGCGACCTTCACGCAGGTGCCGGGTGATGCCTTCGCCCAGCTGACCTGGCTGGAGCCGCGCACGGTCTCCGGATCCACGACCGTCGCCGAAGACTATCCGACGCTGCCCTCGTGGACCTGCAAGACGGTGGGGGGCACAACCGTGCACTGGACCGGCGCGACGCCGCGGATACGCCCGTGGGAGGTGCGTGCCCGCTCCACCTATGGCGATGTGAAGGGGACTTCGCTCATCGACTGGCCCATCGAATATTCGGAACTGGAGCACTACTACAATCTCGCCGAGAAACGCATGGTCGTCACCCGCCGCCACGGCAATCCCGGTCTGCCGGCGTCGAGCCACTTCAAGGTGATGTACAACGGCGCGAAGCGTATCGGTTACAAGCGCGTCCACACCAACTACATGGCCATCAACACTCGGCCGGCGGATGGCCGCGGGCTGTGTATCCAGCAGGGCTTCTGCGTTCAGGGATGCAAGACGGGTGCGAAGTGGAGCACGCTGTACACGGAAATCCCGCGCGCGGAAGCCACCGGGAACCTGGACCTGCGTGCGCAGTGCCGGGCGATACGCATCGAACATGGGACGGACGGACGTGTCACCGGGGTCGTGTACCGGGATCCCCAGGGCAAGGAACAGCGGCAGAAGGCGCGCATCGTTTGCATTGCCTGCAACTCGGTGGAAACCGCGCGGCTGCTGCTGCTCTCGGAATCCGCACGCTATCCGCACGGCCTCGCAAACTCGAGCGACCAGGTCGGACGCAACTACACCAGCCACACCGGTGGATTTGTCTGGGGCCTCTTCAATCAGCCCATCCATTTCTGGCGCGGAACGACGCTGGCCGGAATCGTGGAGGATGAGACCAGGCACGATCCGACGCGTGGATTCGTGGGCGGATACCACCTGGAGCTTGCCGCGCTGGATCTGCCGAGCCTGCCCCTGGCGGGCCTGCCGAGCACCATGTGGGGTCGCGACCTGGCTTTCGTCCTCGAACACTATCGCAACATGGCGGGCATCTTCATCAATGGCGAGGACATGACACGGGCCACGAACCGCATCACCCTGAACCCCAAGGTCAAGGACGCGTTCGGCCTTCCCGTTGCCAACATCCACGTGGATGATCATGAGAACAATGCGGCCATGCGCGCCCACGCGCAGCGGCAATCCAAGGCGCTGTACGAAGCGGTTGGCGCGATCCGGGTCGTGAACTCACGGCAGACGCCGGCCACCCACAATATGTGCACGGCACGCATGAGCAAGGATCCGGCTGATGGCGTCGCAAACGCACACGGTCAGGCGCACGACATCGCCAATCTGTTCATTTCCGACGGCAGCGCCCTGAGCACGCCGGGCTCGGCGAATCCGACTCTGACCATCGTCGCCCTTGCATTGCGTCAAGCCGAATACATCGCGCAGCAGTTCAGTGCCCGCAGCATCTAAAGCGTTGCGGGGCAGAGGTCCCCAGGCCGCCGAGCGTATAGACTAGGCGCTGGTGCCACGACGGATGTACATCCCATGTCGATCATTGTCAGGGTGTTCGCAGCGCTGATTGTCGCAGCAGTCTCATGCTCGGCAGTGGCACAGAATGACGGCTGTGCCGGAGCGCGCGATCTTACGATCGTGAATGGGCGGATACACACCATGGACGCGCGCGATGCCGTCGTGTCATCCGTGACCATCCGCCGCGGACTGTTCGTCGCAGCAACGGCCGGGCGCGATGCGTGCATGGATGTGATTGACGTTCACGGGCGCACGGTGGTTCCGGGGCTGATCGACAACCACAACCATTTCGTGCTGCTGGCCGAGCGGCCCGGGCACGATA
>JBARBG010000071.1:0-16655 GCA_049792815.1 Steroidobacteraceae bacterium | reverse complement strand
GTTGAAGCCATACCCGCCACGCGGCGGCGCCGTACCCGCCTCGGCAGCGAGCACCGCGTGCAGCCCCTTCACGGCGGCCCACAACACCAGCGGCAACTCGACTTCCGCGGCGCGCAACCCGGCCAATACCCGCAACGCGCGCGGGCCGTCGGCCTGGGTGAGTGCGCGGTCCAGTTCCGCCACGTCAAAGTGGGAGCTGTCGGTCGAGCTTGCGAGCACTGCGGCGGCATCGACCTGGCCATCGACCGCCAGCAACGCAAGCTTGTCGAGCTCCTGCGCAGCGGCCAGCAGATTGCCCTCGGTGCGCTCCGCCAGCAGCGTCAGCGCGTCCGGCGCGACAGTGAGCTTAAGCTTGCGCGCACGCGCCTGAAGCCACTCGGGAAATGCCGCGCGGCCGATCGGCCACAGCGCCAGCGAGGCGCCGCGTTCCTCGACCGCGCGCGCCCATTCGCTGCCGGCGGCCTCGCGATCCAGGCGCCCGGTCAGAATCAGCAGCAGCGTGTCCTCGCCCGCACGTTCTATGACGCGCTTGAGAACCTTGGCGCCAGTCACGCCCGGACGCCCCGTCGGCAACCGCACTTCGACGATGCGTCGCTCGGCGAACAGCGACATCGAGGCTACGGACGCCTGTACCGCGTCCCAGTCCCCGCCCCGGTCCATGAAGTGCACGTCGCGCTCGGTAAAACCCGTCGCGCGCGCGCGCTGGCGCACGGCATCCACCGCCTCACCGGTCAGCAGCGGATCGTCACCGGATATCAGGTATACGGGGAGCAGCCGCTCTCGCAGGTGCGCGGCGAGCGACTCGGGTTTGATCTTCAAAGGCGGCGGCAGCACGCGGGCTGGAACATGGCCTTTATGCTACCTGCGGTATATTTGGGTATCCAGCAAAACGAGCCGCAGCCATGGTTACTGTTAAAGGCCGTCGCCCCGCCAAAAAGCGTGCCCGCAAGCCGGCGCGCCGCGCCGGCGGCCTGTATCCACCCATAGAACCCTACAACAGCGGCATGCTGCGGGTCTCGGCGGTTCACGAGATCTATTACGAGGAGAGCGGCAATCCCCGGGGCAAACCCGCGGTTTTCCTGCATGGGGGACCCGGTGGGGCAACCGACCCGTCCATGCGGCAGTTTTTTGACCCGGCGCGCTACCGCATCGTGCTCCTGGACCAGCGTGGCTGCGGCCGCAGCCGTCCGCATGCCAGCCTGGTGGACAACACCACCTGGCACCTCGTTGACGACATTGAAAGCGTGCGTGAACTGCTGGGCATCAAGCGCTGGCTGGTCTTTGGCGGCTCCTGGGGCTCCACCTTGGCGCTGGCCTATGCGCAGGCGCATCCGCGACGCGTCTCCGAACTGGTGCTGCGTGGCATTTTCTTGCTGCGCCGCTGGGAAATCGACTGGTTCTATCAGAACCCGGGAGGCGCCGCGGCGCTGTACCCGGATCTGTGGGAGCGCTATGTCGCGCCCATTCCCGAAGCGGAACGCCACGATATGATCCGGGCGTACTACAAACGCCTCACCAGCACCGATCACAAGGTGCTCACACAGGCAGCCAAAGCCTGGTCGATGTGGGAAGGGGCCACCAGCTACCTGCGCCAGAATCCGGACTACGTGGCCAAGTTCGCAGCCGATGGCGAATACTCCGCGGCATTTGCGCGCATCGAGTGTCACTACTTCATCAATGGCGGCTTTCTGCGCCAGGATGATGAGCTGCTCGCCGGCGTGCCCCGCATCCGCCACATCCCCGCCGTGATCGTGCAGGGACGCTACGATGTGGTATGTCCGATGCGCAGCGCCTGGGATCTGCATCGCGCCTGGCCCGAAGCGCAGCTGCGCATCATCGACGATGCCGGACATTCGGCCTTTGAAGTCGGCAACACCCGCGCACTGGTCGCGGCCACGGATGCTTTCGTGGAGGCGACATGAATACCCGCAGCATGAGACTCGTGGTCGGCATCGCACTGGCGCTGCTGGCAACGGCGGCGGCGGCCGATCAGCTGCTGGTGCTGGAGAAGGACAGCCGGCAGCTCGCCATCGTCGATCCGCTGCAGCTGCGGGTGCTGGCCCGGATTCCCTCCGGCCCCGACCCGCACGAGGTGGAAGCGGGAAGCGACGGCAAGGTGGCCTACATCTCCAACTACGGGGGCGAAGGCAGTGACCTGCACATCATCTCGCGTGTCGACCTCGTATCCCGCATGCCGCTCGCGCCGATCGATCTGGGGGCGCTGCACTCGGCGCATGGCCTTCAGTTCGCCGGCGGCGAACTTTACTTCACGGCAGAGAGCAGCAAACTGATCGGACGCTATGACCCGGTCGCGGCGCGCGTTGACTGGGTCATGGGCACCGGACAGGACCGGACCCACATGCTCTGGGTCGCGCCGGACCTGAAACACATCTACACCACGAATGTGCGCTCGGGCACCGTCTGCATCCTGGAGAGCGCCCTGCGCCCGGCCTTCGGGCGCGCTGCAGCGCCGGTCACACTCTGGGACATCAGCATCGTTCGCGCCGGCCGCGGCGCCGAAGGCTTCGATGTCACACCGGATGGCCGCCAGCTGTGGACCGCCAATGCGCAGGATGGCACGGTCACCGTGATCGACCTGGCGAGCAAACAGGCGCTGCAGACTTTCCCGATTCCGGTACATGGCGCGAACCGCCTGAAGTTCACGCACGATGGCCGCCACGTGCTGATTTCGGCACTGGGGAACTTCGGTTCCCGCGAACCGGAACACACCAACCTCATTGTCTTGGACGCTGCCACGCACCACACCATCAAGTCGCTGGATCTGGGCGGCGGCGCCGCCGGGATCTTGATCCCGCCCGGCGGCGGCGTGGCGTATGTGGCAGTGAGCGGCGGCGGCAAGGTCGCGGTGGTGGATCTGCAGACCTTCAATGTGCGCGGGCAGATCGCGCCCCTGGGCCAGCCCGACGGCATGGCGTGGGTGCGCGGTCCCTAGACGCTCCAGGCTTGCAAATCCCAAGTGTATGAGTATACTCGTACACTCATATGGGAAACGTACCTGCCCTGCGCATCTTCACTCTGCAGCCCAGTTCGGGCGTGCCGATCTACCTGCAACTCATCCAGCAGGTACGGCGCATGGTGGCCAGCGGACAGCTGACGCCGGGCACCGAGCTGCCCTCGGTGCGCGAGGTCGCCACGCAGTACACCGTCAACCCGACCACCATCTCCAAGGCCTACAGCCTGCTGGAGAACGAAGGTCTGCTGCAGCGTAATCGCGGCAAACCCATGACGATAGCGGCCGCCCGCCGCAATTCCGGCTCGCTGTCACAGCGACTCAAGCAGGTCGAATCCCAGGTTGACGCGCTGGTGCTGGCGGCACGGCAGCTGGAGCTGACTTCCCCGGAACTTTGCCAATTCATCGACAGGAAAATGGGAGAGGACTCATGACCGAAGCCCTGGTGAGCACTCGGATGCTGGGCAAGTCCGTCGGCACCAAGTCCATTCTGCGCGACATCACGGTGGACGTGAGCCCGGGCAGCGTCGTGGGTATCATCGGCAAGAATGGCGCGGGCAAAACCACGCTGATGGATATCCTGCTCGGCTTTTCGCCCGCGACGGCCGGGACGGCCCAACTCTTCGGCCATGACAGCTTCACGCTGCCGACCGCGATCAAGGACCGGATCGGCTTCGTGCCGCAGCGGGATGAGTTGGTCAACAATCTTACCGGCAGACAGCATCTGGCGCTGACTGCCGCGTTGCAAAAGCGCTGGAATCACGCGTTGATCGAGCGGCTCCAGGCGGCGTGGGAAGTACCCCTGGACCGGATCGTCTTCAAGCTTTCCGGTGGCGAACGCCAGAAGCTGTCGATCCTGCTGGCGCTGGGCCATGAACCGTCGCTGTTGCTGCTGGATGAGCCGGTGGCCAGCCTCGATCCGATCTCGCGACGCGAATTCCTCAGGGAGATGATTGCCATCGCCGGCGATCAGTCGCGCACCGTGCTGTTCTCCACCCACATCATATCGGACCTCGAGCGCGTGGCGGATGTGATCTGGATTTTGCGCAAGGGCGCCATCGTGTGGGCGGGCCCGCTGGACACTCTGAAGGAGAACGTCGTGCGCCTCAGCATCAACTCGCGCCAGCTCCTGCCCCGGACACTGCCGCTGCCCAGCGCCCTCGCGCAGCAGGTCACGGCCGAGCGCGCCAGTGCCGTGGTCACGCAATGGAGCGAGCACGAGGCGCAGCGCCTGCGCCTGGAACTCAACGCCGATATCGCGGTGGAGCCCCTGAGCCTCGAGGACATCTTCGTGGAGTTCCACTCGTGAAAGGCATCGCCCGCGTGGTGTGGCTGCTGCTGTGGGGTAGCGGCCTGCAGAACTGGCTGATGGTGATCGGCAGCGCCATGACGCTGGGGAGCCTCGGCGCCCTGGCGGCGCATTGGTACCCCTCGGCGCAGTCTGTGTTCGTGTTCTTGGGATTCATGGGCGTGATGCTCACGGTGATCTCACCCTTCTTCGCCGATGCCATCAACTTTCGTTCAATCTGTGGCCCACGCTCGATCTGGTTAATTCCCCACGGCCGACTGAAGCTGGCAGCGGGCGCATTCCTTTCGCAACTGCTGCTCGCGGTATTCATCGGCGTGGCCGTCGGCGCGCTGCTCCCGGCGCCAGCGCACGCGACGGGCATTGCGGCGATCCAAGCGATGACGCAGGTGCTCGTGATGGCCTTCGCCTGCCTGACCCTGCATTTCCTGTGCTTCTACTGGGTCAATCAATACCGGCTGGGGATCCTCGTCTTTCTGCCCTATGCCCTGCTTTTGGTTTTCCTCCCCGGGTTCATGCGCAGCCCTCTGGGCGCGATGCTGGTGAGCCCGATTGGTCTGGGCACTGCATCGACAGCCAGTGTGCTGGCATGGGTCCTGTTCGCCATCCGACTTGTCACCGCGCGACACATACGGGTGGCCGAGCGGATGGATCCGGCCGTCGGCGCCGTGTCGGCGGCGGCGGCGAGTGCTGAGGTCGCGGGCGCCATCCCGCGCTACAACACGCAGCAGGCGATGGCGATCCTGCTCAGCGGCATCGCCAATCCGCGGCGCGCGAGCATCCTGACCGCGCTGGCCAGCTGCGTACTGTTTGCCTTCATCATGCTCGGCCTCCTGCTGGGGAAACCTGCCGCCAAATCCGCGCTGATGTGGGGCTTCGTACTGTGCTGCTTCGGCTCGCTCATCCCCGTCGCCATGGTGGACGCGCTGTCCCGCCGCGCCAGCTTCCTGTGGCTCAAACCGGGCCTGGGTCGCGCCGAGCTCTTCCGGCTGGTCGAGAGGGGCAGCTGGCGCAGATTGCTGGTGGGCAACATCACGGCGTTCCTGCTTGCCAGCCCGCTGGTGATTTACGGCACCCGTTTCCAGCATCCGGCGATGATCGTCTTCGCCATTCTGGCGGCGCCGGTGGCCGCGGGTGCGGTCCTGCTTTACGTATGGCTGCTCCAGGTTCGGGGAAATGTATGGCGCGGTGCGCTGACCATGATCACCGCGGGGTTGATTCTGCTGCTGCAGATACTCTTCGGGGCTGCCGCCTTCGTGAGTGGGCAATGGGACGCTTCGGGGCTGCTGCTGCCTTGGCTGGTGGGGATCGAGATCCTTCTGGTGCCGGTGCTGCGCCACATCGCGGGACGCCGCTGGCAAAGCATCGACTGGCTCGTCCATAGGCCGGTACGGCTGAACCAGCCCTAGTAGCGCAGTTCGCCGCTCAGGGATCCGTCTTCGCGAATGATGCCGCGGGCGCGCAGCCACTCACGCGCATCTCCGGCATCGCCCTCAAACCAGGCGCGGGTGCTGCCGAGGCGGAAGCTGTAGCCCCATTCATCCATGTCCTTCATCATGCGCTCACGCCCCACTTCCGGCAGCGCATCGGCCAGCAGGATCTGCAGGTAGCACACCGCGGACTCTTCGGCATCGTCACCGCCGGCGTCACGATCCAGGCCCGCACGACGCTCTGGGGTCATGCACAGGTAGTGACTGGCTTCGTGCAGCACCGAATGCAGCGGCGTATCCAGGCGCGCATACAGCACATCGCCCTTGAGCCCCGCTTCACTCTCGCCCCAGTAGGACCCGGGAATGCTCTCGTGCGGGGCGCTCAGCCGCAGGTTAAGTCCATAGTGATGCAGCACCAGCGCCAGCTCGACACGATCCATGGTGGCCAGCCGCAGCATGCGTCGCAGGCTCCGTGTGCTAGAGAGTGGAGAGGCGGCGCATGACGACGTCAACCAGATCATGCGCCAGGGCCGCCTGCAGAATGGCTTCCTCGTTTTCCTTGGCCAGAAGTTCGCTCACCGTGAAGCTGTACTCGCGTGTGGTGGAGACTTCCTGGGCGGCCAGCAGCTCCTTGTCGCCGGCGGTCACCGAGAAGCGCACGGTATAGGTCAGCTCATACTCGCGCGGCAGGTTATCCGGCGATACCGATAGCACGCGCTGGGTGTGCCTGTCGTCGAGCACATGCACCGTCGCGGTGGCGGTCTTGGTATCGTCGGTGAGCTCGACACCCGCCACCAGCAGTGCATTGCGCAGTCCCTGCACGAAATCGCTCTGGCGGTCGCTCGCATCCACGTACGAGAGCTTGAACTGTCTGGGCAACGGCGAGTGTCCCTGCAGATGGAAGCCGCATCCCGCCAGCATCACCGCCAGCCCCACAGCCAGGGCCGCGAGCCGGACCGCTGCTGCTGCGCGTGGCTCAGACAACGATATTCACCAGCTTGCCGGGCACGTAGACCAGCTTGCGCGGCTGCGCCGTGCCGACGAACCGCTGCACACGCTCGTCCGCCATGACAATGGCGCGCACCGCCGACTCATCGGCGCCGGCGGCGACGCTGACGCGCGCGCGCATCTTGCCGTTCACCTGCACGCTGATCTCGATTTCATCCTGGAGCAGCGCTGCGGCATCGGGCTTTGGCCAGGGCTCATCGATCAGCGCGCCCTCATGGCCCAGCGCCTGCCACAGCGTGTGACACATATGCGGCACGATAGGCGAGAGGCATACGGCGACAACTTCGCAGGCTTCCTGGCGTACGGCACGCCCCTGGGGCGAGGCATCGGCGAAGCGGCCCAGGGCGTTGAGCAATTCCATGACCGCAGCGATGGCGGTGTTGAAGGTGCGGCGCCGCCCGATGTCGTCGGTCACCTTCGCCAGAGTGTGGTGTGCGATGCGGCGCAGGGCCTTCTGCCCGCCATCCAGCGTGGATGCCGCAAGCGCGGGAACGGCGCCGGCCGCGACGTGCTCATGCACGACGGTCCACAGCCGGCGCAGGAAGCGGGACGACCCCAGGACGCCCTCATCGGACCACTCCAGGGTCTGCTCGGGCGGTGCGGTGAACATGACGAACAGCCGCACCGTATCGGCCCCGAAGCGCTCCACCAGCTGCTGCGGATCGACCCCGTTGTTGCTCGACTTGGCCATCTTGCCCAGGCCGTCGTGCTGCACGGCGACGACTTCACCGCCGGGCAGCTGCGTGCTGTAACGCTTGCTGCCGTCCGCATTGTCGGTGCGCGTGACCTGCGCCGGGTCGAAGAACTGGCGCCGGCCGTCGGCAAGATCCAGTGAATAGATATCGTTCAGCACCATGCCCTGGGTCAGAAGGTGGCTGAAGGGCTCATCGACGCTGGGCAGCTTCAGGTCGCGCATGACCTTGGTCCAGAACCTCGAATACAGCAGGTGCAGGATCGCGTGCTCGATGCCGCCGACGTACTGGTCGACCGGCATCCAGTACCGGGCCCGCTCATCCACCATGGCCTGCGCATTGTCGAAACTCGCATAGCGCAGGAAGTACCAGGAGGAGTCGACGAAGGTGTCCATGGTGTCGGTTTCGCGACGCGCCGCGGCCCCACAGCGCGGACAGCGGCATTCGTAGAACGCGACGGACTTGGCAAGCGGATTGCCGCTGCCATCGGGAACCAGGTTTTCGGGCAGCAGCACCGGCAGCTCATCGTCCGGCACCGGCACTTCGCCGCAGCTCGCGCAATGGATCAGAGGTATCGGGCAGCCCCAGTACCGCTGGCGCGAAATCCCCCAGTCGCGCAGCCTGAACTGCACGCGCTTGCGGCCAATGCCGCGCGCCTCGAGGGCCGCGGCAATGGCGTCCACGGCCGCCTGGTAATCCAGGCCGGAGAACTTTCCGGAATTCACCGTGACACCGTACTCGCCGTAGGCATCCTGCCAGGGCGCACTCACCGTGTCGTAGGCGCCGGTGGCCGATTTGACCACGGTCTGGATGGGGATGCCCGAGCGCATCGCGAATTCGAAATCGCGCTGATCGTGGGCCGGCACGCCCATCACGGCACCTTCGCCATAGGCCATGAGCACATAATTGGCGATCCATATTTCGACCGGCCTGCCGGTGAACGGATGCAGCACATGCAACCCGGTGCGCACGCCCTTCTTCTCCTGGACGGCGATGTCGGCTTCCATGACGCTGCCGCGCTTGCACTGCGCCACGAACCCGGCGATGCCGGGGTTGCGCGCGGCGACCGCGGTGGCAATGGGATGCTCGGCCGCGATCGCCATGAAGGTCGCGCCGAACAGCGTGTCAGCGCGCGTCGTGAACACCTTCAGACTGCCGGCGCCCATCAGCTGCGCCAGCTGCGGGTCGTAGGCGAAACTGATCTCGGTGCCTTCGCTGCGACCGATCCAGTTGGCCTGCATCAGCCGCACGCGCTCCGGCCAATCAAGCCCCGGGAGCGCGTCGAGAAGCTCCTGGGCGTAGCGCGTGATGTTCAGGTAGTACATCGGGATTTCGCGCTTCTCGATGAGCGCCCCGGTGCGCCAGCCACGACCATCGATGACCTGCTCATTGGCCAGCACCGTCTGATCCACCGGATCCCAGTTCACGACACCGGTGCGCCGATACGCGATGCCGCTGTCCAGCATGCGCAGGAACAACCACTGGTTCCAGCGGTAGTAGGCCGGATCGCAGGTCGCGACCTCACGCCGCCAATCGATGGCCAGCCCCAGCGACTGCAGCTGGCGCTTCATGTAGGCGATGTTGTCGCGCGTCCACTTGGCCGGCGGCACACCGTTTTGCATGGCCGCATTCTCGGCCGGCAGCCCGAAGGCATCCCAGCCCATGGGCTGCATGACATTGCGACCCTGCATGCGCATGAAGCGCGCGAGCACGTCGCCGATGGTGTAGTTGCGCACATGCCCCATGTGCAGCCGCCCCGACGGATACGGGAACATGGACAGGCAGTAGTACTTGGACGCGCCGGGCGTCTCACGGGCCGCGAAGGCGCCGGTCCGCTCCCAATAGGCCTGGGCGGCCCGTTCGATGGCCGCCGGGTCGTAGCTGTCCTGCATGTCGGATCAGTTCAGGCGCAGGGGCATGAAGATCTGCTGGTCCTGGCGCTGAATCAGCAGCGCCACCGTCTTGCCGGCGGTCTTGGATGCCGCCACCAACTCGGTCGTGCTGCGCACCACCTTGCCGTTGATACCGAGGATGATGTCGCCGGCCTGCACGCCCGCCGCGGCCGCGGGGCCTGTGACATTTTCGACCACCAGCGTGCCATCGGTCTGCGCCTGCTGGCGCTCATCGGCGGTCATTACGTGCACCCGCAGGCCCAGGCGTTCGGCCTGGCCGCTGGCGGGCCCCGCGCCGGCGCCCTTGGTGGCGGCGGTCTTTTCGCCCTCATCGCTGACCAGGGCGATCCTTACCGACATGTCCTGGGCCTTGCCACCGCGCCACACCGACAGGCGCGCATCACTGCCCGGATGCATGTTGGAAATCATCAGCGACAGCTCGCCGTAGTGATCGATCATCTGGCCGTTGACACCGAGAATGACATCACCGGGCTTGATGCCGGCTTTTTCCGCAGGTCCACCCGACTCAACCCGGCTCACCAGCGCACCGCGCGGCCTGCCCAAGCCGAAGGATTCGGCGAACGCTGCGTTTACGTCCTGGATTTCCACGCCGATGCGTCCACGGACCACGTGGCCGGTCTTGATGATCTGGTTCTCGACATTGACGGCGATGTCGATGGGAATCGCGAACGACAGACCCATGTAGCTGCCGGTCTGGCTGAAGATCTGCGAATTGATGCCGACCACCTCGCCACGGGTATTGAACAGCGGGCCGCCGGAGTTGCCGGGGTTCACCGCCACGTCGGTCTGGATGAAGGGCACATAATTGTCACTGGGCAGGGAGCGCGCGGTGGCGCTGACAATGCCCGCGGTGGCGGAGTTGTCGAAGTTGAAGGGCGAGCCGATGGCAACCACCCATTGACCGGGCTTCAACAGCCGCGGGTCACCGATCTTCACCACCGGCAGATTCTGGGCGTCGATCTTGATGACGGCGACGTCGGTACGCTCATCCTGGCCGACGACCTTGGCCTGGTACTCACGCCGGTCGGTCAGGCGCACGGTCACAGTCTCGGCCGAAGACACCACGTGGGCATTGGTCAGGATGTAGCCATCCGGGCTGACAATGAATCCCGAACCCGTGCCATGCGCGGGCGGCGAATTGCGCTGCTGGCCGCCACCCTGGTTGGGTATGCCGAAGCGCCGGAAGAAATCATTGAGCGGGTCATCGTTCAAGTCCGGACCGCCGCGGGCGGCCTGCGGGCGCTCGACCACTTCCACGTTCACCACCGCCGGCCCATAGCGTTCCACCAGTGCCGAGAAATCGGGCATCGTGACCGCGGGCAGCGGCTCGGCCGCACGTGGGGGCGCCCCCTGGGCCAAGGACACCTGCGAAATCATTCCCAACGTCACCGAAGCGATTACTGCGAAAACTGCCCCATGGGCCGACCGTGAAAAGGTCATGTACGACTCCGAACCATTAGCGGCCAAGGTTATGCCTGTCCCGGCGGATATACCCCCAGGCCAGTAGCGCTGCCAGCGTGGTGGCAGCAAGGGAAATTATCAACCAGTTTCCGACCCGAGCATAAGGCGGCAGGCCCAGCATCGGAATTACGGAAGTGCGCAGCACGGTCGGCACCCAGCCCGGTGCCGTGACCAGTACCCTGCCGTCCGGCCCGATGACCCCTGAAATGCCGTCATTTGCCGCCCGCACCAGGTATCGGCCGGACTCGATCGCACGCATCTGCGCAATCTGCAGGTGTTGATAACGGGCCGTCGAATGGCCAAACCAGGCGTCATTCGTCACGGTCACAAGTGCATTGGCCGTGCGCAGCATGTGCAGGTTGTCGCTGCCGTACGCGTCGTCATAACAAACGGCAGGCAGCAACACCAGGCCGCCCGCCGACAGTGGCGGCTGGTCCGTGCGCCCATAGGTGAACCCCTCATACGGAAGATCCAACAGCTGCAGCCACTTATGGGCAAATGCCGGCCCCGGAATGGCCTCGACAAAGGGCACCAGATGGATCTTGTCGTAGAAGTCGACGCTGTCGGCCAGCGTCATGATGGAGTTGAAGCTCTCGTGTTTGCTGTTCTCGCGCAACATGCCGACCACCATGGCGGAATGGTGCGCATGCGCTTCGTGATAGCGCTCCAGCATGTAGTCGCCGAAGTTCTGCACGATGTCCGGCAGTACCGCCTCCGGCCAGAAGATGACCTGCGCGCCCAGGGCCTGGCGCGTCAGGTCGCGGTAAGTATCCGCCTCGAGGTCGACGTTATCGCGCTGCAGCTTCACGTCCTCGGGAATGTCGCCCTGAACGATGGCCACGCTGATCGCCGGACCCGAGGGATGGGTCCAGGCGATGCCGCGCAGCGCCCCCGGCACCACCCAGATCAGCACCAGCACCAAGCCCGCCAGCACCTGTTCGCGCCGGGTGCCCCGCGACAGCGTCACCAGCGCGCCCGCCCCCAGCAGCAGCAGCGCCGAAACCCCATAGACACCGAGTACCGGCGCCATGCCGGCCATCCAGGTGCCGGTCTGCGAGTAGCCCAGGGACAGCCAGGGGAAGCCTGTCAGAAACCAGCCCCGGAACCATTCCACCACCAGCCACGCGGCCGGCAGCCCCGCCATCCAGCGCAGCGCGCCCGTGGCCGGCAGCCACCGGGCCACGGCCCAGCCGAGCGCGGCGCCGTACAGGGAAAGAATGCACACCAGGCCGCCCATGGCGATGAAGGCCACCCAGACCGGCGCCGCGCCGATGGTATGGATGCTGATGTAGAGCCAGTAGGTGCCGCTGCTGAAGGTGCCGAAGCTGAACCAGAACCCCAGGGCCGCGGCATGCCGCGGTCGCGCATCCTGCCACAGGGCCATCAGCAAGGCCGGCGACAGCAGCCCCAGCAGCCACAGGCTCAGCGGCGCAAAGGCCGTGGACAAAGCCACGCCGGCGGCGGCGGAGAGAGCCAGCCGGACTCGCAGGTCCGCCAGCATCAGTCGGCCACGGGTGCCGGTGGCGTGGGCAGGTCCCGCGGACAGGTCACTCGCAGCTGATCGATGCGCCGCCGGTCGACGCGCACCACACGCAGCTCGAGCCCCTCCACAGTTACCGCCTCGCCGCGTCGCGGCAGGCGGCCCAGGGTCTTCATGACCAGGCCCGCGACGGTGTCGAAGTCCTCATCCAGGAAGTGGGTGCCGAAGTAGTCATTGAACTCTTCCAGCCGCGTCACGCCGCGCACCGCGTACTGGTGCTCGGCTTCCTTGCGGATGTTCTGGTCGTCCTCCTCGATGTCAAACTCGTCGTCGATGTCACCGACGATCTGTTCGATGACATCCTCGATGGTCACGAGGCCGGAAACCCCGCCGTATTCATCGACCACGATTGCCATGTGATTGCGGTTGCGGCGGAACTCCTTCAGCAGCATGTTCAGCCGCTTGGACTCCGGCACGAACACCGCCGGGCGCATGAACTCACGGATATCGAAGCGCTCCTGCTTGGCGGCCACCGTCAGGCGCAGCAGATCCTTGGCGAGCAGTATGCCCACGATGTCATCGCGGTCGTCATCCATCACCGGAAAACGCGAATGTCCGCTGTCAATGACCCGCGCCAGCAGATCCGGCGCGGGCTCCTCGCGACGCACCACCGCCATCTGTGCGCGCGGTACCATGATGTCGCGCACCTGCAGGTCGGCCACATCCAGGACCCCCTGCAGCATCTCCACCGCCTCACCATCGATGAGGCCGTTTTCACGCGCCTCGTGCATGCGGGCGATGAGGGCCTCGCGATCATGCGTATCACCGGCCAGCGTCTGGGTGATGCGGCGCAGCCAGCGTCCCGTCGTGTTGCTGTCTTTTGCCACCTAGAGGCTCCGGTAGGGGTTGGAGAAGCCGAAGCGTTTCAGTACTGCCACCTCACGGCGCTCCATGCGCCGTGCCTCATCATCCCGGTCGTGGTCATAGCCCAGAAGGTGCAGGGCGCCGTGAATCACCAGGTGCGCCCAGTGGGCCCTGATGCCCTTGCGCTGCTGGCGGGCCTCCGCGCGCACGACCCTGGCGCAGATCACCAGGTCCCCCAGCGGTCGTGCGTTGCCTGCGCTTAGCGGCAGCTGGGGCACCGGGAATGACAGCACATTGGTCGGATTGTCGCGACCCCGGTAGCGCGCATTCAGGCGTTTGCTCTCGGCGGGCCTTACGACCCGTACGGCAAGCTCGGCGCCGGCGGCGCGGCGACCCAGGGCGGCACTGGCCCAGGTGCGGATCTCGGCGGCGGTGGGGGCCCAGTCGCGGCCCTGGCGCACCACATCGACCAGCAGCGGCGCGCGGGCGGCGGCCGCAGGCGGCGGCTTCACTGCGCGTCACCTTGCGCTTCATAGGCCTGCACGATGCGCTGGACCAGCGGATGGCGCACGACGTCGCGCGCATCGAAGTAGGTGAAGGACACGGCCGACACACCCTTCAGCACGCCCAGGGCGTGGCGCAGGCCCGAGAGTTTGCCGTGCGGCAGGTCGGTCTGCGTGACATCCCCCGTCACCACCGCGCGCGAGCCGAAGCCGATGCGCGTCAGGAACATCTTCATCTGTTCGGGCGTCGTGTTCTGGGCCTCATCGAGGATGATGAACGAGTCGTTGAGCGAGCGGCCACGCATGAAGGCGAGCGGCGCCACTTCAATCACATTGCGCTCGATGAAGCGGGCGACCCGGTCAAAGCCGAGCATTTCATACAGCGCGTCGTACATGGGTCGCAGATACGGATCGACCTTCTGCGTCAGGTCACCCGGCAGGAATCCCAGCCGCTCCCCGGCTTCGACCGCCGGCCGCACCAGGACCAGGCGGCGCACACGTTCCGACTGCAGAGCCTCCACCGCCGAAGCCACCGCCAGGTAGGTCTTGCCGGTGCCGGCCGGACCGACACCGAAAGTCAGGTCACTGACCTTGATCTGCCTGAGGTATTCGCGCTGGTGGCCGCCGCGCGCGCGGATGGCGCCGCGCTGCACGCGGATGGAGGGGTCGTCCTCGGCTGCGCCCGCGGGATGCTCGGCATCGCTGGTTCGTTCGTGCAGCGTCAGATGCACGCGATGCGGCGTCACTTCCTCATCCTTGGACATGCGGAACAGCTCCCGCAGGGTGTCCTCGGCTTCAGAGGCACGTTCACCCACCACGCGAAACGACTCCCCGCGCCGATGCACCTCGACCTGCAGACGGTCCTCGACCAGTCGCAGGTTCTCATCCAGCGGACCGCATAGCTTTGCCAGCCGCGCGTTGTCGGCCGGCTCGAGCTCAAACTCACGCTGCATCGCGTACCTTGAGCCGGCCGCGCAGCGTGTGCGCGCGCGCTTCGGTGATCGTCACATCGACAAAACGGTTCATGAGCGATTCGGGACCTGCAAAGTTGACCCAACGGTTGTTTTCGGTGCGCCCGGCGAGTTCGCGCGCGTCGCGGCGCGCGGCACGCACCACCAGTATGCGCTGCACGCTGCCCACCATCTGCTCGCTGATGTGCCGCGCCTGGGATTCAAGCAGCGCCTGCAACTGCTCGAGCCGCTGCTGCTTCAGAGCCGGGGCAACCTCATCAGGAAGGGCTGCGGCGGGAGTGCCGGGGCGGCGGCTGTAGAGGAAGCTGTACGAGGAATCAAAGCCGACATCGCCTATCAGCTTGAGGGTGGCGGCGAAGTCGCGCTCGGTCTCACCCGGGAAGCCGACGATGAAGTCCGAGGATATGCTGATATCCGGCCGCACGGCGCGCAATTTGCGAATTCGGTCCTTGAACTCCAGCGCCGTATACCCGCGCTTCATCAGCGCCAGCACCCGATCCGATCCGCTCTGGACCGGTAAATGCAGGTGGTTGGCAAGCTTGGGAACATTCGCGTACGCCTCTATGAGGCTGTCGGTGAACTCCACAGGGTGTGAAGTCGTGAAGCGGATGCGTTCGATGCCAGGGACGCCGGCGACATGGTGGATGAGCGTCGCCAGATCCACCTGCGCGCCATCGTCCATCGGTCCGGCGTAGGCATTGACGTTCTGCCCCAGCAGCGTCACTTCGCTCACGCCCTGATCGGCCAGCGCGCGCACTTCGCCGAGCACCGAGGTAAATGGCCGGCTGATTTCCTCGCCTCGCGTATACGGAACAATGCAGAAGCTGCAGTAGCGGCTGCAGCCCTCCATGATGGAGACGAAGGCCGCGGCCCCCTCGGCGCGTGGCGGCGGCAGCTCATCAAACTTCTCGATGGCCGGAAAACTGACATCGACGACGCTGCGCCCGGTGCTGCGCAACTGCGCAATCATCTGCGGCAGCCGGTGCAGGGTCTGCGGACCGAACACCAGGTCCACGCATGGGGCGCGCTTGACGATCGCTCCGGCCTCCTGGCTCGCGACACAGCCGCCCACGCCGATGACGACATGAGGCCGCGCAGCCTTCAGCGCCCGCCACTCGCCCAGCAGCGAATACACCTTGTCCTCGGCTTTCTCGCGCACCGAGCAGGTGTTCATGATGAGAACGTCGGCCTCGGCCGCGGAGTCGGTGGGAACCAGGCCGGCGCTGCTGTGCAGGACATCCGCCATGCGCGCGGAGTCGTACTCGTTCATCTGGCAACCGAACGTCTTGATGAAATAGCGGCCGGGCATACCTTGGGAAACCGTTGCGACAGATGCGATTTTACCGTGCCGGGGCCAGCCGGCGTGGTGAAACTGCGTATCGGGACATCAGAACAGCCCGCGCGTGCATATTTCCCTAAACTACCCTATAATGCAGAATATAGGGTTGTTTACGTAATGTTAAGGCATGCCATGACCGCCACAACAGCGCCCACTCTCACGTCCACCCTGCTCAGCGTCGAGCAGGTGGCCGAGATCCTGAAACTTCACGTCCGCACCGTGCGCAACTATGTCCGCGACGGCCGCCTGAAGGCGACGCGCATCGGCAAGCAGTACCGCATTGCCTTGAGCGATCTGGAGACCTTCACCGGCGGGCCCGTCGAAAGTCACGATGACCGGATCCTCGCCCCCGGCGCAAGGGTGCAGGTATCCAGTGTCTTCACCGTGGAGGGTGTCACGCCGGCGCTGGCCAGCCGCATGACCAATTCGCTGATCGGCAGCGCCAACGGACCGCGGGCGCCCGGTCAGTCCCTGGCGGTCAGCACCGCTTATGACGTCGAGTTCGATCGGCTGCGCATTCTGCTGGCCACCGACCTGCCGACGCTGCGCACCTACCTGCCGCTGATCGCAGCGGTGCTGGAGCTGCGCTAGAACGGAATGTCGTCGTCGAAGTCGTGCTCGGTGCTGGTGGCCGGCGCGTCGCTGAATTCACCGCCACCGCTCTCGGCTTTCGGCGCCGCGCCCCGCCCGGCGTCGCGTCCGCCGCCGGTGCCGGCC
>JBARBG010000070.1:0-2277 GCA_049792815.1 Steroidobacteraceae bacterium | reverse complement strand
GTCGTCTTCACGTGAAACACGCCATCGCGCTGCTGAACCGATTCCACGCGCTCCTTGTAGCGAATCTTCAGGCCATTGCCCTGGCAGGCCTGGGTCCAGAACTTCAGCAGATCTTCCTTGGTCGTATTGCGGAAATGAATCTTGCCGATGATGGGCAGCTCAACCGGTGCGGTCATCACCAGCTTGCCGCGCGGATATTGGAATACTGCGCCACCCAGAGCGTCCTGCTCGACCGTCTGATAATTCAGTCCCAGCTGCTTGGCGGCCAATGAGGCGGCAAGTCCCGCGGGGCCGGCGCCCACGATGAGCACATCGAGCGCTCCGGGTCGTGGCTTCAGGTCCCGGGCGATCGATTCCAGTGCCTGCCGGCCTTGGGTAAGTGCGTTCTTGATCAGACCCATGCCGCCGAGTTCACCGGCGATATAGATACCAGCCACGTTGGATTCGAAATTGGGCTTCAGAACCGGAATATCCACGCCACGCCGCTCGGTGCCAAGCACCAGGGTGATGGCATCGAAGGGGCAAACGGTTTTGCAGGCGCCGTGACCAATGCAGTCGGTTGGGCCCACCAGCACCGCCTTGCCGTCGATCAGTCCGAGCACTTCATGATGGGGCTGCTCGGGGCAGGCTTTCACACACGCTCCGCAGCCCAGACATTTGCTTGGATCAATGGCAGGATGCAGCGAGGCCGGTTCGGTCAGGCCCGCCGCCGCGGTCTCCTCATGCACGCGCCGATTGTGGTGATGAGTGCGCTGCTGTCGCCAAAGATAGACAGCCAGTATGCCCGCGAGCGGTAGTCCGTAAAGGACCAATGACGAGAAGTCCATGGCGGGCTTATCCGAAAGCGTCAGACCGGGCCTGTTAGATTAGAAAGCAAGTCGCTCTGATACTGCGAATCAAATCACATGCCGCTACCCGCTGCATACGACTTAAGTGTCGCGCTTCACATACATGTATCAAATTATTACGAGATCATTAGAATCGGGTTTGCCGGGCAAAGCGCCCGAGCGTGATGTTTGAATCCGGATCCTGCGGAGCCGGAAGGCTTCACTACGTCCGGGCGAGGAGCGCGTCGATTGTCCATGCTGTCCTTCATATCCGGCGCGGTGTGCACGCTGGCCGGCCTGGTATTGCTGCTGCCGTGGCTGCGGACGATTCCAGGTTTGGGCACCCTTCCGGCGCTGCCGTGGCCCGCGGGGGCCGCGGCCCTCATTGCCATCGTGATTGTCGCTGGTCTGAATCTCGGTGGGACACCCGCTCCGCAGTCGCACGCTGCGGCCACTGTCAATGCCCCGGCGACAGGTAATTCATGGGCCGACGTGGCTGATGCCATGGGCCGCGGTGTCGCGGGGCTGCCTGCAAGTGGCGCCAAGGATACGGGCCGAGCCGGGTCCATGGATACGGCGATCGCGGCGCTGCAAGCCAGGCTGGCCAAGAGCGGCGGCAGTGACGATGACTGGGAGCTGCTCGCCAAGTCTTACGATTTCCTGGGCAGGCCACAGGAGGCCGCGCAGGCACGGGCACATCAGCTGCCGGCGACGAAGCTGGCGCCCGCCGCGCCGACGGACTCCAGTGCTCCGGTATCAACCGAGGTCACAGGCGAGGTGATGCTGGCGCCCAACCTGGCGGCGCGGGCCGCCGCCGGCACTACGCTGTTCATCATCGCCAAGTCAGTAAACAGCCCAGGTGCCCCCGTCGCCGTGTACCGCGGCAGCGTCGGCGCCTGGCCCCTGAAATTCTCCCTGGACGACAGCCAGTCGATGTTGCCGGGACGCAGCCTCTCGAATGCCGGACGGGTCACGATCGAGGCGCGCATCTCGCACAGCGGGCAGCCGCTGGCGACGGCCGGCGACCTGCAGGGCACGAGTGCCATTATCAATCCGCAAGTTCGCCAACCCGTGAAAATCCTGATCGACACGGTGATCCGGTGAATGTCGAAGCCGCCAAAATGACGGGCCTCATTCAGTCACACCCCCGGCTGCATTGGCCGCTGATCTGGTGTGTGGTCGTCGCCGCGCTGGTCTATCTGGGCTCCCACGCGCACCTGGAGCGCTACATCTCTCCGCAGTACGGTCTGGGCTATGCGCTGGGCATCACAGGCGGCTCGATGATGCTGGCGCTGCTGATCTATTCGGCCCGCAAGCGGGCGGCCTGGCTGCGCTGGATGGGGAGCATTCCCGCCTGGTTCCAGATCCACATGGTACTCGGTGTGGCCGGCCCGCTGCTGGTGTTGTTTCACGCCAACTTCAGCCTCGGCGCCACCAACAGCAACGTCGC
>JBARBG010000069.1:0-13012 GCA_049792815.1 Steroidobacteraceae bacterium | reverse complement strand
GGTTCGCTGAGTCGCACCGGGGTGGCCGTGGCGGCCCTGGCAATGGCGGTGGCGGCGATGATCGGTATCAGCATCATGGTGGACAGTTTCCGCGAGTCGCTGCGCGACTGGCTCGCGCAAACACTGCAGGCTGATATCTATGTCGGTGCGCCGGGGCCTGGATTTGCCCGTCCCGAACGCCGGCTTGAGGCCGCGGTCGTGGCCGATCTGGTGCGCGTGCCCGGCATCGCCGGCTTCAATGCCAGCCGGCGCGTGGTGGTGGATTCGGCCCGCGGACCGGTGGTGCTGGATGCCATGGATTTCACGCCGCAGGGGCAGCACCTTGCGGACGGCGCGGTGCTGGTGGCGCAGCCACTGGCCTATCGTCTGAATCTCGCAGTCGGGTCGAGCCTGCGGCTCACGACGGCGCAGGGGCCGCGCAATTTCAACGTCGCCGGCGTGTTCCGCGAATACGGCAATGATCGCGGCAGTGTGCGCATCAGCCGCGCCGTGTACCGGCGCCTGTGGCAGGATGATTCGGTCAGCGCACTGGCGCTGGTCGTCAGCCCCGGCGCCGATGTGCGGGCCGTGGCGCGGGGCCTGTATGCCGCCGCGGCGGGACGCCAGGCACTGCAGATCGATACTCCGGCGCAGGTGCGCGCCATCTCCCTGACGATTTTCGACCGGACCTTCATCATCACGCGGGTGCTGAACTGGCTGGCCGCAGGAGTCGCCGCGCTCGGGCTGGTCAGCGCGCTGCTGGCATGGCAGCTGGGGCGCACGCATGAACTGGCGCTGCTGCGCGCGCTCGGTCTGACGCGCCGCGGCGCGGCCGTGATGATCCAGGCGCAGACGCTCTTCATGGGCGCGGTGGCGCTGCTGGCGGCGCTTCCGGCCGGTGTGCTCACTGCGATTCTGCTGGTGCGGGTGATCAACCGCCGCGCCTTCGGCTGGGAAATCGAACTGCATCTGCACCCGGGGCAGATCACCAGCGCCATTGCGCTGGCGCTGGGTGCCGCGCTCGTGGCCGGTCTGTACCCCGCCTGGCGCACGGCGCATGCGCCGCTGTCCCAGGACCTGCGCGAGGAGTAGGGATGCCGCGCAGCCTCGGCCTGGCCCTGATCGCGGCGCCCCTGTTGTTGCTGCTCGGCAGCTGTCAGCGCCACTTGCCATCGGGCAACGCCCCGGGCCTGCAGGTCGACCGCCTGAGTATGCTGCGGGAGGCGGCACCGGCGGGTTTCGCGCTGGCGGACCGGCCACGGCGTTTTGAATTTCCGCAGGACCATGGGCCGCACGCGCTGTTCCGCCACGAGTGGTGGTACTTCACCGGTCAGCTGCAGGACGCGGCCGGCGCCACCTTCGGGTTCGAGCTCACGGTTTTCCGGTTGGCACTGCGGCCGCCGGATCCGGCCGTGGCGACCGCGCCGGCCTGGCAGGCGCGGCAGGTTTACGCTGCGCATTTCGCCATCACCGACGTCGCCCGCGGACGGTTTTTCAATGCGACGCGCTACGCCCGCGATGCCCTGGGGCTGGCCGGTGCCGGCGTGCAGCCGTTTGCACTGCGGGTTGCGGACTGGTCCGTGACCCAGGCGCCGGACGGGGCTGCGCTGCACTGGCAGTTGCAGGCCGCGGACGGGGATTATCAATTGCAGCTGGACTTGAGTTCCGACCAGCCACCGGTGCTGAATGGAGATGCGGGACTGAGTCGCAAGGCGGACACGCCCGGCGCGGCGAGCTACTACTACTCAATGCCACGCCTCAAGGCCGTGGGCCAAGTCACACGTCAGGGCGTCGCCCTGTCGGTGTCGGGTCTGGCATGGCTGGACCGTGAATGGGGCAGCGGCGCGCTTGGCCCGAACCAGCAGGGCTGGGACTGGTTCGCGCTCGAGCTGACCGATGGCAGCGCGCTCATGTTCTATGCCCTGCGCGATCGCGACGGGCGACGCGATGCGCACAGCGCCGGCACGTTCATCGCCGCCGACGGTCGCGCTACGCCGCTCGCCAATGATGATGTGCAGATCCTGGTGCAGCGCCAGTGGACCAGCCCGCGCGGCGGCAGCTATCCCGCCGAGTGGCTACTGCACGTGCGCTCCATGGATCTGCAGTTGCAGGTGTCGCCGCTGCTCGCCGACCAGGAACTGGCAACCGAGCCGCGCTACTGGGAGGGTGCGGTGCGCGTCGCGGGTCAGCACCACGGCGCATCGGTTACGGCGCAGGGGTACGTGGAACTGGTGGGCTACGCGCAGGCCCAGGCCAGTATCAGCATGCCCAGCGCCACCGCGCCGCCCAGCCACTGAGGCAGTCGCCGCCACAGGCGCTGCAGCCCATCCTGCGCGATCAGCGCGCCCAGGGCGCCACCGACGGCGAAGCCGAGCAGGTGGGCCATGACATCGGTGTGCTCACCCGAGGTCCCCAGCCACCCGAGCAGAATGACACCGGCGACCAGGGGCCCGTACTGCTGTGCCGGGCGCAGGGTCATCGTGCGCCGTTCGCGCCAGGAGTAGGCGGCCATCAGACCCAGGGCGGTGAACACCGCAGTGGAAGCGCCCACTGCGCGGTGATCGGCGGCAGCCAGCAGCGCTTCGAGCCAGTTGGCGACGCCCGCACCCAGGACTACCAATGCCCACGCAGTGCCGGGCCCGAGCAGCCTTCCGGCCAGATATCCGAACCAGGCTCCGGCGCCGAGATTGGCCGCGATGTGGGCCGCGTCCAAATGCAGGGTCAATGCGGTCCAGGCGCGCCACCACTGCCCCTGGCGCACCAGGCCGGCATTGAGTTCTCCGGCCTCGAAGGCATCCAGGCGCCCCCACCCGGAGCTGACGGCCACGGCCACGAGGATGAGTACCAGCACGTACAGTGCACTGCCCACCCAGGCGTGGTTGTAGAGGCGTGGCGGCGCCACGCTGACCGGGGGTGGGCGGCGGCTCTCCTGTTGGTAATGCAACAGATGGCTGCGGGCCTGCTCCAGGTCCGACGGCTCGACCCACAGGCAGAATCCTTGCGCAGTCTGCGACAGCTCGTAGGGTATGCCCACAGCCATGAGCACAAAGGCGCGCTCCTCGCACGACTTGCGGGTCGGGGAGC
Source organism: Steroidobacteraceae bacterium (assembly GCA_049792815.1). GTDB lineage: Bacteria > Pseudomonadota > Gammaproteobacteria > Steroidobacterales > Steroidobacteraceae > DAIDKA01. The sequence continues at coordinate 9,949 of JBARBG010000069.1, read as the reverse complement.
GATAGATCTCGATGGCATCGGCAAGCATGACAGCGTGAGGATTGTGGCGCATCGCCGCGAATCAATGGATGTCACCTATGGGAGGTGAACATCTGTAAAATGGCACGACGCAGAAACGGGAGTTAGGTCAGTGGCTGCCAAAACCAAGGCGCGCAAGAAAAAGGTTTCCGATCCCTGGACCGACATAGGGGGCGGGAGCCATCTGCACATTGGGCACTTTCTGACATTCCAGCTGATCCGACTGGCCAATGCGGCGAAGTCGAACGTGACGCGCCGCTATCTGGCCGACTTCGGCCTGAGTGTGCCGGAATGGCGCCTGCTGGCCATGACCACCCGTTTCCAGCCGGTGCGTTTCTCCGAGCTGGTGGCCAACAGCAGCATGGACAAGGGCCAGGCGAGCCGCACCCTGCATGGCATGATCAAGCGCGGCTACATCGCCACGAAGTCACAGGTGCCGGGGCGCCGCAAGGCCGGTGATACCGCTGCCGTGCCGGTGATCCTGACCGTGACCGGCAAGGGGCGTAAGCTGTACAAAGCGGTCCTGCCCGTGGCCCAGCGCAATCAGGCGCGCCTGCTGCAGAAGCTGACGCGCGATGAGCGGCGCACCCTGTACAGCGTGCTGAGCAAGCTGTTCAGTGCCATCGGCCAGCCGGAGCGCGACGCGGACGAGTAGGTCGGTGCCGCGCCAGGCGCCCGGCGACCGTGGTCCGGGCCCCGACAGGCCCCGGACCTGACTGTAACGGCGCTCCCGTGTAGCATCGGGTCTAAGAGCGGTTGAACCGCCGGAACGCAAGGAGTCGGGAGTGAACGCTCTGGAGCAAGGCCTGTCGTCATCAGGGGATAGTGTGGGGACTGCAAATGGTTCGGCGCCAGGGGCGCCGGCGGGCGGAACGGATGCGCTCAAGCTTGGGCTGGCCACGTCGACCGCAGGCCGTGCCGTCACCAAGTTATTGAAAATGTTCGGAACTCCGCCCATCGAGTTCGTGCTGTGGAATGGCGAACAAATCCTGCCGGAGGGGCGCAAGCCCGTCGCGCGCGTCACGATTCGCGACGCCAGCGTGCTGTGGGGGTTGCTGCGCAATCCGGGCGTGCGTTTCGGCGACGGGTACAGCGACGGTCGGATCGAGATTGAGGGCGATCTCGTACAGTTCATGGAAGAGGTGTACCGGGGATCGGCACGGGCTGAAAAGCAGAAATCCCTGCTGGGGTTGATGGGCAAGCTGTTGAATCGTCCACGGGTCAATACCCTGGCCGGGTCCAAGGACAACATCCACCACCACTACGACATCGGCAACGATTTCTATGCCCTGTGGCTGGGGCGCACCATGGCGTACACCTGCGCCTACTACCCCGCCGCAGCCAGCACGCTCGATGAAGCGCAGGACGCCAAGATGCACCACGTCTGCCGCAAGCTGCGGCTGCGTCCCGGTGAGCGTGTCGTCGAAGCCGGCTTTGGCTGGGGCCGCCTGGCCGTGCACATGGCCCGGCACTATGGCGTGAAGGTCCGCGCCTTCAATATTTCCAAGGAGCAGGTGTCTTTCGCCCGCGCCTACGCCAAGTCCCAGGGGCTGGATTCGCAGATCGAGTACGTCGAGGACGATTACCGGAACATATCCGGCTCCTTCGACGCCTTCGTCTCCGTGGGCATGCTCGAGCACGTCGGCGTGGAGAACTACCGGGACCTCGGCAAGGTGGCCCACGGCGTTCTGGGTGGCAATGGCCGGGGACTGATTCATTCAATCGGGCGCAATTACCCCGCGCAGCTGCACCCCTGGATCGAACAGCGGATTTTTCCAGGCGCCTGTCCCCCTGCCTTGAGCGAGATGACGCAGATCTTCGAACCCTGGGATCTTTCGGTGCTGGACGTCGAAAACCTGCGGCTGCACTACGCCCGCACGCTGACCGACTGGCTGTCGCTGTTCGAATCCAATGTCGACCGGGTGCGTGGCATGTTCGATGACAAGTTCGTGCGCATGTGGCGGCTGTATCTGGCCGGATCGGTGGCGGCTTTCACCACCGGCACGCTGCAGCTGTTCCAGGTGCTGTTCGCAACGTCCGAGAACAATAACGTCGCCCTGACCCGCGATCATCTGTATCAACCGCTAGCCTGAGCCCGCGTGATTCATAGCGATGTACTCATCATTGGAGGGGGACCGGCGGGTTCCTCGGCGGCACGCCGGCTCAAACAAGGTGGGGCCGAAGTGCTCATCCTGGACAAGGAGGTCTTTCCGCGCCTGAAACTGTGCGCGGGCTGGATCACCCCGGAGGTGGTGCGCGACCTGGAGATGGATATCGCCGCCTATCCCCATCGCTTCCTCACCTTTGGCCGCATGCATGCCTACCTGCGCGGGCTGCACCTGCCGCTGCCGTGCGTGCAGCATTCCATCCGCCGTTTCGAGTTCGACGCCTGGCTGCTGGAGCGCTCCGGCGTACGCAGCGTGCAACACACGGTGCGTCATATCGAGGCTGATCCGGCCGGCGGCTACCGCGTCGACGGCGAATACCACTGCCAATACCTGATCGGCGCGGGGGGTACGCGCTGTCCGGTTTACCGGACGCTGTTCCGCGACGCCAATCCACGCGCCACGGAGCTGCAGACGGTGACGCTGGAACACGAATTTGCGTACGACTGGCGCGACCCCGACTGCCATCTGTGGTTCTTCGACAAAGGCATGCCCGGCTATTCGTGGTACGTGCCCAAGGCCAACGGCTATCTGAACGTCGGAATCGGGGGCATGGCCGAGCGCATCAAGAAGAGCGGCGTGGACATCCGCCAGCACTGGACTCATCTCATCGCCAAACTGGATCGCAAGCTCGCGCGGGGCGCGCAGTACGATCCGGTGGGCTACAGCTACTACCTGCGCGGCAATGTGCAGGTGGTGCGTATCGGCAATGCCTTCATCACCGGGGACGCCGCGGGCCTTGCCACCCGCGATATGTGCGAGGGCATCGGCCCCGCGATCCGCAGTGGTCACAGGGCCGCGGACGCCATTCTCAAGGGTGCGCCCTATACGCTGGGCGATGTGACCGGGGCCAGCCTTGGCGGCGGCATCGCCAGCCGCCTGCTTGACTGGGCCTTCACCCGCGGTGTCGGCGCATCAGTTCCCGCCTGATGGCCATGCCCTCGGACCAGCCGATCATCTGGGCTGCCGCAGCCGTGGTGGTCGTCGGCGCCACCGCGCTGTACCTGTATGCGCACCGCAGCCCGGCATTGCCGACCCCGGCATCGGCCCCCCAGGCAGTGAGCGCGCCGGAGGCCGAGCCGCAGGTGGCGAGCGCTCCGGTCATCGAGCATCCCGTTCCGGTCAGCAGTGCGGCCGGCGGCGCGCCGCCGGCTTTGGATCAGAGCGACCAGAATTTCCACGCTGCCTTGACTGCGGTTTCCGGCGCCCAGGCGGTGGAGAAGCTGCTGGTGCCGGACAACATTATCCGCAACATCGTCGTCACCGTGGACAACCTCGCCAAGAAGAAGGTCGCGCCGGACAAGCGGCCCATCAAGGCCACCAGCGGCCAGTTCATGACCCGCGGCAATGGCGACCAGCTGACCATCAGTCCGGACAACTACGCCCGCTACCAGCCCTTCATCGAGGTGGTGAAGAGCGTCGATACCGAGCAGCTGGTGCAGCTGTACTACCACTTCTACCCGCTGTTCCAGAGCGCCTTCGATGATCTCGGCTATCAGGACGGTTACTTCAACGATCACCTCATCGCGCTCATTGATCACCTGCTCGCCACCCCTGATGTGACCGGACCGGTTGTGCTGGTGCAGCCCAATGTCATGTACCTGTACGCGGATCCGGCGCTCGAAGCGCTGTCGGCGGGGCAGAAAACGCTGATCCGGATGGGGCCGACCAATGAGACGCTCATCAAGGCGCGGCTGAAGGACCTGAAGACGAAGCTGCTGGCACACCAGCAACCGCATCCCTAGAGCGCTGCGATGCGCCCGCTCGGCATGTTGAAGTGCCAAGGTAGTGGCTGTATTCTGTGGTGCATAACGAATCAATCAATGGTGGCTGTGACTTACGGCAACCTGTCGGGTGCACCGGCGTCAAGGTGATTTCGCCGCGGCGCGACGAAGTGGAACGCGTCATCGCCCTAACGTCGTCCAATCTGGTAACGTATGCCGCCGAAAAAAGTTCATGGAGGAACTGAATGGCGCAGACTAAACGTGGTGCAGCAGGTCGCAAGGGCGTGGTTGCAATGATTGCGGGAATTCGCGAAAAGGCGGGGCTGTCGCAATCACAGTTCGCCAACCTGCTGGGCGTGTCCGTACGTACTCTGCAGGACTGGGAGCAGGGCCGTCGGGCACCCTCCGGCGCGGCGCGCATGCTGCTGCTGGTCGCCGCAAAGCGTCCCAAGACGCTGCTCGAGGTTGCCCGCTAGGGGCGGGAAATAAAACGACCGCATGTCGCTGGAACCGGGTCGCTGCCCGCGCTGCCACCAGCCTAACCGCTGTACGGTCGCTGCGCAGGCCGGCGCGGATGCTCACTGCTGGTGCATGGACCAGCCCTGCTTGGACCCGGCCAACCCCGCCGTGGCCGCGGCACTGCCGGAGGGCCGCGGCACAGCCTGCCTGTGTCAGGCCTGTGTTCAGCAGCTTGCGGCCTTGGGTCAGGCGCGGTAGCGGCCCGACGCCAGAGTTTCCCCCGGCACCCACATGCCATGGAAAGTGGAACGCACTCGGGTCGGCAGACGCACCAGCGCCACCGGCCCGTCCTCGAGTCTTTGCGCGTCCAGGATTGCCAGATCACTGCGCAGCTGTGACAGGCGATTCACCAGCACCAGCAGGTAGCCGTCACCTTCTGCAGCGCCCGGTGCGCGCGGCACGAACACCGGTTCCTGGACGCCGCTGTCCGCTCCGGGCGACCAGGTCGACAGCTTTCCGGACTGGTGGTCGACGCGCCCGATGGCTCCCATGCCAATGGCACCGGCGACCGCATCCGGCGGACGGCAGATCACATAGCCATAGCGGTAGGGCTTGCCCATCCAGCGGTCATCGATTTTCGGCATCTCGCACGGCGCGCCCTGCAGCCGGCGCATCGTGAGCTGTTCGCTGCTGAGATTGAAGCTCATTCGCGTCAGCAGCGGCGGGGCGGGTTTGAACGGCGAGCCGTCACGGCTGGGGAAGAAATCAAAGCAATTGCCGTCATACAGGCACAGGTCCAGGTGCACCGTGTCGCCCTCGGTGACCGCATTCATCATATGGCCGGCGCTGACCGCAGGACCTTTGAACCAGCGCGCCTCGCGCGCGCTGCCGCGGCGTGGCACCACGACGTAATGGCTGTTCTGGTCAGGGTGCCACTGGTAGTAGGGACCGCCGGCTTTGATGACCTCAAGATCGGTGATCAGCGGAAAGAAGGGCACGATGATGTGCGAGTCGGTGACCGCGAAATCGTGGACCATCCCGGGGTAGGGCATCTGCAACGGCGTTTCATGCACGATGCGGCCGTCGACATCGGCGATGTAGATGACCAAGTCGACCGTGGCGTCGCCCTGCGCCTGGTATGAAAAGGCGACCAGTTCATTGCGATGCAGATCAAGCTTTGGATGTGCCGTCAGGCTCACCGACTTAAGCCCGCCACCGAAGTCGAACTCCTCCCGGGTTGCGAGCGTGTCCGGATCCACTTCGATCGGGCGCGAATCCTCCTTCAGCACCAGCAGCCGCCTGCCATGCCACACCACGTTGGTATTGGCGGTGCCGTTGCTCTTGCCGGCAACGGCGGGATCATTGGTGTAGCGGTTGCGATAGCGGCCGAAAAGCGAGCGGCGCGCGGCCTCCTGCAGCAAGAAGCGCTCATTGCGCACCCAGCGGTTGCGGTAGTCGGCGCGCCCGCCAGCGATGCGGAACATGTGCACCATGCCCTCGCCATCGATGAAGGTCTCGTGCACTGAGCGCGAGGGGTACTGACGGTCCGGCCCGCAGCGGTACAAGGTGCCAGACAGCGCCGCGGGAATCTCGCCCTGGACCACCTCCAGGTCGCGGCTGTCGGATTCGGCGCGGTGCGGTGCCCCCCAGCCCTGGTACAGGGGAATATCGGGAAATCGCACGACTTCGGGCATGATGGACCCCCCAAGGTAAGCGGTGACCCATGATGCTCGACTCCAACGCTGAGCTCAATGAACCGGGGCTGGAGAAGGCCCTGGCGGACCTGCATTCCATCCTGATTCCGGGGGAGAACGTCGAGGCCTGGGCAACCCAGCGGCGCCTGTTCGCCCTCACGCGTCGCAGAACGCTGATCGCAGCCACCAGTGGCCGGCTGATCTGGCTGGTGCGGCACCTGGTCAGCGGTTTCGACGTGGTGAACCTGCGCTGGCAGGACCTTTCCGAGGTCAACCTGCGCGTGGGAGTTTTCAGCGCCGAGCTGGTGATTCGCGCCGACCTGGCGACCGATCTGGCCATCAATGCCCAGCCCGGTAGCCGCCTGATTAACATCAACGGTCTGCGCAAGGAGCAGGCCCAGGCCGTCTACCGGATCTGTCAGGCCCAGGACCAGGCCTGGCGCGAGAAGCGGCGTATCCGGGAGCTTGAGGAGCTGCGCGCACGCTCAGGTGGCATGCAGATCAGCGCGGGGCCTGCGAGTGCGGTGACCGGATCCTCCGACGCCGTCAGGCGCCTACAGGAGGCGAAGCAGATGCTCGATTCGCGGCTCATCACCGACAGCGAATACGAGTCCATCAAGGCACGGATCCTGGCCGGGGGTTGATCGGTGTATCGTCGCACCCTGACTTGCGGGACGTAATACGGAGCAATAGTGAAAATGCGCAAGATTGCCGTCGAGGAAGCGTTCTCGATTCCTGAGGTGGCCGAGGCACTCAAGCAGGTGTCGCGGGCTCCCGGGGAAAGCTCGGACCTGCCGCTGATGCGGGGGATTTACGATGCCCAGGGCGGCTACGGGACCATGAAGTTCCTGGAGGGCCTGCTGGATCTGGAGGACCGAAGGCTCAAGGACATGGACGCCAATGGCGTGGACATGCAGCTGCTGTCCCTGACCGCCCCGGGCGTGCAGATGTTCGACGCGGACACGGCCTGTGAGCTCGCGACCCTGGCCAATGACCGCCTTGCGGCCGTGATCGGCCGACATCCCGCCCGCTTCGCGGGTCTGGCGGCGTTTGCGCCGCAATCTCCCAAGCGCGCCGTTCGCGAAATGGAACGCGCCATCCGTGACCTGAAGTTGAATGGCTTCATTCTCAATTCGCACACCAACAGCGAATACCTCGATGACCCGAAGTACTGGCCGATTCTCGAGGCCGCCGAGGCCCTCGACCGCTGCATCTACATCCATCCGCGCGGCCCGACCGATGGCCTCAAAGGGCCCATGGGTCACTACGGCCTGGACTCGGCGATGTGGGCCTATGGCGTGGAGGTCGGCACGCATGTGGTGCGCATGATGGCGTCGGGCCTGTTTGACCGCTTCCCGAAACTGAAGATCTGCATCGGCCACATGGGCGAGGCGGTGCACTTTTGGATCTGGCGCATCACCTTCATGAACAGCCGCTCACAGCTCATCGGTCGCGCGCCTAAAACCAGCCTCACCATGGCCGAATACTTCCAGCGCAACTTCGTGATCACCACCTCGGGTGTGGAGGACCCCCTGGCGCTGGAGTATTCGATCAAGAAGCTGGGCATCGATAATGTGATGTGGGCGATCGACTACCCCTACCAGCCGTCGGCGCCGGCTGTGGCCTTCATGGAGGCCGTGGACCTCAATCCGGCCGACAAGGCGAAGCTGTATCACCGCAACGCCGAGCGGATATTCCATATCAGCAATAAGCAGACAGGTACTGAATGAGCGCAAGAATCATAGACGGCAAGGCCATTGCCGCGAAAATCAGAGAGGAACAGAAGCAGCGGATCCTGGGCCTGCAGCAGCAGCACGGCGTGCGGCCGGGACTGGCCGTCATCCTGGTGGGCAGTGATCCGGGTTCCCAGGTCTACGTGCGCAACAAAGTGACCGCCTGCAAGGACGTGGGCATACGTTCGGAACTGATTGAAATGCCCGCGACCGCGACCCAGGACCAGTTGCTCAGCCGGATCGATGCGCTGAACACGGATCCGACCATCCACGGCATCCTGGTGCAGTTGCCGCTGCCGGCGCAGATCGATGTGCACAGCGTCCTGGAGCGCATCGACTTCCACAAGGACGTTGATGGCTTCCACCTGTACAACGTCGGCGGTTTGATCACCGGCAACACGGTATTTCCGCCGTGCACGCCGTATGGCGTGCAGAAGATCCTCGAACACGAAAAAATCGAGGTCGAGGGCCGCAATGTGGTGGTCGTGGGCGCCAGCAACATAGTCGGCAAGCCGATGGCGCTCATGCTCATGCAGCAGGAGGCCACGGTGTGCATCTGCCACAAGAAGACCCGCGACCTGGGCATGTTCACCATGCTGGCCGACATTCTGGTGGTGGCGGCGGGTGTTCCCGGGCTGATCGTTCCACAGATGGTGCGCACCGGCGCCGTCGTGATCGATGTGGGCATCAACCGCCTGCCCGACGGGCGCATCGTCGGCGATGTGGACTTCGAAGGCGTCAGACAGAAGGCCTCGGCGATCACACCGGTGCCGGGTGGCGTAGGGCCCATGACCATCGCCATGCTGCTCCACAACACCGTGCAGTCGGCCGAGCGTTCGGTGGCCTGAAACTGCGCACCCATGGCCATCAGACCAGTCTTGAAAATGGGGCATCCGCTGCTGCGCCAGGTGGCCGAGCCGGTCGGCGCATTTGATGCGGCGCAGATGAATGAACTGCTCACCGACATGGAGGACACCATGCGGGCGCTGAGTGGCGCGGGGATTGCAGCGCCGCAGATCGGCGTCAGCCTGCGGGTGGTGATCTTCGAGATGCAGGAGAACCCACGCTATCCGCAGGTGGCGCCCATTCCCTTCACCGTGCTCATCAACCCGGTCCTGGATCCCTTGGGACAGGAACTGGAAGAGGGGTGGGAGGGGTGCCTGTCAGTGCCCGGTCTGCGTGGCGTGGTACCGCGCTACCGGCGCTTGCATTACAGCGGTCTCGACCGCTACGGACAAGCCTTCGAGCGCACCGTGGAGGGCTTCCACGCGCGCGTCGTCCAGCACGAGGTGGATCACCTGGACGGCGTGCTGTTCCCGCAGCGGGTGCAGGACATGACCCGTTTTGGCTTCGAAGACGCGCTCGTGGGGCAGATGGTGCCCACACCGGACTGAGGTTCGAGCATCAGCCCAGATTGTGGAAGACGCTGTGGACGTCGTCCTCCTGCTCGAGCCTGTCGACCAGCGCCAGCACCGCGGTGGCCTGGGCTTCCGCAAGCTCCATGGGTACCGTCGGCAGATACTCGTGCTCCGCGGAAATCGGCGTCAGGCCGCGCGCCTCCAGGGCTTCCTGGAGCCTGCCAAAATCTGCGAAGGCGCAGCGGATCAGCAGTTGCGGTTCGCCTTTCTCACCGCTGCTGTCGCCCATTTCATCCAGCCCATGATCGATGAGATACAGTTCCAGATCGTCATGATCAATGCCCGTCGGATCAAGGCGGAACACACCCATCTTGCGGAACTGGAAGCTGACGCTGCCGCTGGTGGCGAGGTTGCCGTCATTCTTGGTGACGATATTGCGCACCGTGGCCACCGTGCGCACTGGATTGTCGGTGGCGGTTTCGATCAGCATGGCGACGCCGTGCGGCGCGTAGGCTTCGTACAGCACCTGCTGGTAGTTTGCGGCGTCGCGCCCCGAGGCGCGCTTGATGGCCGACTCGATCTTGTCCTTGGGCATGTTCACGGCGCGCGCGTTCTGTACGGCGCGGCGCAGGCTCGGATTGCCGGCGGGGTCCGGACCGCCGGCCTTCACCGCCATGGTGATGTCCTTGGCGATGCGCGCGAACTGCTTGGCCATGCGGTTCCAGCGCGCGAACATCGTGGCTTTTCGGACTTCGAAAATACGACCCATGTGAATAGCCCCGGCCGGAAACGAAAACC
>JBARBG010000068.1:0-38288 GCA_049792815.1 Steroidobacteraceae bacterium | reverse complement strand
GCGCACACGCTGTTCGTCCTGAGCAACTTGCGGCGCCTGGCCATCCCCCGCTACGACCACGAGCTGCCGGAGCTGTCGCGGCTGATGCAGCAGCTGCCGAAACCCGAGATCGCCTATCTCGCGGCGCTGTTCCACGACATCGCCAAGGGCCGCGGCGGGGATCACTCCGAACTTGGCTCGGTGGACGCGGAGGCCTTCTGCCTGGAGCAGGGATTGTCGCGCTACGACGCGCGCCTGGTCGCCTGGCTGGTGCGCAACCACCTGGAGCTGTCCGTCACCGCCCAGAAGCAGGACATCACCGACCCCGAGGTCGTCAGCGCCTTTGCACGCAGGGTGGGCGATGAGACCCACCTGGATCATCTGTATGTGCTGACCTGCGCGGATGTTCGCGGCACCAATCCGAAGCTGTGGAATTCCTGGAAGGCCTCGCTGTTCCATGAGTTCTACGAACGCGTGAAGCGGGCCCTGCGGCGCGGGCTGGAAAGCCCCATCGACCAGGAAGAACTGGTGCGCGAAACCCGGGCCGCGGCGCTGCAGCTGCTCGCCGGGCACGGCATCGGCAGGGAAGACATCGAACGGCTCTGGGCGCGCTTCTCGCCGCAGTATTTCCTGCAGTACACGCCCGAGGAAGTGGCCTGGCATACCCGCCTGCTCATCGAGCGCCAGCCCGGACCCGGCGACACGCTGGTGGCCATCGAGCCGCGCAGCGTGCGCGGCACCACCGCCGTGCTCGCTTTCGTGCCCGAAGGCATTCAGGGATTCGCGCGCACCACCGCGGTGCTGGATCAGCTGGGCCTCAACATCGTCGATGCGCGCGTGTCCCCCACCGATGACGGCTTCACCCTCGGCCTGTACCACATTCTCGAGGACGATGGCGCCCCCATCACCGATCAGGATCGCCAGACTGAAATCGAATTTGCGGTGCTGGGCGCGCTGCAGCGCGCCGATGCCAGCATGCCGGTGGTCTCGCGCCGCGCGCCCCGTCAGGCGCGCATGTTCAACACCGCCACCCAGGTCACGATCAGCGTCGATGACCGCAACCAGCGCTCGGTGCTGGAACTGGTGGCCGGAGACCGTCCGGGACTGCTGTGCGATGTCGGCAAGGTCCTCATGCAGCAGCACATCGAGCTGCGCAAGGCGAAGATCATGACCGTCGGCGAACGTGCCGAAGACGTCTTCTATGTGACGGATCTGCAGCACCGCCCCTTGAGCGAACCGGCGGCGCAGCGGCTGCGGGAGCACCTGCTGCAAGCCCTGGATCAGCGGCCGACGGCATGAATCCGCGTCTGGGCTCGCTGCACACCTATCCCTTCGAAAAGCTCGGCCGGTTGCTGGCGGGGGCCGCGCCCGCGCCGCTGCCGCCGATTCCCCTGTACATCGGCGAACCCCAGCATGAGCCGCCGCCGTTCGTGCTCGAGGCCCTGCGCCAGGGAGTCAATCGCCTCGGCGCCTATCCGCTGACGGCCGGAACGATTGAGCTGCGCAGCAGCGCGGCGCGCTGGCTGGAACGGCGTTTCACGCTGCGGCCCGGCAGCGTGGATCCGGCGACCATGGTGCTGCCGGTCAACGGCACCCGCGAGGCGCTGTTCTGCCTGGTGCAGACGGTGGTTGATCCCGGCGACACGCCCATCGTGATCACGCCCAACCCGTTCTATCAGATCTACGAAGGCGCCGCGCTGCTGGCCGGCGCGACGCCCTACTACCTCGACGCCACCGCCGCGACGAACTTTGCGCCCGACCTGGACAGCATTCCCCGGGCCGTTCTGGATCGCACCCAGGTGCTGTTCCTGTGCAGCCCGGGCAATCCCACCGGCGCGGTGCTGCATGAAAGCTACCTGGCGCGCGCCTTGGATCTGGCCGAGCGCCATGACTTCATCGTGGCCGCCGATGAGTGCTATGCAGAGATATTCCCGGACGAAGCCAAGCCCCCGCCAAGCCTGCTGGAGGTGGCCCAGGACACCGGCCGGGATCGCTTCCAGCGCTGCATCGTGTTCCACAGCCTCTCCAAGCGCTCAAGCGTCCCCGGACTGCGCTCGGGTTTCGTGGCCGGGGATCCGGAACTGCTGCGCAAGTTCCTGCTGTACCGCACTTATAGCGGCGGCGCCATGTCACCGATGGTGCAGATGGCGAGCGCCGCGGCCTGGGACGATGACGCCCACGTGCGCGTGAACCGTCAGCTGTATCGGGAGAAGTTCGCCCGGGTACTGCCGATTCTGTCGCCGGTTCTGGACGTGCAGATGCCGGAGGGCGCGTTCTATCTGTGGGTCGACGTCGGTGATGACGAACGCTTCACCCGCGAGCTCTTCCAGAGGCAGAATGTCACCGTGCTGCCCGGCAGCTACCTGGGACGCACCACCGAACAGGGCAATCCCGGCGCCGGACGCGTGCGCCTGTCCCTGACCGCCACGGTGGAGGATTGCGTTGCGGCCGCGACGCGCATCCGTGACTACCTCAATGCTCGCGTAACATGAAGTATCCATGAGCGACACACAGAAACTGCAGACACTGATCGAGGCCGCGTTCGAGAAGCGCGCCGAAATCACTCCCAAGACCGTCTCGCGCGAGCTCTTCGGCGCGATCGAGACCACCGTCGGACTGCTCGACAGCGGCAGTGTGCGGGTGGCCGAGAAAATCGCCGGCGAGTGGACCGTGCATCAATGGCTGAAAAAGGCGGTACTGCTGTACTTCCGCACCCATGACAATGACGTCATCGACGCCGGTCACACCAAGTTCTACGACAAGGTGCCCTTGAAGTACGCGAGCTATTCGGCGGCCCAGTTCCGCAGCGACGGCACCCGCGTGGTACCGATGGCGGTGGTACGCCGCGGCGCTCATGTCGGGGCCAACGCCATCCTGATGCCCAGCTACGTCAACATCGGGGCCTACGTGGACTCGGGCACCATGATCGACACCTGGGTGACGGTGGGCTCCTGCGCGCAGATCGGCAAGAACGTGCATCTATCGGGTGGCGTGGGCATCGGTGGCGTGCTGGAGCCATTGCAGGCCAATCCCACCATCATCGAAGATGACTGCTTCGTCGGGGCCCGCTCGGAGATTGTCGAGGGCGTGATCGTGGGCGCCGGCTCGGTGATCTCGATGGGGGTGTTCATCGGCCAGAGCACCAGGATCTATGACCGCACCACCGGCGAGGTGCTGCAGGGACGGGTGCCGCCGGGCTCGGTGGTGGTCTCCGGCAGCCTCCCCGCCGCCGATGGCCGCTATTCACTGTACTGCGCCGTGATCGTCAAGAAGGTCGACGCCCAGACCCGGGCCAAGACCTCCATCAACGACTTATTGCGGGCCACGGATTAAGATAGCCAGCGGCACGATCGGTTGCCGCGGCGCATCCACTGGAGGCAATCATGGAAATCACCTTCCGTGACGCGGTGACGGCCCTACACGGCATGTTCTTTGGCGCATTGCTGCTCCTGGCCTTCACGGGCGCCGCCATGGGCTTGTATGCGATTTCGGCGCCGCAGAGCCGCTGGGTTCCAACTGCGGCGCAACACAAATGGCTCGCGTGCTACGTCGCTGTCATGGCCGTGCTGGCGTGGCTGGCGGTGCTGCTGGGGGCCTACGCCGTATACCCTTGGTATCGGGCGCATCCGCCGGCGGGCCTCACGGATCTGAGCGGTTTTCCGCAGCGTCTGCTGCTGTCGAGCCCCACCACGACCGGCTGGCATGACATCGGGATGGAGTGGAAGGAGCACATCGCCTGGTTTGCCCCCATCAGCCTGACCGCCGCCGCCTACCTGGTACGGCGCTACGGCCTGCATCTGCATACTCTGCCGTCGGTGCGACGTGCGCTGCTGTGCCTCATCGCGCTGGCGTTCCTCGCCGCGGGCGTCGCGGGTTTCTTTGGCGCCATGCTCAACAAGTTTGCGCCGGTGCGCGGCGGCGCCAATATCGTGCTGCTGCATGGAGACAGTCATGACGAATGAAGGGGTTGCGCAGGTGCCGCCCAATGGCGGCGCGGCGGCCGCGCTGCTGGCCGCCGCCATCGGCATTTGCATGCTCGGCATCCTGGCGCTCGCCGGCGATGCCTTCCCCGCGGTGGCACATGCGCTGAATATCTGGAATCCCACCGGTCCACTCTCGGGAGTGACTGGACTTGCCATCATTATCTGGCTGGCGGCATGGTTCGCGCTCGCGCGCAGCTGGGGTTCGCGCAACCTGAATTTCGCGCGCATCAATACGATTGCCCTGGTGCTGATCATCGCGGGTGCGCTGCTGACATTTCCGCCGTTCATGGATTTACTGCAAGGCAAGTAATCTCCATGCCGCCCGGACTGAGCCGTTCCATTCGCATCCTGCGTGCACTGTGTTATTCAGCCGCCGCGCTTGCCCTGGCCGGCCGACCCCTCAGTACGCTGGCCGGGCCGCCCTTTCAGACCGATGATCCTGAACCGGTGGATCTGGGCCACTACGAGTTCTACGTGTTCGCCGCCAGCGACGGGACGCCTCTTGAGACCGATGCGAGCGGACCGGCCTTCGAGTTCAACTGGGGTGCGCTGCCCAACACGCAGCTGCATGCGGTGCTGAGCTTCGGTGGCATCCATCCGTCGGACGATTCCGGCGCTTACGGCCTTCTGGACACGGAATTGGGAGTGAAGTACCGGTTCATCCCCCAGAGCGATACGGTTCCGGAAGTGGGTGTCTTTCCGATGATCGAACTGCCCACCGGCAGCTCCACCCGCGGCCTTGGCACGGGCAAAACCTGGTACAAGCTCCCCCTTTGGATACAGAAGGACTTCGGACCCTGGACCACCTATGGGGGCGGCGGCTACCAGATCGCCGACCAGGTCGGGTTCCGCAACTTCCCCTATGCCGGTTGGCTGCTGCAACGGGACCTCGGCGACAAGTGGACCCTGGGCGGGGAGCTCTGGTACCACGGCCCGGAGGGGTTGGGGACGCCGGAAACCCACTCGGCCACGATGCTCGACATTGGCGGCTACTACTACTTCCGCAAACCCGCCTTTCAACTGCTGTTCTCGGTGGGTCACACGGTGGCGGGTCAGTCCGAGACCTACGCCTACCTTGGTCTGTACTGGACCTGGGGCACACCCGAGAGTGCCGCTGCGGCCAAGCCCGTTGCGTGGTCCCTGGGCGCAATGCCCTAAAATTTGAAGCGCACGCCTATGGTGGGGTTGATGTTGGTCGAGTAGAGGTAGCCGCTCGCCATGCCATCGTGCACGCCGCTGTACAGCGCGCCCAGATAGGCGTCGAAGTGCACGTTGAAGCGGTAGTCAGCATCAAAGGAGATGCCCTGGAGGTTGCCGCTGCACTGGCTGTGTGCACTGGTTGAGCAGCCCGCCAGAGTCTTGGTGCCATAGGCATTCTGATAGACGCCGTAGTAGGCCGCCGTCAGGTCCAGGCCGGGAACCACGGTGTAACGAACGCCGGTCCAATACAACTGAACCATTTTTTCATCCAGGTAGGCATTGTTGGTCACAAAGGCCAGCACATACCCTCCGATGTCCGCGTACCCCGCGCTCAGCGGCGCGTTCGGATCGGCATACTTGATGTGGATGTAGCCGGCAAAGAATTTAACCGGGTCCAGCTTGTAGGATCCCATGAGCGCGTAGGTGGTGTTGTCCGAGACGGTCGCCGCCACAGAATTCGACGGCGAATATCCCAACGCGGGAAGTCCGGCGACCTGAGTCGCGCTCAGAGCGCTGGCCGTGATGGCGTCGTTGATCTTCGAGTAGTACGCATCAACCGACACGCCGGCGAAGCTGGCACCGACATTCGCCTGGTAGGCCGTGCTGGCGGCCCCGCCGGAATCGTTGAACTTGTACAGCGCACCGAAGTGCACGGCACCGTGCTTGACGAGGTACTTCACCGCGTCATCGAGCCGATTGGTTTCGCTGCTGCCCCCGCCCGAGTAGGTATTTGACGCACCGAGCACGCCAAACGCAGTAGCGTGGAAATTCGGATCGTACTGGATGGTACCTTCCGACAGCAGCGACACCTGACGACCGATGGTTAGAGCGCCGAAGCGGTCCGACTTCACCCCGCCGTAGGCGGTCTGAAAGGCCTGACCGGCCGAACTGCCATCGACCCCGACGCTCTGGTTGCCCACGGCTTTACCGTTGTTCGCCGCCAGCGACTTCAGAGAGTCCGCAATCTGCCCGGACTGTGGATTGAAAAAGCTCTCGATCTGGAATGTGGCTGACCAGCCGCCAATCAAGGGTTCGTTGCCCTGCAGGCCGACTCGCGACTGGCCCATGTTGCTGGGCGTCACACCGACAGGGGATTCATAATCGTTCGCCCGGACGATGTTGCCGCTGGCCGCGGGACGGTACGGGGTGAAGGGCGCGCTGTGGGTATCGTATTGGATGCCGGCATCGATGACGCCATACAGCGTAATGCCATTCCATGTCAGGCTGTCATCCGCAGGCACGCCCGGTCCGCTCTTTTGCTGTGCAAACGCGGGGACCGCGGCCAAAGCACTGACCAACAGCAGCGCGCGGCCACCGCGACCCATGGCGCTCAACTTCCAACTGGTATGACTCACTCGCCTCTCCGTGTCATCTGGAAATCATCGTCCTAAGCTGCAGGGGAGAGTCTAGGGAGCGCCGGTTATAACGTCAGTCGCGCGGCGGTTACAGACTGGTAGCAGCGGGCCGCCCGGCCTGTTGCGTTCCGTTACAAAAATCCTTCCGCTGGGGCGATTGAGGCTGGAATACTTGACCTGCATGGAGCAGTCACCGCACATCCTGTTTGTCGAGGACGATCCGGATATCCGGGGCCTGGTGGCGGACTTCCTCGAGCACAACGGCTACAGGTTGAGCGTCGCCAGGGACGGTCGCGAAATGGACCGAATGCTGGGCGTGAGTCGCATCGATCTGCTGATCCTCGACATCATGCTGCCTAAGGAAGATGGCCTGTCGCTGTGCCGTCGGGTTCGCGCCAGCAGCACTGTTCCGATCATCATGCTTACGGCGCGCGCCAGCGAAGTCGACCGGGTGGTGGGCCTGGAGATCGGCGCCGACGACTACCTGACCAAACCCTTCGGCACCCATGAGCTGCTGGCGCGCATCCGCGCACTGCTGCGACGTGCACAGTCGATCGGCACTCCCCAGGCGCGGCAGCGTTCGGTACTGCAGTTCGCGGGCTGGAAACTGGACATGGGGACTCGGCGGCTGACTTCTGTGGACGGCGCCCAGGTCCCCTTAACCGGCGGCGAATTTGAACTGCTGGCCGCCTTCTGCGAACGACCCAACCGGATTCTCACCCGCGATCAGCTGCTGGACCTTACCCGCGGGCGCAACCCGGCCCTGTTTGATCGCAGCATCGATATCCAGGTCAGCCGCCTGCGACGTAAGATAGAAGCCGATCCGAAGGATCCGCTGATCATCCAGACCGTGCGCTCCGGAGGCTATATCTTCACCGCCGAGGTCACCGCCGCTTGAAACGCCTGCAGCGCTGGCTGCTGCCGGCCGGCTTTCGCGGGCAGGTGGCCGCCATCCTCATTCTCGGCGTACTGCTCTCGCAGATCATCGCCGGCGCGCTCTACCTTGTGGCGCTGCCGCAATGGCGGCGCGTGCTGCGCCCCGATCTCGCCGTCACCAAGGTGGCCATGGTCGTGCAGCTGCTCGAGTCGGTGCCCTCCGCCCAGCGGGAGTCCTTTGCGCGCCTTTGGGATGAACCGCAGTTTCGTGTGCGCTACCAGGCCGGGACGCAGCGGTTGCCGCCGCTGCAGGCGGCGCCGGACCCGGACCTGCGGGCGCAATTGGCGGCGAGGCTGAGCCAAGAGGCGCCCGCCGTGCCGTTCAGCGTGCAGGACAGCACCGGCAATTCCAAACTCATCACCTTGCTGCTGCCGGGTGGTGGGGCGGTCCAGATCACCGCCCCGGTGGGTCTTGAGATCCGGGTCGGCCTGCTCGAGGAGCTGGCAACGGTCGCATTCCTGATCTTCGCCATTGCCGGACTGTCGTTCTGGGTGACCTGGACCGTCAATCACCCGCTGGACCGTTTCGCGCGTGCGGCCGAGCGCGTCGGCGTCGATGTGCATTCCCCGCCGCTGGCGGTGCATGGCCCGCCGGAACTGCAGCGGGCGATCGGCGCCTTCAACGAAATGCAGGTGCGATTGCAGCGCCTGCTGACCGATAGAACGCTCATGCTCGGCGCCATCAGCCACGATCTGGGCACACCGCTGACGCGGTTGCGCTTGCGCGTGGAGACCGACCGGGCGGATGACAAGGACAAGATGCTGTCCGACATCGAGGCCATGCAGATCATGCTGACCTCGGCGCTGTCCTTCGTGCGCGGCGTGGATGATGCGGAGCCGCGCGAGGTGGTCGACCTGGATTCCCTGCTGCAGACCGTGTGCGACCTGGTATCGGATCTGGGCGGTCAGGTCACCTACGGCGCACCGCAACGCGGCCACTACCGGTGCAAACCGCAGGCCATGTTGCGGGCGCTGACCAATGTGGTGACCAATGCGGCCAAATACGGCGAGCATGCCTCGGTCAGCCTGCAGGGCAGTGCTGATGGCGGCTTCGTCATCGAAATCCAGGATGACGGCCCGGGCATTCCCGACAGCGAGAAGACCAAGGTTTTCGAGCCCTTCTATCGCACTGACGAAGCCCGTGAATCGGATCGGCAGGGAATGGGGCTCGGTCTGTCCATCGCACGTTCGATCATCCTCGCGCACGGCGGTACCATCGAGCTGCGCGACCTTGAGGCCCACGGCCTGTGTGTACGCATATGCCTTCCGGCGATGCGGCTACCCGCCGCCCCGCCCGTGGCGCCCTGAAAACCCGTTAGCCGGAGTGTTTATTTCTGTAACCGAGTGTTTCAGCCGCCGCGAGGCGACACGGTACGGTGCAATTTGCGCCCTCAGAACCCCGGGCCGCGCGGCATCATGCCCCCTATGCTGTTGCGGACACGCAGCCGCGCACCCGACTTAAGAGCTACCGCCCATGTGGATCATTCGAACCGCCCTACGCAACCCCTACAGCTTCTTCGTATTGGCCATCGTGATCGTGCTGTTCGGTTCGCTGGCGGGACTGCGCACCCCGATCGACATCCTGCCGGACATCAAGCTGCCGGTGATCAGCGTGGTGTGGACCTACGTGGGCATGCCCCCTGCCGACATGTCCAACCGCATCATCACCTACTACGAGCGGCAGATGACGACGGCGGTCACCGGCATCGATCACATCGAGTCCCAGTCGCTGCCCGGCGTCGGTGTCGTCAAGGTGTTCTTCCACCCGGAGGTCAATGTCGACACCGCGCTGAGCGAGGTCATCGGCATATCCCAAACGGTGCTCAAGCGGCTGCCCCCGGGCATCACGCCGCCGCAGATCCTCAGCTACAACGCCTCCAGCGTACCGGTACTGCAGCTCGCCCTGTCGGGCAAGTCGCTCACGGATCAGCAGCTGTACGACCTTTCCAACAACTTCATCCGTCCACGACTCGCCGAAGTCGAGGGCGCCGCCGTGCCGTCGCCATACGGCGGCAAGAACCGCCAGGTTCAGGTCGACCTCGATCCGGCGGCGCTGCACGAGAAGAACCTGACGCCCGACGATGTGGTCAACGCCATTCAACTGCAGAACCTGCTGCTTCCGGCAGGCACCGAAAAGATCGGGAAGTTCGAATATGAGGTGCTGCTCAATGCCAGCACCGATTCGCTGGACGCGCTGAACAACCTGCCGATCAAGCGCGTGGATGGAACAGTGGTCTATCTGCGTGACGTCGCCCACGTCCGCGACGGTTACTCACCGCAGCAGAATATGGTGCGGGTCAACGGCCTGCATTCGGTGCTGACAACCATTCAGAAGAACGGCTCGGTTTCCACGCTCAGCATCATCAGCCAGGTCAAGGAGCTGCTGCCACTGATCAAGGCCGGTGCGCCGGCCGGGCTGCACATCGGGCTGGTCGGAGATCAGTCGATTTTCGTCAAGGCCGCGGTCATGGGTGTGGCGCGTGAGGGCATCATCGCTGCGGTGCTGACGGCGCTGATGATCCTGCTGTTTCTGGGCAGCGTACGCTCAACCCTGATCATCACCCTGTCGATTCCGCTGGCCGTCCTGACCTCGATCCTGTGCCTGTCCATGCTCGGCCAGACCATCAATGTCATGACGCTCGGCGGCCTGGCGCTGGCCGTCGGCATTCTCGTGGATGACGCAACCGTCACCATCGAGAACATCAACTGGCACCTGGAGCAGGGCAAGGCTGTCAGGCAAGCCGTGCTTGACGGCGGCCAGCAGATCATCATTCCGGCATTGTTTTCGTTTCTGTCGATCAGCATCGTGTTCGTACCCATGTTCTACCTGACTGGCGTTGCGCGCTATTTGTTCGTGCCGATGGCAGAGGCAGTGGTGTTCGCGCTGCTGGGCTCGTTCATCCTGTCGCGCACCCTGGTGCCGGTGCTGGCAAGTTACCTGCTTACAAGCCACGACCCCGGGGTCGCCGGCGCCACGCATGGCGCAGCGGTGGAGCCCCGCGGCGCCAATGTCCTGGTGCGCTTTCAACGCCGCTTCGAGCGCGGCGTTGCCGACACGCGCGTTCTTTATACGCAGGTGCTCCGGCTCGCGATGGGGCGACGGGTACTGTTCATGGGTGTGTTCCTGGCCTTCGTGGTCGCCTCGGTGGCCGTGCTGGCGCCCTGGCTCGGCGAGAACTTCTTCCCCTCGGTGGACTCGGGCGAGATCAAGCTGCACGTGCGCGCTCAGGCCGGCACACGCATCGAGGAAACTGCCCGGCTTTGCGATCAGATCGAGAACACGATTCGCCAGCTCATTCCGCCGGAGGAGCTGGCGGGCATGATCGACAATATCGGGCTGCCGATCAGCGGCATCAACATCACCTACAGCAATTCCGCGCCGATAGGGCCAGCGGATGCCGACATCCTCATCAACCTGCAGGGTGCTCACCGACCCACCGATGACTACGTCAAGCTGCTGCGCGAGCGGCTGCCCCGCCTGTATCCGCAGGCGACGTATGCGTTCCTGCCGGCGGACATCGTCAGCCAGATCCTGAATTTCGGCCAGCCGGCACCGATTGATGTGCAGGTGATCGGCTTCAAGCGCGATGAGAATGCGCGCTACGCACAGTCGCTACTGGGGAAGCTGCGACATGTGTCGGGCATCGCGGACCTGCGCATGCAACAGACCTTCGATCAGCCGGTGCTCAACGTCACGGTCGATCGCATCCGCGCGACCCAGGTGGGTCTGACCCAGCGCGACGTTGCCAATAGCCTGCTGGTATCGCTGTCGGGCAGTGCGCAGGTATCGCCCAATTTCTGGGTCAATCCGGACAACAAGGTGTCCTATCCGCTGGTGGCGCAGACACCGCAATACCGGATCGACACCCTCTCGGACCTGGAGAATGTTCCGGTCAGCGGCGCTGCCGGGGGAACCCCGCAACTGCTGGGCGGCCTGGCGACGATCACGCAGAGCCGCGCTGAAGGTGTGGTTTCGCACTACGACGTCCAGCCCACCATGGACCTGTATGCAACCGTGCAGGGCCGGGACCTGGGCGCCGTGGCCGCCGACATCAGCGCCATCCTCAAACAGACCGCCGATCAGGTGCCGCCCGGCTCGACCGTGGCGGTGCGCGGCCAGGTGCAGACCATGAATGATTCCTATACGGGGCTGCTGCTGGGGATCGCCGGTGCCTTTGTGCTCATTTACCTGCTGCTGGTCGTGGACTTCCAGTCCTGGCTGGATCCGTTCGTGGTCGTATGCGCGCTTCCGGCCGCGCTGGCCGGCATCACCTGGATCCTCTTCGTCACCGGCACCACCCTCTCGGTGCCAGCCCTGACCGGGGCGATGATGGCGATGGGCGTCGGCACGGCGAACAGCATCCTGGTGGTGAGTTTTGCACGCGAACAGCTCGCGCTCGGCCGTGACCCGATAACCGCGGCCATCGAAGCCGGGGCGACACGCTTTCGGCCGGTGCTGATGACTGCATTGGCCATGATCATCGGCATGATTCCCATGGCTCTCGCATTGGGCGAAGGTGGCGAGCAGAATGCGCCGCTGGGTCGAGCCGTGATCGGGGGATTGCTGTTCGCAACTGTCGCGACGCTGCTGCTGGTGCCCGTAATCTTCAGTTTTCTGCATCGAAACGACGCCCCCGCGGCCGTGCCCGCGCCGTCCGTCCAGATGCTCAGTTAGGGGATCCCATCCATCATGTCAGAGCCTGAAACATCCCCGTTGCAACGCCGCCTGCGCCGCACGCTGCTCCTGGGAGCCGTCGCCGTCTGCGTCATCATCGCCCTGGGCATTGGTTTGCGGCTGCGGGCACAGGCCCAGGTGAAAAACTGGACCGATGATCAGGCGATCCCGACCGTGGACATCGTCTCACCGCAACCGAGCGCGAAAATGCAGGAACTGGTGCTTCCCGGCAATCTGAGCGCGTACATCGATGCACCCATCTACGCCCGCATCGATGGCTACCTGAAGAAATGGTACGTGGATATCGGGGCCCACGTGCACGCCGGGGAGGCACTGGCGGACATCGAGACACCGGAGCTGGATCAGCAGATACATCAGGTCGAAGCCGAACTGGTGACCGCGAAGGCCAACGACGATCTGGACAAGATCACGGCCGAACGCTGGAAGAGAATGTTGGCCGCCCAGTCGGTGTCGCAGCAGGAGGCGGACGAGAAGGCGGCCGCCTATTCGGTCAGCAAGGCGCGGGTCGATGCCGCGCAGGCGAATCTGGACCGGCTCAAGGCGCTGGCGTCATTCAAGCACGTCGTCGCGCCATTTGACGGCATCCTGACCGCACGCAACACCGATGTCGGTGATTTGATCAACGCCGGCGCCGGTGGCAAAGGCAGTGAGCTGTTTCGCGTGGCCGATGAACATGAGGCCCGGGTGTACGTCGATGTCCCGCAGACCGACGCCGGGAAGATAAAGTTGGGCCTCACGGCGCAACTGGAGCTGCCGGAGAATCCAGGCGTGCTGGTGCCCGCAAAAGTGGCAGACATTTCTCAGGCCGTCAGCGTCGCCTCGCGCACCATGCAGGTCGAGCTGATGGCCGACAATGCGGATCACCTGCTGCTGCCGGGCAGCTACGTTGAGGTGCATTTCCAGATCCCGGCGCCGCTGCACGTGCTGCAGGTGCCGACCACGGCCTTGATCTTCCGCAAGGAAGGATTGCAGGTGGCCACCGTCGATCACGCCAATCACATCCTGCTCAAGCCGATCCAGATCGCCGAGGAGCGCGGCGCTGTGGTCAATGTGAAACTCGGCGTCACGGCCCAGGACCGCGTGGTCGACAGTCCGCCGGATTCGATCAGCAATGGCGAGCTGGTGCGCATCGCCGCGCCGCCGCAGGCTATTGCCGCCGGGACGGCTGGGCAGCCATGAGGCCGTGGCGGCGACTGCTACCCCTGGTCTGCCTGCCGCTTGCGGCCTGCACACTGATGCCGCGCTACCGGCCGCCGGCCAATCCTGCTCCGGCGCAGTATCAGCAGTTCGATGCTTCCAGGGAGTGTGACGCCGCCGCGAGCCTGCCACCCGGCGGATCCGCCGCGCCCACGGACACTCCGGCACCGTGCGTGTGGGGCCGGGCGCACCCCTCTGACGGGCTGCCGCGCAGCAACTGGTGGCACGAATTCGGCGACCCTGAGCTGGACGCGCTGGAGTCGAAAATCGATGCGGCGAACCCCGACCTCGCCGCGGCGCTTGATCGCTACCAGCAGGCGGTGGCCCTGGAAGGCGCAGCGCGCAGCGCACTCTTCCCCACTTTGTCCACGCAGGCGTACACGAACACGGACCACCAATCCGACAACCGCCCGCTGCGCTCCGCCTCGCAGCCGGATTCCTATCACGATGATTTCATCGGGGGCGCACTTAATTATGAGCTGGATTTGTGGGGCCGGGTGCGCAGCGCCGTGGCCGCCGGCGCGGCACAGACCCAGGCACTGTCCGCCGATATGGAATCGGTGCGCCTCGATCTGCATGCGCGCCTGGCGCTCGACTACATCGACCTGCGCGGTGAGGACGCGCAGCGCCAGTTGCTCGAGGAAGCTGTGACGGACTACGGGCGCGCGGTCGACATGACCAACACGCGCTTCCAGGGCGGAATCTCCTCCGATCTCGACGTGGCGCAGGCCCAGACACAGCTTGAGACGGCGCGCGCCGCATTGACGGATGTCATCGATCGGCGCGCGCTGCTGGAACATGCGATCGCGGCGCTGACCGGCTCGGTGGCGTCGAGTTTCACGATCGCGCGGGGCGATCTCACGCTCCAGTACCCCAATGTGCCGGTCGCCCTGCCGGCGACGCTGCTGGAGCGCCGGCCGGATGTGGCGACAGCCGAACGCACCATGGCGAGCGTCAATGCGCAGATCGGCATCGCCCGCGCGGCATTCTTTCCGCGCATTTCGCTGGCGGCACTGGCGGGGCTGCAAAGCACCCAGACCGCGGGGCTGTTGGGTGCGCCGAACCGCTTCTGGGCCATCGGACCTCAGGCCGCGCTGACACTGTTTGATGGCGGCTACCGACGCGCCGTCGTGGCGGCGACCCATGCCCTCTTCGATGAGGCCACCAACCAATATCGTGCGTCCGTCCTGACGGCTTTCCGGCAGGTGGAGGACGCGCTCGCAGAGAACCGGCTGCTGCAACAGGAGCACGATCAGCAGCAGGCGGCGGGGGTCGCGGCCGAGCGGGCGCTCGCGCTGTCACTGAACCGGTACGAAAACGGCGCGGTCAACTACCTGCAGGTCGTGTCCGCGCAGATTGCCGCGCTGCAGGCCCAACGCGCCACGCTGGATCTGCAATCGCGCGAACTGGAGGCGAGTGTGAATCTGGTACGCGCGCTCGGTGGCGGCTGGCAGGCGGACTGGCCGATTGCTACCGCGCGCGCACCCTGACGAGGTATCTCATGGCACTGAAGGACCTGCTGGTCCACGTGGATCACACCGAAGGCGCGCTGCTGCGGCTGCGACTGGCGGCAGACCTGGCGCGCCGCCATGGCAGCCGGCTGACGGCGCTTTACGTCCGGGAGCTCGACTCCGCGCAGGTCCATGCGCAGAGCACGGGCGAGTTCGGGCTGGTTTCCGCTGCCGATATGAACCGCGAGCGGCTTCGCAACGAGCAGGCCGCCGATGAGATCGCCCGGAGCCTGGCGCGCGAACTGGAGGCGATCAGGCGCCAATTCGCGCTGGCCGTTGAATTGCAGACGGTCCCAGGCGCCGCAGCGACGATCGTGCCCCAGTACGCGCGCTTCGCCGACCTGTGCGTATTGAGTCAGGGCGCCCCGAGCGATGCGACTTCGGCTGGCTATACGTTCTCTGAGGCCGTCCTGTTCGGCGCGGGTCGGCCGGTACTGATGGTGCCGGCCAGTGGACGCTTCGACACGCTGGGGCGCCACATTCTGGTTGGTTGGAACTCCAGTCGGGCCTGCGCACGGGCCGTGAACGACGCGCTGCCCCTGATTGAGCAAGCCGAACGAACCACCGTGCTGTCAATCAATCCAAAGGAGTACATGGAGCGTTACCGGGCCCTGGCGCCCGAGCAGCTCATTGCGCACCTCGGATGCCACAGCGCGGCGGTGGCAGGAGTCCGGTTGGAAGGTGTCGAGCGGGAGTCGATTGCCGCCGTCCTGCAGGACGAGGCCCACAGGGTCGGCGCCGATATGATCGTCGCGGGCGCTTTCGGGCACCCCAAGCTTTGGGAAAAGCTGATGGGCGGCGTCACCTGTGACCTGCTCGCACGAATGACGCTCCCAATCCTGATGTCGCATTAGGCGGCCCCACTGCGCAGCTAAAAAACAACAGAGCGGAAAATTCCGGGTTTCCGCCACCCCACGCGCACCGATTGGCGTCGGACCGGCGCTGCGTCGGCGTCCCTAAGCACCGTAAATCCCTGCGGCGCAGCAGCATTGACACCAAACGGTCACAATGGCGCAATCCAGATGTCATACGAATGAATCACAGTTGCGGCGCTGAAACGAACCGCGGCCAGAAGGCGGCGCAGCGCCCGCAAATCTACGGTGAGGAAGGAAACCGACCCATGACACTGACCAGCACCAAAACTCTCATTATCCGAAAGTCCCATGTCGCAGCGGCGGTCGCGCTGGTTCTGAGCGCTGCCGGCGCGCCAGCGGTCATGGCGCAGATCGCTCCGACCCCCAGCCCGGTCCTTCAGCAAGGCCCGGTGGATATTACTTTTGGCGGCTTCATCGAACTTGCGAGCATCTATCGCAGCAAGGATGAGAGCGCCGATGTGGGCTCAAGCTTCGGCGGCGTGCCGATCGGTAATGTGGAACAGAGCAATGTCTCCGAATTCCGCGAAACCGCGCGCCAGAGCCGTCTGTCCATGCTCGCTCAGACCAAGCCCATGGACGGCTACAAGCTCGAAACCTGGTTCGAACTGGACTTCCTGGGCGCCGCGCCCACTGCCAATTCCAATGAGAGCAACAGCTACACGCCGCGCATCCGCAATATCTTTGGAAGGTTCATCAGTGATGCCGGCTGGCAGATCCTGGGCGGCCAGAACTGGAGCCTTGCGACCCTGGAGAAAAAGGGCATGGATCCGCGCGATGAGGATGCACCAATGACCATCGACGCGCAGTACGTCGCGGGATTCACCTGGACCCGCAACCCGCAGTTGCGCTTTGTCGACAAGATCGGTGACGGAATGTGGCTAGGTCTGTCCCTGGAGAGCCCGCAGGCGACCGGCATCGTCAACAGCAACAGTCTCGCCGCCGGCGGCATCAAGGGAACGCTTCCAGCGTCCCCCACGACCGGATTCGCAGGTACGAGTCAGTTGGGCAATGGGGGCGGCACCTGCACGGCCTCGACCACCACCACCACCACCACCACCACGACCACCGGTACGGCGACCTCCACGTCTACGTCCACCTCCACCTGCAGCGTCAGCGGCTCCAGCTTCTCGACGGACATTGCCCCTGATGTCATTGCGAAGGTCGCGATGGACCCAGGCGTTGGTCATTACGAATTGTTCGGACTGGCGCGCTTCTTTCGCTCGGCAATCGCGGCCGACACTCAAACTACCGTGGGCGGCGGCATCGGCGCAGGCGCGTATGTGCCCCTGATCCCCAACACGCTGACCTTCCAGCTCAGTGGTTTGGTGGGCAAGGGGATTGCCCGTTACGGTTCGGCCTCACTGAACGACGTGGTGGTGAAGCCTGATGGGGATCTCGCTCCGGTCCAGGAATACCAGGTCTTGGCGGGCCTGATCTACAACCCTACCCCGGCGCTGCAGACCTACCTGTATGCCGGCCGTGAGCAACAGAGCAGAACGCTCTACACGTACAGCGCGACGGGCGTTGGACCCTATTATTTCGGACTGGGCTCACCGACGCTGGTCAACAGCGGCTGCTATACGCTGGGTGGGACCTGCGCCGGCCAGAACCGCAAAGTGGACGAAGTGACCGGCGGCTTCTGGTGGAAGTTCTACCGCGGTGCCTTGGGCA
This sequence comes from Steroidobacteraceae bacterium, assembly GCA_049792815.1. Lineage (GTDB taxonomy): Bacteria > Pseudomonadota > Gammaproteobacteria > Steroidobacterales > Steroidobacteraceae > DAIDKA01. The sequence continues at coordinate 20,885 of JBARBG010000068.1, read as the reverse complement.
ATGCCCAATTCGGACTGCAGGCAGGATACATCCAACGCACGCTGTTCGAAGGTGTCGGTGGTTCCCCGGACGCTGGAATGTTCGAAGGCATGGCGTCTTTCCGCATCTACCCGTACCAGAAGTAATCAGTAGTACGTGCTGAAGCCGCCCGCAGCCCATGCGGCTACGGGCGGCTTTTCTTGCGCTGCGGCGCACGATTGAATTCCAGCCGTCAAGTCTTGTTCTCCAAGGGAAAGTGCCTCACGCTATATACGACCGTATATAGGAGGTGCTCCCGTGCGATTTGCTCGCGTTTATCTCATTGCTACTACATTGGCTTCAGGCTCAGCGTTGGCGCAAACCGCGCCCTCCGCCCACCCCACCGCGGCGGCTGCCGTTGAAGGCTGCGGCAGCTTCACCGAGTTCGCCACGACCGCCTGCCCGCTGAGCTGGCACGGCATCACTATTTTCGGCACCTATGACGCCGGCATCGGCTGGGTCAGCCACGGCATGCCCGTGAATCCCAACAACTACGAAGGCGAAGCACTGGTCAATCGCAACGGCAATGAATCCCGCTGGCTCATTACGCCGAACAACCTACAGCAGACCGGTGTGGGCATCCGGGGAAGGGAACAATTCATGCAGGGTTGGTCGGTGGTCTTCAACGCCTCCACCGGCATCAATCCGAATTCCGGTCAGCTCGCCAACGCCTCGCTCACGCAAATATCGAACAACGGGCTGCCGCGGGGCAGCTATACGGAAGCCATCGACGGCGCGCGCGCGGGCCAGCTCTTCAATGACGAATTCTACGGCGGTGTGTCGTCCAACTCACTGGGCACGCTGACCTACGGGCGTCTGCGCCCGCTCGGTACCGACGCCATGCTCACGTACGATCCGGCCGGCGGCAGCTATGCCTTTTCCTACATCGGGTACAACGGCACGATGGCCGGCGGTGGGGACACCGAGGACAGCCGTTGGGACGACGCCGTGAAGTACAAGGTCACCCATGGCCCGGTCCATTTCGGCGCAGCGTATAAATTCGCCGACGGTTCGGGTGGCTGCTTCTCCGCCACCGCCGGCTGGACCGCCGCCACCTGTACGCCGGAAGAGCCGCATAACACCGCCTATGGCATCGACTTCGGCGCCGAGTTCCAAGGTTTGTCCGCCGACGTCCTCTTCCAGCATTACAATCAGGCGATCAGCATCCTGAACCCCCTGCTGGGAGTGCAGAGTCCGACGCAGCCGTATCAGAACACGGTCAATAGCGTCAACACCGTGCAGATCACCGGCGCCAATGTGATCTCCCCGGACAACACCTTGTACGGCATCGTGACCGACAACAACGCGTTGATGCTGGCCATCAAATATACCTGGGACCCGTTGAAGTTCTATGCCGGCTACGAGCACATCCATCAGACCAATCCGGCGCACCCATTGGGTGTGGGCGCCTCGGACCAGGGTGGTTATTTCCTGAGCGGCGTCGAAGACAACAATCTTGATTCACCCAAGATCGTGCAGATCTGGTGGACGGGCGTGAAATACGCCTTCGATGCCCAGACCGACCTCACCTTGTCCTGGTACCACCAGCTGCAGAACGACTTCCGGATTCCGTCGACCTGCTCAGCCACCGCCGGTTTGCGCAGCTCGTGCGCGGGCACACTGAATGAGATGTCCCTCTATGTCGACCATCACTTCACCAAGCGCTTCGATGTTTACGCCGGTATTGAGTATTCGGACGTGAGCGGCGGCCTGGCCATCGCCATTCCGCACGGCCCCGGCGTCCCTTACTACCACAACAACAACAGCGCGCCGACGCTCGGTGGTCGCTTCGCCTTCTGAGCGTCGTCTAAGGCGCGCGCGTGGCTCTGACGATATTGGCCGCCATGCCCGCAACCTGCTGGGAAATGTTGCGGGCATGGTCGCCGATGCGTTCCAGTGACTTCAGGGCAAACGCCGCCTCGACCGTCACTTCAAGCTGCGACGGATTCTCCATGGCCCGCGTCAGCAGGCGGCGCAATCCGGAAGCGTATTCCGCATCCAGATCCTGGTCGCGGTCTATCACCTGCTCCGCCAATTCCCCATCGAGCGTGTCGAGCGCCTCCAGCGACAGCCGCAGGAGCGAGGTAGCGAGATTGGCGAGATGGCGCGCATCGCCGGAAGTTGCGCGCGCGGGCCGGCCGCTCTGGCGCAGCACCGTGCGGGAGATCTTGCAGGACTCCGCGCCCGCCCGATCCAATTGTGCGGCAATCTTCGCCAGCGCAATGATGGCCCGCAGGTCGCTGGCGACGGGACCGCGCCGGGCAATCAGCGTCAGCTGATCATCATAGATCCGCGTTCCCAGGGTGATGAGCAGTGGCTCACGGTCCATGACATGCTGCGCATTGCGCAGGTCCCATTCGGCATAGGCACGGGCCGCGGTGCGCACCTGATCCAGCGCCAAGCCGCCCATTTCCAGCACCCGGATATGCATTCCGGCGAGCTCGCCGTCGAACGATTTGCTGATGTGACCTTCGAGCATGCACGCGACCCAAGCCTGCGCGACCGGCTTGGCGATCAGCCAAAGCGGCCGGTGATGTAGTCCTCGGTGAGCCGGTGCCGCGGATTGGTGAAAATCCGGTCGGTCTCTCCGACTTCCACCAGCGACCCCAGGTGAAAGTACGCCGTGCGCTGCGAGACCCGGGCGGCCTGCTGCATGGAATGCGTCACGATGGCGATCGCGAAGGACTCCTTGAGCTCATCGATCAGGTCCTCGATGCGCGCGGTGGCAATGGGATCAAGCGCCGAGCACGGCTCATCCATGAGGATGACATGCGGCTTGACGGCGATGGTGCGGGCGATGCACAGGCGCTGCTGCTGGCCACCGGACAGTCCAGTACCGGACTGGGTGAGGCGGTCCTTCACCTCGTCCCACAGTCCGGCGCGCTGCAGGCTGGTGCACACCAGTTCGTCCAGATCGGCGCGGCTCCTGGCCATCCCATGCAGACGCGGGCCGAAGGCGACGTTGTCGTAGATGGACTTGGGAAAGGGATTGGGCTTCTGGAACACCATGCCGACCCGCGCGCGCAGCTGCACCACATCGCGCGAGGCATCCTGTATGTCCTGGCCATCGAGCAGGATCTGCCCCGTGACGCGCGCCCCCGCGATGGTGTCGTTCATGCGGTTCAGGCAGCGCAGGAAGGTCGACTTGCCGCAGCCTGAAGGGCCGATCATGGCCAGTACCTGCTTCTTGCCCACATCCAGGCTCACGCCCTTGAGGGCATGCTTGCCGCCGTAGTAGACATTGACATCGCGGCAGGAAAACACCGGGTCGATCACCGTGACCGTGCCGATGGTCTGGCCGATTCCGGCGCCGTCAAGGCGGCTGCTGGTGCCACCGCGGCCCGTGGGCCGCAGATTCAGCCCGGCGAGCGCCGCCGACGGCGGGCTTGGGGTTGTTAATGTCTGATTGGATTCATTCATGTCAGGCTCCGCTCAACCGAAACGGCCAGTCACGTAGTCATCGGTACGGCGATCCTTCGGGGCCGTGAATATCTGCTCCGCAGGTCCCACTTCCACCAGATCGCCCAGGTACATGAAGGCCGTGGTGTTCGACACCCGTGCGGCCTGCTGCAGGTTGTGCGTGACGATGGCAATGCAATACTTCTCACGCAGCGACTGCAGGGTTTCCTCCACGCGCAGCGTTGAAATCGGATCCAGCGCCGCCGTCGGTTCATCAAACAAGATGACCTCGGGGCGCACGGCGATGGTGCGCGCGATGCACAGCCGCTGCTGCTGGCCGCCGGAGAGGCCTCGGCCGTCCTCCTGCAGCTTATCCTTGACCTCATCCCACATGGCGGCATCGCGCAGCGCCGCCTCGACACGCTCGGCCAGTTCGCGGCGCGAGATACGCTGCGCCAGCCGGATGCCGAAGGCGACGTTGTCGAAGATCGACATGGGAAAGGGCGTGGGCTTCTGGAACACCATGCCGACGCGCAGCCGCAGGCCCGCCACATCCACCGTGGGCTCGAGGATATTGGCGCCATCCAGCAGCACCTCGCCCTCGGCCCGGTGCCCGGGATACAGGGCATACATGCGGTTCAGGACCCGCAGCAGCGTTGACTTCCCGCAGCCTGAGGGACCGATGAAGGCGGTGATACTGCGATCGGCGAGATCCAGGTTGATGCCCTTCAGGGCCAGCGCCTTGCCGTAGTAGAAATGCAGGTTGCGAATCGACACCTTCGGTGGCGGGGCCGCGGCGCTGCCGGCCCCGGCGCCCGCTTCGCCCGCCGTGCGGATCTGCGTCGGGTTGCTCACGGCGGTCTCGCCCAAAGTCATGTGCGCCTCGCCGGCTGCAGCGCCGACACCACGATGCGCGCAAAAATGCTCAACGCGAGAATGGTGAGCGTGATCAGCAACGCCCCCGTCCAGGCCAGCTGCTGCCATTGCGGATACGGGCTCTGCGCGAACAGGTAGATGTCCACCGGCAGGTTCGCCATGGGCGCGTTCAGATCCTTGCTCCAGAACTGGTTGTTCAGGGCGGTGAACAGCAGCGGCGCAGTCTCGCCACTGACGCGGGCGATCGCCAGCAGCAGGCCGGTCAGGATGCCGCTGCGCGCCGCCGGATAGATGACGCTGAGGGTGGTGCGCCAGGGATAGGCGCCAAGCGCGGTGGACGCATCCTTCATACCCTGGGGCACCAGGCGCAGCATGTCCTCGGTGGTGCGCACCGTCACCGGAATGGCGATGACGGCGAGCGCCGCGGCGCCGGCAATGGCCGAGAAGTGCCCCATCGGCACCACCACGATCTGGTACACGAACAGGCCAACGATGATCGAGGGCGCGCTCAGCAGCACGTCATTGACAAAACGGATCACTACCGCCAACCGCGAGTGGCCGCCGTACTCGGCGAGGTACGTGCCGGCCAGCACCCCCAGCGGCGCCCCCACCGCAATGCCCATCACGGTCATCGCGGCGCTGCCGAAGATGGCATTGAGCAGGCCTCCTCCGGCCTCGCCCGGGGGCGGCGTCATCTGGGTGAACAGATGCAGCGACATCCCCGCGAGGCCGTTCTTAAGCAAAGTCCAGAGGATTGCCCCCAGGAAAAAGAGCCCCACCGCGGTCGCGCCGACGGACAGCGCGAGGGCGACGACATTGGCGAACTTGCGGGTGCCGCTGCGTTTCATACCGAACCCAACGCCTTGCGATCCAGGCGGCGCAGCATCAACCGCGCCGCACTGATGACGACGAAGGTGATCACGAACAGCAGTACGCCCAGCGCGATCAGCGAGGAGGTGTACAGGTCGCCCACCGCTTCGGTGAACTCGTTGGCAATGGTGGCCGAAATGGTGGTGCCCGGCGCGAGCAGCGAACTGCTGATCCGATGCGCATTGCCGATCACGAACGCCACGGCCATGGTCTCCCCCAGCGCCCGTCCCAGGCCCAACATGATGCCGCCGACGACACCGGTGCGTGAATACGGCAGCACCACCTGCCAGATCACCTCCCAGGTGGTGGCGCCCAGGCCATAGGCCGATTCGCGCAGCACATCCGGAACGGTCTCGAACACATCGCGCATCACCGAGGCGATGAAGGGCAGCACCATGATGGCGAGCACCAGCGAGGCGGTGAGCATCCCGATGCCGAATGGCGGACCCTGGAACAGCGCGCCGATGCCGGGCAGCTGCCCCAGATGATCAATGAGCCAGGGTTGGACATGCCGCTGCAGTACCGGGGCGAACACGAACATGCCCCAGATGCCGAAAATGATGCTCGGTACCGCGGCGAGCAGTTCCACCGCGGTACCGACCGGGCGCTTAAGCCACGCCGGACACAGTTCGGTCAGGAAGATCGAGATACCGAAGCTCAATGGTATGGCCACCGCCATGGCGATGATCGAGGTGACCACGGTGCCGTAAATGGGTGCCAGCGCGCCGAACTTCTCGGTCACCGGATTCCAGATCTCGCGGGTCAGGAATTCAAGCTTGAAGTGCGATAGCGCAGGCCATGCGCCCTTGATGAGCGCGACCGTAACGCCGCCCAGCAGCAGCAGCACCAGCACCGCGGCGGTCAGGGTCGCAACCTTGAAGGCCCGCTCGCCGAAGCGCTGCCGCGCCGCGTGGCGCGACTGAATGACGTTTACCGTGGCCTGGTCCATTATCTCTCTACCGGCGAGTGAGCCCGGCGCCTTGGGGCGCCGGGCTCAGATTGACGCGAACTTACTTCCAGTCCTGGGCGCGCTCCGCCTTGATCCGCTTGATAATGCCACCGCAGCGATGGACCGATACTTGAGCGCCATTTGCGTCGTCTTGCAGGCGTTTACCCATTGGGAATAAATGGTCCATAGGACGGTCGCACTCCCACCGCAGGCCGGTGGTGGCATGCACCAGCCCGGTGAGCGCAACGGCGGCCGGGCCACCACCGCGCGTTGTACACTCGCAAGGCTCATTGTCTGCTCCTGAGTATTTTATGAAATTTTGCGCAATCCACGCACGCCGGACATCGGGCACGCCTACAGCACCGGCATTACATGACAGTATTGTGACGATCACGTGACATCCCTCGGCTTGCTCTGAGCATTGTGGGTACGGACCGATGTCATGCGTATGACAACCCCCCGAAATCCTGAAGATTTTTCATCAAAAGACACATGTCGCGAACACTTGACCTGACCGTGGACCTCATGGGCCGTGCTTCGGTGACCCCCGCCGATGAGGGCTGCCAGGAGCTCATGATCGGCCGCCTCGCCGCCTTGGGATTCCAGGTCGAAAAGCTCAACTACGGCAATGTGGAGAATTTCTGGGCGCGCCGCGGCGCGGCCGGCCCGGTGCTGTGCTTTGCCGGCCATACGGACGTAGTGCCAACCGGCCCGCTGGAGGAATGGCGGACCAAGCCCTTCGAGCCCACCGTCCGCGACGGTGTGCTCTTTGGCCGTGGCGCCGCTGACATGAAGAGCGGCCTGGCCGCCATGGTGACCGCCACGGAGGAGTTCGTGACTGCCCATCCGGGGCATCGCGGCAGCATTGCCTTTCTGATCACCAGTGACGAGGAGGGGCCGAGCATGGATGGCACCAAGCGCGTCGTGGAGACGCTGCAGGGCCGCGGCGAGCGCATTGACTGGTGCATCGTGGGTGAGCCGTCCAGCGAAACAGTGCTCGGCGACACCATCAAGATCGGGCGCCGCGGTTCCTTGTCCGGACGCCTGACCGTGCATGGGGTGCAGGGCCACATCGCCTACCCGCACCTGGCCACCAATCCCATCCACACCGTGGCGCCGGCGCTGGCCGAACTCACCAGCCGTGAGTGGGACCAGGGCAATGAGCACTTCCAGCCCACCACCTTCCAGGTCTCCAATCTGAACGCGGGCACGGGTGCACCGAATGTCATCCCCGGGGAGTTGAAGGCCCGCTTCAATCTGCGCTATTCACCGGTGCAGAGCATCGAGACCCTCAAGGACACCGTCGAGGCCATCCTGGCGCGGCACCAGGTGAACTACAGCCTGGAGTGGTATGTGTCCGGGGAGCCGTTTTACACGCCCCAGGGACCCTTGTCGGACGCCGTCTGCAAGGCGGTGACGGAGGTCGCGGGCAGGCCGCCGAAGCTGTCCACGGGTGGCGGCACCTCCGATGGCCGCTTCATCGCGACGCTGGGGGCGCAGATCGTGGAACTGGGCGTCATCAACGCCAGCATCCACAAGGTGAACGAGCAGGTGCTCGCCGCCGATATCGACGAGCTGCATCGCATGTACGTGGGTGTGCTGGAGCGGCTGCTGGCCTGAAGCTCAGCGCATGCGCAGGGCCGGCGGCCGGCGCGGGATGTTGGCGATGACGCCGGCGCCGCCTAAAACCAGGGCGCAGAACAGCACCCACGCCGGCATGCTCAGGCCCAGGAAGGTCCAGTTGGTGATGGCGCACTCGCCGCCGGCGTGCAGCACCTTCACCACCACCTGCCAGGGGTGGAACATCTGCAGCAGCACATTGAGCGGTGCGCCACAGGCCGGAATGCTGCCCGGCGGCAGGCTTTGTATGTAGACGTGGCGGGCCGCGACACCGATGGTGACCAATGCCAGGACGCCGGTCAGCCCGGCATACACCCAGGCGCCCCAGCGCCGCGGGTTATGGATGGCGGCGGCCAGAAATGCTATCCCCAAGGCCACCACCGCAATGCGCTGGAAAATGCACAGCGGGCACGGGTCCAGATTTTCGAAGTACTCGGTGTACAGGGCGAAGGCGAACATGCCCAGGCACGCCGCCGCCCCCGAAAAATTGATCAGCCTGCGTTCCAGCATGGCGTGATCATACTGATGACCCGCTGACGCTGCCATTGCCCGGAGCCGGGCCCTCGCCCGGGGATTCCTGCGCGGACTTCTCACCCCGCAGCTCACGCTCCACATCAGCCAGGTCCGTATGCCTGACATCGCGTCCGTGCACCATGTAGATGACGTACTCGCCGATATTCTTGGCGTGGTCACCGATGCGCTCCAGCGAACGCACCACCCACATCACATCCAGGTGGCGGCGGATGGTACGCGGGTCCTCGAGCATGAAGGTGATGGTCTGACGCTGGATGGACTCGTACTCCTCGTCGACCGCGATGTCCTGCCGGGCCACCTGCAGGGCCGCTTCGGCATCCATGCGCGCGAAGGCATCCAGGGCGCTGTGCACCATGTCCTGCACCACGCGGCCCAGGTGCTTGATCTCGCGGTACTTGTCCGCCGGACGCTCCATGGTGGCCAGACGCGAGGCGATGTAGCCGACTTTCTCGCTCTCATCGCCAATGCGCTCCAGGTCCGTGATGGTCTTGATGATGCCGACAATGACCCGCAGGTCGCCGGCCGCCGGCGCCCGAGTGGCGAGGATGCGGCTGCACTCCTCGTCGATGGACACCTCCATGTTGTTGACCTTGAAGTCATCCATCGCCACCGCTTCACCCAGCGAGCTGTCGCCCTCGACCAGCGCCGACACCGCCTTCTGCAGCTGCTGCTCGACGAATCCGCCCATCGCCAGGACGCGGTTGCGGACCCGCTCCAGGTCTTCGTTGAAGCGTCGGGAAATGTGGTGTGAGAGGTCGGCGGTTTCCATCATCGGATAATAGCCCAATGGGCGACGGCAGCCAGTAATTACGCCGCATCAGCGAGCAGCGGCCGCACGGCCGCGCGCGCCACCGCCGCGTGCGGCCAGCGCAGCAGCTGCATTTCCCCGGCGCGGGTCTCGACCAGCGCCGAGCAGGACTCCACCCAGTCGCCGGTATTGGCGTAGAACGTGCCGTCGATCCGGCACAGGTTGGCCCGGTGGATGTGGCCGCAGATCACCCCGTCGTAACCTTGCTCACGGGCCTGTGCGCTCGCCACGGTCTCGAAGCGCCGGATGAAACGGGCACTGGTGCCCACCGACCTTTTCAGGTTCTCGGTCTGGGGGCGATAGGGCATGCCGAACAGGCGCCGCAGGTCATTGACCCGGTGGTTGTACAGCAGCGTGCCCTCGTACAGCCGGTCACCGATCCAGTACAGCCAGGCCGGGCAGTTCATTTCCTCATCGAACTGGTCGCCGTGCAGCACCAGGTAGCGCTGTCCGCGACCGGTGCGGTAAACCCATTCGCGGTGCACCTCGATCTGACCCTGAAGCATTTCCACGAATACCGCGAGCGCGGCGTCATGATTGCCCGGCAGGTAGACCAAACGGACGCCGGCACGGCGCCGCGCCAGCAGCGCCCGCAGCACCTGGGTGTGTTCGTCCGTCCAGAAAAAGCGCTTGGCAAGACTCAAGGCGTCGACGATGTCGCCCCCCAGGACGATGGTCTCGGCTTCGATACTGTCCAGGAAGTCGAGCAGTTCCCGGGTTCGCGCGCGTTTGAATCCCAGGTGGATGTCCGACAGGAACAGGGTTCGCACCTGCTGCCGGCGTACCTTTCCTTTACTGTTCATACGACTCCGAGCCTGACCTAAAGACGGGTATCAGGTTCGAAGATTGCCGTGTCCGTTGTGTGACAGGGCCGCGAAGGTTTTCTGAAGGGGCCTGGGGCTCAGGCCGTGGCTGAACGCTCGTGTACCGCCGCTGCACGCAACCGTTCAGGCGGGAAGTGGCAGGTGAAGGTACTGCCCCGACCCTGGACGCTGGCGATCTCCAGAGTCGCGCCATGGCGTTGCAGAACGTGCTTGACGATCGCCAGGCCCAGTCCGGAGCCGCCGGTATCGCGGGCGCGCCCGGCATCGACGCGGTAGAAACGCTCGGTGAGACGGGGAATATGGTCAGCGTGGATGCCGATGCCGGTATCGGACACGGCGAAGTGACCGCCTTCCTCATCAACAGTCCAGCTGATTTCGATGGAGCCGCTGGTGGGCGTGTACTTCGCGGCGTTGTCGACCAGGTTTGAGAAGGCCGAATGGATCTCCGACTCGTTGCCCGTGAGCATGGCGTCGGATTCGGCCCGCACCCGCACCTCGCCGGGATGTTCGGGTCGCGCCACCACGTCCTTGCGCAACATGGACATCAGTGCCCCCACGTCCACCGGAGTCGTGTCGATCTCGTCCTGCGCGGCCTCCAGCCGCGACAGCTCCAGAAGTTCGGTGATGATGGTGGTCATGCGCTCGGCCTGGCGGCGCATTTCACCGATGGGCCCCTGCAGCTCCAGGTCCAGTATGGGATCCTGGCTCAGGGTCTCCAGGTACCCTGAAATTACGGTCAGCGGCGAGCGCAGCTCATGCGAGGCGTTGGCGACGAAGTCCTTGCGCATGGCCTCCAGGCGCATCTGGCGTGAAACATCGCGCACCAGCAGCAGCTGCTGACCCTCGCCATAGGGAACCAGCTGCAGCGACAGATACAGGTGATCGCCCTTGCCGCCGCGCACCACGACGGGATTGCTGAACTGCCCGGAGTTCAGGTAGCGCACGAAATCAGGCTGGCGCACCAGGTTGTCGATGCGCAGCCCGAGGTCCGCCGGGCGCCGCAGGAACAGCAGCTGGCCGGCCATGCGGTTGAACCATACGATTTCGCGCAGGTCGTTGAGGATCACAACGCCATCGGGCAGCGCCGCCGTGGAACGCTGAATCTGGCGGAACAGCTGCATGAAGCGCTGCTTGTGGAAGCGCTTGCGCCGGTGCAGACGCACGATCTGGGTGATGACCTCGCCCCACGGGCCGCCGATATCCGGGGGCTCGGCGAAGCCGCGATGGCGCACCCACCACTCCACCCGGAACAGAGTGATCAGCTGCCAGCACAGGTAGGCGCCGCAGGCCAGACTCAAGCCGGCCCAGAGATTGCCCAGGGGCCAACCCAGCAGCAATCCCAGCGCGGCCGCTGCCAGCAGACGCAGTACGATGAACAGGCCGACTTGAAAGCCACTCGTCATGCGCAGGCCACCTACGATGCCCTCAGGCGGTACGGGCTGAGAATCGGTACCCCGAGCCCCGCACCGTCTGAATGAACCGATCGTACCCGAAATCCTCGAGCGCTTTGCGTAGCCGCCGGATGTGCACGTCTATGGTCCGTTCCTCGACGTAGACATTGCCGCCCCAGATGCGATCAAGCAGCTGGTCACGGGTATAGACGCGCTCCGGGTGGGTCATGAAGAACTCGAGCATCCGGTATTCGGTAGGACCCAGCGGCACCGTCAACTCGCCCACCAGCACCCGGTGGCTGGCCTGATCCAAAGCCAGGCCTTCGAAATCGATACGCTCACCCTCGCCCGCCGGTCCGGCACGACGCAGCACCGCATTGATCCGGGCCAGCAGCTCCCGGGGCGAGAACGGCTTGGTCACATAGTCGTCGGCGCCGCCCTCGAGCCCCGCCACCTTGTCGCCCTCCTCGGAACGGGCGGTCAGCATGATGATGGGCACTTCGCGCGTTTCCCGATCGCGCTTCAGGGCGCGGGTCAGCTCCAGGCCACTCATGTCAGGCAGCATCCAGTCCACCAGGACCAGATCAGGCCTGCGATCGGCCAGCAGGGCCCGCGCGGCGCGGCAGTCCTCGGCCTCGCGGACCTCAAAACCAGCACGTTTCAGGCCGAACGCGATCATCTCGCGAATCGGCCGCTCGTCTTCTACGATAAGTACTTGTTTGGCTGGCATGGGTTGTGGGTGGTATCTGGCGCGAGTATTACAGAGTCAGATGATTGCAGAATCATGACGTTGGAGATTTTGTGTCACTTGCGTGACGGTTTCGCGACGTCGTCACGCAGGTAGACGGGCTGGGCCTGTTCGGGGCTAAGTGCCCGTCCCGCCAGCCATTCAGGCACCGCCAGCCGGGCAATCTCGCGCGCCCGGGGTAACATTTCGGCATGCCTCTGCAACACAGCCAGGCCGGGCCGCAACGCGAGCGACGGCCACAGGGCAAAGCCCCTGCCGGCGCCCTGTACGGGGCCCGGCAGATCCGCCGGCAGCTGAACCTGCTCCGGGGGGCCGACGTGTTCGGCTCCGGCGGGCAGGACAAGCCCTGTGGGCCCACGCGTCGCGCAGGCCCAATACACCTCCTGCATCCGGGCATCGTTGCACACCAGGACGCTGCGGGCCGTCGGCGCCAGGTCCAGGGCCTGCTGGGCAACCGCCAGGAGGTCTGAGACCGGGACCACCGTGAGGCCGGCGCCGTAGGCCAGCCCCTGGGTCACACTGGCCGCCAGCCGGACCCCGGTGAAACCGCCGGGGCCGCGACCGAAGGCGATGCAGTCCAGCTCGTGCAACGCCAGGCAGGCTTCGGCGAGCACGGCCTGAACCAGGCCCAGGATGTGGGTCGAATGCCCTGGGCCGGGTGGCAGTTCGCGCACCAGCAGCGCCTCATTGAGCAGCAGCGCGACCGAGCAGAGTTCGGAGGCCGTATCCAGCGCCAGGATCTTCAAGACAACGCCTCGGCGCTGCGCCGGGGCGCGTGGCGCGTTAGAAACGCGGCTACCTCCTCCTGTGAGCGCGCGCGGCGCATGGGCGGCAGGGCCGCCAGCAGTGTGCGGCCATAGGGCCGGGTGGTGAGCCGGCGGTCACCGATCATCACCACGCCATAGTCGGCCTCGCTGCGAATGAGGCGTCCGACTCCCTGGCGCAGGGTCAGGGCGGCCTCCTGGAGCTGATAGTCCTTGAAGGCATTGCCGCCCTGGCGCTCGATGTGCTCCACGCGCGCCTTGACGATGGGATCCTCCGGGGAGGCAAACGGCAGCTTTTCGATGATGACCAGGCGCAGCGCCGTGCCCTTCACATCGACGCCCTCCCAGAAGCTGGCGGTGCCGAGCAGCACGGCATCCCCATCATCGCGAAAGCCGCGCAGCAGTTGCTCGCGCGGCGCCTCGCCCTGCACGAACAGCCGATAGCGCTTGCCGGCGGCCCCCCACAAGGCGCGCAGACGCATGGCAGCCTCGGACAAGGCGCGATGGCTGGTGAACAGGATGAAGGCCCCGCCGCGTGCCGCATCGATGAGCGGCAGGCTGGCATCAAGCAGCGCGCTCACGAAATCACTGGCCGCGGGTTCGGGCAGTCCCGCGGGCAGCCACAGCAGACTCTGGCGTTCAAAGTCGAAGGGACTCGGGATGCGCACCGTGGCCGACTCTTCAAGCCCCAGGCGCGAGGTGAAGTGACTGAAATCCTCCCCGACCGAGAGCGTCGCCGAGGTGAAAATCCACGCGCTGCGCCGGGCCCGCACCTGGCTCTGGAAGCGGGCGGCAACTTCAAACGGCAACAGGTGCAGGATGAAACCGCGTGGCCCGAGTTCGACGGAGCGCGCACCCTCGATTTCATCCACCTGCCCGATGCGCGTCAGCTGGTCCGCCATTTGCGACACCCGCCCGCTCAAGCCCTGCGCCGTGCTGTCCTCGGGCAAGGACTCCAGTTCACCGGCCAGGGCCGCCATGGCATGCGCGAGATCGCGCGTGCACTGCGTGAGCTGTGGCGGGCACTCGTCCCAGGGTATTCGTCCGGGCCGGGCCGGCAGGTGTGCGCCCAATCCGCTGACACTGTCATCGACAGCGCTCAGCGCGAATTTCAGACCGGTGTCCGGCGCGGTGACTTCGGCACGCACGGCATTGAGAAGATTGGCGAGGCCGCGGGCGCCGCAACTGGCGCCGAAGAACTGCATGGCCAGATCAGGAAGCTGGTGCGCTTCATCGATCACCACTGCATCGGCACTGCCCAGTACATCCCCGAAGCCGTCCTCCTTGAGCGTCAGGTCCGCCAGCAGCAGATGATGATTGACGATCACGACCTGCGCCTCCTGCGCCTCACGCCGCGCCTTCACCAGGTGACAGCGGGCATATTCAGGGCAGCGCTGGCCAAGGCAGTTGTCGCGCGTGGAGGTTATCTGGGGCCACAGCGGATGCGAGTCGGCAAAGTCGGGCACCTCGGACAGATCGCCACTGCTGGTGCGATTGGCCCAGGCGATGACGCGGTCAGCCATCGCGGCCGAGGTATCCGCCAGCAGGCCGCCGCCGCGCAACCCCTGCTGCAGCTGTGCCTGTCCCAGGCGGTGCAGGCACAGATAGTTGCCACGGCCCTTCAGCACTGCGACATGCACCGGAAGGCCAAGCGCGCCACTGAGCAGCGGCAGATCCTTCTCATAGAGCTGATCCTGCAGGGTGCGCGTGCCGGTGGACACCAGCACCCGCAGGCCCGACAGCAGCACCGGAACCAGATAGCCGAAGGTCTTGCCGGTTCCGGTTCCCGCCTCGATGACCAGCAGGCGGCGCTGCTCCAGGGATTCGGCGACACGCTCGGCCATATGCAACTGTTGGCGGCGCGGCACAAACCCTTTCAGGGCTCTGGCCAGGCTACCCCCTGCCTCGAAAATATCTTGTAAATCAGTTATTTGCACCAAATTATCCGGACGATGTGACAGAACTGCCCAGCCCATGCTGCACTTGCGCGACAAAAGTTGCATGATTGCGGGGACGGCCCCCAAAGGCCGTCGATATAATCCAAAGGTTAGTGTATTTGCCACGTCGCCGGCCAACCCCCAAAGCCGCAGCAATAATCCGACATCACAAAAAAACCGCGCGACGTGGCGCATTAAAAAGTGAATTCATAAGGACTGAAACGCATGGCCACAGCCCCGCAGGCGCTCCTCACATTGTCGAAACTTTGCCCACAGGTCACGGAATGGGTGGAATCGGTCCGTAACCTGACCCAGCCGGCTGCGGTGTATTGGTGCGAGGGTTCCGACAGCGAAAGCGCGCGGCTGACCGACCAACTCAAGGCCAGCGGTGAGCTGACGCAGCTCAATGAGAAGGAATTTCCGGGCTGCCAGCTGGCGCGTTCCAACCCTTCCGATGTGGCCCGCGTCGAACATCTGACCTTCGTCTGCACCCGCAATAAGGACGATGCCGGCCCCAACAACAACTGGATGGCTCCGGCCGATGCGCACGAGAAGATGCGCGGCCTGTTCGCCGGGTGCATGAAGGGCCGCACCCTGTACGTCGTGCCCTACTGCATGGGCCCGCTGGATTCGCCGCTGTCGCGCTATGGCGTCGAGATCACCGACAGCGCCTATGTCGTGCTGAACATGCACATCATGACCCGCATGGGTAGGTCCGCGCTGGAACGCATCGCGCGCACCGGCAAGTTCGTCAAGGGACTGCACTCCAACGGAGAACTTGATCCCAAACGCCGCTTCATCATGCACTTCCCCGAGGAGCTGCTGATCGAAAGCTTCGGTTCCGGATATGGCGGCAATGCGCTGCTGGGCAAGAAATGTCACGCCCTGCGCATCGCCAGCTACCAGGCGCGCAGCGAAGGCTGGCTGGCCGAACACATGCTCATCGTGGGACTGCAGAATCCGCAGGGGGAGACGCACTACATCGCCGCCGCGTTCCCTTCCGCCTGCGGCAAAACCAACCTGGCCATGCTCATCCCGCCGGAGTCGATGCCGGGCTGGAAGGTGTTCACCGTCGGCGATGACATTGCCTGGCTGCACCCCGGCGCCGATGGCCGGTTGTGGGCCATCAATCCTGAGGCCGGCTATTTCGGCGTGGCGCCGGGCACCAATGCGGAGACCAATCGCAACGCCTACGACATGATCCGCCACGACACGCTGTTCACGAACGTCGCGCTGACGGCGGACAACCAGCCCTGGTGGGAAGGCCTCAAGGACGGCACGCCCGTCATTGACTGGCAGGGACGCCCCTATGACAAGGCCCATGGTCCGGCCGCGCATCCGAACTCGCGTTTCACGGTTTCTGCGCGCAACAACCCTGGCAATTCCCCGCACACCGAGGACCCGAAGGGCGTGCCCATCACCGCCATCGTTTTCGGAGGCCGGCGCCGCACGCTCGCGCCGCTGGTCTACCAGGCCCGCGACTGGGCGCATGGCGTGCTGGTCGGCGCCTCGATGGCCTCGGAGACCACCGCCGCCGCCACCGGCCAGGTCGGTGTCGTGCGCCGTGACCCGATGGCCATGCAGCCCTTCTGTGGCTACAACTATGGGGACTATTGGCAGCATTGGCTGAACGTGGGCGCAAAGCTCAAGAATCCGCCCAAGGTTTTTCACGTGAACTGGTTCCGCCGCGACGAGCACGGCAAGTTCCTGTGGCCTGGCTACGGCGACAATCTGCGCGTGCTGGCGTGGATGCTGGAGCGCGTGGCCGGAACCGCCGGCGCGACTGACACGGCCATCGGCGCCCTGCCGCGGCCCGAGGATCTGAATGTGAAGGGCCTGAATGTAAGCCCGGCGGCGCTCAAGGAGCTGCTGCACGTGGATCAGTCCCAGTGGCGCCACGAGGTCGGAGAATTTCGCAAATACCTGGCAAAGTTCGGCGCACGCGTGCCGGCGGCACTCACGCAGAACCTGGACAGCGTGGAAAAAGCGCTCGGCTGAACCTGTGCCGCTAGGCTTCTTCGCAGACGAAGCGGATGGTCTGTGGCGAGTCCTGATCGGGGAGCTTGCCCAGACCGATCATGCCCTTGCCCTTGATCTGAACGCTGTCGCGGCGCACGAAGGCCTCATCACCGTCCTGTGACTGCACGAACGTGCCGTTGGTACTCTGGTCGATGAGCACGAACTTGTGGCGGTTGATCTCGATCCGCGCGTGGAGCCTTGAGATCAGATTGCCCTTGATGATGAGGTCATTGTCCTCGGCCCGCCCGATGGCCACGGTGGGATGACGCTCATCCAGCACCAACTCCCGGTCCTGGCACTGCAGCCGCAGCCGCAGGTGCGGCAGGTTCAGATTGCCCATGCCGATGGCCGGAATCATGCTGGTGACATCCTCGGTCTGCCAGAGAACCTCGTACAGCACGACTTCATTGCCCTGGCCCTTCAGGGTCGCGACATCGACCTGGCGTACCGCCGCGCGCCATTGGGGGGCGAGACGCTCAACCACCGCGGCGGTAGTCATGATCTGCATGGCCTTGGCCTGGCTGGTCATGCGATTTGCCGTATGCACCGTGGCCCCGAAAACGTCGCGATTTTCCAGCACCACGGGACCGAAGTGGCAGCCGATGCGCAAGGCGACCGGCTGCCCCTCCACCTTGAGCTGGGAATGGCGCGATATCTGCTGTTGCATCTGGGCGGCCGCATTGAGTGCCTGATCGGCGTCGGCGAAGGTCGCCATGACCTCATCGCCCATGGTCTTGATGACCGTGCCCTGGTGCTGCTCGGTCGCGGTTCGCATGACATCGATGCAGATGGCCACCATGTCCCTGGCCCGCAGGTCACCCATCAGCTCATAGAGCCGTGTGGAACCCACGACGTCAGCGAACAGAATGGCAAGCTCGATATCTTTTCCCATGCACCATCAGACGCGGAGCCGTGCCAAAGCTGACATAACGCCCGGCACCGATGCCCGGGATTATACGCAACTGAGGTCTTATCGCTACTTTACGGCCTGGCGCAGCAGGTCAGGCCCGGCCTCGGGCCGGCGCGAGCCTTCGCTGAGCAGGCGGCGATACTCGCGTGCGCCAGGCTCGCCCGCATACAGGCCCAACATGTGGCGGGTGATGCTCGGCAGGCGCTCGCCGCGCGCCAGCTCCCGCGCCGCGTACTCGGCCATTCTTTCCAGCAGCGCCAGGCGATCCGGCTCCGGGCGAGCCGCGCCTGAAGCAAGCGCCACGTGCAGTTCGTGCAGCAGCCAGGGGCGGTGATAGGCCTCACGGCCCAGCATCACGCCATCGCACCAGGACAGTGCCGCGACCACCGGCCCCGCCTGACGCAGGCCACCATTGAGAATCACGGGCAGCCCCGGGTTGCGCTGCTTGACGTCCCTGACCACCTCGTAGCGCAGCGGCGGCACGTCGCGATTCTCCTTGGGAGAAAGCCCGCCCAGTACGGCCTTGCGTGCGTGCACGATCACCGCCGCCGCGCCCGCACCGCGCACCGCCTCTACAAACCCCATCAGCGCCGCGGCGTCATCCGCCGTGTAGCGTGCGATGGCGTTCCGGGCCGCCGCGCCAGAACCGCTGACAACGCCAATGCGCATCTTCACGGTGACGGGAAGGCGCACGGCGGCACGCATGGCCGCCACACAATCGGCAACACGCGCGGGCTCCAACATCAAACAGGCGCCAAAGGCGCCACTGTGCACCCGGTCGCTGGGACAGCCGCAGTTCAGATTGATTTCGTCGTAGCCGAAATCGGCGCCGATGCGCGCCGCCGCCGCAAGATCCGCAGGTTCACTGCCACCCAGTTGCAGCGCCAACGGGTGTTCAGCCGCATCGTAGGCCAGCAGCCGCTCACGTCTGCCGCGCAGGATCGCGGCCGCCGTGATCATCTCGGTATACAGCAGCACGTCCGGTGAGAAGCCGCGCAGGAAGTAGCGGCAATGCCTGTCGGTCCAGTCCATCATGGGAGCGACTGAGATCCTCCGATCAAGCTTTTCTCGGGAAAGATCGGCAGAAACGCCTAGTTTTATAGGCATTTCAGACTCAGGCGTTTCTGCGGGATTTATGGGCATTCCGGGTAGTTTAGCGTTTGCAAAGGGGTCATATAGGGGTCAAGAATAGCTTGACCCCTCCGAGTTTAGGACATGGCACAGATACGAGCACGGCGACAGGCCGACGGTTCCACGCGTTACACAGCGATCATTCGCATCCGTAAAGGGCGAGCGTTGATCCAGCAGGAGTACCGGACTTTTGCGCAGCGGTCGGCTGCGGCAAGCTGGGCCAAGCACCGCGAGGTGCAGCTCGAAAACCAGGCGGTGCCAGGCCGCAGGCAGCATGACCCCGTTACGCTGGCAGCACTCATCCGCTGGTACATCGAGACCTTCGAGACGATTTCCAAATGGCAGCGCAGCAAGCAGAGTCATCTCGAGTTCCTCGAGCGCCACGCTATCGGCAAGGTAAATGCACTGGAACTCACCGCAGCGGCATTGATTGGCCACGTGCGCCGCCGTCGAGCGGACGGCGCGGGCCCCGCGACGGTCATGAACGATCTGATCTGGATTGGCGTCGTGCTGCGGGCCGCGAGCAACGTTAAGGAGCTCCCCGTGCGTCCTGAGGTAGCCCAGGAGGCACGCGAAGCGTGCGCAACGCTGCGTCTCATCGGCAAAGCGCGCAAACGTGCGCGGCGGCCGACGCCTCAGGAACTCGCGCGGCTGCGCGACTACTTCGCGGCGCGTGACAGACGGGCGGAAATCCCCATGGTGGCGATCATGGACTTCGCCATCGCCTCGGCGCGGCGACAAGCGGAGATCACCCGCTTGGAATGGACGGACAACGACGATATTGGTCGGACCGGCTTGGTGCGGGATGCGAAGCATCCGCGGCACAAGGAAGGCAATCACCGCCGCTTCAAGTTTACGCCAGAGGCCTGGGCAATCGTAGAACGACAGCCGCGCAAGGCCGAGTACATCTTCCCTTTTGATGCCCAGAGCGTCGGTGCGGCGTTTACCCGCGCATGCGGCATCCTCGGCATCAAGGATCTGCATTTCCATGACCTCAGGCATGAGGCCACCAGCCGCCTCTTCGAGCGCGGCTACCAGATTCACGAGGTCGCTCAATTCACCCTTCACGACTCATGGAACGAACTCAAGCGCTACGCGAACCTGAAGCCCGAGGACGTGCGCGACATCACTGTGCCGACGATGCCAGGCGATCGGCACGATCACCGCCATACGTCCGTCCTGGTGCCTCACAGGCCTTCGCTCGACGCAGGTCGATCAGTTCGGCGAGGTCGGTCGCACTGACGAGCCAGGGCGATTTCTGCCCGCCCAGGCGGAAAACCGCGCATGGCAGCATCTTCGCCGGCGCTCGGCGACGCGCTTCTTCGAATGACAAGCCGAAATACTTGGGAGCCACGCGTTCGAGCGGGATATTGGCTTCGCCGAATTCGGCCAACAGGCCGAAGTAGGTACTGTTCACGGCACTTGACCTTGTGAAGTTGAGAAAAGGGGGATACGCGGAACTCGTATCACCGGGTTCGCTCCTGCAGGTGCTCGCGGTCGCGGTTG
This sequence comes from Steroidobacteraceae bacterium, assembly GCA_049792815.1. Lineage (GTDB taxonomy): Bacteria > Pseudomonadota > Gammaproteobacteria > Steroidobacterales > Steroidobacteraceae > DAIDKA01. Next base: position 581 of record JBARBG010000068.1, on the reverse strand, counting down.
CGAATACGCGTGCGCTCGGTGAGCTTCGCGGCCAGCTGCTCGTCGGTGGTCAGCGGCGGCCGCATGCCGCCGATGAAGCCCCAGATCTTTTCCGCGAGTGCGCCCTGCCCCGCTTCCAGGAACGCGTCGGCAACGGTGTGCCAACCCTCAATCACATCGCGCCGGGTCTCCAGAAGCTTCGCCTTGCCCGGGACTGGTTTTAGGCCCCCGGTGCGCAGCTCGCGGGCGATCCGCTCGACCCGATTGAGCACATGTCGGGACTCGCCGCGCAACATTGCGCGATGTATTCCGTCCTTTAATCTGGACCGAGTCTCGCCCCTGACCGCGCGCTCGGTTGCGTTGGCGGAGACGCCGTGGGAACGCAGGTGCTGTGCAAACACACCGCGCCATTCACGAAGTGTCGCCTTGCGAATATTGAGCCGCTCTCCGTGCTCGCTTACCGCCTTGATTACCAGGTGCACGTGCGGGTGGTCCTGGTCCGTGTGCAGTTATGTGGCGCTGCACATAACTGCACTTATGTGGAGCCGGCATTTATGTGGAGTGCCGGAAGTAAGGCACCACGCTGCTGGGCTCCGCAGAGT
>JBARBG010000067.1:0-27365 GCA_049792815.1 Steroidobacteraceae bacterium | reverse complement strand
GGTCAGGGTGCGCGTGCCGAAGAAGGGATTCAGGCCGCGCAGGTTCGCCAGCTGCGCGCCCACATTGAAGTTACCCAGGCCGACATTGGCGGCGGAGAAGAAGTTGGAGTTCTGTGGCAGTTGGGCCAGCACATCGCCCACGTTGACGAGGCCGAGATTGCTGATGTCCTTGGCGTCCAGCACCGTCACCGGATTGGGCGTCGTGAAGGTCGAGCGCGCGACACGCGAACCGGTAACGACGACTTCCTGAAGCGTATTGTCCTTCGAAGCGTCCGACGGTGGGGCATTCTGTGCCGCCGCCAGGTGGGGGATGCTCAGCGCCGCCGCCAGGGCGGCGCTACGCAGGCATGCCTGCAGCAATCCTCTCAGACCCAAACCGCAAGTCTTGGACCGATAAGCAGCCATGGCACCCCTCCCGTAATCGTCTATTTAGTCAATCGTGTTCTTATGATTAGTCAACGCGGACCGGTGACCTAGCATAGTCGCAGTGTAACAATATCCGCAAGGGTAGCTGAGTTCCGCGACCCCCGATTTCCCGTTGCTTTCTCAATCCGCCAAGTGGTCGCAGCCTGAGGAGGCTTCAAAAGATTGAAAGGTAGCGCTCACTTTTTCGGCTCGCCCCATGCGTCTGTATCAGCGAGCGCAAATTCGACCAGCGCGCCGGCATGGATCACGGCGGTGTCATAGGCTGGCAGAACCACAGGCCCGGCCCCGGCCAGCATGCCAAGCTCGGTGCAGCCGAGAATGACGCTGTCGGCTCCCCGCTTGCCGGCACCGGTTGCGAGTCGCTGCAGCACTGCGACAGCGGCCGTTGACACGATGCCTTTGCACAGTTCCTCGTAGATGATGTCGTGAAGCACGATGCGATCTGCGAGCGCAGGAACCATCGGCATCATTTGCTTGGCTTCGAGGCGCTCGAGAAAGAAGCGCTCCTCCATCGTGAAGCGGGTGGCCAAAAGCAATGGACGACGCCTTTGATCCGCGCGCAGCCGCGCGAGCAGTGGATCAACAATATGCAGGAAGGGCACTGCCACCGCCGCCTGTATCCGGGGTGCGCATTTGTGCATGGTGTTGGCCGCGAGCGCGATGACGTCGGCGCCGGCGCGCTCCAGGCGCACCGCCTCAACTGCCAGCCACTCAGCGGCTTCCTGCCAGCGGCCCTCGTTTTGCATGCCGGCGACCCGAGCCATGTCCAGCGATGACAGGAGGATCTGCGCCGAGTGCAGTCCACCCAGGGACTTCTGAACGCCTCTATTGAGGAGTTCGTAATAGATGCGCGTACTCTCCCAGCTCATGCCGCCGATCAGGCCGATGGTTTTCATGGGTACGCAATGCGTCGCGCCACAGCCGTGACGGGCTTACTTCGGAATTTCCTTGGCGGCTGCGGCGGCTTTCCTGGCGTGTTCGCGCGCCTTCGCCCGGTGTGCCCTGGCTTTCGCCTTGTCGATGCTCTTGGCAGGCTCTGACGATACCGCAGCCTTGGCCTCGTCGCCCACTTCCTGGGCCTTCTCGGAGGTGGCTTTTGCCCCTTCCTTCAAGGTTGTACCGACCTGGGCCTGAGCGCCCATGGCCACCATCAGTGCCGCAATGACGAATAAGTACCGCTTCATGGTGGACATTATAGTAGCGATTTAGTGGGCGCGCTGCAGCCAGGCATCAACCTGTGGCAGCTGCTCGGCGCGCAACCTGATGTGGTAGGTGATCAGGGCCTCGACGGCCTCGGCCGGGCCACGGTCTGCGGCCGGAACATGAGCCTCAAGGTACGCCTTGAGCCGCTCGCGCGCGGCGGGATCCGCCGAGGTTGCGAGCAGCCGCGCGGCAAAAAAATCGCGTGAGCCAGGCTCTAGCCAACCGTTGACCTGGTCACGGTGCAGGACCGCGAAATCGAAAGCCAGTTCCGGATGGCTCACGGCCACCGCGTTGAGCAAGACCGGTCGGTTGGTGGTTTCGAGTTCGTCCGTCAGCGTGAGCTCAAGCGCCTCCTGTGCGAGCTTGGCATCGCGCGCCGATGCCAGGAGCGCATACAGGAAATCCTTGTCACGGTCGTTACGGGCGCTGGTTGCAAGCTTGTGAAGCTGCGCCCACGTCATCGGATCTGCATGAACCGCTACCACTTCGAGAACCGCATCGTGCAGGCCGGTGTGAAGGAGGTCCGGATCGCGCATGTAGCCTGCGAATAATTCGTCGGCGTGGTGCGTCACCGCGTCATCATCCAGGTCGCCGAGTGCCTGGATCAGACGCGCGCGCAGCGGCACGACATTGGCATTCTCTCCTGCGACCGGATTCCAGCCTACGTCCGCGAACATATGGCCCAGGAGCGAGCGGGCGTAGGCCTTGAAGATCGCCTCACCGGCAAGACCCCGGTAGAAGCGTGCAACGCCCGTGAGCGTATCGACGACTTCGCTGCGGACCTGCGGTCGGGCCGCCGCATCAACCCGTGCGGCAAGCTGCAGAACGTCCGCTAACGGCTCGTAACCCGCCAATCCCAGATCCCTGGCATCCAGCAGAGTGCCCAGCTGGTCTACCGGTGGTAAAGATCCGAAGCGCTGCGCCAGGGGCCCGATCAGGTCGGGCGCGTACAGGGTGCGGAAATACCCGGTTTGTCCGGCATTCACCACGGCCCCGGCGGCCTGAAGCCGGGGCAGATCGATCGGCGCATCAGCCCCTACGATGCCCTGCCACGTCGTCCCTTCACGGGAACGTACCAGTACCGGCACTTGCCACTGGGTCGGCGTGCCTGAGGCGTCGGTGGCAAAGCGTCCCTGTTCCAGGTGCAGGCCGGGCGCTGCCGTGGCGCGAATCAGCGGTACGCCTGGCTGGAGGGTGAAATCATGGGCGATGTCCGAGATGGGCGCCGCGGCGACCCGGTCCAGCTCGCGCCACAAGTCCTCGGTTACGGCGTTGCGGTAGGCGTGCGCCCGCAGGTAGCGCCGGATGCCCGTACGAAAGGCGCTCACACCCAGGTACTTCTCGAGCATGCGGACGACGAACATTCCCTTGCCATACGTGATGACATCGAAATCATTGTCGGCCTGCAGCACATCGGCAACTGTCGTGATGACCGGATGCGTGCCGGCACGCGAGTCCTGCTGCAAGGCCTCTTCGCGCTCATCCAGACCCACCAGCCACGCGTCCCATTCCGGGTGAAAGTGATCGGTTGCCTTGTACTGCATCCACTCGGCGAAGCCTTCGTTCAGCCACAGGTCGTTCCACCAATCCATGGTGACCAGGTCGCCCACCCACTGGTGCGCCATTTCATGCGCGATGTAGCTGTAGGTCCTGAACGCGTCGGCCATTGTCGCGGCCTGCGGATCCAGGAGAAAGTAGCGATCGAATCCGAAAATCGCGCCCCAGTTCTCCATGGCCCCGAATTCCTGGCTGCGCCCGGGTCCCGACACCACATCAAGCTTGGGCAGCGGATAGCGGAATCCAAAGTAGTCCTCGTAGTAGGGCAGCAGCTGGGCGGCCGCAGCCAGTGCGAAGCGCGCCCGCGCAGCCGCGCCACGGCTGAATACAACGCCGATCTGGATGCCGCGGACCATGCGGGTGATACGTTGGAAGTCGCCGACTCCGAGGAACAGCAGATAAGTCGACATTCTCGGGGTGGTCTGGAACCGGGTGCGAGCCATCCCGCCAGGCAGCCTTGCCACCTGCGCAATGGGCATGTTCGAGACCGCCATGTCGGCTGCGGGCGCGGTCACGGTCAGCGCGATCGTCGCCTTGCGGTTCGGTTCGTCCCAGCAGGGAAAGAACTGGCGCGCATAGTAGTTCTCGAGCTGCGTGTAGAGGGCGCGCTTGCGGTGGTGAGGGCTGCCATAGTCGACCAGGAACAGTCCGGCGCCGCTGGCGTTGATGTGACCCGAATAGCGTATGAAGAGCAGGTGCCGGCCCGGCGCAACGGCTGTCAGGAAGTGCAGGGTGGCCGTTTGCAGCGTGGTATCGAAGCTTACGGTGGGCACGCCGGTGGTACCCGAGACTCTCACACTTGAAAATGTGAGATTGGCGGCGTTCAGTTCGATGTCCGGCGTAGCGCGATGGACGTCCACCTGGATCCGAACCTGGCCGGTGAAGCTGGCGGTGGCCGCATCCGGCCTCACTTCGAGGTCATAGTGAGTGGGCGTGACGGCATCGGGCAGGACGATGCGATCAGGCCCTGCCGGCCCGGCGCAGACCGGCGCAGCGATGACACCCAGGAGCAGCAGGAACGGTGTAACCGGGTGCCTGATCAAGGCATGCCCCCCTAGGGCGTCTGCGCCTTCGCCTCCGGATTGGAGTCCGTACACACGTATTCCTTGAGGCGCGCACCGGGCTGGCGCCGGTAGGTTGCCCGCGTGCTCCAGGGCTTGGTGTAGGTTTTCGGATCCGTGATGGTGATGACATCCTCCAGCGTATCGGCGTCGAGTTTGCGCAGCCGCTCGGAAACCCGCAGCTGCGTTGAATGCGGCAGTCCCGCGGTGTCCAGCGTGGTCAGGTCATTGAAGCCCTGGCTGTCGATTGCGAGCGTGTCACCGTCCCAGTGGCCCGCCGACAGACCCATCCAGTTCGGATCCATGTCATCCAGTTTCGGCAGCGTCATGTCCAGGTAAACCATCCGCGGCATGTGATGAATCTCGTGGATGAAAGTGACCTGGGTCGGTTCCTGGAGAATCTCGATCGGATAGGCGGCGAACAGGATGCGCGGAAAGCCGTGCGGCTTGCAGGTCTGGATGGTGTCGAAATCGGGCCTGCCGGCCTTGCGGGCCCTGGTGGCGGCGGTGTACCGGGCCGCCGCGGCGCGGGTCAGCGGCGGCAGCTTGCCGGCGACAGTCCTGATGGTGGAGTGGTCGCCCTGGATCAGCCAGACACCTTCGAAATTCTGTGCGGGCGGCGGTGTATAAATGGCCTGCGCGCAGGCCATGCCAGCGGCAGCGGCGAGAGCGGTTAGAACCAGGGCCAGCCGGAACCGGGAATGGCGCATCACTTCTCCGCCGTATGGCCGGCGACCGGCATGTTGCGGTTGTTTTCTTCGCAGATGTATTCGGCGAGCCTGAGGTCGGGACGCCACGCGTACGTGATGCGCGCGTACCAGGGTTCGGTGAAGTACTCCGGATCCGCGATGCGGATCAGGTTCTCAAGCGCGTGGCCGCCCTCGATCTTGCGGATGCGTTCGATCACATGCAGCTGCTTGCCGTGGATCACACCGATTTCATCGATCCAGGTCCGATCGTTGAGCCCGATGGTGTCGACGACCAGCGTATCGCCGTCCCAATGCCCGACCGAATCGCCCATGAAGCTCGCACCCGGATTCTGCGGATGCTGTTGATCCATGTAGATGTGGCGCACGTTATGGGCCACTTCATGCACGATGACGGTCTCGCCGGCAGTCTGGATGATCTGCAGCGGATAGGGCGAGTTCATCACGCGCGGGACCCCGTGCGGCCAGCAGTATGAGGAGGCATCGGCAATGGGCGAGCCATCCTTCTCGGCCTTCACGCGCGCATCCCATGCGGCCTTGCCGAGTTCGGTGAAGGGCGGGAGGCGCCCGAGAGTGGAGTTGATCTGGGGATTGTAGAGGCGGATGTACCACACGCCTGAGAGGTCGCGCGCATCGCTTGAGGAAACCGGTGGGCGGATCAGTGGCCCGTCGACCACGTCCGACGGCGCCGCCAATGACATGGCGGTCACGAGACTGCCAAGACCCAGGGTGAACCACCGGAGCACTTGTCGCATTGTTCTTTATCCTCCGGCCCGGGGCGGCCGACCTTTAGAAGGCGCCGTCGCCGCCGTTCAAAAAGCGGTCGGCGATGCCGGCGAGAACCGCCGCGCCGCGGGCCATGATGGTCTCATCGATCACCATCCGATTGGAATGCAGGCCGCAGCAGCTGCGAAAATCACTGCCCGCGGCGCTCGCCCCGAGGAAAAACATGGCGCCGGGGGTTTTCTCCAGGACGTATGAGAAGTCCTCGGCGCCCATGACCGGGGCGGCCAGCGGATGCCAACTCTGCTCACCATAGAGCTCAGCCACGACACGGCGTCCCAAGGCCACGGCGCGCGGGTCGCAGCGGGTCACCGGGAACCCGGACTCGAACTCCACGCAGGCGCGCGCGCCATGGGCCGCTGCGATTCCCTCAGCCAGCGTGCGCAGTCCGACCTGTACCGACGCGCGATTTTCGGCCGACAGGGTGCGGATGGTGCCCAGCATTGCGGCACTCTCCGGGATGACGTTGTCGGTGGTTCCCGCCTGGATGCGGGCAATGGTGACCACCACGGGATCGAAAGCCGGCATGCGGCGGGTCACGAAGGTCTGAATCGCCGTCACGATCTCGCAGGCAACCGGTATGGGGTCCAGTGCATCGTGCGGCATGGAAGCGTGCCCGCCGCGACCGGTGATCGAGATACGAATCGTATCGGCCGATGCCAGCAGCGGACCCTCACGGCCGGTAAACAGACCGTGCGGCGCGTTGGGCATGACGTGCAGCGCAAAGGAGGCATCCGGGAGCGGATTGAGCAGCCCGTCCTCGAGCATGAAACGCGCACCATGCCAGCCTTCCTCGCCGGGCTGGAACATGAACAGAACTGTTCCCGGCAGTTCACGGCGACGCGCGCTCAGCAATCGTGCGGCGCCCACGAGCATGGCGACATGGCTGTCGTGGCCACAGGCGTGCATGGCTCCGGGCTTCACTGAAGCAAACTCGAGGCCGGTATCCTCGTGCATGGGCAGGGCGTCCATGTCCCCCCGCAACAGCACCGTGCGTCCGCTGGAATCACCGCGCAACACCGCGACGATGCCACTCGTTGACGGACCCGTACGATATTCAAGTGGCAGTCCGCTCAGGGCCGTCATGATCTTGGCGGCGGTTTGCGGGGTCTGCAGACCGAGCTCGGGCTCAGCATGAATGGCCCGGCGCAGGCGCACCAGATCAGGCAATAACTGTGCGGCTTCCTGCGGCCATTGCATCATCGGGTGACTATAGCCGTTAACAAAGGCCGTTACTAATGGGTGCCGAAAAGCCCCTTCAACTTATCGTTGAGTTTGCCCTTGACCAGATCCTGGGCTTTCTGCTTCAGCTGCGACTTGATGAGGCCTTGGAGGTCGGGGCGGACCTTGGGACTGTCGGCAGTTCCGGTCACCGACACCGGGATCTCAGCGAGAGTGAGCTGGGAGAGGTCTGCGCCCGGCGAGGCCGGGGGTGCCTTGAGAATGGTGGCCTTGAGCTGCAGATCAAGCGCCTTGCTCACCAGGTTGGTCGTGCCCTGGCCGCTGATGCGCAGGTAGGGCGTGCCCACGAGCATGTCGTCCGTTCTGGCCACTCCGTCCGTCACCGTGGCAGACATGCGGAAGGCATCAAATTTCGTGCGCCGGGTGTTGCCGCCCGCGGGCAGTGGCTGCTGCTTCAGCAACGCCTGCGCGGCGCCAATCTCGTAGCCAAGATCCACGCCTTCGACGGCGCCGTCGGCGAGATTGAGTTCAAAGCGGCCCGTCAGCGAATTCAATAGCGCCTCGCTGTCCGGTCCGTGTCCGGCCAGCGTCATGGTGGCATTGCCGTGCCCAGACAGGCGCTGACTTTTGGCCGCGTCCTGCAGCAACGGCGCCATGGCAACGCCGGTCAGTTGCTGATTGAGCTGCAACTGCGGTGCCGGACCGCGAACATCGTAGCTAATCGCGCCCGAGTAAAGCCCACCGTACAGTCGCGCCTTGAGCGCCGGTAGCTGGATCAGGCCACCTTGCGCCTGCAGGTTCAACGCCACATCCGAGAGCGTGAGCCCACTAAATTTAGCCTCTCCGATCATGAAGGTGCCGTGGACATCGAGGGTCTTCAGCGGACTTGCGGGCAATTGCGCGGGTTTGCCCGGCGCTGCTGCCGCCGGCGCGGCCGCGGGCGGTGAGCGATAGCGATCGAGGTCGATGTGATCGAGGTTGAGGTTGAAGTCCGTGGCCTTGGTGGCAATGTCCTTGATTACCACGCTGCCGCGCAACTGCGAATCATCCAGCTGCGCCACGAGGTTCTGCAGCCGCACGGAATTGTCGACGTACTGGAAGTCACTGCTGAAGCGCAGACGCGAGTAGGCCTGTGCATCGCGGGTTGCGGATAGGGTGACGCCAAGCTGCGGCAACAGTTCGCGCAGGTTGACTGGTTCCAGCGCTACAGTGCCCGTGAATGCCGGTTTGCCCAGGATCTGCTCACCATTGACCGTCATCGATAGTTTCGCCGTGGCAAGTTGTGCGGCCATGTCGGGCGCATGCAGGGTCTGCGCGCCAAGATCCAGGTCCAATGCGGCCACCGAGAACTGGAAAGGCAGGGCCGCTGCACCGGGGCTGGCTTGCAGCTGGCCTGCGACACGAAGATGGGCCAGAGCGTAGCGGCTCGCGGAGCCGACCGGCGACGACTCTTGCGCGAGAGCGCCCACATCCAGATTCAGGTCGTTGATGCTGACCGTGTCGAAGCTGACATGGGCGTGGGTGACGACAATACCCGCAAGACTTTGAAAGATTGAGCTGCCGCCGCTGTGGCTGGTCGAGCCGGGTTCCGAGGCCACGTTATGCTGTCCGAAGTCCTGCCAATTACCCTGGCCTTGCGCGTTCTCCTGCAAGCGCAGATCCGGTTGGTCAATCTCGATCCGTCCAATCTCCAGGTTCCTGCGCAGCAGGGGGAGCAGCTTGACCCGCAGCGCCACATGCTGCACCGAGAGGAACTCGCCGCTGGGAAATCCGGCCGGGTTACCCAGGCTTGCGGGCCCGAGTTCCAGGGCTATCCAGGGGAAAACCGACAGCTTGATGGCGCCCGGCAGCGCCAGCTCGCGTCCGGTTGCGGTCCTGACCGCACCCACGATTTTATCCTTGTAGTCGTTGGGATTGACCAGCAGCCAGACGGCCACGATGCCCAGGAACAGCACCGCGACCACACCACCGACTCCGATCGCGATGAGCCTCAGTATCCGCATGTACCCACCAGCCCAGCCTATGGGCTTGCGCTCCCGGGAATCATCCCCGGAAACACGAACTGTTGCAGGACCACCAGCACCACCAGCATCAGCGTGAACACGATGCTGTGGATGAAAGTGCGGGCAAATACTACGCCTTCCTGGCCCTTCAACTGGGTGACAGCGGCGCCGGTGGCAATGTTCTGCGGGGAGATCATCTTGCCCATGACACCGCCCGAGGAATTGGTCGCCGCGAACAGCACCGGGTTCAGGTGCAGCTGCCGCGCAGCCACCACTTGCAGATTGCCGAAGAGCGCATTGCCCGAGGTATCGCTGCCGGAGAGTGCGACGGCAATCCAGCCGAGGAAGGGCGAGAGCAGGATGAAGAGATAACGCGTCGAGGCCGCCGCCTTGCCCAAGGTGTACGCCAGACCGGAATAATTCATCAAATACGCAAGGGCGACAATGAGCACCACGGTGACGACCGCGAGCCACAGCTGCCGAACGGTCTGCCTCAGGCAGCGCACGAAGTCACCCGGGGACATTCGGAACAGGATTGCGACGAAGATGGCCGTGATCAGGATCGCAGTTCCCGTCGCGAGTGGTTGAAAGGACCAGATGGCGGCGTAGGGCTTGTCGTGATACAGGGTGATTGAGATCGCATTGTGCAGCCCCGGCCAGGCGATGCCCCGCTGACCCTTGGCGGCAACGCCGAATAAGGACCAGGCAATCACGACGGCGGTCATGATGAGCCAGGGCAGCCACCCCTGCCAGGCGGGGACGGCGCGTACCTGCGGGGTGTCGGCATGCGGAACGCTGATGTGGTACGCCGGATCCTCGGCCGGGCGCCAGACTCTCACGAACAGCAAAGTGGCGGCCAGCGACAGCAGCGATGACAGCACGTCGGCGAGGGTGTAGTCGATGAAGTTCGAGGCCAGGAACTGGGCCGCGGCGAAGGTCGCGCCAGCCACCAGCAACACCGGCCACAGGCTGCGCACAGAGCGCCAACCGCCGTACAGTGCGGTCACATAGAACGGCAGAATCAGTGCCATGAAGGGCAACTGCCGGCCGACCATTGCAGCAACCGTGGTGGCCGGAAGGCCGGTCACCGAGCCCAGCACCGTGAGCGGAATGCCCAGGGCGCCGAAGGCCACCGGCGCCGTGTTGAAGATGAGTACAAAGACCAGGGCTTCCATGGCCGGAAAGCCGGTCATGATCAGCAGTGAACTGGTGATGGCCACGGGGGCGCCGAATCCGGCAATACCCTCGAGCAGGGCGCCGAAGCAGAATCCGATGACCACCAGCATGATGCGCCGGTCGTTGGGCAGGTTGCTGGTCATCCACTGGCGGAAGGCCTCAAAGCGGCCCGAGCGCACCGAGATGTTATAGAGCAGCAGGCCGTTGAAGACCAGCCACATCACGGGCCACAGTGCGAAGGTCGCACCGTTCAGCATGGATTGAATGGCCGGTTCCAGGGGCATATGCCAGGGGCCGACGGCGATTACGAAGGCAACGATCAGGGCAGCCAGGGCCGCCTGCCATGCCGGGCGCCGCAGCACCCCCAGCAATATCACCAGGGCCACGATGGGCAGTACTGCAACGCAAAAAGACGCACCGAGACTGTCGTGAATCGGCGTCAGCAGCTGGTGGAACATGCAATGGCCTCCGGCGACGTTGGCGCAGCATATAGGGTCAGCGTTGCTGCGTGACAAAAAATTCAGTCAAAGTCTGTCACTGATCTGCCGACTCCGACGTTGTAGGGGGACAGGCTTCAAAACCAAGGAGACGCACTTGAAGATTGCAAACAAGCCGCTGCTGGCGGGCCTATTGCTGGCGCTGACACTGCCGTTCGCGGCCCATGCCGACGTGCCCGGCAGGCATCCTGCCTACCTGCACGCCCTGTCTGACCTGCGCGCAGCGCGCTGGATGTTGGCGCATCGCCCCGGGGAAGCGGCGGTCAGTGGTCACGAAGACGTCGCGATCACGCAAATCGACGCTGCGATTCGCGAAATCAAGCACGCGGCCATCGACGATGGCAAGAACATCGAGGACCATCCGACCGTGGACGTCCCCAACAATCGCCCGGGGCGGCTGCGTAAGGCGCTGGAACTGTTGCGCAAGGTGCACGCGGACGTGGCGCGCGAAGAGGATGATCCGATTACACGCGGGCTTCGTGACCGTGCCGTCGGGCATATCGACGCGGCGATCCACGCCACGGACGGTGCGCTGGTGGACGCCGAACACGGCGGCTGAGGACTGCGGAGTACACCTCAGCGGGTGGATAACGAAAAGGGGCTGCCGGTCGGCAGCCCCTTTAATTGACGGTCAGTTCCGCTCAGAAGTTGAACAGATCGAACAGGTCATCCAGGGCCGGCGTGTTCAGCGGTACGTAGGGATTGACCGACAGAGCCACGGGGTTCGGGAAATTATCCCGGCTGCGGCCTGTCACCGGGGGCAGGCCCCAGTTGCGCTCGATGAACTTCAATATCGACACATGATCCGCATAGCGGTGTGAGATGTGCCCGGGGGTCACATACTTGGACACCACCAGCATCGGGATGCGCGTGCCGTCGCCGAAGAAGTCAAGCGGCTGCACATACCCCGAATCGTAGTACCCGCCACCCTCATCGAAGGTGATGAAGATGGCGGTGTCGTTGGCGTAGGGCGAAGCCTGGACCTGGTCCACGATCTTCTTCACGAAGCCTTCAAACAGATCGAGCTTGGATGAGGCCGGATGGCCATCCACATAGCCGCTGGGCTTGACCACCGACACGGCTGGCAGCGTTCCCTTGGCGATGTCCGCGTACAGGTTGACACTATCCTGGATGTGCTCGGCAACCTGATCCGGGTGCGACATGATGGAGGTGTCGTACTGGAAGGGATTGCAGATATTGCAGTACTCATCGGCATTGGGGCCGTTGGTGCCGTAATTCAGCTGGTACGGGTCATTGACGTAGTTGTTCCACTGATCGCCGTAGTATTTCCAGGAAATGTGCGCAGCATTGAGAGTGTCGCCGATGCTGCGGGTCGATGAGGGCGGAATGGTGAACGGTGTGTTTGCCGGATTCTGGTCCGTCGCGGCGTTGTTGCCGTTGCCGAAGTACCCCGGGTTGTAGTTGTTCAGCAGATAGTAGTGCCCGGGTTCGCAGCGCGGATCGATGGGCCGCGGCAGTGAATCCAGGTACTTGACCACCGGGGCGACACCCGGCTGCTTCAGGTCCGAACACTTGGTGTACGAGCCGCCACCTGACACCGGCTCGGCCGTGTAGGGCGGTGGGAAGCCCGCATTGAAGGAATTGCCGTAACCGTCCTGGGTGTACCAGTTGTTGGTTCCGGCAGCCGGATTCGGATCCTCGATCTGATTGACGACTCCCTGATCCGGATTCGAACCCCCGTTATAGCGCGAGGTGAACACCGTGACATTGTTCGGCGGAACCGCGGGATGGCCCTTCGCGTCGCTGTACCAGATCATGTCACCGTGGCCAATCATGATGTGGTTGGCGCCGGTGCCGCCATTCACCGACTGGTGGAAGTTATCGCTCATCGCGTAGGTATCGGCCAGGTGCTTGAAGTAGGGCGCATCGCCCTGCTGGACGTTGTAGAACCCGAGGGCTGTCGAGCCTTCGCCCGTCGTGACCGCCGTAGGTGAGTATTCAGTGCTGAAGTTCGCCGGCTGCGCGACACCGTTGGCGCCGGCACCGACGGTCACTTCCACCCAGGAGAACAGCTTGCCGTTGCATCCGGAAGGATTGTCCCAGCTGGAATGATCAATGCTGCAGTTCAGCTGCTGCCACATCTGGTAAAACCGGTGCACGGGGCTCGCCGCATAGTCGGTATAGGTAAGGGCGCTGCCGTTGGTTAGCTGGAAAGGTCCCGCCGGTAGCGTGCTGACGTTGGTGATGCGGGCATCGGGCACGTGGCTCTTCTGCCCGGTGCCGCCGGTCACCAGATTGGCGTAGTAGCCGGGCGCGAGGCCGCTTTCAGTGACCTGGGCGCATTGAATGGCAGTCAGCGTCGGGGAAGATTCGCAGGGGCTGGTACCGGAAAAATATCCGTCCGCGCCGCTGGGGCCGCCGCTCAGCGGCGCAGGCAGCTGGTCATTGGGGAAGGTCTGCTTCGGCGGGCTGAGCAGGAAGGTATCGGCAGTGCCGTAGTCCAGCGCCGCCAGCTGGTGGGCCTGCTCAAAGTTGGGACCCGGAATGGCGTTGCTGTTGGCATCCAAGGCGACGATGCCTTCGCTCAGCAGGTTACGCACGGACTCGCCGCGCCTGGGCACGTAGGTGGCGAAGACATGATCGAAGCTGCGGTTCTCGCCGATGATCACAATGACGTGCTTGATAGGCGTTTGGGTATAGCCAAGTCCCGCGGATTGCAGCATCTCCTGGTCCGCGGCCAGTACCGGGCCGATCGCCAACGGCAGGACCGCCAGCGACACCGCGGCGGTACGGGCTGCGTGAAGAATATGCGATACCACTTTTCTCGCGTGCATGGAGCAGCTCCCTTGAAACCGGGCGCGCACATGCGCGCGAGTCCAAACTAGGAAACCCGTATTGCAGTCCGATGATCGAATTTTGAATTTCTGACGTCTTACCGGGAGCTTCTGCTTCGCGGCGCGACGCGAACGACCCCCATCATGCCGGCGTCTTCGTGCTCGAGCAGGTGGCAGTGATAAACAAATGTGCCGATGGTGTCAGGATCGCGAAAATCCATGCGCACGCGCACGCTGGGGTATTGCAGCATCTTGTCGGAATAATACGGAACATTGACCGTGTCGCGCAGGAACGGCTCATTCACCGGTACGCCGTTCCACGCCATCAACACAAAGTGCAGCTGGTGGATGTGGAAGGCGTGCAGCTCGGTGGTGCGGTTCTCGATGATCCAGTCCTCCACATCGCCCTGTTGCACCGTAATGTTGGGCGTGGCATCGGCCGGGTCGAAGGCCGTGGGCGTCTGACCATCCACCGTAATGTAGAAGGTGGTGGCGCTGTTCGGGTCCTTGGGATTCTCGAGCTTCTCGGAGAAATACAGCCTACGGGTCCGGACCGGTTGCACGTCGCCCAGCCACGGGCGTTGCGGCGCAGTCTCGGGTGTGGATTGGACCGGTAGCGTGGACTGCGGTGTGCCGGCATCCGGATCAGCGATCAGCTGCGCGAGCGCACGATTCGGATCGTTTTCGCCGCCTTGCCCGGTGTCGACGGTGCGCGTGACCAGCAGCGCGGGCATGTCCCGCGGCGGTCCCTGTAGCACGAATTCCACGCGCGACCCAGGCGGCACGCCGATGTGCTCAACCCAGGTAATGGCCCGTGTCGATGCGCCCCGCCAGTTCATCGGCACCCCATCGATGGCGACCAGTCCCAGTGACTGTGGCGAATTGCCGAACAGCACCGCCAGATTCAGATAAGTGATGGCCGCGGCATTGACCACGCGCCACAGCTCACGCTCCTGTGGTTTCATTCGGATCATCGCCGGCGGATAGTCCGGATAGGGAACCGGAACGAAGTTGATGCTCAGATCCTTCGCGGGCTTGCCGAAGCCGGTGCCGTTGTTGGCGGCATCGCCATCGCGATCAATCAGGTTCTTTGGGACTACCGGTTCAAAGCGTGACGGGGGCGCATCCGGATTCAGCAGGTCCTGATCGCGGATCACCAGCACGCGTTCTGGCAAACCGGCAACCTCCGGTACAGCGCGCTCCAGGCCTTCGATGATCAAGGCGCCCGATGCCCCGCCCATGACCTGGCGGCTGCTGAAGCCGTGGATGTGAGGGTGGTACCAGTACAGGCCCGGGGGTTCGTCTCGTGGGATGCGGAATTTGTATTGGAAGGGGGGATCTGAGGGCTGGATTGAGGTTCGCAGGACTTCGTCCTGATGACAGGTGGCCGGCACCGTCAGCCCGTGGAAGTGCAGGTTCGTGGACGTGGCGGTCATCAGGCCGCTGGTACACGGATCGGCGGGGTGGTGTCCGAGGTCGATATCCATCCGCATGGCGTGGGGCATCGCACCCAGCTGCGCGGGCGGCTCGGTTAAGGCATTCACCAGGTGCAGATCCAGCAAGTCGCCCGGATGCAGGCGCAGCGTCGGCGCCTGTGAGCCGTCGGTCAGCAGGTAGCAGTAGCGCGCTGAACCCGCGGTGGTCGAGGAGTTGCGAATGGTGAGATCGACGCGCAGCACACCACCGCTGCTGCGCAGGTCACGCGGCTCAGGGACGGGACTGCCCGGGCCGGGGCGTGGACACCAGTCGAAGGCGATGGGCTGGGCC
This sequence comes from Steroidobacteraceae bacterium, assembly GCA_049792815.1. Taxonomy (GTDB): domain Bacteria; phylum Pseudomonadota; class Gammaproteobacteria; order Steroidobacterales; family Steroidobacteraceae; genus DAIDKA01. Next base: position 12,208 of record JBARBG010000067.1, on the reverse strand, counting down.
GGCGCCAATCCCGTCAACAGCAGCAACAGAAAGACCGGGCCGGCCAGGCGCAGCGCGGTGAGACGGGGCACGTTCAAGCGAGGGCTAGCGCGAGCGGGAACTGTGGGCAGCGGCGCGGTCCTGGGCGGCGAGGAATTCGCTGGTATCCGCAGGTTGCGCCGCCTGCGCTGGTGGGTCCGCGCGTTCATCCAGTGGGGCACCGACAGGCTTCGATTCGGTTCGCTCAGTCGCGGGCGCCGCCACGACAGCGGTGGGCGGCAATGACACCGGCGGTGCGGCCAGCGTGGCGAGCGGCGCTGACATTTGCTGCGCGGCGTGCCGCTTGCCCCCGGGCCCGGCGATCAACGCAAGCGTGGCGGCGAAAGCGACGAGCGCGATGGGCGCAGTGAGTACTCGAGAGTTCACAGCCCTCGATCCTAGTGCGCAAATATGACGGTTTGTTGGCTGCGCTGGTGCTAGGGTGAGTGATCCGGGCGGTTCCACCAGCCGCCACCCAAGGCCACGAACAGGGCCGCGCTATCGGCGAGATGATTGCCCCGCGCCTGCTCAAGGTTCGAGAGGGCCTGGGCGCGGGCCTGTTCGGCGGTGAGCAGATCCAGGTAAGTGATTGAGCCCTGGGTCAGGGACGCGCGCGTGGCCTCAAGGCTGCGGTGCGCGGCGCTTTCGGCACGCTCATTGGCCGCCACCGCCTCGGCATCAAACTGCAGTGCGTACAGCGTGTCCGCGACATTCTGCAAGGCGCTCAGCACCACGGTGCGATACTGCGCTCCCGCCGCATCGAGCGCCGCATCGGTGGCCAGCTTGTGATGCCACAGGGCGCCGCCCGCAAACAGGGTCTGACTGAGGGTGGCGCCCGCGCTCCAGAAGGTGTTGCCGCTGGCGAGCAGGGTCGACAGGCTGGTCGAAGCCCCACCAAGGGTCGCCGTCAGGTTGACCTGCGGCAACAGATCCGCGGTCGCGACTCCCACCTGAGCGGTGGCGTAGTGAAGCTGTTCTTCGGCGGCCAGCACATCCGGGCGCTGACGCACCAGGGCCGCGGGCAGGGACAGCGGCAGATCCTGAGGAATCTTAAGCGCTGCGAGCTCAAAGGTCTGTGGAGGGGGCTCACCGGGCGAGCGGCCGGCCAGTACCGCGAGCAGGTCACGCTGCATGGCCAGCTGTTTGCGCAGTGGCGGCAGCTGCGCTTCGGCGGCCGCCAGTGCGGCCTCCTGGGCCAGGACGGCGGTTTGCGGGATGCTGCCCAGCGCCAACTGCTTGTTGAGAATGTCGAGCGCCTCGCGCGCGCTGCGCACCACCGTCTCATTGGCCTCGATCTGAGCGCGCACCGCGGCTTCCTCGATGGCTGCGGCAACCACGTTGGAGGTCAAAGTCAAATAGGCCGCTTCGAGGTCATAGCGCTGGCCCTGCGCCGTGGCCTGCGCGGACTCGATCTGGCGGCGGTTGCCACCGAACACGTCCAGCATGTAGGAGACGCTCACCTGCGCGGTCTGCAGCGTAAACAGCGGTTGCGCCGATGCCAGTGTCGGCGACAGGGTTCCCACCGCGTCGCGCTCGCGCGTGGGTGCGTAGGAGGCCTGCAGTGTGGGAAACAGCGTCGCGCGCTGGGCCTTGACAAGTTCATTCGCCTGGCGCAGCGCCGCCTGTGCGGCCTTCACCGTGGGGCTGCCCTGCAGCGCGCTGTCCACCAGCACATTCAAAGGCGGGCAGTCGTATACCTTCCACCATTCATAGGGCACATCGGCGCCGCTGGCAAAAGAGCGCGGCAGCTCGCTCGCCGTATAACGATCCGTGGGCGGGCTTTGTGGCCGTTTGAAGTTCGGGCCGACCGCACAGGAGCTCAGCACCAGCGTCACAGCGACGAGCGCGCTTTTCACAAGGTCACCTGCGCCGTTGCGAGGCCAGAAGGATCAGGGAGGGCAGTACGAACAGCACCAGGACCGGCGCCAGCAGCATGCCGCCCACCACCACCAGGGCGAGTGGACGCTGCACCTGGGAACCGATACCGGATGACAGCGCGGCGGGGACCAGGCCCACGCAGGCGACGATGCAGGTCATCATGACGGGACGCATCTGTACGCGACAGGTGTGCAGGATCGCGCTGACACGATCCATGCCTTGCTCCACGTGCAGATTGAAATAGGACAGCACGATGATGCCGTCCATGGTTGCAATGCCAAACAGTGCCACGAAGCCGATGGCCGCCGATACGCTGAAGGGCGTGCCGGTCAGGGCCAGTGCGAAAATGCCGCCGACCAAGGCCATCGGTATGACGCTCACCGCGAGCAGCACGTCGATGATCGAACCGAAGTTGATGAACAGCAGAATACAGATGAGCGCGAGGCTCGCCGGAACTGCGAGCCTGAGGCGCTGCAGGGCGTCGTTCAGGTTGCCGAATTCCCCAACCCATTCCAGATGGTAGCCCCCGGGGATGGCGATGGCGCGGGTGACCCGGGCCTGGGCATCCAGCACCGCGCTGCCAAGATCGCGGCCGCGGACGCTGAACTTGATGGGGACGTAGCGCTCCTGCTGCTCGCGGTAGATGAAGGAGGGCCCCGACACCAGGCGTACGTCGGCGACATCGGCGAGTGGAATCTGCACCGGCGCCGCGCCGCCGGCCGGGTCCGGCGCGCCCACCATGATGCGACGGATCGAATCCAGGTCGGCGCGGAAGGGTTGCGCCAGGCGCACGATCATCGGGAAGTGCCGGTCGCTGCCGGGCTCGTACAGATCCCCGGCAGACTGGCCGCCAATGGCGCTTTGTACCGTCGCATTGATATCGCCCGGTGCCAGACCCAGCCGCGAAGCCCGATCGCGGTCAACGTCGATGCGGATGGTGGGCTGGCCCAGGGGATTGAATACCGCCAGGTCGGTGATGCCGGGCACGGTCTGCAGCACATCGCGGATCTTTCCGGCGGTGGCGGCCAGCACCTTCAGGTCATTGCCGAAGAGCTTGACCGAGTTCTCGCCCTTCACGCCCGAGGCGGCCTCTTCGACGTTGTCTTCGATGTACTGGGAAAAATTGAAATCCACGCCGGGGAACTGGTTGGCCAGCGTCGTCGTCAGCTGCTGTGTCAGCTTGTCCTTGTCAACGCCTGCCGGCCAGGCATCGTCGGGCTTGAGAGGCACGAAGAACTCGGCGTTGAAGAAACCTGTGGCATCGGTGCCATCATCGGGCCGTCCATGCTGGGAGACCACGGTCTCAACCTCAGGAAAGCTGCCAATGATCCGGCGCATCCGGTTGACATAGCCGTTGCTGGTATCCAGGGACACCGAGGTGGGCATGCTCGCGCGGATCCAGAAGTTGCCCTCCTCGAGCCGCGGCATGAACTCAAGGCCCAGGCCGCGCGCCGCGACGCCCGCCAGCACCAGAATGACGACCAGGCTGCCCAGGGTGATGATGCGATTGGCCAGGGCGAACTCGACTAGCGGCTCGTACACCCGGCGCAGGCCGCGCACCAGCCTGGTCTCAGTCTCCATGACACTGTTCGGCAGCAACAGCGCGCACAGCGCCGGAGAGATGGTGAAGGTGGCGATCAACCCGCCGGCGATGGCGTAGCCATAGGTACGCGCCATGGGGGCGAAAATATGCCCCTCGATGCCGCTCAACGTGAACAGCGGCACGAACCCGGCGATGATGATGGCGGCGGCGAACAGTATCGACTGGTTGACTTCGGTGGCCGCGTTGGCAATCACGCCGAACTTGCCACGAAACTGGTCGTTGCTGCGCACCACCTGCAGCAGGGCGCCGCCGGCGCGCCGCGCCTCGGCGCTTTCACCCAGATGGCGGAAGATGTTTTCGACCATGATGACCGAGGCGTCCACGATTAACCCGAAATCGATGGCGCCGACGGACAGCAGATTCGCGGATTCCCCACGCAGCAGCATCAGACCGATGGCGAAGGCGAGGGCGAAGGGGATGGTGCTGGCGACGATTATCGCACTGCGCAGATTGCCCAGGAACGCCCACTGCAGCAGGAATATCAGCGCGATGCCGCCCAGCACATTGTGCAGTACCGTGCGCGTGGTCACCCGGATCAGGTCGGAACGATCGTAGATGCGCTCGATGCGCACTCCGGGAGGCAGGATGCCGGAGCGGTTGATGTTGTCGACCTCGGCCTTGACCCTTTCGATGGTGGGCATGCTCTCGGCGCCGCGGCGCATCAGCACGATGCCCTGCACGATGTCATCATTGTCGCCGCGGCCGGCGATGCCAAGCCGCGGCTGATGCCCGATCTGGATGTGTGCCACATCCGCCACCCGCACAGCTATGCCACGATTGACGCTCACCATGGTGTGGCCGATGTCTTCAACAGAGTGGATCAAGCCCACGCCGCGCACTACCGCCGCCTGCGGTCCCACATCGATGGTCTGGCCACCGACATTGATGTTACTGTCGCCCAGCGCCTGCAGCACCTGCGGCAGAGTGACCCCGTAGTGCTCCAGATGATTCTGGTCGACAGTCACCTCATAGGTGCGGGTCTTGCCGCCCCAGCCCGTGACGTCCACCACGCCGGGTACGGCCTTGAAGCGCCGTTCCAGCACCCAGTCCTCCAAAGTCTTCAGATCGGTGACGGAGTAACCGGGAGGCCCAAGCACCTGGTACCGATAGATCTCACCGATCGGACTTGTGGGGGAGATCTGCGGCGTCGCCCCATTGGCCAGCGCCGGCAGCTGCGCGAGGCGGTTGATGATCCACTGCTCGGCCTGATCGTAGGTGAAGTCGTAGGTGAACTGCACTTTGACATCAGACAGGCCGAACAGGGAAATAGTGCGTACGGCGGTGACGTGCGGAATGCCCGCCATCTGGATCTCGATGGGGATGGTCACGTAGCGCTCGATTTCCTCGGCCGACTGACCGGAGCTTTGCGTGACGATGTCGACCAGCGGTGGCACCGGGTCGGGATAGGCCTCGATGTTGAGCGCCGCGAAGCCCAGAGCGCCGGCGATCAGCGCCAGCGGCAGCAACAGGGCGAGGAACACGCGCTGCCGCAGCGCGAAGCTGATCAGGGCGTTCAATCGGGCTGTGCCGCACTGTCAATGAAAAGGCTGCCGCTGGTGACAATGCGTTCCCCGGCCGTTAGGCCCTGACGCACTTCCGTCAGCGCACCGTTGCTGCGGCCGGTGAGAATCGGACGCTGCTGCAGCACGCCGTCGGGACGCACCACCCACACATGCGCCTGTTCGCCCTCGCGGACGATGGCCGCTTCGGGCACGCCCGGCGCCAGGGCGTCAGGGCTGGTCATGATCTGCGACATGGCCAGCATCGCGGGTCGCAGATGACCGTCACCGTTATTGACCGTCGCGCGCACCATGACCCGATGCGTGGTCGGGTCCACCTGAGCGCCCACGGACTGGACGGTGGCTTGATAGTCGTGTCCGGGCAGCGCCGGCACATGCAGCAGAATGGCCTGGCCCGGCGCAATGGCCGCCGCATCGCTGTCGCGCACCGCGGCGAGCAGCCACACCGTCGACAGATCCGCGACCGTGAAAATCGCCGTGGAGTCACCGGCCTGAATGACCTGTCCGGGACCGATCTGCCGGTCGGTTACCAGCCCGGTGATCGGTGAAGCAATGGATGCCGTGGCGCTGACACTGCCCGCGGCCTCCAGCGCCTGGATCTGGGCATCAGTGCTGCCGAGCACCCGCAGTCGGCCGCGCGCCGCGGACAAAGTGGTTTCCGCCGCGGTCAGATCCGCCTGCGCCTGTTGCCAGTCCTGCAGCGAGCCGCCATGGGAGTCATAGGCGCCGTGGCGACGGGTTTCGTTCAGTCGGGCCAGTCGGGCCTGCGACAGCGCGGTGATCAGGCTGCTCTGGGCATCCAGGTTTTCGCTGGCGTCAAGCGTCACCAGCGCCTCGCCGCTGCGCACTTTGTCGCCGACCCCGGCGAGGACCTTGACGACACGTCCGGTATACGGGGAAAAGATCTGCGTGGTGGTATCGGCGTTGACGGCGATCTGGCCGTCCGCGACCACGGCGTCATGGAACCGCGTCGCTGTGACGATTGCAGTGCCGAGGGTGGCAAGCTGCTCGGCACTCAATCTCACCTGGCCTGCTGCGGGCGCCGCGGGGGCGGCACCGGTAGCAGCGCTGGATCTGCGGCCCAGAATGCTCCACAGCAGCGCCACGATGATGGCGATGGCGGCAACGACGGCGATGGCGCGCCATTGACGTCCCGCCGGCAGTGCCCGGCGCTGCAGGAAGGATGAGTCGTCGTGCATAGGATGGATCTGGCGCCGGGGTTCGCGGCACCGCAGTCTAGCGGCCTGACGGTTTCGGAACCCTTACCGTAAGGGCCCTGAAATCCTGCAGTATTCAACGGGTTGCTTAGACCCAGATATCCAGTCTTGAATTGGTGCCGTCGCTGGCTGCGGTCGGGCCCGAGGACTGGGACAGGCGCTGTATCTGTTCCTGGGCGGCGCTGATCTGTGCGGACAGGGAGCGGATTTCGGCCTGTCCCTTGGGAGTCGTCGCGGACACGCAGGTCACCCAGTCGTTCAGCTGTTCGCGCGCCACACGGATGCGGCCCTGCAGTGACGCCGTGGTACTGCGGGTGTGCTGGGCGGCGAGCCCGGCATTGGTGGTGTCAACGCGGCCGATGGACACGTGCGGTTTCCTCTTGCAGGCGCCGTCAGTGTGCCCGGCGTGGCCGGAGCCGTCCGCGCTCACGGTCTTAATCTGTGGACCGCGTCACACCGGAGCCTACAATACGGTTTGTGAAAGAGGACTTGCCCAGCAGGACGGCACATGGCGTCGCCATCACTCGCGCCGCGCATCAGATCCTGGATCTGCCGCGGGTCTTCGAGGACCCGGTTGCGCTGACGGTACTCGGACCCAATGCGGCCGCGCGGATACGTGCTGCCGAGGGGCGCTTCAATCGTCGCAATGCGCGGTATCTGCGCGGTTTTCTCGTGGCGCGCAGCCGCATCGCCGAGGATGCGCTGAGTGAGGCAGTGGCCCGTGGGGTGCGGCAGTACGTGCTGTTGGGCGCAGGTCTTGACACCTTCGCGCATCGCAATCCGCACGTGGCGGCGGGTCTGCGCGTCTTCGAGGTCGATCATCCCGCCACCCAGGACTGGAAGCGGCAGCTGATCAGCAATGCGCATCTGAAGTCCCCGGCATCGCTGGTGTACGTGCCCGTCAACTTCGAGCGCGAGTCGCTGGCCGAGCGGCTCGGTGCGAATGGCTTTCGTGCGCAGGAGCCGGCGTTTTTCTCCTGGCTGGGGGTCACCATGTACCTGAGCCGGGAGGCGATCCACGAGACGCTGCGGTTCGTCGCGCAATCAAAGGTCAGCAGCGCCATGGTCTTCGACTATCTCATGATGCCGCGACCCTGGGACCTGCTGCGACGCTGGGGCATGAAGGTGCTGATGCGCCACGTGGCGGCGGCCGGGGAGCCGTGGCAGACCTTCTTTGAGCCGGCGCAGCTGCACGGTGATCTGCGGCGCCTGGGTTTTGCCACGGTGCGCGACTTGGGAGCCGACGAGATCAACGCGCGCCTGTTCGAGAACGCCGGCGCGCGCCTGCGCGTCGGCGGCTCGGTTCGCGTGGTGCTGGCGCGGATCTGAGACTCAGTGCTTGGGCTGCTGCAGCATCTCGAAATGATTGCCTTCCGGGTCCATGCCCAGCCCGATGGTGATGCCGGAATTGCCGAACACGAACGGTGCGCGCTCCATCTTGCCGCCGGCGGCGGTGATGGCGGCGACCGTCGCCTGCATGTCCGTGACATTGAAGATCAGGTGCGCGACCTTGTCCGTCTGATCATCCGCGGCACGTTTCATGATGACGATCTGCGCCGCCGGATTGGCCTTCGCAGCCGCCACTGAATCACCGAAGTTCAGCATGACTTCCTGTGCACCGATCCGTTGCACTTCCTGCATGCCGAACGCGGCCTCATAGAACTTCTCCAGCGCCGCCACATCCGCGGCACCGACGCGCGCCGAATTCAATGTGACTCCCGCCGCCTGGGTACCCACGGCCGCAAGCAGCGCGCCGCAGACCAGCAGGCCCAGACCCATCTTCCTGATTCCGATCATGACATCCCCCCGTTTGAGGTTTTCGGTACCGCCGTATCGATCAGCTGGCGGGCTTGGTCGCCTTCGCGATGACCTCGTCCGCGACATTGCGCGGTACCGGGTCATAGTGCGAGAACTCCATGGTGTACGAGGCGCGGCCGCTGGTCATGCCGCGCAGATGGCCGATATAGCCGAACATTTCCGACAGCGGCACGGTAGCCACGACGGCGACGTTCGAGCCGCGCTCCAGCTGATCCACAATCGCGCCGCGGCGGCGGTTGATGTCGCCGATGACATCGCCCAGGTAATCCCCGGGGGTCACGGTCTCGACCTTCATCACCGGCTCCAGCAGGATCGGTCCGGCCTTGCGCATCGCCTCACGAAAACAGGCCTTGGCGGCGATTTCGAAGGTCAGGGCGTTGGAGTCCACATCGTGATAGCTGCCGTCCGTGAGGGTGGCCTTGAAGTCCACCGTCGGGAACTTGGCGAGTACGCCCTGTTCCATCTGCTGGCGCAGGCCTTTCTCAACCGCGGGCACGTATTCACGGGGCACCGAGCCGCCAGAGGTCGCGTCGACGAATTCGAAGCCCGCAGAACGCTCCTGCGGTTCGAAGGTGATCCACACTTCGGCGAACTGGCCCGAACCGCCGGTCTGCTTCTTGTGGACGTACTGTTCGTCGATCCGCCTGGTGATGGTCTCGCGGTAGGCCACCTGGGGTTCGCCCATCACGCCTTCGACATTGAATTCGGTGCGCATGCGGTCGAGCGTCACTTCCAGGTGCAGCTCGCCCATGCCGCGCAGAATGGTCTGCAGCGTGTCGCGGTCCGTCTCCAGGCGCAGCGACGGATCGGCACGCACCATCTTGCCCAGGGCGGCGCCGAACTTCTCCTGCTCGGTTTTGCTCTTGGCCTGCACCGACACGCTGATCACCGGTTCCGGGAAACGCATGCGCTCGAGGATCACAGGATTCGCGGAGTCACTCAGCGTGTCACCGGTTTCGGTGTCGGCCATCGATACCAGCGCGATGATGTCACCGGCGCGGGCTTCTTCAATGGGATTGGCTTCCTTGGCGAACATCTCGACCATGCGGCCGATCTTCTCGCGCTTGCCACGCGTCGTGTTCTGCACCGAGGCGCCCTTGACGAGCACGCCGGAATACACGCGCACGAAGGTCAGCGCACCGTAGGCGTCGTTGATGACCTTGAACGCCAGCGCCGAGAACGGTTCGTCATCCGAGCACTTGCGCTCGCCGTTCGGGTGGCCGTCGGCGTCCACAGTTTTGATGGCGGCGACGTCGGTCGGAGCCGGCAGGTAATCCACCACGGCGTCCAGCACCTGCTGCACGCCCTTGTTCTTATATGAGGATCCGCACAGCACCGGGGTGAACTTCGAGTGCACAGTGCCCTTGCGCAGGCACGCGCGCAGCGTGTCGGCCGAAGGGACCTTGCCCTCACCGATAAAGAGTTCCATGGCCTCGTCGTCCATTTCCAGGCAGGTGTCGACCAGCTCGGAGCGGTACTGCTCGATTTTCTGCAGCAGCTTCAGATCGCCGGGGTTGCTCAGACCGACCTTGCTGGCCAGGTCCGGCGTGATGTCCAGAACATGCCACTCGGCATCCTTGTCATCCGAGTCCCACACCAGGGCCTTCATCTCGACCAGGTCGATCATGCCCTTGAAGTCATCCTCGGACCCAATCGGCAGCTGCACCGGCAGGGGGCGCGCGTTCAGTCGCTTCTTGATCATGTCCACGCAGCGCTCGAAGTTGGCGCCGCTGCGATCCATCTTGTTCACATAGCAGATGCGCGGCACGTCGTAGTTGTCCGCCAGACGCCAGTTGGTTTCCGACTGCGGCTCAACGCCGGCCACGCCGTCGAATACCACGACCGCGCCGTCGAGCACGCGCAGCGAACGGTTCACCTCGATGGTGAAGTCGACGTGTCCCGGGGTGTCGATCAGGTTGATCTTCTTGTCGCGCCAGAACGTGGACACGGCCGCGCTCTGAATGGTGATACCGCGCTTCTGCTCCTGCTCCAGGTAGTCAGTGGTCGTGGACGTCTTCAGGTCCTTGGTATCGTGGATGTCGATGATCGTGTGCTTGCGCCCTGTGTAGTAAAGGATGCGCTCGGTCGTCGTCGTCTTGCCGGCGTCGACGTGGGCAATGATGCCGATGTTGCGGATGTCGGCAAGGGCGGTAGTTCGGGCCATGTCAGATTTCCATTACAGTTTCTTGGGTCAGTCTATGAGCAAAAACACACGTGCCAGCCAACGCACTGATTGCTTCGGTGGCAATGCAGCGGGCTGTCCTGGCGCGGGCATAGGTAGCCCACCATCATACACCAATCCCTCCCTCCTGCCGAGGATAGGCTCTGGCGCTGGCGTGGCTGTTGTAGCCTGGAAGTGGGCCGGCGGCCCAACGGGCGTGGCAAACTCCACACCCAAGGGAGGGGGACATGGACTATTCAATCCGCAGGTTTCTCGGGGTATGGGCCGTGGCCGCCCTCGTGGCCGGTGGCGCGGGAGCCGCCGACAAGGCGCCTACGCCCGCCGAAATCCTTGCCGCGGGCCGCTGCGACCGCGGCTGCCTGCATGATCTGACCGACCAGGTGTTTGCCGCCATGGCGGCGCACGACGCCGGCCGGCTGCCCCTGCGTGACGGGGTCCGCTACACCGAGAACGGCCAGGCCCTGCGTCTGAATGATGGCCTGTGGCAGACCGCGGAAGGCGTCAGCAGCACCTACGCCATGTATCTGGATGACGCGCAGAGCGGCTCGGCCGCATTCATGGGCGCCATCCAGGAGAGTGGCCGGACCGCCATGATCACATTGCGGTTGCAGGTCGAGGGTCGCAAGATCTCCCAGATCGAGGTGGTCATTGCCCGAACGTCTGGTGCCGGCGGCGGCGGTTTTGGCGGGGGCAGCTACTCGGATGTGAAGACACTGCCGGTTTTCGCTGAAGTGCTGACGCAGGCCCAGCGCCGGCCGCGCGAGCAGCTGATCGCGACCGCCAATTCCTACTTCGAGGGACTGGAACAGGCGACCGGCAAGGTCACGCCCTTCGAGCCTGGCTGCCAGCGCCGCGAAAACGGCTCCATCACCGCCAACAATCCGGACGCCAAGAACGCCATGAGCAAGCTCAGCTGTGGCGCCCAGTTCGATACCGGATTCTCACCCTTCATCACCGAAGTGCGGGGCCGGCGTTTTCCCCTGGTGGACGAGGAGCGTGGGCTGGTGCTCGCCTTCCTGTCCTTCGATCATTCCGGACGCATCAAGTCGGTCAGGCGCACCGATGGGACCATCGCCAAGGTTCCGCCACCGTTTGATACGCCCTACACATTCCTGATCGCCGAACTGTTCAAGATCCGCGATGGACGCATTGCGCAGGTCGAAGCCGTGCTGCTGCCCACTCCCTATGCCATGCCGGGGGGCTGGTGACTTAAGGCTTCGGGGTCGCGGACGGCGCGGAACTGGGGGCCGCCGCGGGGCCGATGCGCATGCGAATGCCACCTGTCTGCGGATCCTGGTATTCGCGGTTGGACTCGCACACGTATTCCAGGATCTTGTAGCCGGGCTTGCGCACGTACTTCCAGGTGAATTTCCACGGCTGCGTGAGGTATTGCGGGTCCGTCACCGTCACCTGGTCTTCGAAGATGTCCTTGGCCAGCATGCGCATGCGTTCATCGATCTGCATCTCGGGGCTGTGTGGCGTATCACGGAAGCGCACTTCTTCCTTGATGCCGACCGTATTGACCACCAGGGTGTCACCGTCCCAGTGGCCCACCGAATGGCCCCAGAAACCCGGCTCCGCATCATCGACGGGGACCTGCTTCTCGTTCAGGTAGATCCGACGCACCTGGTTGTAGGCTTCCTGGATGATGGTGATCTGTCCCGGGGTCTGCAGCACCTCCATGGGGAACATGGCCATCATCATGGCCGGCATGCCATCCGGCAGGCATCGGGCATAGCCGCCGAACTGGGGCTCGCCGCGGGCATCGGCCTCCCGGGCGGCCTTCTGCCGCGCCAGCCATTCGGTCTGGTACTGCGGCTTCAGCGGTGGCGGGGGTACCGGCGGGGCCGCGGTCACGCGCGGATCAAGGTTCAGCGTCCCGTAGCGGTCCCAGGCGCCGGTGAGTCCGTGGTGGGCCGGTGGCGCCGCCTGCGCGGCGCCCATGCACAGCGCAACCAGCGATGCTGCCAGC
>JBARBG010000066.1:0-24885 GCA_049792815.1 Steroidobacteraceae bacterium | reverse complement strand
AGCCGCATTGGCATTCGCGCATGGCGCTGACCTGCTGGGGCATGCTTTCCATTGGCCCGAAGCCCTCAATCGGCTGCTATTGGGGATTCTCATCGTCGGATTGCCGGTCGCGCTCGCGCTCGCCTGGTATCACGGGCACCGCAGCCTCAAGACAGTGACAACTGGTGAGGCGACGATCATTTCGATATTGCTGATCATCGGTGCAGGTCTGCTGGTTCTATTCGTGCGTCCCGCTTCCGACGAGGCCGCTGCTGTGGCCCGACCTACGACTCCGGTTGTATCCAGTACACCGACGCGCCCGGCGTTGCCCGCGGGCGATAGCGGCCCCTCCATCGCGGTACTACCATTCGTCAACATGTCTTCGGAACGGGAGCAGGAGTATTTCTCCGATGGTCTGTCGGAGGAGCTGCTCAATGAGCTTACGCAGGTCCCCGGTTTGCGCGTAATCGGCAGAACCTCGTCGTTCGCCTTCAAAGGCAAGAACGAGGACCTGCGAACCATTGGCGACACCTTGGGCGTCGATCACATCCTGGAGGGCAGCGTCCGCAAGTTCGGGGACAATCTGCGGATTACCGCACAGCTCATAAACCCGGCCGATGGCTCTCACCTGTGGTCTGCGACCTATGACCGCAAGGCCGGGGACATCTTTGAAATCCAGGAGAATATCGCGCGCACTGTCGCCTCATCCCTGCGCATTCCAATTGAGGTAACAAATCTGCGTGAGGGGGGCACTCACAGTATCGAGGCGTACGATGCATTCCTGCGCGCCTTGGCAGCAGCCTCGCCGGTTGAGGCGATCTCGCATCTGGAGCGGGCCGTCGAGCTCGATCCCAACTTTACGCGCGCATGGGCTGAACTGGCGGGCGCAACCGGGGGCGCTCTCATTTTTGCTCCGGAACGCAGCGCCGAGTGGCTACTGAAGCGTCGCGAGGCGACGAATCGGGTGCTCGCGCTGGCCCCGGAATCGGCGGCGGCAAAAACTGTGCTGGCCGAACGTGAGATCAATGCCGGGCACCTGCTGGAAGCGGAGCGGCTCCTCCAATCGGCCCGCAATGCAACCTCAGGCCTAGGCCAAAACATGGATTTTGAGTTGGGCCTATTTCTGCTCGGCGTGGGTCGCGCCCACGATTCAATAGAGCTGCTACGAATAGCGCAACAGGCAGACCCGATCTTCGTCTTGCCGCAAGTCATGGTAATGATCAATCTCGAATTGCTCGGCGAAACGAAGGAGGTTGAAGGGGCCTACCGCCGCGCAGTCGTCGCGTTCCCGAACAATGAACTCGTTCAGTCCACTGCGGCCTTGCGGGCCATGGCAGTGCATGATCCGGCGGCGCTGCGCGCGGCACTCGTCCCGGCTCAACCCGCTCCGCGATCCGTGCCGGGCACGGATCGCCCTACTGATATCTCACAGCTCACTGCCGACATGATGGCCCTCATGGACAACCCTCCAGCCGCGCTCAGCCAGCTGCGCCGCTGGGGTACCGACCCCAACACGCCACCGCAAGCGATCCTATTGATTGTTGAGGCCAACTGGGCGGCGTATTTTGGTGACGCCAAGCTATCGCTGGACCTCCTACGGCGCGTACCGCTCAACGACACCAACGCTCGGAACTCACTGATGTTTTCGCTGTGGCGGCCAATTGAAAAGTCGATTCGGCAATTACCCCAATTCAAGGACTTCGTGCGCGAATTGGGACTGGTGGACTATTGGCGGACAAGCGGCAAGTGGGGCGATTTTTGCCATCCGGTTGGCGACAGCGACTTTAGCTGTAACTAGCGAACATGATCGCATTGCATTATGCATACCGTCGCACTAAGGCGCCCGCGGCGACGCCTCAAGTACCTACATTAACTCCAAGCGATGGTGAAACTATATCCAATACAACAGCCCAAGCATGTACTCCAAACTGTTAAATCTCGTGCAACCTGAACAGAACACCAAGCTTTATCGCGGATATTTGCATGAGCCCGGCTTTGCCGTATCAAGACCCCGCGGCTAGTCACCGCAGCAAAGCTCGTTCTTCACACGTTCGCAGCTGGTGGCGCCTCAAGACTTGGATTTGCGGTCGAGTTACGGTACTAGTGAGAGATTCGCGGATATCAAAGCCGTGCGACGGTCTTGCTCAGGAAAATCGACAGGGACATTTGCCAGTGCCTCCGCCCGCAATAACTGCGACGCAACAGCCGCTGCCCGCAGCAGCCAGTGAACCTCACAACGCGGGGTCCAAAAGAGGGCTACGGGCCGATCATGGATTCTTCAGCATCATCGCAGTCTTGCTGGCGTGCACCATCATCGGTGGCTTCTCGCGCACCTACTTTCTAAAGACCCTCACCGGTGCACCGCCACTACCGTTTTTTGTGCACGTGCATGCTGCCGTGTTTACGTCATGGCTTGTCCTCTTTGTCGTCCAGACGTCATTGGTGCGCCACGGTCGGGTCGACCTGCACCGGCGCTTGGGCGCCGCGGGCACGGTCCTCGCTGCGGCCATGCTCATCGTAGGACCGGTGACCGCTGTCCTGGCCGCGAGACAGGGATACAACGGCGGCCCACCCCAGTTCTTCCCAGACCCCGAAAGTTTTTTGATCGTTCCACTCCGAGACATATCGATCTTTGCGATTTTGATCGCGGTGGGCCTCTTCAATCGGCACAAGCCTGAAGTCCACAAGCGCTCGATGCTGACTGCAGTGATTGGCGGTCTTCTACCTCCGGGCGCCGTGCGACTGGCGCTGACGATCGGCTTCCCGCAGGTTATTGGCGGCATCATTTTGCTTTTCGTGCTCAGCGGCCCCGTCTATGACTGGGTGCGCTACCGGCGCGTGTACGCCGTATATGGATGGGGTGGACTACTGACGATGCTGACGCTTCCCCCCGAGTTGGGTCCTATTGCGGGGACCCACGTCTGGCACGAAGTCGCGGCTTGGTTGATCAGTTACTGATAAATCAAGCCAGTGGCGTGGCAAGTCGCCGCAGCTGTGCGAGCACTTGACCCGCGGCGGGCCGCTCTGCCGGGCCGTTGCGGCCGACCACCCACGGGCACGGTTGAGCCCGCCCAAGTCAAACCGGCTTGAATCTGATATACATTAGTAGTACACTAATACTGTATAGGACCCTTGCCATTGGTCCCCGGGGCAGCGGGGCAAGCCATTCGCGCCGACTTAAGGCGGCAGTTCCTTCCCGCACGTGGAGTCTGAGGTCATGAGCATTCTTTCCGTCGCAGGACTGACCAAGGTTTACGGCAAGCTGAGGGCCGTCGACGATGTGACATTCGATGTTCATTCGGGCCAGGTATTCGGCTTCCTCGGACCCAACGGCAGTGGCAAGACGACAACGATCGGCATGATCTTCGGGATCGTGACGCCGACGGCCGGGCATTTGCGCCTGTTTGGCAGCGATGACGCGCGTGCGCTGGCTCGATCCCGAAGGCGAGTCGGCGGAACTCTGGAGCAGCCCAATCTGTATCCCTATCTGACCGGTCGCCAGAACCTGCACCTGGTGGCTGCAATCAAACGGCTCAGCGACAGTCACATTGAACCGGCGCTGCAGGCAGTCGACTTGCTGGCGGCGGCCGACCGCAAAACCAAGGGCTACTCGCTGGGTATGAAACAACGCCTGGCCCTTGCGGCCGCGATGCTCGGGGACCCGGAGCTGCTGATTTTCGACGAACCTACCAACGGGCTTGATCCCGAGGGCATGCAGGAGATCCGCGAGCTCATTCTGAAACTCTCGCGCTCCGGCAGGACCATCGTGCTGTGTACGCATCTGCTGGCAGAAGTGGAGCGGGTTTGTACCCACGTGGCAATCCTCAAGCAGGGGCGCCTGTTGCGCAGCGGCGCGGTATCCGAACTGACCGCCGGTGCACCCGTATTTCGTCTGCGCACCGATAACGTGGGTACGCTGTGGGAGGCGGTTTGCAACTACCCCCAGGCGCGCCAGATGCGGCGCGAACACGGGGCGGTCTATACCGAGCTTGCAGATTCCGATCCTGCACTACTGTCTAGGTATCTTGCCGGCCTTGGGATCTATCTGGCTGAACTGAGCAGTCAGCGATCCACGCTGGAAGAGACCTTCTTGCGGCTCACCGGTTCGAGCAGCGCCACGGACGTGGGGGCGGCCTCATGATTTTCACGGTGTATCGCCTGGAATTGTTCAAGATGCTCAAGCGCCCGGCCGCCTGGGTGACTTACCTAAGTTTTCTGACCATAACGATTTTGCTGCTGGTGGCGCAGCGCTATGGCGCGCCATCACATGGCCACGGATTTCCCGATACGCTTCCAGCGCTTCTCACCGGCGACGTCTCGATCGCGAGTACCTTCGGTGTCGTGCTCCTCGTACTCATGACCTGCGGCGAATTCGACTGGAAAACCAGTCGCCAGAACATCATTGACGGACTCTCGAAGCGTCAGTGGTGGGTCGGCAAGGCGCTGCTGATCCCGACGATCGCAATCGCGCTGTACCTCACGCGGTTCGCCGCTGGCGGGACCTTGGCCCTCATTGCGACTTCTACTTCGCACGCCCAACCGTACGATCCGACGGCGACCTATGTTCTCGCGGGCTGCGGTGTGCTACTGGGGATGCTGTGCTATGCCAGCATCGCGCTACTCATCTGCATGACGGTTCGCAGCGCGGGGCCCGCCGTCGGAGCAGCGCTGGTCTATCAGATCTTCGACAATATCGCCGCCCTGATTCTGCGCACCCATCACCTTGGGGACATCGCACAGTGGCTGCCGCTTCAGGTTCAAAACGCCCTGGTGACCTACAACCAATACCAGCCCCATGGCGGCAGCGCGCGCAACCCACTCGAGGGCCACTGGCACACAGAGTTGTTATTTCTGGCTGCAGCCGCCTGGATGGCGGTAATGCTCTGTGTTTCGTATCGGGTCTACATGAAGCGTGATCTGTAGCGGCCACCTTTACGGCGTGCCGGGGCCGAGATTCTCGGCGAGGAATTTCTCAATCGCAGTGAGCATCGTGGTGTGGTCGGACTCGCGCGTCATCTGATGATCCGCACCCTTGATCAGGATGAACCGATGCGGCTTGCCGGCCATCGCGAGCGCCGCATCCATCGCCCGCGACTGTTCTGAATTCACCTGGGCATCCTTGTCGCCGTGAATCATGAGAACCGGTACGGCTATCGCACCGGCATGGCCGCGCGGCGAATCCTGCGCGAGCTTGTCCCGGGCAGTGCCGATTTGCTGGCGGCTGATCTCGCCGGACACAAAGTAATCTTGCTGGTCCTCAAGCAGCCCCAGGTCACTTACGCCCGCGATGCTGATGGAGCAACGGTACAGATCTGCATCGCGTACGGCCGAGAGCAGCGCGACATACCCGCCGTAGCTCCACCCCACGATACAGATGCGCTTCGGATCGGCGATGCCCTGCTTGATTGCCCAGTGCGCGCCGTCGGTAACGTCAGCATGCGGCAGTCCGCCCCAGTCCTGGTGGGCGGCGGCGCGCCACTTGACGCCATAGCCGCTTGAGCCGCGGAAATTCATCTGCAGCACGGCATATCCACGACTCACCAGGAATGCCCGCAGAAAATCGAAGTCCCAGTAGTCGCGTGCCGTCGGTCCGCCGTGCGGCAGGACGACGAGCGGCAGATTCTGGGCAGCCTTGCCTGGCGGGACAGTGAGGTATCCGGGAATGGTCGTACCGTCCTGTGCGGTGTAGCTGATCGACTGCATGCGGCCCAACGACTTGGTATCAAGTTCCGGATAGCCGGATGCGATGCGGCCCAGCTTCCCTGTTCGGGAATCGAACAGGTAGTACGTCCCCGGATCGATATCGCTGATGGTGCGCACCACCAGTAGCCCTTCATCGCGCGTCGCGTCGACCACCGTGATGTAAGCGTCGGCAAGGGCGGGCTTCACCCGATCGATGAGCTGCTTGATCTTCGGGTCGGTCGCATAGAAGAACGGGCGGTCCGTCTCGTACGTTACTCCGAGCAGCTGCTGGTCGCGTCCCAAAGACACGCTGAGTACGTCGACCGCGGGATGCGCAAACTCAAGTTGCGGTGGCGTCGACCCCGCGAGGTCCATGCGCCACAGTGCGACGCGACCGTCCGACGGCCCGAAGGCGTAGGCACAATCTGGAGTCTCGGGGCATATCGCGACGGGATCGAGTCGTGCCGAGAAGGCGTCGCGCTTGAACAGCAGATGCCAATCTTTGCCGGCGCTGGGGCGCGCGTAGTATTCGATTTCGGTGGATTTGGCAAAGTAGCCCCAGCCGAAGCGCACCTCACCGTGGCCGTCCGTGACGAACTGGCGGATGGGCTCGTGCGCATGCGCGTGCAGCGTCATCGCTCCGGTGTTGATGTCGAGCTCATAGACGGCGGGAAATTCGTTCAACGTTCGGCCCAGAGTCCCGCCGCCGCTCTGCAGGGCCGCGCGCGTGCGCGCATCCATCTGGTTCTCCGCGCTCGCAACCAGAATGGTGTTCGGCTTGCCGGGCTCCCAGTCGATGACGTTGTCCTGAAACTGCCCCAGGGCCTCACCGGGCGTCGTGCCCTGCTCCTGCATCAGCAGCTTGCTGTTCTTGCCGTCGGCATCGACTGCCACGAGCCGAGTCGACACAATCACGACGCCAACACCGGAGGGCGCGTTAATCATCTCGCGCAATCCGCAGATCAGCCGTGTGCCAGTCGCCCAGCGACACCAGGCCAGGTCAGTGGACTGATTCAGGTCAGCAGCCATCACGACGTGAACCGGCGTGGCCCCCGCCAGGTCCTGCACCAGCACGACACGCCGATCGGGCGTGAGCACGAGCATGCTGAGGTAGTGGCCGTCTGGAGAAATGGCCACATCACTGACCGACTTGTCGCCGGCGAACGCCGCGATCGGCGGCATTGCAGCCGGGGCAGCCGCCGCGCCCAGGCATGCAAACGCGAATGTCGATCCCAGTGCAGTGAGCCCTCGCATTCGACCTCTCTCCCAGCAGCCTGCGTTCTCGAAATGATTATGCAACGGGCCATCCTCTGAGCAGAAGCGGCGCTTCCAATTCATCGTGATGGATCGCCGCATTGCAGCACTCCGGCGCGTAAGTTGCGATGGCAGTGTCACTTGGAGTGCCGCCGGCGCGGCGAAACTATTGGCAACATCTCATTTAAACTATTCATTGCAGTGCAAAGCGATAACTCCTACATTAGCGGCCATTAATAATGAGTTGATGGAGCAGCGTCTCTCGGCGTAGCTCCAGAACAACAAGTCGCAGTAGGGGGGATATGGACCTTTGTTGCGCGCGAGCTCGGTCTGAACAGTTGCGGGATCAATACTCTCGCAGCGCGGCCGCGCATGCGACTTGAGCCCCGAGGGGTTCCCTTTTTTGATCGGCGAAGAGCCGCATTCACGGGTTGTTCGCCTGACCGCGTCTGACGACAAACCATTCGTGTAGGGAGATTCTAATGGCCTCAACCAGTCAAGCCGTAGCCGCAATACTTCGTTCGGCGCGCGGTGCCTCCGGTATGGCAGGAATGCTATGCCTGCTTACCGCGAGTCTTTCCTGGGCCCCGCATGTATTGGCGCAGCAGGCGCCAGCCGCCAGCGAGCAGGCGCAGCCGTTGGAAGAAGTGACCGTGACCGGTTCGCGCATCAAGCGCACCACGGACTTCACCACCCCGACGCCGACGACGGTCATCGACATGGGCACGATGGAGAACCTCGGCATCACCAATATCGGCGAGGCGCTGGCCGTGATCCCGGCGAACGTCTCGGAGTTCACCCCGGCAAACACCGGCAACTCGAACTTTTTTACCGGTGCCTTCATTCCGGACCTGCGGGGTTTGAACCCCTTCTTCGGCAGCCGCACCCTGACGCTGATCGACTCGCGCCGTGCGGTGCAGACCAACCAGGGCGATAGTTTCGACCTGAACTTCCTCCCGCAGATCCTGGTATCGCGCATCGACACCGTCACCGGCGGTGCCTCGGCAGCGTACGGCTCCGGCGCAATCGGCGGCGTCATCAACGTCATCCTCGACCGCAAGTTGGTGGGTGGCAGAATCAATGCCGACATTGCCGAGACCAATGACAGCGACGGGCGCGACAAGCACCTCGCCGCCGCCTACGGCCTCGCCCTGTTCGACAACCGCGTGCACCTCGTGGTCGGCGGCGAGTACGAGAAGCAGGATTCGGTGGGCTGCCAGACCGCGCGGTCCTGGTGCGCTGAGGACAAGAGCTTGTACGTATCGGGAACCGCCCCAGGGCCTGGAGGTGGTTCGCTATACACCCTCGGCACCGGTCTGCGCACCAACGCCATCAGTAACTCGGGTGTATTGTGGGGGTACAACTTCATCAATAACCCCAATCTCCTGCAGGCCACGGCGGATGGCACGAGCGTGGCCCCGTACGAGGGCGGCAGCAATCCCGGTGTCACCGGTGCCGGTATCCTCAACAACACCACGGTCGTGGGCGGCCAGGGCAACCCGATCTACCAGTACACCAGCCTGTCGGCGCCGCTCGACCGCGGCCTGTTCTCGGCCCTGATGAGCGCCGAGGTGACCGACAATATTAATTTCAGCATGGATGCGAACTGGGGCAAAGTGTCCACCACCGTTTACTCGGGTGGCCCCACGACTTCGCCTTTCGTCGTCAATGTGGGCCCGGGAGACGCCCTCGCGAATTTCATAGGTCTAGGGGGGCAGAACATCGTCGGTACCTCGACGGATACTTTCGGGCCCCTCCCTCCGCCAGTTTTCTTCGGCCCCACCACCGTGCCGACGATGCCCAACGCATTCATTGCGCAGGCCGCGGCGAACGGCAACCCCTCGCTGCTCAATGCCGTCAACGCCGGCTACGACTCGGTCAACAAGGACTGGACCGCCCAGACCAATTCGCTCTCCGCCTTTACGACCACAGTCAAGCGCATAACCGCGGGCTTTGACGGCAAGGTTGGTCAGTCTTCCTGGACTTGGGAAGCCTACGGCCAGTTCGGACAAACCGAGCGCGAGCAGCTGGTGCAGAACACCAATCGTGCGACCTCTTTCGCGATGGCGTTGGACTCAGTGCTGGTCAACGGCGTGCCGGAATGCCGCGTTACCGCCGCCGGGGGCGGGCTTGCCGGCCTGACCGCCTTGACCACCCCTGGCAATCCCTTCTACAACCCGCTGGCGGCCGGTACTTACGCCAACCCTGCGGTTCTGGGGAACGACGCGATTCTGTCGCAGGGTTGCGTACCCCTCAATCCATTTGGCACCCAGCCGCTGTCGCCGCAGGCTCTGGCCTATTCTTTCGGCAATCTGGACGAGAGGCTGCAATATACGCAGAGCATTCTCGCCGCGAACTCCTCGGGTGACATATGGAGGGGCATCGGTGCCGGCCCCTTCTCGCTCGCCGTCGGCTTCGAGCATCGCCACGAAGTGGGTCACAACGACGAGGTGTACTGTCCCCAGGACGCCAATTACACCTACTGCGAGGCGCGCATTGTCGACTTCCAGATCCAGTACGGGACGCCCTTCGGCGGCAATGTGGAAGTGAACGAGGAGTTCGCCGAGCTCAACCTGCCATTGTTGAAGGACAAGCCGTTTGCCCATTTGCTGACGCTCGATGTCGCGGCGCGCAACTCGGGCTACGACAACCACGCGAGTTACGGCATCGATGTGACGCCGGCGGCTTTCGGCGTCCCGAATACCGCGCCAGGACTGCTCGAGGCGAAACACAACCTGGCCACCTTCAAGGTGTCCGCCCTGTATGAGCCGATTGAGGGCGTGCGCTTCCGCGGCAGCCTGTCGCGCGATTCGCGGGCGCCGAACTTCCGCGAGCTGTACTACGGGCAGGTCCTGCAGTCGTTCGCCGTCGGCGGATTCGGCTCCTGCACCCAGCCGAACACCGCGCCTGCCCAGGGTTTAAGTGATCCTTGCACCTGGAACCTGTTGGGCAACACCGACCTGCGCCCGGAAACGGCCGACACGACGACCCTCGGTATCGTGCTGTCGCCGGTGCAGGTGCCGGGGCTGCAGGTCTCGGCGGACTGGTTCCACATCAAGCTCAAGAACGCCATCGAACAGGCCAATGTCGGGGAGGTCGAGTCGGCTTGCGCCAACGGAAGTGCGGGGGCCTGCTCGCAGTTCGTGTTTAACGGCCTGTACTACAATCCGGCCCTTTACAATCCGGCCAACGCTTCCTCCGCTGCCGTAGTCCCGTCGACAACTCCGGGGGCGGTTACGGGCGCGGCCGCCTGGCAGGCGGGATTCCTCAATGCCAACGTCATCAACGCGACCTCCTACAACGGCGCGGCATATGAGGTGAAGGGTGTCGACTTCTCGCTCAACTACATGAAGGACGTAGGTGCGCTTGGAACCCTCGATGCCCGCCTGCTCACCACGTGGACGGGTGAACAGGTGTTCCAGTCGTACGCCGGCAGCCCGGTCATCAGCGAACTGGGTCAGACGGGCGCGGCCAATAACTTTCTGAACGACGAAAATCCGTCCGCCCGCTGGACCGGGAACCTTGCGATCTCGTGGGTGAAGGGCGGCTTCAGCCTCACGCCGAACGTGCGCTTCGTGGGCCAAGGCACACTGACCTACAATGGCATCACTCAGGCGGAGAATCCCGTCCTTTACAACTACGCGCTGTACGGGTACCCGGATGCCAGCAATCCGTCCGCGTCCGACTACAAGGCCCAGCTGTTCGCCAAGCAGTACGGCTGGGTGGCCGTGCCGTTCAACCGTGTGCCGTCCTACTTTGTGTTCGGGTTGAATGCTGCGTACAACTTCGAGAGCCTGCCGGGAATCAAGCGGCTGTCGATCTACACGCAGATCGACAACCTGCTGAATCGGCAACCCCCGTTCGCCAACTCCCCGACTGGCTTCTTCGGCGGCCCCTCAGAGGGAGGCACGAACCCGATCTTCTTCGATACCCTCGGTCTGCGCTATCGGGCTGGCTTCCGGATGGCCTTCTGACCATAGCAGCCAAAGGCCGCACTTCACGGTGCAGTTAAGGCTTTTATCGGGCCGCGCTTCGCAAGGAGCGCGGCCTTTCTCTTGCCGTGACTCCCATCTTCGGCGCCAGTGATCCGGCGAGGCTGATCAGAACGTCAGCTTGAACACATTGCCATTCTCGTCCTTCGCAACGCCTTTCATGCTGTCGAACTCGACTGTCACTTTCGTGCCCTTGGCGCAGGTCAGGGTGGCGCGGGCAATACCCGGGTGGCCCAAAACGTTGGCCACGAAGTAGCCCTTGCCGTACACGAGGTCCCATTCGGCAGACAATTCGCGCGCCGTGGGATCCTCCTGCACAACGTCAAGCCATCTCCCTTGACACTCTTCGCGTCTGGCGAGCGTGGCGCTGATCCCGTCGCCGTATTCCATCTTGATTTTGTAGATCGGTGGGGATAATTGCGCCGCGAGTGGGCCTTGAACCGGATAAAGGCGACCGGCGGCGCATCCGGATACCAGCACCGCGGCGCACAGGAGCAGAGCGGATTTCATCGCTGTCGATCCTTGGGCCAAGATTTTCGCACGCGAATATATCACCTATTACTCGTTGAACTCGGCACTCATGGCCAAAGTCCGGCGTTGCCGTATCATGACCGCGCGGCGAATCTGGCCGGTTTGGGACGTTGCCGTCTTCGTCCTATACTGACCGCATAAGAAACCCATTGCTCGGGAGCCGGTTCACCATGGACGCTGCGACTGCCCCTCAGGCCCCCGGCGCACCGCCAAAGTTCACGCGCTCTTTGACCGGCTTCGGGGTCGTCGTTCTGACCTTGTCGTTGCTGTCGCCGGGTGTGTCAATCTTCGTTTCGGGTGGCACGATCATCCAGGAAGCCGGCAGTGCCGCGATCGCGGCGTTCCTGTTGGGCACGCTCATCAACTACTGCCAGACGTCGATGGCTGCGGAACTGGGTTCCGCCTATCCGACTGCGGGCTACGATTATGCGGCCGTGGGTTTCGCGATTGGCGACTGGGCTGCCGGCACCACCTACATCGCTGGAGTTTTCAGCCTGCCGGTGTTCCTGAATACCTCGGCGGTCGGCATCGCGATTTATTTGCGACCGCTATTCCCGATGCTGAATGCGGACCTGATCACCTACATCACGGTCGCCGTCTGTACGGCGTTGGCGATGCTCAACATCCGCTCCAGTGAACGCATTACCGGCCTGTTCCTGTTGATCGAAGTCGTGGCGCTGCTCCTGGTCGCAGGCCTCGGGGTGTTCCATATCCAGCCGGGCGTTCGGGAGTTGATCATCCACCCGATGGCCTCGAGAAATGGCGCCTGGGTGGGTGTCGGCCTGGGGGCCCTGGCACTGGCGAGCACGAATGCCTCCTGGTCCATTGCGGGGTCCAGCCAGGCCCTGCTGTTCTGCGAGGACATGAAGCGCCCGGCCACCGTGGGCCGCATCATGATGCTGTGCTTTTTACTGACGGCGATCCTGGAGACGGCGCCCGTCATCGGCACCATCATCGGCTCGCATCATCTGCGCACGGTGTTGGCGCAGGACGCCCCGTTTGAAGCGTTCCTCGCGCAGTATCTGCCGGATTTCGGCATGAAGTTCGTGTCGGTGTCCATCGCCGTGGCGATCTTCAACGCCTGCCTGGCCGGCTTCGTCGGCCTGGGGCGCAACGCGTTCGCGATGGGCCGCACGCGACTCTTCAACCCCGCGCTGAATCGCGCCCTGATGCGCCTGACGCCGAAATCCGATGCGCCCTGGTTCGCCCTGCTGCTCATCGGGATAACCACTGCGCTTGCGACACTCCTGAGCATGAAGATCAAGATCATGCTGCTGTCCGGAGGGCTGACGGCCATTACCGTCTTCTACGTTTGGGGGTCGTTCGCCGGCCGCAGCAGCGGTCGCACCGGCACCCATGCGTACAGGACGCCGCTCTACCCACTGATACCGGTACTCGGGATCTTCCTCGTCATTGGCGAGCTTGCCGCCCTATGGATCGATCGGGACATCGGCCGGCCGTCACTGTTCATCTGGGTGGGAATCTATGCGTTCAGCTATTTGTACTACCGGTTCGTACTGATGCGGCGGCCTGGGGGTTGGCGGATGGAGGGGCCGCGCGACATCGACGCGCAGGCCTTGGGAACCCGCGGCGACTGACTTGCTGTTGACGCTGCTGTGCCTGATGCAATTGAACCGCGTTGGATCAGTCTGAGAGTTTTGCATCGCAGCAATTGAACACCGCGGCACGCACGCCTCGGCATGGCTAAGATCAGGACTCGTTGCAGGGAGTCTTCCAGCGTGCCCGACCCCCCAATAATAGAAGAGGACTCCGGAATCATAGTGCCCGAGGACGCCCCCACCGCGGGTGCTGCCGCGCACCCTGGCGCCTGGGCGCGCATCAAGGAGCACAAGGTCCTGCAGTGGGGCCTCGCCTATGTAGGGGCCGCACTCGCAATCGCCCATGGCCAGGAGTTGATGGCATCCGCCTTCGACTGGCCGCACTCAGTCGGCCGCCTCGTCATGGCGCTGCTCGTGCTCGGGCTGCCGTTGGTACTGGCGCTGGCCTGGTATCACGGGCACAGGGGTTTGCGGTACATCGGGGCCGGCGAAATGACGGTCATCGCGCTGCTGCTGGTCATCATTGCCGCAGGTTTCGTAGTGCTGGTCCGGGAGCCGCAATCCGGCCCCGCCCATGCGGTGGCAGCTGCGGACGCCAGGCCGGCTGCCGCAGTGCCGAGTGACGCCCCGGCCGCTCCGGTGACCCCGACCAAGCCACGTCTCGCGATCATGCCTTTCGAGAATCTCTCGCCCGATCCCAACAACGCCTTCTTCACCGACGGCCTGCACGAGGAGATTCTCACCGCACTCGCAAACAGCGCGCCGGGTCTGGAGGTCATCTCCCGCACCACGATGATGTCATTTCGCGGCCGGCCGGTCACCGTGCAGGAGGTGGCGAAGGCGCTGGGGGCAACCCACGTACTTGAGGGATCCGTGCGGCGCGACGGTCAGGATGTGCGCCTCACGCTGCAGCTCATCGACGCGCGCAATGACGACCACCTATGGGCGCAGAACTACGACCGCAAGCTCGTCAAGGCCATGACACTGCAATCGGCCGTCGCCGCGGAAGTCGCAGCCCAACTATCTGCAAAACTGACGGGTACGGCCCAGAGTGCCGGGGCGCCGACCACCGATCCGGAAGCCTACGATCTGTATCTGAAGGCACGCCTCGCAATGCAGCTGCTCAATCCCAGCGTGCCCGTCGAGCCTTACCGAGCCGTGGAAGCTTTGCTTACGCAGGCGATCGAGCGCGATCCATCATTCGCGGTCGCCTACGCCGCGCGCTCCGACCTGCGCTTCGGGCTATTCACCCAAAACTTCGCACGGCAGGACGCGCTGACCGCGGCGCGCGCGGACCTCGATACAGCCGAGCGACTGCGACCGAATGATCCCGCATGGCTCATCGCCGAAGCCCGGTGGGCGGTACTTGATGAGCAATATGCGCACGCATTGGAACTGGTCATGGCAGCGGAGGCGGCTGGGGTCGCGGAGGCGACGACGGTGACCGCGAAGTCGCAGATCAAGATGGCCATGAACCAGTTCAGGGAGGGCTTCGCGCTGATGCAGCGCGCGGCGGTGCTTGATCCGGAAAATGCGGGCCTTGGGGGCGGTGTGGCCATCTCTCTCGCCGTCGCCCGCGAGCCAGCTGCGTCCATGCGGAGCTTCAGGGCCCTGACCGAGAGAGTGCCTGCATTTGCACCCCAGTTGCAGGGCACCCTGGACTTCATCCGCTACAGCTTCAATGGCGATCACGAGGCGCTCGCGCGCTTGCGTCTGGCCAATCCGTTGGCTTTCGGCCCGCAGCTAGGGGATGACTTCACACAGATTCGCAAGGCGGTCGCCGCCCTTCCGGCACGAGGACCTGCATTGCGGGACCCAGACATGACCAGGCCTCAGGCGGTGGGTCCGCTCCCGCAGCGCGCCCAGCTCCTCGGTCAACTCGATTTTCTGCTCAAAGACCCCGCCGCCATCGTGCGCGACGGTCGTGACATCCTCGATTTCATCGCCAGCGAGAAGCCCACCCGGCGCAATCAGTGGCTCCTCGAAGTGCTCGCTTCCGAGGCGGCAATGTATGTGGGCGACAAAGCCGGCGCGCTCACCGCTGCCCATGAGGCGCTCGCCTTGGCGCCACGCTCACTCACTGCGGTGAACTGGGTGACGGCGAGGTCGTTCGTCGCCGCGCCACTGGCCTGGGCGGGAGCACAGGATGAGTCCATGGCAGCCCTTGAGGACCTGGCAACGTCCATTCCCGGGCTGACGCCGGCGCAAATCACCCGCGATCCCGTTCTGGCTGTTGTGCTCTCGGGCAACGCGCGCTACCGGGCCCTGGTCGGGCGGCTTGAAACGCAGATGGCGGCGACGAAGCTGGAATAATCCCGGCTTTGCCGTACCAAGGCCGCGCGGCAATTCACCTCATTAATGTAACCAATTGCATCCTTGTAACAAGTCCCGCTCAAAGCGGGGTTTCCCGTTTGGGTACGCCAATTCAAATAGGGCAATCAGCTTGGGCGGACTGCGGCGCCTCGGCCTGGGCGCGACTTGAGCCATGAGCTGTATTGCATGGCAGCAGCGGCAGCTGACGGCGCTGTGGGGGAATTGCGCTGTGTTGCGCTAGTATTGGGCGCCCAGCGTCGCGCAGGATGGGGGGGTGAGATGCGAGAGGTCAAATACAGCTTCATTCTCGCGGGCACAGCGATGCTGGCCGCGTGCGCAACCCAAGCTCCCGCACCGACGACGATTCCCGCAGTTCCCGTGACTGCATCGCTGCCGACGCCGACGGAGAAGATCACCGTTCCATCCGGCTATGAGAAAGTCACGATGAACGGCGAGGAGCGCTACTGCCACACTGACCTGGACACCGGCTCGCGTGTCGCGCGTACCACGATCTGCCTCACGGCCGCGCAGGTGAAGGCCATACAGGATAACTCTCAGAATTACATAAACCAGGCCCAGGGCCGTGGTGGCCTGATAATCTCGGTGACCGGCGCGCCGCCTGGGATGAGTTCCACGGGACATTGAAGAGCCGGAAGGCGAATGCTGAACCGGGTTCCCGGCAAAGCAGCTTTCGTCCACAACGCTGCAATCAATGCCGTGAAGGCGCGATACTGTCTGCGGAATTCCACCGTGTGGTGCGCTAATATTGGCGTTCACCATCGCGAAATAGAGGTAGTCGAATGAGAGAGGTCAAGAGTTGCTTAGTTCTCGCGGGTGCTGCGCTGCTCGTCGCCTGTGCAACCCAGGCTCCCGAGCCGGCAACACTACCGGCACATCCGGTCGTTGCGTCGGCGGCGACGCCGACGGAGAAGCTCAAGATTCCCGAGGGTTATGAGAGAGAAGTGGTGAATGGCGACGTGCGCTACTGTCGCGACGACGTGGACACCGGCTCGCGTCTCGCGCATACGAAGGTCTGCCTCACGGCGGCGCAGCTGAAGGCCAATCAGGAGGGCAGTCAGGACATAATGAACCAGCTGCAGAACCATAATGGCATCGGTGCCACGACGACGGGCGGGCCGGCGGGGTTCGGGGGACACTGACCACACTCGCCTCGGGCGCCTTCGGCCCGGCTCGGGCACTGTTGCCAGGTCTAGGATCGCGACAGTGCGCCGACAAGTCCTGACGCTGACCAAACTGCTGCGTCGGGTCGGGATCCTGGCAACACTCATGTTTGTTGCGGACTCGCTGCTCACGCGCCTTTGCAAGGCGCGCATCCTGTTGGTCATATTGCGCGAGCGGGATCAGATCCTACGCGAGAGGGCCGATCTGCCGGCAGGGTTCACTGCCGCCGTGCGCACCGCAGAGCAAATGTGCAACGTCGACGGATTCTGTGGTGGAACGTTAACCGCGGAATTCCTGAGCGATGCGATCAAACGCCATGACCGTTGCCTGGTCATTCTGGACAACGGCGAAGTCGTCAACTTCCAATGGCTGTCAGACGGCCTCACTCTGGCCTTCGACGACATCTGGATCGGGTTCGGACCCGGCTATCTCTATGGTTACAATTCCTTGACCGCGCCCAGTCATCGCGGCAAGGGCCTGAACCGTTGCGCAGTGCCGATCGCCGGACAGCTGCTTGCGGCCCCGGCGGGCAAAGGGCTCGCGGGATACATTGATGCGACCAATGTGGCATCGATTCTCAGCCAGTGGAATCCTGCCAACCAGCACCTTGGAATCGCTCTGGTGTGGCCGCGAGCGAAAAAACGATTGTGGGTCTTGGCATCGCGACGCTGCCGCGCCGGGCAGTTGACCTTCGCGCGCCGCTGAGGCGGGCTGCGCAGCGTCGCGGTTTTTCGCACGGCATGCGCCGTGACCAAATCACTCCCAGGCGCGTTTCGCCGGCACCAGCAACGGCCTAAGGAACACCGGCATCCGATCAATCGCCCTAAGGCGGTCGTAACAGGCGAGCGCGAGACGCGAGCGCCAGCGGTTGGCCACTTGCCGGGCGCGCCCGAAGCCCACCTCTCGCGGACCCCAGCGCAGTTTGCTGACATCCCGTCCCGGTGACAGATTCACGTACCGTAGTCGCTTCGAGATTGCGTATTTGATTGCCTCGGCGACCGTTGTCGTCATGACGCTGTAGCGCGCCCACGCAGAATCAAATCCCGAATAGTAGAAATACAGGCTGTCGTCCACTATGAAACCGATACGCGAGGCGACCACTTCACCACCAATGATCAGCTGAAAAATCCGCAAGGTGCGGCGCTGCGCAAGGCGCGTGCAGACCTCCCGCAGGAAGGCCCGGGAGCGCGGCGTAGCAAAGTGGTCGCGGTGCACAACCGTTCCGCTCAGACCAGCGCGCTTGGCGTGCAACACCAGGAACTGCTCGACGGCAGCCGCCACCTCCGCAGGCTCGGCGACAACCCTGAATTGAAATTCCAGGCCATCCCGTTTCAAGGAATTGTAGCAATGGCGCAGCGACTCGCGGATGTTGCGCTTGAGGCCCGCGCGCAGCTCATCCCAACTGTCGGGCAGGTCGAGGATGAAAGCGGGTAGCGTGTCGAGCCGCTGTAACTCGGCGTTGGCCGCGAGCGTGTGACCGAAGGTGCCGCCGCCCGACCAGTCGACCCAGTCCCAACCTTTGAGCTCAGCCAAGGTGCGCAGCATGATCAATGCCACCGCGGCTTCGTACCCCGGCTGGATGAGTGGTTCGCGGATCTCCGTTACGGCCGGATCGCCGCCCAACAGGCTAAGCGATCGCACTGAAATGCCCCACATCGTGCGGCGGGTCAGAATCATCGGCACGATGGCCACACATGAGCCGGCCGTGTCACGTACGACGCAGATGCGAAGTTCATCCCGTACGCCGCCCGAGACCATCAGCAGGTTATTGCACCAGGCCAGGTGCCAGTCGTGGAGCGCGAAGGGCAGCCGGTTATTCGCCGTGCAAAGCAGGGTTTCGTACTCGGTGCCCAGCGCCGCCAGCCGTTCGATGCTGTCGACAATTTCCACACTAAGCGTGGTGGTTGCTGCGCCCGAGGCGGCGATGCCTGGGTTGGCAAGCGGCTCTAGGCTGGTGCCCCAACACTCAATCCTTTTGCTCGCGAGCTTCACATTGTCATTATGCCAAGCGTCGTGCCGGAACGTGTGATGCAGGTCCGTTTCTGTACTGCCGGAATTTCTTACGCCAAGGCCGCGCTCGCGGCCATTCGCGAACCGCTATTGTCAACTGACCCGGTAATGTTGCGTCACTATCCCGCGCGGGTCAGTTCGCTGCCGCTCCAAGGTGAGGCGCGTTCGGGCGCGGCGGCCGCGCCCACCAGCGGGCGGCGGTTCCAGTCCACCACCGAATCGCTGTGTACGCGCTTGACTATCCATAGGAAGTAGACCGAGGCAGGAATGCCCAAAAGGTCGAAGGCGACAGTCGCGCCGTGGCGCGCGGTTGTCGCATAGATCAGATGCATCAGCGCGCAGGTGAAGAACACACCGGACAGGGACACTCCCGACAGCGACCAGATCCCTTCCGCGGCATGGCGGCGCACCTGGTAGTCGGCGAGGTACCACCCGACCATACCGTACGTGAGGACCACGAACAGATTGGCCCCGAAGGTGACCGAGGTGAAGTCAATACCCGCTCCCGGCAGGCCTGTGCGTGGCGAAAGTCCCAAAATCGTGCACATGAGCGGAGATGCGACGGGTGCTGTGGGGCGGCCCAGGGTCCAGCCGGCAAGCCCACCCACTGCGATGGCGAAGACAGCGGCCAGTGATACCGCCCAGTAGCGCGAGGATCCCAGCCGGCGGTCACCCCGGCCGCCCAGTGCCGTCTCGAAGCGTAGTCCAACGAAGGTGAGGCCCGCCGGTAGCCCGATGAGCGTCGCAGCCAACATCGGCCAGGAAGAGCTACCGCCCTGGAGCGCGTGCCAGCCGTGAATCAGGTGATGCGGGCCGCAACTCGCCGCCATCAGCGAGAAGCCGATTCCAAAACGCGACCAGCCCCGATAGCGGTGCAGGCTGAAGGTTTCCCAGGCCGAGAGCAGTCCGAGGCCCAGGTAGGCGAGCCCGATAAGCAGATTGCCGATGCCGATCGCGAAGGACATCATGCGCCGCCTGCGGATTTCGGACCCATTGGCGCGCCAATGTGATCGAGAAACTCATCGATGAAGTAGCGGCGCCCCCGGCGACGCGCCTGCATATCCAGTGCAATCTCGGCGCGATAAAGCGTGCGCTCGGCGCGTGGCTGCCACAGTCTTCGATCCAGCATCGGCACGACCTGTTCGGGCGCCACGGGTGGGGAGAACAGGTAACCCTGGGCCACGTTGCAGCCCATGCGCAGCAAGGCCACTGCCTGCTCGCGCTTTTCGACGCCCTCGGCAATCGGGTGTTTGCCCATGGCGTAGGCAAGACTGAGGATTGAGGAAACGATGGCGGTGTCACCAGGCTCGGTGCTGAGGCCATCGATGAAATCCCGGTCGATCTTCAGCACCTCAGCCGGCAGGTCGCGCAGCCGGGTCAGCGAGGAGTGCTGAGTGCCGAAATCATCGATCGCAATATAGACCCCCATTTGCCTGACCTGGTCGAGCACCCTGACCGTATCGGCGGTCGCGCCAGTCACCGCCTTTTCGGTGATCTCCAGGCACAGCGCCGTGGGCTCGATTTCGGTGTCGGCGAGGATTCGTGCAAGCCCCTCGATGAAGCCCGGCGCCTCCACTTCGCGCGGCGAGACATTCACTGCCATGGCCAGTGGCCGGCCTGGTACCAGACGTGCCCATTGCGCCAACTGGCGGCAGGACTCGCGCAGCACCTGTCGCCCGAGGTCCACGATGAGTCCGCATTCCTCAGCCACCGGAATGAAGTCATCAGGCGGGACCATGCCCCAGGTGGGATGGCGCCAGCGCACCAGGGCCTCGAGCCCTACGATGCGCCCGCTGTTGAGACTGACCTGCGGCTGGTATGCGACAAAAAGTTGCGAAGTGCGCAGCGCCAAGCGCAGGTCCGACTCGACCTGGACGCGCCTTTCGGCCTGTGCATACAACTCGTCGTTGAACTGTTGCAGCCGTGCCCGGCCGCGGCCCTTCGCCGCGTAAAGTGCAGTGTCAGCCTCGCGCAGCAGCTGCTCGGCACCCTTTTCGCCAGGAGCGCACAGTGCCACGCCGATGCTGGCCGAGACCACCACTTCCTTGCCGCAGATGACAATCGGCTTGGCGACGGTGGCGAGTATCTGCGCTCCCAGAGCGACCTCCGAACCCACCCTGGCGCGCGGATGCAGGATCACCAACTCATCGCCGCCAAAGCGACTCGCCGTGTCCTGCGTTCCAAGGCAGCCAACCACACGCTTGGCCATCTCGCGCAGCACTTCATCGCCGCTGCTGTGACCGAGTGAGTCGTTGACCAATTTGAAATTGTCGAGATCGACAAACAGGATCGCAATGCGCTCAGCGTCGGTGGCAGATCGGGTGAGCTCGCGGTTCAGCCGCTCGAGCAGCACCTCGCGGTTGGGCAACCCAGTCAACTGGTCGTGGCTGGCCGCGTATTCCAGGCGCGCAACGACGCCACGCAGGCGGTCGATTTCCGGCTGCTCGTCCGCACCGCGCGGCATGACGGGATACTGCATTGGATGTCGGAACTTGCCCGGGCGAAACGGTGGGCGATGACGAGGCCCAAGATGTTGTATCGGCTAACGGCACGGCGCCACAGGACGCTGGTCACAGAACCGACCTCGATTCCGGGTGCGTGAAATCCACGAATTTCCGGGCTGCTGCAGCGCGCCAGTCATTCAAACATTGAGACCTGACTCACAAATTGGCAGGCGGTCAATTCGATCTTAAGTAAATCGTGAGTCAGTCGATACAGCGTCTACGGGTCACACCGCAGGCTAGTGCACACGAGTTTCAACTTGGAGGAGAGGACGTGAACATTTTGATCAAGCGAGCAATGTTAGTCGCCGGCATCAGCACAGCGATGGCGCTGCCGCTGTCGAGCCAGGCGTCGGACGGAACCATCACCTTTACGGGTGCGGTGACGGCCAACACCTGCACCATCAACGTCAACGGCAGTGGCACCGCCGACGGCGCTGTGACGTTGCCCATCGTCAGTGTGTCGGCTCTGACCAACGCGACGGCGTCGAAGACCTCGGCGGCTGGAACCTTTTTCAACATCAAGATCAGCAACTGCGTCGCGACGAATGCGGACGTGGGCGGCGCCGTGCCGACGACCGTGCAGGTCTACTTCGAGGCCGGCCCGAATGTCGACGTGACCAGCGGCGGTCTGATCAACGGCGGCACCAGCAACGTCGAAGTGATGCTTTACAACGCTTCCGCGGCTTCAGTGGTAGGCACGCAGATCGTGCCCGGCACGAACACCAATCTGCCTGCGACTTTGCCCGTTGGCTCAACCAGCACGCAGTGGTACTACGCGGGATATTCGACCGCGAAGAGCACGAACGGCCCCGGCGGGCCCAATGCGGGTGCCCTAGCCACGGCGGGCACCGTCAGCACCTCAGTCACCTACTCCATCACTTACCAGTAAGCGATGTCGACACAGTCAGATGACTGGAGTGTGAGTGAGAACGAAGAAGCGCGCATGGGGTGCGGCCGCGGCAGCGGCACACCCTTTGCCGTCTGAAAACAAAGATCTGTTAGGGGAAGAGTCGAGTCATGTTGCGAGTGTGCAGTCAGGTGATCTTCGCGGCGATACTTGCCATAACCTCGGTCGCCGCGGTCAACCAGGCTGCCGCTGCCGTCGTCGTCAATGGCACCCGCGTGGTGTATCCGGCGGCCAAGCGCGAGGTGACCATCAGCCTGCAGAACTCCGGAGCGACTCCATCACTGGTCCAGGCGTGGCTGGATACCGGGGATGCCCGCTCAAAGCCAGGCGATGCGAAAGTTCCGTTCGTCCTGACCCCGCCGCTGTTCAGGCTCGATCCCTCCAAGGTTCAAAGCCTGCGGCTGGTCTACACCCATGATCCGCTGCCCCAGAATCGCGAATCGCTGTTCTGGCTCAACGTCCTGGATATACCGCCGCGCGGCGTGGCGACCGCGGAGGCTCCCAACCAGCTTGACCTGGCATTCAAACACCGCATGAAAGTGTTCTTCCGGCCCGCCGGGATTGCCGGTTCGGCCGCAGATGCGCCAGCGCGGCTGACCTGGAAGTTTCTGTCGAAGGACGGCAAGCTCACCGGGATCCAAGCCAGCAACCCCACTGGCTATCACGTCTCCCTGACCCAGCTCATCGCCACGGTGGACGGCCATCCGCTCAGCATCAAGGCGGACATGGTGGACCCCTTCGCCAGCCGCAGTTTCGAGGTCTCCGATCGGCCCACCGCACCCAGCAGCGCTATTGCCGTCCAATACTGGTTCGTCAATGATTTCGGCGGCAATGTAAACGGCACTGCTTCCGCGTCGGCGGCGCCCTGATCGGCATGGTGTCCCATGTCCGGGTGCGACGGGAGTTCCCGACCGATATTGCATAACCTGCTGAGCCCAGCCACGCAGCGCGGGATGATCGCGCTGCTGACCTTGTTCCCGACAATCTCTTTGGCGGCGGATCCTGCGGCCGCGGACATCGAATTCAATCCCGCGTTCCTGCAGGGCGGCAGCAAGGTCGACGTGTCGCGCTTCTCGCGTGGCAATCCGGTGCTTCCCGGGGACTACACGGTGGACCTGCAGGTCAACGAAAAGTGGCTGGGCCGCGCTTCGGTGCGCTTCATCGCCCAGCCCGACAGCGACATGGCGCTGCCGTGCATCGATCGCGCACTCATTGACCGGATCGGGCTCGACTTCGAGAAGCTGTCGGCCGCCGCGCAGGCGCAGCTGCGCAAGACCCAGGCCGACAGCTGCGTGGATCTGAAGGCGATCATCTCCGAAGCCACCGTGGCCTTCGACCTGTCGCAGCTGCGGCTCGACATCACGGTTCCGCAGGCGGTGATACGGCACACGCCCCGCGGCTACGTCGCCCCGGAGTTCTGGGACAGTGGGGTTCCCTCGGCCACCTTGGGCTACAACCTCAATGCCTATCGGGAAGCAGAGGCGGATGTGACCACCACCGACGGCCATCTGGATTTGACGCTGGGCGCCAACCTCGGCAGCTGGCACCTGCGCCAGCGATCCTCCCTCGATGCCGGCTCAGATGAGCGCACGAGCTATCAGAATGTCGCCACCTATCTCACGCACGATATTCCTGTGATCCGCAGCGACCTGACCATAGGCGACAGTTTCACCGATGGCGCCGTCTTCGACAGCTTCGGATTTCGCGGGGTGTCCCTCGCCAGCGATGATCAGATGCTGCCGGATTCGCAGTTGTTCTACGCGCCGGTGGTGCACGGCCTGGCACAGACCAACGCGCGTGTGGTCATCACCCAGAACGGCAACACCATCCTGGAAACGACGGTGTCCCCCGGGCCCTTCGAGATCAATGACCTGTACGCCACGGGCTACGGGGGTGACCTGCATGTCACCGTCTATGAGGCCGACGGCAGCCAGAACACTTTCACGGTCCCGTACGCTTCGCTGGTGCAGTTGCTGCGCCCCGGTGTGTGGCGCTACGCCCTGACCGCGGGCGAAGTCGAGCAGCCCTCCATCCGCGGCAATGAGCGCTTCGTTCAGGGGACCCTGCAGCACGGCTTCAGCAACATTCTCACCGCCTACACAGGCGCCGTGGGTGCGCAGCATTACCGTGCCGGGTTGCTCGGCCTGGCGCTCAACACGCCATATGGAGCGCTGGCGGTCGATGTAACCGAAGCCGAAGCACTGCTCACGGATACCGACTCCTCACGCGGACAGAGCGTGCGCTTCAGTTACAGCAAGCTGCTGCACGAATCCCAGACCAGCCTCGTGGTCTCGACATACCGGTACTCGTCCAGCGGCTACTATTCCTTCAGTGATGCACAATCGGCGCAGGAGGCGGCGCTGGGCGGCTCCAGCCCCGACACCGTTGAGCGGGCGCGCAGCCAATGGCAGATAAACGTCAATCAGACCTTGCCCGGGCGTTGGGGTGATTTCTATCTCACCGCTTCGGTACTCAACTACTGGAACTCCGTGGGCACCTCCACCGAGTTCCAGACTGGCTACACCAATCACGTGCGGCTCGGGCCCATGAACCTGAGCTACAGCCTCTCGGCGGCACGGCAGAAGAACGTCCTGACGGGATTGCCCGATACCCGCGTGCAGGCGAATTTCTCGGTGCCGTTGGGGCGAACGGCCCACGCACCACTCGTTACGACGAGCTTCGATCAGGACACCACCGGCAACCAGCGCACGCGTGGCGCCCAGGAAACCATCAATGGAGCGTTGGGGGAAAACAATCAGTTGGGCTACACCGCCTCCATGATGCAGTCCTCCCAGGGCAAGACCTATTCTGCGGGTGCGCAGTACACGGGTGCGGATGCCAGCGTTTCCGCCAGCATGAGCGAGGGCAGCGGATTCTCGCAGGAGTCCCTGGGGGCCACGGGCGGGATGGTGCTGCATCCCGGCGGCCTCAC
This sequence comes from Steroidobacteraceae bacterium, assembly GCA_049792815.1. GTDB lineage: Bacteria > Pseudomonadota > Gammaproteobacteria > Steroidobacterales > Steroidobacteraceae > DAIDKA01. Next base: position 40 of record JBARBG010000066.1, on the reverse strand, counting down.
CTTCGCAAATCAGATGGGCGACACCATCGGCGTGGTCGAG
>JBARBG010000065.1:0-16865 GCA_049792815.1 Steroidobacteraceae bacterium | reverse complement strand
CAGCCGGTGGGACCGATCAGCAGGATGTTGCTCTTGGTGATCTCGACATCGTCCTTGCGCACGGTGCCGGTGCGGCTCTGCAGACGCTTGTAGTGGTTGTACACCGACACGGACAGCACCTTCTTGGCGCGGTCCTGGCCAATGACGTACTCGTCAAGGACCTTCTTGATTTCATGCGGCTTGGGAAGCTTGTCGCGGGCGCGCTCGGCGCGGTCCTCGAGCTCCTCGCGGATGATGTCATTGCACAGCTCAACGCATTCGTCGCAGACGAACACCGAGGGCCCGGCAATGAGCTTGCGCACCTCGTGCTGGCTCTTCCCGCAGAACGAGCAGTACAACAGTTTGCCGTCGTCGTGACGGTTGCGGGAGTCTTCAGTCATCTAGCCCTCATGCTGCCCCTGCGCCGCAGGCGGAACCCCCAAAGACAGGGGCAATTTCCTTATAGCATGCGCCTGAGGCCACAGGCAAAGCAGTGGCAATAGACCTAAGCCGCGTTGTGCTGCCGATCTCAGTATGGGTGCCGAAATGGGTGCTGAAAATCACTTTTCCGCACTGGAACTGGGCGGCGGCGGATCACCGCGCTTCTCCAGCACCTTGTCGATGAGGCCGTACTCCACCGCGTCAGTGGCGGAGAGAAAGTTGTCCCGATCGGTGTCCAGCTTGATCTTCTCCACCGTCTGGCCGGTGTGCTTGGCCAGAATCTTGTTTAACCGGTCGCGGACCCCCAGGGTCTCCCGCACATGGATTTCCATGTCGCTGGCCTGGCCCTGCACGCCGCCCAGGGGCTGGTGAATCATCACCCGCGCATGCGGCAGGCAGTAGCGCTTGCCATGGGCGCCGGCGGCGAGCAGTACCGCGCCCATGCTGGCGGCCTGTCCGGTGCAGATGGTGCTGACAGCCGGCTTGATGAACTGCATGGTGTCATAAATCGCAAGACCCGCCGTCACGACGCCGCCGGGCGAGTTGACGTACAGGTTGATCTCTTTTTCCGGATTCTCCGACTCCAGGAACAGCAGCTGGGCGACCACGACGTTGGCCATGTAGTCATCGATCGGTCCGACCACGAAAATCAGCCGGTCCTTGAGCAGGCGGGAATAAATGTCGTACGCCCGTTCGCCGCGAGCAGTCTGCTCGACGACCATCGGTACCAGGTTCAGGGCGCGTTCATTCATGGCGTAGAACTCCCGGCGGTGGCTTCATTGTGTCCAAATCCGGTCAGCTCCCGGAACGTGGACGGCTGGTCGGTGACACGGGCTTGCTCCACTATGGCATCGATTGCCTGATCTTCAAGGACCGCCGACTCGATCTGGCGCATCGCCTCGGCATTTGACAGGTACGAGCGGCGCGTTTCTTCAGGATTAGGTAATGAGGCGACCAGGTCATCCAGGCGCTGCTGCACCCGGCCACGGTCAAGAGTCAGTGACAGGCTGCGCACGATCTCGCTCATGAGCATCCCCAGGGCCACGCGCTGGCGCGCGGCCTCCAGGAACTGCTCGCGTGGTGGCAGCTGGCTGGCCTCACGGGCGCCGGCCCGACGGGCGGCCTCCCGCTGCAGCTGCTGGATGGCATCCTCTAGCAGCGCCCTGGGCACTTCCAGGGGGTTGTTGCGGTACAGCGCCTCCATGACCTGCCCGCGCACCCGGCCGCGCACCACCGAGGCCAGCTCGCGCTCCATGCTGGCGCGAACTTCGGTGCGCAGGGCCTCGATGCCGCCCTCTTCCACGCCATAGGCGCGACAGAACGCCTCATCGACCGGCGGCAGGACCTGCTCTTCGATCTTCTTGAGCTTTAGCGTGAACTGAGCTGTTTTGCCCGCCAGAACCTTCGAGCCGTGGTTCGGCGGATAGCTGATGCTGACCTGGTGGGTGTCCCCCACGCTGGCGCCCGTGGCGGCCGCATCAAACTCGGGCAGCACCTGGCCGGACCCGACCACGAAAGGCACATCACGCCCCTCGCCACCCTCGAAGGCTTCTCCGGACACCGTCCCGTCGTAATCCACGGTGACGCGATCGGTGAGCCTGGCCGGCCGGGTCACCGCGTTGAAGTCCGGGCGCTGGCGGCGCATGGACTCCAGCATGGCATCGACATCGGCATCGGTGACCGTGGCCGCGGCGCGCTGCACCTGGATGGCGGCAAAGGGCGCCACCTTCACTTCGGGCATCACCTCGAACACCGCCGCGTACTTCAGATCCGATCCCGGATCCAGGGCGATGGGTTCGATGCGCGGGCCGGCGGCGGGCGTGAGCTGTTCCTTGGAAACAGCCTCCGCGAATGACTTGCGCATCAGGTCGTTGACGACCTCGGCACGCACCTGCTCACCGAACTGCTTGCGCACGACCTGCAGGGGCGCCTTGCCGGGGCGGAAGCCCTTCAAGCGGGACGTCCGGGCCAGTTGCTTCAGCCGGTTTTCGATTTCGCTCGTCACCGCCTGGGCGGGAACGGCAACTTCCAGGCGGCGCTCAAGCCCACCAGTTGCGGTCAGGGATACCTGCATACCACTAAAATCCTGTTGTGAAACTCAACACCGGCCTGGTGCGAAAGGAGGGACTCGAACCCTCACGGGTTACCCCACTGGAACCTAAATCCAGCGCGTCTACCAGTTCCGCCACTTTCGCCCGTGCTGCTTAAATTCAGCCGGGCCGTTCAGTATAACGGAAGCACGCGGCCGAACTCCCCGCCGGGTCGCGGGCCAGCGCCATTATGTCAGATTGAGAGCAGCACCTGCGCCAGCTGTTGCGGCTGCGACAGGAAGGGCGAATGACCACTCGCCAGGGTGACGCACGCTTGCGCGCGCACACCGTAGATTTCGCGTTGGATGCGCGGCGCGAGCGCCTGGTCCTGGTCACAGACCACGTAGGTACTCGGATGCCGGCGCCAGGCCGGCGACCCGGCACAATCTGCGAAACACCGCCCCCAATGCGGGCGCAACTTCGGCAGTGCCCAGGTCCGGGTCGGCTCCGCAAGATCGTTATAGAAAAGCGCGGCGGCACGCGCGCCATCCACGCAGGTCGCCCCATCCGGCAGGCGCCGGATCCAGTGGCCGGGTCGGCGCTCCCCGGCGCTGCGCAGCGAGGATTCAACGGACTCGCCCGCTTCGGTCAGGTACGCACACACGTAGACCAGGTGACGGACATCGGCGCAGCCGGTGTCGGCTGCCGAGATGACCATGCCGCCGTAGGAATGCCCGCACAGAATGATGGGGCCCGCCACCGTGGCCAGTTGCGCATTCAGATGACGGGCATCCTCGGCCAGACCCACCGGTACGGCGCTGGTGGCACTGGGCAGCTCGAGTGTCTGCACCGCGAGCGACCCGGCCAGCTGGTGCGGCTTGAGCAGCTCCCAGCACCAGCTTCCATGCCACGCGCCGTGTACCAGCACGACCGTGGCGCGCGTTTCAGGCATCGGCGGGAATCGGTGGCTGCAGGAAGCGCCAGGGATCGCTTTCAGAGTCGCGCGGCACCGCCACTTCGATCAACCAGGGCGCGCCCGATTCCAGTGCGCGGCCGAGCGTGGCGCGCAACGCATCGGCAGAGGCGACCCGCGCAGCCTGCACGCCAAAGGCGTCGGCAAGTTTCAGGAAGTCCGGATTGTGCAAGTCGCAGCCCAGCACCCGGCCGCCGAAACGCTCGAGCTGGTCGCGGCGCACGTTGCCGTAGGCGCAGTTGTTGAACACCAGCGTCACCACGCTGATGCCGTATTGAACCGCAGTCGCCAGTTCCTGCACCGCGAACATGAATCCGCCATCGCCGCAGATCGCCACCACGGGTTGGTCGGGGTGAGCGACCTTCACGCCCAGCGCGGTCGGGAAACCCGAGCCCAGCGTTCCCTGGTAGCCGGATGAGATGAAGGTACGCGGCCGGTACACCGGATAGGCATACCAGGCGGTGAATCCCATTTGCGAAATCTCATCCGTGACCAGGCCGCTCTCGGGCAGAACATCGCGAATGGCGCGCAGGTAACTCACCTGCGGCTGTACCGATTGGATGTCCGCCTCGGCCGCCAACTTGGCGGCGCGGATGGCCTCGCGCCGGGCACCGCGCTGCACGGTGAGCTTGCGCAGCGCCGCGAGTACGGCCTGCGTGCCCTCCTGCGCATCGGCAACCAGCGCAAGATCCGGTGGCGCACGGCGCATTTCCACCGGATCCACATCCAGGCGGATACTTTTCTGGCCGGGCGGCTGCCACGGCCAGCGCCACCCCGGCACCTCCAGGCGCGTGCCGATGCCGATCACCAAGTCAGTCTTGGGCCACAGGCGCCAGGCGGCCGCGATGTTCAGGCCCAGTTCATGCGCATCGCTGACAATGCCGCGGCCACTGCGAAAACCCACCACGGGGGCATCGAGCATTTCGGCCAGCTCGAGAATCGAATCCCCCGCCCCCTGGGCCCCACCGCCGACGAAAATCATGGGCAAGCGGCTGGCTGCGATCAGCCGCGCGGCGCGCTCTGCGACCTCGGTATCCGCGGGCGGCACCAGCGGCCCCGCATAGGGCGCGACAGGGGTCACGGCCGCCCGCTCGGTGAACACATCCCAGGGCATTTCCAGTACCGCCGGCCCGGGGCGCCCCTGGCGCATCTGCCGGAACGCCTCGGCGACCAGGCCCGGCGCCAGTGAGGGATGCTCGACGCGTGCCACCCACTTGCTGAACCCCGCCACGGTGCCCAGCTGATCGGCCATTTCGTGCAGGTGACCCCGGCCCTGATCCAGGAAGGACTTGGGCACCTGGCCGGTCAGGCACAGCACCGGCTGGTTCGCGCCCCAGGCCGTGAGCAATCCGGCGCCCGCGTTGAGAATGCCGGGTCCGGGCACGACCGTGCACACCGCCGGGCGGCCCGTCGAGCGCGCGTAGCCGAAGGCCATGTAGCTGCAGGCCTGCTCATGACGCGCACCGATGGTACGGACCTGCGGCTGCGCACGGTGCAGGGCATCGAACAGTCCATAGGTCTGGGCACCGGGCAGACCAAACACCGTGTCGATCTGGTGGGCGATCAGCGCATCAACCAGCGCCTCCCCACCGGTGCGCGGTGTGGCGCCCGAACTCAAACCGCGACTAGCCACAGCGCGCGCACGACACCGAAGACGGCACCGCCCAGCAGGACGGCCAGCGAGGCGAACGAGAGCATCGCGCCGACCTCACGCTTTTCCGGCGCACGGATGTAGCCAATGGCATAGAGCGCCCGACCCACCACGAATACCACGCCGATAATGGCGCTCCAGCGCGGATTCAGGTACATGCCGAACAGCCAGATCGCGGGGACGAACACCACCAGCATCTCCAGCGTGTTGTAGTGAACGCGAAAAGTCCGCTCGAATTCAGGATGTCCGCTCGTGGCCGGCGCCGCGATCTTGTAACGGGCACGGGCGCCGCCCACCAGGAAACCAAACACCATGTACTCGATGAGCGCGAGCAATATCACCAGCGCGGTCCACAGCATGGTCTGAAGCATGGGCAACTCTCCTAAAACATTGAAATGGGGTTGGGTGAGTGGGCCGGCACGTCCTGCACACAATCCCAATGTTCCACCACCATGCCGTTGGTGAGACGGAAGATGTCCATCACCACGAAGCCGCGATCTTCGGGGTCGCGTTTGACGTGATAGTGGATGATCACATGATCGCCATCGACGAAGGCGCGCAGCAGCCTCTGGCTGGCATGGGGACTGGCGGCGCGCACCGTCTTGAGGAAGGCCTTGAGGCTCTCGCGTCCCGGAGCGGCCATCGGACTGTGCTGGATGTAGTCGGCAGCGATATACCGATCGACCTGATCGGCATCCAGCGGCACCAGGACGTTGCGGAACAGGCCCAGCACATGGTCGAGGTTGCGCTGCTCGTGTTCGGTCCGGGACATCGCGGAGTTTTTGGTCATGTCGATCACGCCCGAAGAGCGCTGCGGGTGGCCTCGAAGACCTCGCGCAAGGACCGTGCCGGATGACCGGTCAGCAGCTTCACATGGTGCGAGGCCACGGCGAAGTAGCCCTCACGGATGCCGCGCTCATAGGACATCATCTCTTCACTGCCCCAGGCGCCGGCCGCCTGGTGCACGGTGCCCTCGACATGGCGCCGCGGCACACCGGCCGCATCGAAGCGCGCCTGCATCACCTCATGCGACACGTTCACGAATTTGATCGGCTTGCCGGTGACCTCCGCGGCGATGCGTGCACAGTCGCCGAAGGTCAGCAGTTCCGGACCGGTGATTTCATAGACCGCGCCCTCATGCCCGGGGCTGGTGAGCACCGCCACCGCCGATTCCACACAGTCCTGCTTGGACACGAAGGCCATGCAGCCGTCCGCGGCGCTGGAGAACCATTCGCCGCTGGCCACCGCCGGTGGCGCAATCATGGTGGTGATGACTTCGGCGTACTGCGCATCGCGCATGAAGGTGAACTGCAGGCCACTGTGGCGCAGCGCTTCTTCGGTGAACAGGTGATCCTCGATCACGAATGCCGGGCTGCGCGGGTGTATGCCGACGCTTGACGTATAGATGACGTGGCGCACGTTGGCCGCCATGGCGCCCTCGATGGCGATCTTGTGCTGGCGCCGGCGCCGCTCGCCCACATCAAGGGTGCTGATGAGCAGCAGCTTGTCGGCCCCCTTGAACGCTTCGCGAAGCGTCTCGGGCTTGTCAAAGTCGCCAAAGCGCACCTGCGCGCCGCGCGCGGCAAACTCGGCGAGCCCAGCCGGATTGCGGGTCACCAGTATCAGCTGCGCGGGCGCGACTTTCGTCAGCACCCGCTCGGCCGCCATGCGACCGAACGCGCCCGATGCGCCCGTGATCGCAAGGCTCATGCGTGAACCCGTTTCGCGAGCGCTTCGGCGGGAGCCCAGTTGCCGTGCACCCCCGAACGCAGCCGCAGCGGGATCTTGATGGTGGCGATCGGACCCTTGTCGATGTGTTCGGCTTCCAGCACGTGCACCTCGGCCTGATTTTCATCATGGCGGTCGATGATGTGCATCAGATAGCCCTCATGGCCGCGCTTGGCCGAGGCCACATGCACATGTTCCTGCATGGTGCGGTTGGGGCCGGGGAAGTAGGTCGTCAGGCGCCCCGTCTTGGTCTCGATGCGCCCCAGGGTGTTGAAGCCCGCGCCCACAGGGCCTGAAATGATGGGCGGACCGAAGCGGAAATCGAGCATGCCCATGTAGGCGACGTTGTAGTCCACCATCAGGTCCTTGTCAGCCAGGCGCGGAAAGTCCGACGGCGGCCCGAGCGGGGTCTCCGTGGGTGTGTCCTTGTCGCTCGACAGGTCGAAGGTCCAGCGGAACAGGCCACCGCCGATGTTCTGCTGCGGCACGTGCAGCCCGCCGGCCTCGCGCATGAATTCGAAGGCCGGCAGATCGCTCACGCACATGTCCATGTGGACCTTGCTGCCCTCGCTGTAGCCGTTGATGAAGTGGAACACCGAGCAGGCACGGCCGCGGAACCAGCGCATGTCCTTGACCGAGCCGTTGCGCGGCATCACCCCGACGAAGGACTCCTTGGTGGCATCCCAACCCCAATGATCCCCGCCGGCCTTCATGCGCTCGATGTCGGCGACGATCGGGAAACCCGGGAACAGCACGTGCTGCTTGGTCACGATGAAATCATGCATGAGCGCGCAGTAGGGAACCTTGAACATCTCCTCCTTGATCAGTTCACCTTTGGCGTTGGCCACGAAGTAGGAGACATCGGTCGTTGCCAGGCCCGTGGCCTCATAGCCGAAGTAATGCATCTCGCCGGTACCCGGATCCAGGCGCGGGTGGGCCGTCACCGTCTGACTGCGCAGCTTGCCGCCGAAGGTCCACTCGCCAACGGTCTCGAGGGTCACCGGATGCAGTTCCCAGGGTGGTGAATCCTCCTTGAACGACAGCAGCCGGCCGCCATGGAAGAACGGCGTGGTGTTCGCGGCGCCGCGGCGCTTGCCCTGCACACTCGGGTCATCCGTGAAGGGATTGCGGTAGGCGCCGAACAGCGCCTTGCGCGCCTTGTGCTCCAGCTGCCAGCGCTCGGTGCGTATGTAGCGCTGCTTGAAATCAACATGCCCTTCGCCGTCGAAGGCGAAGCTGCGCACCATGCCATCCCCGCTCAGGAAGGTGTCCTTGCCGAGCTTGGGCGGGTACTGAGGATCGGGCACCGACTGGTACCAGATGCCGCGGATCTCCGGCGGCAGGTTGCCTTCGACTACCAGGTCATAGATATCGCACTCGATGCGGGAGGGCAGGTTGTGCCCCGTGAAATCCATGGTCTGCGGATAAGGAGCGGTCATGAGCTTGGTCTCCGTCAGGAATGTCAGGTCACCACGAAATAACGCACGAAATTGCCATCCGTCTTGCGTTCGCCGAGGCCCACGAACACGTGGCGCATCAGCCAGTCATGTTTGCCGGCGGCCACTTCAAAGGACGGTGTGGAGCGCAGATAGTACTCCGACGGATCCACGATCGGACCGCCTTTGAACGCCATGTCGCGCAGCTTCTGCATGGTGTCGGGGTTGCGTCCCCAGAGGTGGCCGCGGTTGCGCATCAGGATCAGCGTGCCATCGTCCGCCTCCAGCATGTAGCGGGCGTCGAAGGACACCACGTCGTCGGGGCGAAACAGGGCGTAGTCGCCGCCACTGTTCGGGACCGCCTTGCCGTTAAGGCGTGGCCCACGGATCTCGCCGCTGTCGACGTATACGGCACCGCGCATGGCCCCGCTGGGCATGTCCGGGATCATCTGCACGCGGGTGAAGCGCAGGCGGATTTCGAAGGCGAATTCGAGTTTGGGATCCCCAGACATATCAGCGACCTTGTGACTTGCGCTTGATGACCAGTTCCGGGGGCCGCTTGCGCGCAATGCGCGCGCCGCGCCCCGGGAAACGCGCCAGCACCGGGCCATCCCACAGGCGGATGAAGCGTTCGCGGAACAACCATTCCCCGGCGACTTTCACCACCTGATCCTCGTAGTAGCCGGTGAAGCGGATGCTGTACGGGGGCTCGCCGCGACACTCGGTCACGAAGGCGAAGGAGCGCACCTGACAACGCTCGGTATCGCCTGTGACCTGGGTCTGCGTGACATGGTGCTGGCGGCCCGCAAATCCTGCCGAATTGGCGTAATGCTCGATGAGCTCGCGCAGCCCGTCATGTCCCTTCCAGACATCCGGGTCCTCGAACACCTCCTCGACGAGTACCGCATCGGGGGTGAAGCAGGAGACAAAGGATTCGACATCCCCGGTGTCCAGCGCCCAGCAGTACTTGGCGATGAGATCCTGGATGGCGACCCGGTCTTCGATGCCGGGCTGGTTCGCACTGTTCATGGTGTTGGCCTTTAAAAGCTGGCGGCGCCGCCGTCAATGAGGAAATCGATGCCGGTGACGAAGCCGGCCTCGCCGCTGGCCAGGAACAGCACCGCGGCGGCGACCTCTTCGGGTGTGCCCATGCGGTGCATGGGAATGTTCTTGATCATCTGCTCGCGAAGCGCCGGGATGGCCTGCGGCGGAAGGCCCGCCGTGCGGCCGATGATGGGCGTCTCGGTGGGCCCGGGGCTCACGACATTGACGCGGATGCCCTTGCCCACAAGCTCCGCGGCGAAGCAACGGCCGAGGGCGCGAAGGCCTGCCTTGCTGGCGGCATACACCGAGCCGGTGGGAATCCCCTTGAGCGCGCCGATGGAGCCGGTGAGGACGATGGCGGAGCCCCTGGACAGCAGCGGCAGCGCCTTCTGCACGCTGAAGAACACGCCCTTGAGGTTGATGTCATGGATGTTGTCCCAGTCCTCCTCGGTGACCTTTTCGATGGGCTGAAAGGCGCCGATGCCCGCATTGACGAACAGCACATCGATGTGGCCCAGCAAGGTGTTGAGCTGCGCGAACAGTTCGCCGATCTGGCTCACCACGCCGACATCGGAACGGATGGCCACGCAGCCATGGCCGATCTGCTGGGCGGCGCTCTCCAGAGTGTGCGGTGAGCGCCCGGTGATGACCACCCGCGCACCCTCCTGCGCGAAGGCGCGCGCGGCGCTCAAGCCAATGCCGCTGTTGCCGCCGATGACGACCACGTTCTTGCCGCTGAAACGCTCACCCACTGAACCATTCTCCCCCAAACACCAGGCGAATTTTGGCGGCGGCAGTATGAGCAATCCCGGGGAGGTCTTGCAATGTATGGGCGTCCGTCCCAACCTGTGGCGGCTGAAGTTCAGTTCCGCGGAGGCTCACTGTGCGCAGTAGTTTATCCAGCTGCTGGCCGCTGATCGGCATCCTCTGTCTCGCGGGATCCACCGCGGAAGGCGCGCCTGACCCGGCCGCAGGCTGCGCGCCCAGTGCGGGCCTGCACTACATCTGCGGACCCAAGGCCAGCGAAGACCTGGTGCACATCCCGCACTCACCCTGGCTGATTGCCAGCGGAATGAATGTCGGCGAGCCCGCGCATTTGTATCTGATCGATACCGTCCACAAGAGCGCCTCCATTGTGTTTCCAACCGCTGCGGACCGCCCGCCCGGCGCTCGCCAGGCCGGGTGCAGCGGTCCGCCGGATCCCGCGCGCATGTCGCTGGATGGGCTGGCCCTGCGGGCCGGCACCCGGGGCCTGCATACCCTTTATGCCGCCAACCATGGCGATCGCATGGCCATCGAATTCTTCGCCATCGATGCCCGCGGCGCTGAGCCCACGCTGCGCTGGAGCGGCTGCGCGCCCCTGCCGCCGGGCACGCTGCCCAATGCGGTCACGACCCTTCCCGATGGCGGCCTGCTGGTCATCAGTTTCTATGACCCGAACGACGCGCAGGCCTGGACCCGCATGGCCGCGGGCCAGAACACCGGCCGCATCCTGCAATGGCACGCCGCCACTGGCTTTGAACCTGTGCCCCACAGCGCGACCTCGGGCGGCAACGGCATCGAGACCAGCGCCGATGGCCAGTGGATCTATGCCAGTTCGTGGAGCTCACGCCAGCTGGTGATACTGTCGCGCAAGGACGGATCGCGCCGCGCCATTGCGCTTAACTTCATGCCGGACAATATCCATCGTCTGGCGGACGGCTCGCTGCTGGTCGCCGGGCAGCGCACCACGGTTGCCGCCATCAGGGCGTGCACGGGGGCCCAGTGTCCGCAGCCCTGGGTGGTGGCGCGGGTGCAGCCGCGCACCGGCGACATCCAGCGGCTGGTCTCAGGCGCCGGATCCGCCGCCGTCAACTACGCCTGCGGCGCCCTGGCCGTGAACGGCACGCTGTACCTCACGGTGCGCGGCGACCAGCGCCTCGCCTACAAGGCCTTGCGTTGAGCGAGCACAACGAGCGTGACGCCTGGCCCAGCGCGGCGACGGGCTGGATGGCGGTCGCCCTCTTGGCGCTGGCGTCGGTGGGTTCGCAGTTCGATCGCACCGTCATCAATCTGATGGTCGAGCCGCTGAAGCAGACCTTCGCCCTGGATGACACCCACTTCGGAATGCTGCAAAGCATTCCCTTCGGCATCTTCTACGTTCTGGCCTGCGTCCCCATCGGACGGCTGGCGGACCGGTATTCACGCCGGGTAATCATCGCCACCGGCATCACGCTGTTCGGCTTCTTTGCCATGGCCTCGGGACTGGCGCGCAGTTTCACGCAACTGTTCCTCACCCGTATCGGCGTGGCGGTGGGCGAAGCAAGCCTGACGCCGGCCGCACTGTCCATGTTGAGCGACCTGTTCCCGGCGCAGCGGCTGGGCCGACCGGTCAGCGGCTTTCTGATGAGCGCACCGGTGGGGCAGGCGCTCGCCTTCATGGGCGGCGGGAGCCTCCTGCAGTGGCTGACGACCTCCACGGTTCTGGCCAGCGGGCCCCTCTCGCACCTTGCGCCCTGGCAGGCGGCCTTCATCATCGTGGGTGCGCCGGTGCTGCTGCTGGTGCCGTTCTTCATGCTGCAGCGTGAGCCGGTGCGACGTGGCCCGGGGGCCTCCGGACCGCTGCCGTTGCGTCACATCGCCCAGGTGCTGCGCACGCGCGCGGCGGCGCTGGTACCGATGTTCGCAGGCTTTGCCATGGTCAATCTCGTGTCCAATGCGTTTTTCATCTGGACGCCGGCGCTGTTGCACCGCTCCTATGGCTGGAATACCGCGCAGATCGGCATCGCCTTCGGGCTGATCGTGCTGGTGTGCGGTACCGGCGGGGTTTTCTGCGCCGGCTGGCTGAGCGATCAGCTCGCCAATCGCGGCCGCCTCGATGCGCAGTTGCGGGTGGCCGCGTACGGCTACGTGGGCTGCGGGGTGTTCGGTGCGCTGGCACCGCTGATGCCGAATGCACCGGCGGCGCTGGCGATGCTCGCGCCCGCCATCTTCTTCAGCAACATGCCCTATTCGTGCGCCGGCACGGCCATTCAGCTCATCGTTCCGAACCGGGCACGCGCGCAGGTGACCGCAATCTATGTCACCTTCACGACACTGGTCGGGCTGGTGGTGGGTCCCATCGTGATCGGCCTCATGACCGATCACTTGTTTCGCAACCCTGCCGAAGTCCGCTACTCACTGTCCATTGTCGTCGCCGTGGCGGCCCCCGCCATGGTGGCGCTGATACTGACGGCGCTGCGACCCTTCAGGGCCCTGCGCGAACTCAGAAGCGATCCGTGATCGGTGTCTTCACGAACCCTTCCGGATAGTCCTCGACCTCATTGCCCACAATCGTGAATTCCTTCCTGCGACCACTGAACTTCGCCTCCAGCTCCATGTAACCGCGGGGATCGAACAACGGCGTGGCGCTCATGCCATAGATTCCCGTCGCATCCTGTTTGTCGCAGGTGTAGAGACTGCCCTGCTGCGCGAAGTTCTTCCGGCCGTGCTCCAGCATGCCATCCATCGCCGCCTTGAGCGTGTAGTGCATGGTCATGAAGTTGAAGCCCAGCGGATAGATATCCTCGACCGTGACTTCCGCCACGCCGTTGCGGCCCCCGACATCCGGATACATCTTCCAGCCGGGCACCTTGCTGGCCACATAGCGGGCATCGGCAAGATTCGACAGCTTCACCACGGTGGTCATCTGCGCGCCAAGGTCAATGGCAGCGCGACAGCGCTCGATGCCCTCGTCGAGTTCGGTTTTGGGATCGGCGTTGGTGCGCGCGATCAGAATGCAGTCACTGCCCTCCAGCGCCGCGAGCGCCGCCTTCACCTTTTCATAGTAGCGCTCGCGCGGCAGCAGCTTCGTGGACTCCTCCATGTCACTTGAATCCTCGAGCTGCAGCGCGGTCGCACCCGCACGGACCATGCGCTTGCAGGCGCGATACACCGCCAGCGGCCCGCCGAAGCCGTTCTCGATGTCGGCCGCCAGGGGCAGTGGCGAGGTCTGGCTGATGCGGCTGGTGATCCACTCGATATCGGTGAGATTGGTGAAGCCATAGTCCAATACACCATTCATGGCGATGGAGACTTCTCCGCCGCTGAGCATCAGCGCCGGGAAGCCCACCATTTCCACCGCACGGGCCGAGGCACAGTCGTAGACGCACGGCGCCACCACACAGGCCTTGGCCTCCTGGAGAACCTTGCGCAAAGAGGGCTTGGCCATGGTCATTGTTCCTTTAGAAAGGTATCAAGATGCATCAACACGATATCGGCCATCCGGGAGCGCGTCTCCACCGTCGCGCTCGCCATGTGCGGCGTCAGCACCACATTCGGGCATTGCCGCAGGGCTTCGGGCACACGCGGCTCGTCTGCGAAGACATCGAGCGCGGCGCCGGCCAGGCGCCCGTCACGTAGTGCCGCGATCAGCGCCACCTCATCGACCAGGGAGCCGCGCGCGACATTGATGAGATAACCCTCAGGGCCCAGGGCGTCAAACACCGCGTCATTCACCAGATGCCGTGTCGCCGGGCTCGCCGGCAGGGTGAGGATCAGGACGTTGCAGGCCCGCGCCAGCGCCAGCAGGTCGGCGTGGTACTCGAAAGGCACGCTCTTGGGTCGCGGACCGGTATAGGCCACCGGGCCAAAAGGGGCGAGGCGCGCCGCCACTGCCGCACCGATATGTCCCAGGCCCACGACTCCAAAGCGACGCCCGGTGACCTTGCGGGCCACCGCCTTATCCCCTTTGAGCCACTCGCCGGCGCGAACATAGGCGTCGGCCGCCGGGATCGCGCGCAGCAGGCTGATGATCAGACCCACCGCCAGATCCGCCACGTCATCCGTGAGGGCCCCTGGAGTCGTGCCCACCCGAACGCCGCGGCTGAGGGCGAAGGGCAGATCCACCTTGTCCACGCCCACACCATTGATCGCGATGATGCCCAGCGCCGGCAGCGCGGCCATCAATGTGTTGCTGCAGCCAACATGACCGCCCGTGATGACGGCGCGCACCCGCGGCGCTTCTTCATGAAGGCAGAGTGTGCGTTCGGTGTCGCTGAGCGTAAACCAGCGGATCACGTCGAAGCGCTGCGCCAGGGCCGTTTCGAGATAGGTTGAGAACGGACACAGTTGCAGCGCCGCCGGGCGTGGTTGCGACATATACTATGATAACTTGCACGCTCCAACCCGAGAAGTACTGATGCTCGCTGCGATCTGCCACGGCAAGAAGGATTTGCGGATCGAGCCGGTCGCCGACCTCCCGCTCGCAGCGGATGAAGTACGCATCGCCGTGGCCTTCGGCGGCATCTGCGGATCAGACCTGCACTACTTTCATCGCGGCGCGGTGGGGGACTTCAAGGTGCGCGAACCCATGGCCCTGGGGCATGAAATTTCCGGAGTCATTGTCGAGATTGGCACGGCGGCGACGGGCCTGGTGCCGGGAATGAAGGCCGCCCTGGACCCCAGTCGGCCCTGCCTGAGCTGCCCTTACTGTCGCGCCGGCCGCAGCAATCTGTGCACGAACATGTTCTTCCTCGGCAGCGCGGGACGCTTCCCGCACGTGCAGGGAGGCTTTGCCCAGCACCTGGTACTGCGCCGCGACCAGGTCATCCCGGTGCCCGATGACACCGATCTGCTGAAGCTTTCCGTCGCCGAGCCTCTGTCCGTGGGCTTGCACGCCGTAGCGCGCGCAGGCGCCCTGACCGGCCGGCGCGTCCTGGTGACCGGCTCGGGCCCCATCGGTCTGCTCACGGCGCGCTGCGCCCACCATGCCGGTGCCGCGGAGGTGGTGGCGACCGATATCGCCGACTGGCCGCTGGAGGTTGCACGCCGCCATATGGGCGTTTCGAGCACCGTCAACGTGGCCACCCAGCCCGACGGCCTGGCCGCATTCAGCGGCGATGGCGGCTATTTCGATGTCGCCTTTGAAGCCTCGGGTTCGGCGGCCGCCCTGGAATCGATTTTCAGGGTGATCCGGCGCGGTGGACGCATCGTGCAGGTGGGCATGCTGCCCGCCGCGATGGTTCCGGTGCCCGTCAATGTGCTGCAGTCGCGCGAGCTCGAACTGATTGGCGCGTTCCGCGCGCATGATGAGTTTGGACTCGCGGTGCGATTGATCACGGCGGGCGTGATCGATGTGTCCCCGATTCTTTCGGGCACTTATCCGCTGGCACAGGCGGTCACCGCGCTGGAACTGGCCGGTGACCGCACCCGCTTCGTGAAGTTGCACCTTGCGCTAAACTCGTAGGTCCCAACATGACCCGCGCCATGGTCGTGATGGGCGTGACCGGCAGTGGCAAATCCACGCTGGCTCACGCTCTGGCACAGGCCCTGGGCTGGCATTTCGTGGAAGGCGACAGCCTGCATCCGGCCGCGAACCTTGCCAAGATGGCCGCGGGCCAGGCGCTGAATGATGAGGATCGACGGCCCTTTCTCGACCACGTCGCGCAGGCGATCGCCGCTACGAATGCGCACGGCGTGGTGGTGTCCTGTTCGGCTCTTAAGCGCAGCTACCGTGACCGGATACGCGTGGGTGACCCCCGGGTGGTATTCGTGCTGCCGGTTCTGACCAGGGAGGCGTTGCAGGCGCGACTGGCGGGGCGTACCGGGCACTTCATGCCCGCCTCACTGCTCGACAGTCAACTGGCGGACCTGGAGATGCCGCAGCCCGACGAACTGTCCATCCAGATCGATGGCGAGGCGCAGACCGAGGAGCAGGTGCGCCAGATACTCGCGGAGGTGCAGGCCGTGGGGCTGCTCTAGTCATCGCCGCGCCCCGGAAAAATCAGCGTCGCATGCGGCCCGCGCAGCCGAAAGGCCCGCGGCGACAGGCCCGCGTGGCGTGAGAAGAAACGCGTGAAGTAGGCCGCATCGGTGAAACCCAGCGCATAGGCAATGGCGCTCACCGGTTCATCCGTGTACAGCAGTTGACGCTTGGCCTCCAGCAGCACGCGCGCATGCAGCAGCTGCACCGGTGTCTGGCCGGTCATCGCGATGCAGGCATTGCGCAGCTGCGACTCGGAGACATTGAGGGCAGCGACATAGTCGGTGAGTGGCTCGCCCCTGCGATAGCGCCGCTCGACGCGTTCGCTGAAACGCGCCACCAGCGCCCGGCGATGCCCGCTGATGGGATCCGCCGTGGGCCGCTGGCGCGCCAGCCGCAGCACATTGCCCAGCAGCACTGCGAGCCATCCCTGCAGCGCCAGTTCGTGGCCGGCGGTGGAGCGCGAAGCTTCACGCGCCAGCATGCGAAACGCCTGTGCGAGGTCGGTGGCGCGCAATCCTTGCGCATCGAACTCGAGGGTCATGGGCCCATTGAACAGCACCCCGATCTCCGGTTCGCGCCGCGCCAGTTCGTGTTGCAGCTCAAGTGATAGCGAGACGACGTAGCCGGTGGTGCCGGGTTCGAACTCGAAGCCATGCACGGACCCGGCCGGCATGAGCATCAACGCCGGCGGCCGGAACTGGGTGCGCGCACTCTCGGCCTGCACGACGCCGCGGCCGCGCATCACGAAGATCATCTGATGCAGCACCTGGTGCAGGTGCGGATCGATCTTCCAATGATGCCGCGCGCTGCGCGCCTCGATGGACTCCACGTGCAGCATGGGACCGGCCAGGCGCCGCGG
>JBARBG010000064.1:0-6502 GCA_049792815.1 Steroidobacteraceae bacterium | reverse complement strand
GCAGCTGCAGCGCTCCAAGCTGATTGATGTGCGCCGTGATGGACGCTTCCTCTACTACCGTCCCAACTTCAGTCACATGAACCAGCTGATCGGGTATCTCACCGACAGGTGCTGCGACCTCGCTGACCAAGGCTGCGGTCCGGAATGTACCCCGGCCGTGAGCGAGGCCCTGCTGACCAAGAGGCAGCGCGCATGACCGGAGCTAGGACGGTTGCAGTACGTGCGTCGACAGTGGGGGACTTCCAACCGGTACGGGATCTCCTGTCCGCAGCGCACTTGCCTATCGAGGATCTTCATACCGCCGCGGGTCTGCGATTCTGGGTCGCGGAGGATGAGGACCACATCGTCGGAGCGATTGGTCTTGAGTCATTTGGTCCGGCCGCCCTGCTTCGATCATTGGTGGTAGCAGCCTCGCACCGCCGCCAAGGACTGGGCGCGAGGCTCATCGCAACGCTGGAACGTGAAGCGCGTGCCCGCGCAACGCATGTCCTCGTACTTCTCACGCAGACCGCCGAGGCATTCTTCAGCCGCCATGGCTTTGAGGTCATTGGGCGCGAGCATGCTCCGGATGAAGTCAAACTCAGCGCTGAGTTCAAATCGCTGTGTCCGGCCTCTGCCGTGTGCATGCTAAAGGTGCTGTCTCCCACTCCCGTCGGTGCGTCACATGAGTGAGCGTGTCTACAACGTCCTTTTCTTGTGCACCGGGAACTCCGCCCGCAGCATTCTCGCGGAAGCCATCCTCAACGATCGAGGGAAGGGACGACTTCGCGCCTTCAGCGCCGGCAGCCATCCGAAGGGAGTGGTAAATCCTCTGGCGCTGACACTCCTGGAGCGCATGGGGCTGCCAACCGGGGGTCTTCGCAGCAAGGCCTGGGATGAGTTTGCCGAGCCGGGCGCACCACAGCTTGATTTCGTCTTCACAGTATGTGACAACGCCGCCGGCGAGGCGTGCCCGGTGTGGCCGGGTCAGCCGATGACAGCTCACTGGGGGCAGCCGGACCCCGCCGAAGTTGCTGGCACCGACGTCGAAAAGGCGAACGCATTTCGCGAGGCGTTCCGCATGCTTGAGCGAAGAATCGGCCTCTTCACTGCCCTGCCCGTCGCGACCCTGGGCCGGCTCGCGCTCGGCAAGAAGATTCGCGACATTGGCACGTCTCAATGAGTACGTACGCCCAACCACTTCTGCGCAGACTTGCCGCAGAAGGTCTTGGCTCCTGCCTGCTGAGTGCCACCGTTGTCGGGTCTGGGGTCATGGCAGAGCGCCTAAGCGGCGGTAATGCGGCCGTTGCACTTCTGGCGAATACTGCGGCGACAGTGGCAGTCCTGGCAGCTCTGATCGCTCTGTTGGGTCCGGTGAGCGGTGGCCACTTCAATCCGGCGGTCTCTTGTGTCGAAGCCCTCCGAGGGCGCCTGAAATGGCCGGATGCGGGCACATACACGCTGGTGCAGGTCATCGGCTGCTGCATCGGTGCGCTGAGCGCACATCTGATGTTCGAGCTGCCCCTCTGGCAGACCTCCACACACATTCGGTCCGGACCGGGTCAGTGGCTCGCCGAAGGCGTGGCGACCTTCGGACTGCTCCTCATTATTCTTGGCCACCACCGTTCCGTGGATGCTCCGTGGATGGTGGCAGCTTGGATCGGGGCCGCCTATTGGTTCACCGCGTCGACGTCGTTCGCCAATCCGGCCATTACCATAGCCCGTTCACTGACGAATACCTTCGCCGGCATAAGGCCTGAGGATGTGGCGGCTTTCATAACCGCGCAGTTCAGTGGTGCGCTGGCGGGTCTGGCAGTCGCACGAGGTCTTTTCCCAGCCAAGACATGGGTCCGGGCCCCAACTGCACAAGTCGAGACCGAATGACCTAGCCCTTCGCCGGCAGCCGCTTGATCCAATGCAGCAGGGGCCCGGTCAGCTGCTGATCAGGCGTACCGACCGCCATGCCCTCAGTGAAGTGGTTGGAGTCCTTCAGCTCCACAGAATTGGGGCAGCGGCTCTTGGTCCGGCACAGGCCCTCAATCAGGGCGGCGGCCGTCGCTTTCATCGGTGGCGGATCGAACTCCGCATAGCCGTAAAAAAGCCGGTACGGACTGGCGGTCAGGCGTGTGATCTGTCCCAGCGCAGAGCCGAGATCGGCGTCCTGGCCATAGTAGGCGTTAGGGCGCCCGGCCGGAGCGGTGGAATACACTGGCGAGAGCATGATCACGCCTTTGACCGCGGACGCTTCCGCGCCTCGCAGTTCGGGATGGGCGGCGTAGTCGGCGACATGGTTGGCGCCGGCCGAATGGCCGAACAGCACGATGCGGTTGGGATCGCCGCCGTAGCGCGCGATGTTGGCATGGGTCCAGGCGATTGCCGAGGCTAGATCGGTGACGCCCGCCGGCCAAGGGTCCTTTGGCGCCAGGCGATAATTGATGTTCACTCCAACCATGCCGTTCTTGGCGGCCCACAGGGTGATGTTGTCGGGATAGAACGCGCCGTGCTTGTCGCCCCGCGTGAAGCCGCCGCCGTGCACGAAGAGCAGTACCGGAAGCTTCTTGCCCTTGGCCCCGTCCGACGTGAACACGTCGAGCTTCTGCAGGGGATCGGAGCCATACGCGATATCCCGCTGGATGCTGACGCCGTCCCAGACCTCCTTCGGAAACATCGGCGCGTAGAGCTGGCCGACCGTGGGATCCATGGCCTGGCCCGCGGCGCGCACCTTCGCGGCGATGTCGGCGGGAACCTGCGCCCTGCCCGCCGTGGCGAGCACCACAAAGCCGCATGCGGCCGCGATGAGTCCTGTTTTCATCCGATACCCCCTAAGATTCGATCTGTCGCCGATTCTGAGGCACACAGGATAGAGGCGAGTTTGCAAGTCCGTCAATCCGGGGATTGTCCCACCTGATAGTGGGGGCAGGGTCTACAATCTCGCATAGAGATGAACGGCTCCCCGCGAACTTCAGATCTGGCCCGAATCACCGAAGCACAGCGCGTCGCGGCACGTGACATTGCCCAGGATCCTACTCAGGAGGTTCCGTGGACCATTCTCATTGAGGGGTGGCTCGCACGCGGCGTGTTCCACAAGGCGGTCGAAAGCGCGCTGTCAGCGACGGCAGCGATTCCCGCTTCGCATGGTCTGCAAGGCATGCTGGCGTTCAGCAGGCTCATGAATCGCGACTTTCCGGAAGCCAAATCGGTGATCGAGAGCCTCTGGAGCACTCGTCCAACGGATCTTACCGCCTTGACTCACATCGGCCTGGTGGCCGCCGGTCTTGGCCAGCACGATTTGGCGAAAGCCGCCTTGGAACGAGCGCTACACCTGCGTCCCGATGATCCACAACTGCAGTTCAATCTCGCCACGGCGTTGCGTAACTTCGGCGAGCTGGCGGGCGCTGAACAGCTGTACGACAGCGTTATTCGGTGCCGCCCGGACCATTGGGAAGCTTACAGGAACAGAAGCGAACTTCGTCGCCAGACCCTCGATCGCAATCACGTTCCGGAACTCAAAGCCGCAATCGGTGGGGTCGGGTCCGATTGGCGAGGCGCGATGATGCTGTATTACGCATTGGGCAAGGAACAAGAAGACCTGGGTGACCATGACGAGGCTTTCACTTCCTACGACACCGGAGCGAAGCTGCGACGCCTGCATATGCAATATGCCGTCGCGGCCGACCTTGAGCAGTTAAATCGTATTCGCCAGGTCTTCAATGAAGAATGGGTGCACGGGCAACCGATTGGCTGTCAAAACGCCGAGCCCATCTTCATCATAGGGCTGCCGCGGGCGGGCAGCACGTTGCTTGAACGCATGATTGGCGCGCACCGTGATGTATTCGCTGCCGGCGAACTGCACAATTTTGGCATTTGCGTTGGACAGCTCGTCCAACGCCTGGAACAGTCACAGCGCACCGGCTTGATCGAGGCGAGTGCGCGCCTCGATCCGTTTCAACTTGGCGAAGCTTATCTCGCGAGCACGCGTCATAGGACCGGAAAGCATCCGCGCTTCATCGATAAGTTACCCGACAATTTCCTGTATGCGGGTTTGATTGCCACGGCATTGCCGAACGCTGCGATCATTCACGTTCACCGCGATCCCCCTGACGCCGGATTCGCCATATACAAGACGCTCTTTAACCAGGCGTACCCCTTTTCCTATGACCTCCGTGAGATTGGCCGCTATATCCGCGGTTACCAGAAGTTGATGGAACATTGGCATGAGCTGCTCCCGAGCCGCATCATCGATGTCGCTTATGAGGAGCTGGTTGACGATAGTGAACGGGTGATCAGGGAAGTGTTCCAGCGCTGCCATCTTTCCTTCGATCCGCGTTCCCTGTCTTTTTTCCGCAGTTCCGAAGCCATTACCACGGCCAGCGCCGTGCAGGTGCGACAGCCCATCTATCGAAGCTCAGTTGAATCTTGGCGCCATTACGCCCGCCATTTGGGCCCTTTGCTCGAGGAACTGAAAATGCCTTAGGTCCATAAGGTAAGGCGCTAGTGGAGAGTCATCGCGGCCACGAATAGCAAGAACAATACAAACGCCGTTCCGCAGATACACAGTAGCGCGATCGTGCGCCATGATGCGGCGAACAGTCCCAACCCGTACGTACCGCGCAGTTGCGCGAACATGTGCACCGGCGGAACAAAGATGATGCCCATCGCGATCACGGCACCGCTGACGCCCATCATCGCCATGAGCGCAGCGACGGTGAACAGCAGTGACATGAACGACAAGGAATACAGCGAAAATACCCCGTGATCGTACATCGCTACGCCGCGCTTCCAGAAAAACATCAACCACAGGAACGGCAGCGAAATCGGAATCAGCATGAACGAGAATTTATAGGCGGTGCTCTTGAGCTTGTAGAGCGCGAGATCAGGGTTGGCGAGCGCGCGGTAAATCCTGCCTTTGGTTCCAGGATCGCCGACGTGCGGCTTGGCCTTCGCCGCCAGTCGCTCCTGCCAGGTGCCACTGCCAATAGCAGCATCGGCGGACACCGCGGTGTCGCCGGGCGTAGTTGTGATCGGCTGCGCTTGCCCAGGCCGGGCCTCCGCCGCTGACCGCGAGCCGAGGTCGATCGCAGCACTGGCGATGGTGCCTGAGGCAGCCGCCATTTTCTTCGCGAACTGGGCCTCGGCCAGTTCCTGTTGCGCCTCGCTCAGGTCGGCGCCGGCCTTCCTGAGCTGCTCGAGCTTCGCGGTGGCCTTGGCGACGTCCTCGTCCGCCTCCTGCTGGGCCCTGGCCAAGTCGGCCTTGGCGGCACGGGCATCCTCGGCTTTGACTTTGACGTTGTGGGACTCGCCCTCTGCGGCCAGCGAAAACACGAAGTACATGAGAAAGATGCAAAACAGAAACAGCGCCATCGGCGAGACATACCGCATGCGCTGCCCATCGATGTAACGACGCGTCAGCAGGCCGGGGCGGAAAATGAGCAACGGCGCCGTACGAACGCCTTTGGTATCGAAATGCAGCACTCCATGCAGGAACTCCTCGCACAGGTGCCACAGCGAACGATGCAGGTGCGCCGGTTGGCCGCAGCTGCCGCAGTAACTGGAGCTCACAGCCGTCCCACAGTTCAAGCAGTTATGAAGGGTGCCGGCCTCGGCGCCATGCCGGTCGGGAACCGATATGGCATCGATTTCCTTCGCCGCCAGCCCCGCAGAAACCAAGGCTCCAACTTCCGGGAAGTCTGGATTCATGCTCGAACCTCACTTGGGTTTTCCATTCTCGTCGACCGGGATCGTCTTAACCGGACCCATTCCAACGAGTTCGAGGACCGCAGGCTCCTTCTCGCCGGCACGCGCGCCGTCCCAGTGCACCGTGTCCTTCACGTCGATCGACACTGAACCGGCATGTACTGGATACGTGGTGCGCTCATCATAGATATTGCTGGTGGAAACCCACCAGGTTCCCGATATCACGTAGGCGTATCGGTCCTGATCGTGGAAGTGAGGTCTTGAGAAATGCCCCGGCCACCATTTGATGATCACACCGTAAAGGCCTGCCTTCTCAGGATCGCCGAACAGGGCACAAGTCTGTTGCGCGCCTTCGGCGCCCCTGCACTTGATGTCCTTCGGCAGCACCAGCGGCACATGACTGGGATCAGGGATCGGTCCTACCGGATCGCTGATCGTGGCGCCTGCTTTGGGGTCCGATTGTGCGGTGGCAGGCCCGATGCCATTCAAGGTAGCCGTGCCGATGAGCATCAACGCAGTCCTAATCCACAAACGCATAGACTTCTCTTTGGTAATTGGCTCGCAAGCCGCAGTTTAGCCCGCGAAACAATTGGATTGCGCATTCCTGACATGGCCGAGTCGCATCGGAAATAAAGTATGGCCAATCAGTTACTTAAGGCACATAATAGCTTGCTGCCACACCAAGAATGACGCGAGGAAACGTGGATGCATTTGATTCCAGAATCCTGGTCGCACTTTCACCTCCTGGTCAGCGTGTTCCCTTCGGTCGGGTTGATATTCGCCCTGGGCTTCTACATCGCCGCATTGGCGACCGACAATGAGGTCCTGA
>JBARBG010000063.1:0-20646 GCA_049792815.1 Steroidobacteraceae bacterium | reverse complement strand
CGCGCCCAGGATGCGGAGCGCGGGTGCAGCCCGTGATCGATGTGAAGGGCCCGCAGGCGCCCCCTCACCGCGGGCAGCGCCGCCAGCAGGCCCAGTAGCGCCGTGGAGTCGGCGCCGCCACTGAAGGCGACGCAGAGGCGGGCCGTGGCGGCTGGCGGATGAATCTCCAGCAGCCGTGAGTAAATCCGGTCCGGATCAAGCCCCGGATCCCGTGCCGGGCACAATTACGCCGCCCCGGCCTCGGAAAATTCACCGAAACCGGCGATCTTGTCGGCGCGGCGGGCGACCAGCTCGTCGGTGCTGAGCCGTTCGAGTTCATCCAGGTGCCGGATCACGGCTTCCTTCAGAGACGCTGCCGTCGCCACCGGATCGCGATGCGCGCCGCCCAGGGGCTCTTCGAGCAGTTCATCGACCAGCCCCAACTGCTTCAGGCGCGCGGCGGTGATGCCGAGCGCCTCGGCGGCGGCCTCCTTCTTGTCAGCGCTGCGCCAGAGAATGGAGGCACAACCTTCCGGGGAAATCACTGAATAGGTGCTGTATTGAAGCATCATCAGGCGGTCGCAGACGCCGATCGCCAGGGCGCCGCCGGAGCCGCCCTCGCCCGTCACCACCGTGACGATGGGCGTGCGCAACACCGACATTTCAAACAGATTGCGCGCGATGGCGTCGCTCTGGCCGCGCTCCTCGGCGCCCACGCCGGGGTACGCGCCCTGGGTGTCGATGAAGGTAATGATGGGCAGTGCGAAGCGCTCCGCCATCTTCATCAGCCGCAGCGCCTTGCGATACCCTTCGGGCTTCGGCATGCCGTAGTTGCGGCGCACGCGCTCCTTGGTGTCACGGCCCTTCTGGTGTCCGATGACCATGACCACACGGTTTTCGAGGCGCCCCAGGCCCCCGACGATGGCCATGTCGTCCGCGTACATGCGATCGCCGTGCAGCTCGTGGAACTCGCTCAGGATCATCGCGGTGTAATCCAGCGGGTAGGGACGCTGCGGATGCCGCGCCAGCTGCGTGATCTGCCAGGGAGTGAGGTTCGCGAAAATGTTGCGCGTCAGCTGCCGGCTCTTGGCCTGCAGCCGGGAAATCTCGTCCTTGATACTGACCTCGGATTCCGAGGTGACGTGCCGCAGCTCCTCGATCTTCGCTTCAAGCTCGGCGATGGGCTGTTCGAAGTCCAGGAAGGCTACAGCCATGAATGTGATCGTTCCGCCATGGGGTCACATGATAGCAAGTCAGGCCCCGCCGGGGGCTGCAGCGGGCCCGTACAGCACCCGCATCCCCTCCCGCCCGACCAGCTCCTCCAGGTGTTCCAGAAGCTCGCGCCCGGGACGGACATTCCACTCCGGTCCAAGGTCCAGCGCCCCGCTGGCCTGGGCGCTCCAGTACTGGACCGTCACCTGGCAGGGGCCGTTGCGCCAGGGGGTCAGAACCTCGGCCAGGCGGGTCAGCATCGCATTGCGATCGGAGCGCTCGGGGAGCTTGAGCACCAGGCGCCGCGCCTGCTGTTCGCGCACCGCATTCAGGTCGGTGAGCTTGCGCGCTGCGATCCGCCATGCGTCGCCGAACTCATCGAAGCGAAAATGCCCCTCGACCAGCAGGATGGCGTCCTTGACGATGAGCTCGCGGTGGCGCTGGAAGACCTCCTCGAACAACGTGACCTCGATGCGCCCGGTGCGGTCATCCAGGATGATGCTGACGCGCTGCCCGCGCTTGCGGATCTCATCAATCAGGCCGGCGACGGTCACCAGCCGCCCGCGACTGAAGCCGCGTTCGCCTTCACCGCTGCTCACCGGCCGTTCGCTGATCAGCTCGCCGATGCGCTGCGCCGCCAAACGCGGCAGGTCCGCCTCGAAGCGATCGATGGGATGGCCGGTCAGATACAGCCCCAGGGTCTCGCGTTCCCCCTGCAGGCGCACCGCCTCACTGAAATCGGCGACGGTCCTGGTCGCGGCGCGCGCCGGCGCGGCCGGCTCCGGCACGGCGCTGAGCCCAAACATGTCGTTCTGACCCGCCTCATGCGCGCGCGCATTCTGGTCGCCCAGCTGCATCGCCGCGGGCAGACCGTCCAACAGCATCGCGCGGTTGGCACCGAGGCTGTCCAGGCTTCCGGAGCGTATCAGTGCCTCAAGGGTGCGCCGGTTCATACGGGTCAGATCCGTGCGCTGGCACAGTTCACCAAGACTGCGGTAGGGGCCGCGGGCCTCGCGCTCGGCGATCAGCGCCTCCACGGCACCCTGCCCCACGCCTTTCACGGCGCCCAGTCCATAGCGGATGGTTTTCGCATCCGCCACCGCGAACTCGTAGCGCGAGGCGTTCACGTCCGGAGGCAGCACGGCGAGCGCCAGCTGCTTGCACTCATCGATCAGCGTCACCACCTTGTCGGTGTTATCCATGTCGGCCGAAAGCACGGCGGCCATGAACGCCGCGGTGTGGTGGGTCTTCAGGTAGGCGGTCTGGTACGAGAGCACCGCATAGGCCGCCGAGTGCGACTTGTTGAAGCCGTAGCCGGCGAACTTCTCCATCAGATCGAAAATGTGCGCAGCCTGCTGCTCGCGCACGCCGCGGGCCACCGCGCCGCTGACGAAGATCGAGCGCTGCTTGGCCATCTCCTCGGGTTTCTTCTTGCCCATGGCCTTGCGCAGCAGATCCGCGCCGCCGAGGGTGTAGCCGGCCAGGATCTGCGCGATCTTCATCACCTGTTCCTGGTACAGGATCACGCCATAGGTCTCGGCCAGCGCCGGCTTCAGGTCGGGGTGCAGGTAGTCGATCACCCCGCCCGCCGGTTCGCGCTTGCGGCTGATGAAGTCATCCACCATGCCCGACTCCAGCGGGCCCGGGCGAAACAGCGCCACCAGCGCGACGATATCCTCGAAGCAATCCGGCTTCAGCTTGCGGATCAGATCACGCATGCCGCGCGATTCGAGCTGGAACACCGCCGTGGTACGCCCCGACCGCAACAGCGCATAAGTCGCCGCGTCGCCCACCGGCATGCGCTGCAGGGTGAACGGTGGCGCGTCGGCCGCGCGGGCGCGGTTGATGATCGCGAGGGTCCTGGCGATGATGGTGAGCGTGCGCAGCCCGAGGAAGTCGAACTTCACCAGGCCCGCGGCTTCGACGTCATCCTTGTCGAACTGCGTGACGACGCTGGTGGACCCGGCTTCACAGTACAGCGGCGCGAAATCGGTCAGCACCGAGGGGGCGATCACCACCCCGCCGGCATGTGTGCCCGCGTTGCGCGTCAGGCCCTCAAGCGCCCGCGCCAGATCGATGAGATTGCGGATCTCATCCTCGGTGTCGTACAGGCGCTTCAGTTCCGGCTCCTTGGTGAGGGCATCCTCCAGGGTGATGCCCAGTTCAAACGGAACCAGCTTCGCGATGCGGTCGACGAAGCCATAGCTTAATCCCAGTACCCGGCCCACGTCGCGCACCACGGCCTTGGCCGCCATGGTGCCGTAGGTGATGATCTGCGAGACGCGGTCGCGCCCATACTTTTGCGCCACATAGTCGATGACCCGGTCGCGCCCGTCCATGCAGAAATCGACATCGAAGTCCGGCATCGAGACGCGTTCGGGATTCAAGAAGCGCTCGAACAGCAGACCGTGCTCGAGCGGATCAAGGTCCGTGATGCACAAGGCGTAGGCCACCACCGAGCCCGCGCCCGAACCACGTCCCGGACCCACCGGCACCGCGTTTTCGCGCGCCCAGCGGATGAAGTCGGCCACGATCAGGAAGTAGCCCGCGAAGCCCATCTGGCAGATGATCTTCAACTCAAGGTCCAGTCGCTCCCGATAGCCCTCCGGCGCCACGCCACCGTGCGTGGCCGCAAGCCGCGCGGCGAGCCCGCTGACCGCCTCGCGGTGCAGGAACTGTTCGGTGCTCATGCCGGCCGGCACCGGGTAATCCGGCAGGCGCGGTTGTCCCAGCTCCAGCACCAGGTTGCAGCGCCGCGCGATCTGCACGCTGTTGGCGGTCGCCTCGGGCAGGTCGGCGAACAGCTCGCACATCTGCTGCGGCGTGCGCAGGAACTGCTGCGGGGTGTACAGCCGCGGTCGCGCGGGATCGGTCAGCAGGTGCCCGCCCTGGATGCACACGCGCGCTTCATGCGTCTCAAAATCCGCCGCGGCGAGGAAGCGCACGTCGTTGGTGGCCACCAGCGGTACGCTGCGAGCCGCGGCCAGCTCCACGGCGGCGGTGATATAGCTTTCTTCATCGCGCCGGCCGAGCCGCTGCAGCTCGATGTAGAAGCGATCACCGAACACTCCCAGCCAGAAGGTAAGCTGCGCCCGGGCATCCTGGGCCCGGCCGTTCAGCAGCGCGCAGCCGATGTCACCGGCGGCGCCCCCTGACAGGCCGATCAGTCCGGTGAGGGACTGCGCGGTGAGCCAGCTGCGCTCCACCATCGGCGGGCCATTCTTCTGGCCCTCAAGGTAGGCACGGGTCACCAGCCGCGTGACATTGCGATAGCCCTCCTGGGTCTGGCACAGCAGCGTCAGCCGGGAACTGCCGCGGCGTTCGGCCGTCTCGGCAACCAGCAGATCCACGCCCACGATGGGCTTGATGCCCTGACTCAGTGCTTCGCGATAGAACTTGACCATCGCGAACAGGTTGGTCTGGTCGGTGACGGCCACGGCCGGCATCCCCGCAGCCGCCGTGGCGGCCAGCAGCTGCGGCACCCGGACGACGCTGTCCACCAGCGAGAACTCGGTGTGCAGCCTCAAGTGGACAAACTGTGGCTTCATCTCTCGTCCGATTCTACCGGTCCTGGTCCCCGCAGTGCGGACACCGGACGAAAACTGCGCCGGTGGATGGCGCATGGGAAGTGCCGCGCCAACGCCGCCAGATGATCCGCCGTGCCATAGCCCTTGTGCACCGCCAGCCCATACCCGGGATAGACGACGTCCAGACTGCGCATCAGGGCATCGCGCACCGTCTTGGCGAGGATTGAGGCCGCGCTGATCGCAGGCTCGCTGCAGTCCCCCTTGATGATGGCGCGAGTCAGGCAGCGGGGCACGATGTCGTCCAGCTGCGGCAAGCGGTTACCGTCGACCAGAATGCTGCGGGGGCACACGGCAAGGCCCAGCACCGCGCGCCGCATGGCGAGGTGCGTAGCCTGCAGAATGTTCAGCGCATCGATCTCATGGCACTCGGCCCAGCCGACCGCCCAGCACAGTGCGCGCTCCCGGATCAGAACCGCCAGTGCCTCGCGCTCCTGGGGCGGGAGCTGCTTGGAGTCCTTGAGGCCGACGATGGGTCGCCCTGGATCCAGTATGACGGCGGCAGCCACCACCGGTCCGGCCAGGGGTCCGCGCCCGGCCTCATCCACGCCGGCGGTCAGGCGCTCGGCGGGTGCCATTGAATCCTCTCCAGTATGGCCTGGGCAGCCCGGTCGGCGGCCCCCACCCGCAGCTGCTGGTGGACCTTCAGGAATTCGCTCTCAAGGCGGTCGCGCCCGGCCGTATCGCTGAGCTGTTGCAGCAGCGCTTTGCCAAGATCCTCGCCGTTGACCGCCTCCTGCAGGAACTCCGGCACCAGTGACTGGCCGGTCAGCAGGTTCGGCTGCGAGAAATGCCTGACCTTCACCATGCCCAGCCGGCGCAGCAGGAAAGCGGTAAGCGCGCTGAACCGGTAGGCGACCACCATGGGACGACGTGTCAGCAGGGTCTCAAGCGTCGCGGTCCCCGAGGCCACCAGTACGACATCGGCGGCGATCAGGGACTGCTGCGCCTGGCCCTCGAAGAACTGCACGGCAAGGTCCGGGGCCACCCGCTCGCGCTGCGCGGCAAACACCTGCTGCACGGCCTGCGAGGCCATGGGGGCGATGAACTTCACGCGCGGCCGCTCTCCCCGCAGATAGCGCGCGGCGCGCAGAAAGTCCTTGCCCAGGCGCTGTACCTCGCCCACGCGACTGCCCGGCAGCAGCGCTATGACGGTGTCCTCGGCCCCGAGGCCCAGCGCCCGGCGCGCGGCCGCGCGGTCGGTGTGCAGGGGAATCTCATCCGCCAGCGGATGGCCGACGAACCTGGCGGCCACGCCATGCTGGCTGTAGAACTCGGTTTCGAAGGGAAACAGGCACAGCACCAGATCGCAGGCCGCGGCAATGGTGCGCACCCGCCCCTGGCGCCAGGCCCATACCTGTGGGCTCACGTACTGGACGGTGGGCACGCCGCGCGCGCGCAGCTGCGCCTCAAGACCGATATTGAAGGCCGGCGCATCGATGCCGACAAAGACCTGCGGCCGCGCCGCCGCGATTTCGCGCACCATCCTGCGACGCAGGGCGATGAGCCGCGGCAGATGGGCCACCGGCTCGATCAGGCCCATGACCGCCAGCTCATGTGAATCGGCCCACACTTCACAGCCTGCGGCGCGCATCTTCGGGCCCGCGATGCCAAAGGCGCGCACCTCGCCCACGCGGGCGCGCAGCGCCCCAAGCAGCGCTGCGCCCAGGGTGTCGCCGGAGGATTCGCCGGCAACCAGGCCGATCACCAGCGGGTCAGACATGCTTGCGCGCCGCGCCCGTCAGCGCACCAGGCTGCGCGTGGAGGCATCGATGAAGGTCAGCAGCGGCTGCACTTCGGCGTGGTCCCGGGCCAGCTCCTTGAGACCGTCGATGGCATCGGCAAGCTTCAGCCCCGAGCGGTACAGGATGCGGTAGGCGGTGCGCAGATTGCGGATCTGTTCGGGCGTGAAGCCGCGGCGCTTGAGCCCTTCGGAGTTGATCGAGTGTGGTGCGGCCGGATTACCGGCGATCATCACGTACGGCGGCAGATCGCGGGTGAGGATCGCACCGCCTGCCACGAAGGCGTGCGCGCCGATCTTGCAGAACTGGTGAATGGCGGACAGCCCCCCCAGCTGCACCCAGTCACCGATGTCCACATGCCCGCCCATGGTGGCGCAGTTCGCCAGGATCACCTTGCTGCCGATGTCGCAGTCGTGCGCGACATGCGAGTAGGCCATGAACAGGCCATCCGAACCGATGCGGGTGAGACCGCGCCCGGAGGCCGTGCCGCGGTTCATGGTGCAGAACTCGCGGAACACATTGCGATCGCCGATCGTGAGCTGGGTGGGCTCACCCTTGTACTTCTTGTCCTGCGGGGCCGCCCCGATGGAGGCGAACTGAAAGATCTGGTTGTCCTCACCGATGCGGGTCGGACCCTCGATGACCGCATGGGCGCCCACCGAGGTGCGAGCCCCGATCACCACATCCGGCCCGATGACCGCGAACGGACCGACCATTACCCCCTCACCCAGCTGCGCGCGCGGCGATACCACCGCATGTGCGTCGATCATGATGCAGTCGTCACTTGGTTACCTCGGGCGCGACCATCATGTCGGCGCTGGCCACCTCGGTGGTGCCGACGTATGCCGCGCTGGAGAACTTCCAGATCCCCTTGAAGCTGCGGGTCAGCCGCGCCGTAAGGATCAACTGGTCCCCGGGCTCGACCGGCTTGCGGAAGCGCGCCTTGTCGATACCGACGAAGTAGAACTTGGTATCCGCATCCGGCACCACTCCGCCGGTGACGAAGGCGAGGATGCCCGCGGTCTGGGCCAGCGCCTCGATGATCATCACGCCGGGCATGACGGGACGCTGTGGAAAATGGCCGGTAAAGAACGGCTCATTGTAGGTGACATTTTTCAGCGCGCGGATGCTCTCGCCGGCACGGCATTCGAGCACCCGGTCCACCATCAGAAACGGATAGCGGTGCGGCAGGAGCTTGAGGATGCCGTGGATGTCAAACTGTACGACGTCAGTCATCTTTGTTCTCGCGCTCTTCCTGCGGCGCAGCTTCGCGGCCCAGGCGCTTGAACCGGGCAACCATCCGGCGCCAGGTCCGCGCCTCTTCAAAGGGAATACCGCTGGAGTATACGCCGGGCTTCGGGATTGAATGACTGATCATCGAGAAACCCGTGATGATCACATCATCGGTGATCAGCAGGTGCCCGCCGATCGCACAGGCGCCGCCAATCTGGCAACGCTCCCCGATCAGGGTGCTGCCGGAAATCCCGGTACAACCGGCGATGGCGGTGTGGGCTCCCAGGCGCACGTTGTGACCGATCTGAATCAGGTTATCCAGCTTCACGCCGTCCGCGATCACGGTGTCGCCGATGGCGCCGCGGTCAACGGTGGTATTGGCGCCGATTTCAACATCGGCGCCGATGCGCACGCTGCCGACCTGCGGCACTTTCAACCAGGCGTCGCGCTCCGGGGCAAAACCGAAGCCGTCGCTGCCGATGACTGCGCCGGGATGCAAAATGGAACGGGCGCCGACCGTGACGCCGTCGCAGAGCGTGACCCGCGCCACCAGCCGCACGTGCTCGCCAACCACCACATCGCTGCCGAGGACACAGTGCGGACCTATCACGGTGCCCGCGCCGACCTGGGTGCGGGCGCCGATCACCGCCAGCGCGCCCACGTGGGCGGAAGCCGCGACCCGCGCATCCGCCGCCACCACCGCACTGGAATGGATGCCCGCAATGACCGGAGCCGCTGGATACAGCAGCGTAGCGATCCGCGCATAGGTGGCCCGCGGATTGGCAGTGATCAGCGCGGGTACCGGACATTCGGCGGCGAAGCGCGCCTCGAGTACCACGGCCGCCGCCCGGGTCTGCAGCAGCGCGCCGCGATGCCGGCTCTCGGCCAGGAAGCTGATGGCGCGGGGCTGTGCATCCGCAAGCGTGGCGACGCTGTCGACTTCGCGGTGCGGATCGCCGCGCAGCTCACATCCGAAGCGGACCGCGAGCTCGCCCAGGGTGAGGATCATGCGGCCGCCTGATGCGGCCGGATTACTTGCCCGCCGGCTTCGGAGCAGCCGGTGCCGCGCCCTTGGCGCTGTTGGCGTTCAGCATCGCGAGCACCTGCGGGGTGATGTCCACCGCATTGGTCGCGTAGATGACTCCTTCGACGATGATCAAATCGTAGGTCTGCGACTTGGCGTAGGCCTGCACCTGCTCGACCAGGGACTTCTGCAGCTTCGACAGTTCCTCATTGCGGCGCGAGTTCACATCGTCCTGGAATTCGGTCTGTTTGCGCTGCAGCTCCCGATCACCGTTGCGAATGTCCGTGTCTTCGCGGGTGCGCTGATCCTCGGTCATGGTCGCGCCATCCTTGGTGAGCTTGTCCTCGCGCGTCTTCAGCGACTGCTGCAGGGCCACCAGTTCGCGTTGACGCGGCAGGAATTCATTGCGCAGGGCGTCCGCGATGACCTTGGCATCGGGAGACTGCTGCAGCAACTCACTGTAATTTACATAACCAATCTTCAGCTCCGCCCACGCCGGCGTCGCCGCCAGAACCAATGTCGCAGCCGAACCCAGAATCAAAGACCTGACGACGCCCTTCACGATGCTCCTCTTGTGGGCTGAGCCCAGATTATTAGTGCGGATCATAGCGGAAATCGCGATCCCCAAGCGACCTAGAATGCCTGCCCGACCGAGAACTGGAAGCGCTCGGTCTCATCCCCCCAGGTCACGCCGTCCAGCTCGCGCGTCGCATTCAGCGGTATCGCAAGACTGAACCGGAACAGTCCCAGCGGCGCCAGCCACTGCACCGAGACACCCACCGATTCCTTGAGCGCGTGGATGGAGAAGTCATAGTTAAGTTTGGTCAGGGCGTTCGGATCGTTGAGTTCGGCCTGCGTCACGTTGCCGCAACTGTAACCACACACCAACGGGCTCCCGGGCGGAGCATAGAAGGCCGGGGCCTTGCTGGTGGAGAACACATTGCCCACGTCGACGAACAGGCTGACCCGGGCGCTGGAGGCGATCTTGGGTGGCATGGGAATGATCAGCTCCGGGCGCACCAGGACATTGAGATTGCCGCCATAGGGATTGCCGTACTGGTCCTTGGGTCCCAAGCGGCTTTCCTGGAAGCCGCGCACCGAATCCGGGCCGCCGCCATAGAACAGCTCGTACGGGGGCAGCGAGCTGGTCTTGCCCAGACCCGCGCCATAGCCCAGGTCACCGGTGAAGGCCAGTGTCAACCGGCCCCACAGGGGTACGTACTTCAGGAACTCATAGTTGACCTTGTAGTACGAAACGCCCGTGATCGGCGGTGTGTAGGAGACGCTGAACGTCTGGTGCATGCCACGATCGGCGAACAGACCGCGATTTCGCGAATCGTAACTCCAGCCCGCCTGTGCCTGAACGATCGCGAAGCGCGTGCCGTCGAGGTAGTAGACACCATTGTCGTAGGTGGCGGTGGTCGGGTCGAATATCAGGCCCGTGGCCGTGCCCCTGTAGGTATGGCCGTTGTGCTGCACCCAGTCCAATGACTCCAGGGAGCTGCTGTTCTCGATGGCGACCAGCTGCACGCCCTGCAGGTTCGCGCCGAGGTTGATGAATTGATATTCGGACAGGGGGTAACCGAAGCTCTCCCCGGCGGTCAGGATCTTGGTCGAGAAGGCCGAGGAGGTTGAGGTGAACTGCGATGAGTCGCGGAAACTGAAGGAATAAGTTCGCGTCAGGTTGTCGACGGTGGTGTACGGGTTGGTCTCGGAAATACCGTAGACCTTGTTGTACAGGCCCGATGACAGATTGATGGACACCCGCTGGCCGCTGCCCAGCCAGTTGGCATCGGTGTAGTTGCCGTTCAACTCGAACTTGTAGGTTTCCGAGTAACCCACGCCCCCGGATATCGAGGCGCCGGGACCCTCTT
Source organism: Steroidobacteraceae bacterium (assembly GCA_049792815.1). Classification (GTDB taxonomy): domain Bacteria; phylum Pseudomonadota; class Gammaproteobacteria; order Steroidobacterales; family Steroidobacteraceae; genus DAIDKA01. The sequence goes on along the minus strand of JBARBG010000063.1, from coordinate 9,998 downwards.
CGATCTTGTAGTCGACATCGACCTGGTCCGAGGAGCCGGGAACCGGTGTGGTTTCCTCGTCGACCTTGGTGATGTAGGGCAGACGCTGCAGGCGCTGCTTGGAGCGGTCGAGCGCCACATTGGACAGCCAGCCACCCTCCAGGATGCGCATCTCACGGCGCAGCACTTCGTCGTTGATGCGCTTGACGCCCGAGAAGGTGATGTTGCGTACGTAGACCCGATTGCCCGGATCCACGAAGAAGGTCAGGTTCACGATGCCCGTGGCCTTGTCGGTGGTCGGTACCGGGTCGACCTTGGCGAAGGCATAGCCGTCCTGACCCAGCCGATTCTGGATCAGCTCCTGGGTGGCCGTCACGGCCTTGCGCGAGTAGGTCGTGCCCTTCACCACCAGTATCAGCCATTCCAGCTGTTCCTTTGGAACCGGGAAGGTGCCCGCAAGCTTCACATCACCGACCTTGTAGACCCCGCCCTCATCGATGTTGAGGGTGATGAAGATGTCGTCCTTCTCCGGCGCAATGGCCACCTGCGTGGAGTCGATCTGGAAATTCGCATAGCCACGGTCCATGTAGAAGGAGCGCAGCTTTTCCTCATCGCCTTCGAGGGACTCACTGGAATACCGGTCGTCCTGCCTATACCAGGACAGAAGATTCGGCGTATGCAGTTCGAAGGTCTTGACGATCTCCTTGTCCGTGTACTGGTGATTGCCCACGATATTGATGGTGCGGATCTTGGCGCGCGAGCCTTCCTTGATGGTGACCTTGATCTTCACCCGGTTGCCCGAATCCTCCTCCACCTTCTCATCGATGCTGACTGCGTACTTGCCGCGGCTGAAGTACTGGTCGGTGAGGTAACCCTTCACCTCCTCCAGCACCGAACGGTCGAAGGTCTTGCCGGTGGCCAGGCCCACGCCGCGCAGCGACTTTTGCAGATCCTCGGTCTTGATGTCCTTGTTGCCGGTGATCTCGAAGCTTTCGATGGCCGGGCGCTCCACGACCAGCACCACCAGGGTGTCGCCGTCGCGGCGCATCTGCACGTCACGGAAGAATCCCGTGTTGTACAGCGACCGGACTGCTTCGCGGATGCGCAGCGGCGTCACGTGATCGCCGATGTTGACGGGCAGGTAGTTATAGACCGTGCCCTCGGAGATACGTTGCAGTCCCTCGAGCCTGATGTTCGTGACCGTGAAGTCGGCGAGGCTGCGGTCCTGCACCGCCTCGGCCGGCAGGGTGAGCGCCGGCGACGCGGTGGCGGCGTTCGCGGGCAGGCCCTGCGTCTGGGCGGAACATACTGCTGAACCCGCGCACAGTGCGAGGGTGGTCACCAATCCAAATCGCTTCATGAACAGCTTGCGGGCCCGGGTGTTGTTGGAAGTTTCTGTGGAATGCCGTCGTGCGTGGCGCTGCCGGGACCGCCTACGCATGAACGGACCTCAACGGCCCGCCACGGGTACGACAGAACTCCTGGGCCAGCTCACGCGCTTCGGCATCGGCCTGTAGGACCTCATCGATGCCACGGATTTCCCCCCCCGCAGCCCTGGCCCCAACGGCCTTTGCAAGAACACATTCAATGACCGCGGGTATGTCCGGAAAGTTCAATCGGCGCTCCAGGAAAGCAGTGACGGCGACTTCATTGGCCGCATTGAGGATGGCTGGTGCCAGCCCGCCAGTGTCCGCTACAGCCCGAGCCAGAGCAAGACAGGGGAAGCGATTGGTGTCCGGCGCCAGGAAATCCAGCTGCCGGGTCCGCACCAGATCCAGGAAGTCAGTCCCGGCCGCGATACGTTCCGGCCAGGCCATTCCATAGGCGATCGGGGTGCGCATGTCCGGGCAGGCCAGCTGCGCCAGTACCGAGCCGTCGACGTACTCGACCAGGGAGTGCACGACGCTTTGCGGGTGCACCACCACCTCCACCCGCGATGGCGGCAGACCGAACATGAAGCAGGCCTCGATGAGCTCCAGGCCCTTGTTCATGAGCGAAGCGGAATCTACGGAGATCTTGCGTCCCATGACCCAGTTGGGGTGCTTGCAGGCCTGCTCCGGGGTGGCCGCGGCGATGGCCTCCGGGCTCCAGTCGCGGAACGGGCCGCCCGAGGCGGTGAGCAGAATGCGGCGCACGCCCTCCGGCGCCTTGCCGGGCTTGGCACCGTGCGGCAGACATTGAAAAATGGCGTTGTGCTCGCTGTCGATGGGCAGCAGCTCGGCGCCGGAGGCATGCACGGCGGCCAGCAGCAGCGGCCCGGACATCACCAGGGATTCCTTGTTGGCCAGCAGCAGGCGCTTGCCGGCGCGGGCCGCCGCGAGCGTCGAGCGCAGTCCGGCGCCGCCGACGACGGCGGCCATGACCTGGTCCACCTCCGGTAGCGTGGCCAGGGTCTCAAGTGATGCCGGACCGGCCAGCACCGGGGTGGCCAGGCCCGCAGCCTTCAGCCGCTGCTCCAGCACCCGGGCGGCCGCGGGGTCCGTGAGCGCCGCCACCAAGGGTCGGAACTGCTGGATCTGCTTGAACAGCCCATCGACGTTACGGTGTGCGCCCAGGGCCACGGCCCGGTAGCGATCCGGGTGACGCGCGATGACATCCAGGGTGTTGACCCCGATGGAGCCCGTTGCGCCGAGGACGGCGATACCCTTCATCGTGCCACCCCCAGCACCACCAGACCCAGCAGCAGCACTGGCATGGCGCCGGTCAGACTGTCGATTCGATCCATGACTCCACCATGCCCCGGAAACAGGGTGCCGCTGTCCTTGAGGCCGGCGAAGCGCTTGAGCAGGCTCTCCGTCAGGTCACCAACGATGGAGAATGCCACGACGCCCAGGCACAGGGGCAGCAACTGAATGACCGGCACAGCAAACCACCGGCTGCCCCACAGGGCAACCAGGGCCGCCAGTGCCAGGCCGCCGAACACGCCCTCCCAGGTCTTTCCCGGCGACACCTGGGGCGCCAGACGGATACGCCCGAAGCTGCGTCCCGCGAAATAGGCGCCGATATCGGCAGCCCAGACCAGGCACAGCGCGAACAGCAGCCACTGTTCCCCGCGCGGCACGTCCACCCGCAGGCGCACCATCGCGACCCAGGCCGGCGTCAGCGCCAAAAGCCCCGCAAGCCCGGCCGACCAGGCGGCCGCGCGGCGCGGCGCGAATATCACCCACAGCAGGGCGATCACCCACCAGGCGACCGCGACGCTGAGGACCAGCAGGCACTGCGGCTGCGCCAGGGTCAGCTGCCACACCAGCGCCAGGCAGGCGGCGACGGCCGCCACGTACAGCATCCTTCCGGACAGGCGCTGCAGCTTGAGGAATGCCGACCACTCCCAGGCGCCGGCGAGGACCAGGGCGGTGATCGCGATCTTGGTCGCGAAGGGCGGCAACCACAGCAGTATGATCAGCAGCAGCCCGATGAGGACGGCGGCGGTGATGATCCGGGTCTTAAGCACTCGCCGGACTCCGGGTCTGCTCCGACGTGCGCCCGAAGCGGCGCTCGCGCGCGGCGAAGAAGGCCAGCGCCGCATCCAGTTCGCCGGCATCGAAGTCAGGCCACAGGCAGTTTGTGAAGTACAGCTCGGTGTAGGCGAGATTCCACAGCAGGAAGTTGCTGATGCGGTGTTCGCCGCCGGTGCGGATGAACAGGTCCGGATCCGGCTGCCCGGCCAGCGCCAGGGCCTCTCCCACCTGCTCCTCGGTGATGTCGGCGGCGCGCTGTGCGCCGGCGGCGCATTGTGCCGCCAGAGCGCGCACCGCGCCGGTGAGGTCCCAGCGTCCGCCGTAGCTCATTGCGATGTTCAAGGACAGCGTGCCATTGGCGCCGGTGCGCGCTTCGGCGTCGGCCAGGTACGCCTGCAGGCGCACCGTGAGGCGCTGCCGCTCGCCGATGAAGCGCAGGCGCACGCCCTTGGCGTGCAGCTCATCCAGTTCCTGGTCCAGCGCGTCGACGAACAGGCCCATCAACAACGACACCTCTTCCGCCGGCCGCGCCCAGTTTTCACTGGAGAATGCGAAAACCGTGAGCGCCCCGATACCGCGGGCCGTGCACGTCTGGACGCAAGCGCGCAGGGCGCTGATGCCGGCCTTGTGACCAGCATGCCGCGGCAGTTTCCGCGCAGCAGCCCAGCGGCCGTTGCCGTCCATGATGATCGCCACATGACGGGGAAGGTTCACGCTCATGCAGGCCGGTCAGACCTGCATGATCTCCTTTTCCTTGGCCGCCAGCATCTGATCGATGTCGGCGATATGCTTGTCCGTCAGCTTCTGCACGTCAGTCTCGGCACGCCGTTCGTCATCCTGCGAGATGAGTTTTTCCTTCAGCGCGTCCTTGATATCCGACATCACATCGCGGCGCACGTTGCGCACCGCGACGCGCGCGCCTTCGGCGTCCTGGCGCACCACCTTGGTGAACTCGCGGCGACGCTCCTCGGTGAGCGGCGGCATCGGGATGCGGATGATGGTGCCCGCGGTCATCGGGTTGAGGCCCAGGTCGGATTTGTGGATGGCCTTTTCGATCGGCTGCACCATGCTCTTCTCCCAGGGCGAGACCACCAGCGTGCGCCCGTCCTCGACGGCGATGCTCGCCACCTGCTGCAACGGCACATCCGAGCCGTAGTAGTCGACCTTGAGATGCTCAATCAGGCTCGGGTGAGCACGGCCGGTGCGCATCTTCTTCAGGTCCGCCTGGAACTGGGTGACGCACTTGCCCATGCGGGTCACTGCGTCCTTTCTGATGTCATCGAGCATGGTTGCTCCTATTCGAACGTGACAGCCGTGCCAATTTCCTCACCGCGCGCAATCCGGGTCAGATCCCCGGGGTTGTTCAGATTGAACACGCGCAGCGGCAGACGGTTGTCGCGGCACATGACGATGGCCGTGGCATCCATGACATTGAGGCGGTCCTGCAGCACCTTGTCGAAGGTCAGCTGCGTGTAGCGCGTGGCGGCGGGATTGCGCACCGGATCATCCGAGTAGACGCCGTTGACCTTGGTGGCCTTCAGCAGCACATCGGCGTTGATCTCGATGGCGCGCAGCGACGCCGCCGTGTCGGTGGTGAAGAACGGATTGCCAGTCCCCGCCGCGAAGATCACGACCCGGCCTTTCTCCAGGTGGCGGATGGCGCGGCGCCTGATGTAGTCCTCGCACACCTGGTTGATGCGGATGGCTGACATCACGCGCGACTGCATCCCGGAGCTCTCCAGTGCATCCTGCATCGCCACCGCGTTCATGACCGTGGCGAGCATGCCCATGTGGTCGGCGGTGACCCGATCCATGCCCGCGCGCGCCAGGCCCGCGCCGCGGAAAATGTTGCCGCCGCCGACCACGACTGCGACCTGGGTTCCCATCTGGACGATGTCCTGGATCTCCCCGGCGATGCGCTTGAGCATGGCCGGATCTATGCCGTAGTCACCCCCGCCCAGCAAGGCTTCGCCGGACAGTTTCACCAGGATGCGGGAGTATCGGGACCGCGCGCTGTCACTCATGTGGTCTTCACCCTCGTACATGAAGAAAACCCCGCCGGGGCGGGGTCTTCCTTCGAAGCCTTACTTCTTGGAGTCCTCTGACGGATCGAAACTCTTCACCTGTGCCATGACTTCGGCGACGAAGTCATCCTGCTTCTTTTCGATCCCGGCTCCCACCTCGAAGCGCTCGAAGGCACTGACGCTCGCCTTGGCGCTCTTCAGCAGCTTGTCAATGGTCTGATCGGGATCCTTCACGAACGCCTGTCCCGACAGTGTGATCTCGCCCAGGGACTTGCGCAGTCGGCCTTCCACCATCTTGGCAACGATCTGCGGCGGTTTACCTTCGCTTTGCGCCTGGTCCTCCAGGAAAGCGCGCTCCTTGGCGATGACATCTGCGGGGATATCGGCCATGGTGACGTACTTCGGATTGCTCGCGGCGACGTGCATCGCGACATCATGCGCCAGCACCGGATCGCCCCCATCAACGGCCACCAGCGAGCCGATGCGCGTGCCATGCACATAGGCACTGACCTGGCCGGTTGATGTCAGGATGGCGAAGCGGCGCACGCTGATCTTCTCGCCGATCTTGGCCACCAGTGCCCGGCAACGCTCGTCGATGGTCTCACCACTGTCCAGGCGCACGAGCAGCAGGGCCTCCAGCGAGGCCGGCCGCACTTGCAGGGCTTTGGCGGCCACCGACTGGGAAAAGGCGCCGAAGTCGCCGCCGCGGGCCACGAAATCGGTCTCGCAGTTCACTTCGACCATCGCCGCGGCATGCCCGTCGGCGGAACGTTCGATCACGATCACGCCTTCGGCGGCGACGCGGGCGGCCTTCTTGTCGGCTTTGGCCAGCCCCTGCTTGCGCATGAGCTCGGCGGCGGCGTTCATATCGCCCTGGGTCGCCACCAGCGCGTTCTTGCACTCCATGAACCCGGCGCCGGTGCGCTCACGAAGCTGCTTCACTGCATCTGCTGTGATAGTCATAAGGATTCCACGCAAAAGCCCCGGACCGGTTGGCGCCGCGGCAACTCCATTCGACCTTCAGGCGGCAGGCTCTGCATCACCCTCGCCGGGGGGGGGCTGACTCGCGGCCTCTGCGACCTGCGCACGGCGTCGCACCACGCCACCACGACCCGCAGGCGCAGCAGCTTCGGTGGTGGCAGCCGCCACCGGCACCTCGGCGCCCTCCTCCAGATCATCCAGATCAACGGCCGCATCGTCGGCACCCACGGGCGCCTTCACCGGCAGACGGCGCCGCACCGGCGCCTTTTTGCTGCGCACCGGGGCCTGCGGCTTCGAACGCGGCTTGCCGCTCTTGCGCCGCGGCTGGCCGGCCTCGTCCAGTTCCACGAACTCGTCTTCGCCCACGGCGACCTGCGGCACCGAGGCCTTGCCCTCGATGACCGAGTCGGCGATGCCCGAGGCGTACAGCATGATGGCGCGCATGGCGTCATCGTTGCCCGGGATCACATAGTCGATGCCATCGGGGCTGCAATTGGTGTCCACGACGGCCACGACCGGAATGCCGAGTTTCTTGGCTTCGTGGATCGCGATCTTCTCGTGCCCCACGTCGATCACGAACATGACGTCCGGGAGCGACTCCATGTTCTTGATGCCACCCAGGCTGCGTTCGAGCTTGTCCATCTCGCGGCGCAGCTGCGTGGCTTCTTTCTTGCCGCGCTTGTCCAGCGCACCGCTGCTTTGCAGCTCGGTGATTTCCGCCAGTCGCTTGATGGACTGCCGGATGGTCTTGAAATTGGTCAGCATGCCCCCCAGCCAACGCTGGTTGACATAGGGCATGCCACTGCGTGTCGCCTCCTTGAGGACGGCATCACGCGCGGAACGCTTGGTACCTACGAACAGCACCTTGCCGCCATCGGCGACCGTGTGCTTGATGAAGGCCGACGCCTGCGCATACAGGGGCTGGGTCTTCTCGAGGTTGATAATATGGATCTTGTTGCGCTCACCGAAGATGAATGGGGCCATCTTCGGGTTCCAGAAGCGGGTCTGGTGTCCGAAATGGACACCCGCTTCCAGCATCTGTCTCATGGACACGCCGGTCATACGAACTCCGTAACTGTAGGGTTGAGCCTTGCGCGTATCCCCGGTGACCACCCGAACATTGCTGTCCAGGCACCCAGCCACCAGGTTAGTGATACACGTATGGAATTTCTCGTCGTTGCCAACGAGGGCCGCGCTTTATACCATGAACGTCCCGTAGGAACAATGTCTTACGGTTCACCCAGTTACCCAGATAATGCATATCACCATCAAGTCCCCTGAAGAACAGCAGAAGATGCGCGAAGCCGGCCGTCTGGCCGCCGAAGTACTCGACATGATCGGGGCCCATGTGGTGCCCGGGGTCACCACCGAGGAGCTGGACCGGCTGTGCTATGAGCACATTGTCAACGTCCAGGGCACCATCCCGGCGAACCTCAACTACCGGGGCTTCCCCAAGACCATCTGCTCCTCGGTCAACCATGTGGTCTGCCACGGCATTCCCAATGACCGCAAGCTCAAAAGCGGCGACATCATCAATATCGATGTGACGGTCATCAAGGATGGCTTCCACGGCGACACCAGCCGCATGTACTACGTGGGCAAGCCCCCGGTGGCCGCCCAGCGCCTGACCGAGGTGTGCTTCGAGGCCATGTGGCGCGGCATCCGCACGGTCAAGCCCGGCTCACGCCTCGGCGACATCGGTCACGCCATCCAGGAATACGTCGAATCCTTGAGTTTTTCCGTGGTGCGCGAGTACTGCGGCCATGGCATAGGTCGCATCTACCACGAGGATCCGCAAGTCCTGCACTACGGGGAAACCGGGACTGGTCTGGAGCTGCAGCAGGGGATGACCTTTACCATTGAACCCATGGTAAACGCCGGCAAAAGGCATGTGCGGCTGCTGCCCGACGGCTGGACTGTCGTGACCAAGGACCACTCCTTGTCGGCCCAGTGGGAACACACCTGTCTGGTGACGGAGACTGGCGTGGATGTCCTGACCCTGGGCGCGGCGGACCGCCATTGAATGAGTCGCTGGAGGAACTGCTGCCCGAAGCGCTGACCGCACCGCCCTGGGCGCTGCTGCAGCGACTACCGGCGCAGCTGGCGGCCCATCCGGGCTCGCGGGAGGAATACCGCCGACAGCTGGGTCAGGCCCATGAGGAGCTCAAGGCCCGCTTTGCGGCCGAGGAGCCGGTGGAGCTGCTGGTTCACGCCCGGGCGGCGCTCATCGACACCGTCCTGCGCCAGGCCTGGTTCGAACACCTCGGGAATGGGGACCGGCACTGGGCCCTGGTGGCCGTGGGCGGCTATGGACGCGGCGAGCTTCATCCCTGCTCCGACATCGACATCCTGCTGCTGGTCGCCCAGCCGCCCAATGATGCCGAACGCTCCCAGGTGGAGCGGCTCATCACCTTCCTTTGGGACATAGGCCTGGAGGTCGGCCACAGCGTGCGCACCGTCGGGGAATGCGTGCAGGAAAGCGCCGCCGATGTGAGCGTGATGACGACGCTCCTGGAAGCGCGGCTGCTGCACGGTGATGCCGCCCTGCTGGGCGCCATGAATACGGCCTTGAGTCCCCCCGGGATCTGGCCGGAAAAGGAGTTCTTTGAGGCCAAGCTCAAGGAACAGGTTCTGCGGCACCAGAAGGCCAATGACACGGCCTACAACCTCGAGCCCAACGTCAAGACCGGGCCGGGCGGCCTGCGCGACATCCAGACCATAGGCTGGGTGGCCAAGCGCCATTTCGGCGCCGAGTCCCTGGACGGCCTGGCCCGGCGCGGCTTCATCACCGCCAGCGAGCTGCGTCGCCTGAAGCAGGCACAGTCCTTCTTGTGGAAAGTGCGCTTCGGACTGCACATCGTCACCGGCCGGCGCGAAGACCGCCTGCTGTTCGATCACCAGATCAAGCTGGCGCAGACTTTCGGCTACGAGGATGCCACCTACACGCTGGCCGTCGAGCAGTTCATGCAGCGCTACTACCGCACCGTCATGGACGTGATCTTGCTCAATGAGCTGCTGCTGCAGCTGTTCAGCGAGGCCATCCTCAGCAACGAGGAGGAAATCCGCCCCCTCAACGCCCGCTTCCAGGTGCACAACGGATCGCTCGAGGCGCGCCGCGATGACGTCTTCGCCCGCACGCCCTCCGCGCTGCTGGAGCTGTTCGTGCTGCTGCAGCAGAACCCCGACATCACGGGCGTGCGCGCCTCGACCCTGCGCGCAGTGACCCGCAGCCTGTGGTTGATCGATGAGGAGTTCCGCCAGAACCCGCGCCACCACCGCCTGTTCATGGACATCCTGCGCGCGCCCGTGGGCGTGACCCATGAACTGCGGCGCATGAACACCTACGAGGTCCTCGGTCGCTACATTCCGGCTTTCGGCCGCATCGTCGGGCGCATGCAGTACGACCTGTTCCACGCCTACACCGTGGACGCGCACACGCTGTTCGTCCTGAGCAACTTGCGGCGCCTGGCCATCCCCCGCTACGACCACGAGCTGCCGGAGCTGTCGCGGCTGATGCAGCAGCTGCCGAAACCCGAGATCGCCTATCTCGCGGCGC
>JBARBG010000062.1:0-15895 GCA_049792815.1 Steroidobacteraceae bacterium | reverse complement strand
GGCCGCAGCTGCGCCAGGCGCAGCACCGGGGCCGCCCCGGCCACGCCGGGTGGCCGGTGGGATTTCAGTGCCGGCTCCGGCGGCCGGTTCAGGTGGAATGTCGGCCCGTGCCGCACCGGGATTGCCGGTTCCGCCGGCCCGCGAACCCACGGCGATGATGATCGGCCCCTGGCCGTCGGATGTCGCGAGCTTCGGATTCGCGCCGTGGGCCAGCAGCAGCTTCACGATCTCCATGTCGCCGCTGGCGCAGGCCACCAGGAATGGGGTCGTGCCGCGGCCCGTGCCGCCGAAGCCGCGCAATCCCGCGGCCCGATAATAGGTCTGCTGGTTGGGATCGGCGCCGCGCTCCAGCAGCAGCTTCACCACGTCACGGCCCGTCGCCTTGTTGGGACGGTCCCGATCCAGGGGGTTGGCGTTGCCACGGCTGTTCATGTTGCCGATCGCCACATGCAGCGGGGCCTGACCGAAGATGTCCCACTCGTTGACATCGGCGCCCGCCTGTATCAGGCGCATGGCGATGTCCCAATTGCTGTTCAGCATCGCGATGGTCATCGGCGCGATGCCTGACGGATCGGGCAGATTGACATCGACCTTGTGCTTCAGCAGCACCTCGACGCAGGCACCGCAGTTCTCGCGCGCCGCGTACATCAGCGGCGTGAAACCGCCACGATCCAGCTGCTTGGCACGACTTTCGGCAGTGGCCACACGCAGGTAGTCACGAACCGCCGAGCGGGCGTTGACGTCAGCGCCCTTGTCGGCGAGCAGTTCGACCATGTCGGGATGGCGGCGCGCGGTCGCCCACATCAGCGGCGTTTGGCCGCCGAAGCTTTCGTGCGGGTCCACTTCGGCCCCTGCCCTCAGCAATAGCTTTGCCGCCTCGACATTGCCGGCGCGCGCCACCAGATGCAGCGCCGTCTCGCCGTCCTGATTCGGCGAATTCGCATCGGCCCCGGCCTTGAGCAGCACCCGGATCAGTTCGGTGTTGGAGGCATCCGCCGCCAGCTGCATCGCGTTGACGCCGTAGGCATTCGTGGCCCTGACATCGGCGCCTGCCGCCAACAGCTTCTGCGTCTGGGCGATGTCGCCTTTGAAGACCGCCCATTCCAGCGGCGTGCTGCCATCGGGTCGCGCGCTGGCATCGGCCGCAAATCCGGCTGCTCCCCACAGGAGGCCAGCCACCGCAAACGCTGCAACCTGCCTGCCTACCTGGCGCATATCAAATGTCTGCCAGCGGCCCGGTGGAGTCGCTGAACTTTTCAAGCTTCACCCCGGCACGCTGCGCCATGGTGAGCAGGACATTGGCGTGCGGGGTGGAAGCTGGCATGGCCAGGTGCTGGCCGCCCTTGATGCCGCCGCCCTTGCCCAGCAGCAGCTGCGGGATGGGATTCTGGTTGTGCAGGTCGCTGTTGGCCATGTTGCTGCCGAACAGGATGATCGAATTGTCGAGCACGTTGCCGTTGCCTTCCTTGATGCTGGCCAGGCGCTTCGCAAAACGGTTGACGCGCTCAGTGTGGTAGGCCTGGATGCGCACCAGACGCTCGAACTTGTCCGGATCCTCGCCATGATGCGAGAGCGGGTGGAAGGCCTCATCGACATTGACCACCGGGTAGGTGCGCATGCTGGCTTCCTTGACCATGCGCATGGTGGCGACGCGCGTCTGGCCGGTCTGGAAGGCCAGCGCGATCATCTCGAACTGGATGTCCAGCAGTTCGCCAAAATCATCCGGCGCACCCAGCGGCGCATTGGGCAGGTTGCCCAGCGAATCGGCCTTGGCCGACAGTTTCTGGACGCGCAGTTCGACCTCGCGCACGGCCTGCAGGTAATCATTCACCAAGGCGCGGTCGGGACCATCCAGCGTGCGGCTGAGGCTCTTGCTGGATTCCTGGACATAGTCGAGGAGGCTCCCCGTGGACTGCAGCAGCCCCTTGCGCTCCGCGTTGGAATCGCCAGGACCGAACATGGTCGTGAAGACGTGGCGTGGATTGCCTTCCAGCGGCAGTCCCTGACCGGGGCTGCTGTAATTTACGGCGCCGCCGGGTTCGCCGCACAGTTCCAGCGACGGCAGCGGCGTGTCCACGCCCAACTGACGCGCGGCCACCTGATCGATGGACACACCGGCATTGGGTCCCTCGCCGCGGGCGGTCGGGGCGAGGCACGTGAGCCAGGTCGCCTCGACGATGCCGTGCGGATCGGTGCTCTCAGCGGGCTTGTTGCGCGTGTTGCTGACCACGGTGACGTAGTCGCGCATGCCTTCCAGGGGCTTGAGGATGCGCGAGAACTTGAAATCCTTGCCGGCGCCATCCGGGGTCCAGAACTTCTGAATCGCGCCATGCGGGAAGTACACGTATCCGAGGCGGGTCTTGACGGCGGCGGGGGTGTCGGCCAGGGCCGTGCCCGCCGGAATCATGGCATCGAGCAGCGGCAGGGAAATCACAGCACCGGCGCCCTTCAGGACCGTACGGCGGGACAGATGCTTCTTGGTCAGGAACATTGCTTTGCCTCCACTTCGCTCTTTCAGTGCACGGAAGTCAGATTGGATGCCTGCGTCGTCAGCGTCGCCGGCAGCGGCGTGGCCGGTGCGCGCTTGCGGAACGCGTCGCTGTTCACGACGCCCAGTACGATGGACTCGAACCGGCCACCATCGGCCGCGGCGTCGCGCGCAATGGCGCGCACGCTTGGCATGTCCGAATAGATCATCGGCCGGCCAACCGCGTAGGTCATGAGCTTCTCGGTGATGGTCTGCACCAGCTGTTGGCCACGCGCGGCCAGCACCTTGTGCAGGTCCGCGGGGCCGGTCATTCGCGTGCCATCGGGCATCGTGGCTGCGGTATCGATCAGCGTGTGCGTCTGCGGATCGATCGCGCGGAACTCGCCCACGGTGTCGAAGTTCTCCAGCGCGAAGCCCAGTGGATCCATGATGGAATGGCAACCCGAGCACGGCGGATTGCGCCGATGGACCTCGGTACGTTCACGCACCGTGGTGGGCTTGCTGGCGACGAACGCGGTCAGGACCGGCACGTTCGGCGGCGGCGTGGCCTGCGGCGTGCCCAGGATGCGCTCCATGATCCATGCCCCACGCAGCACCGGAGCGGTGCGATCAGGATTGGCCGTGGTCATGAGCACCGCGCCCTTGCCCAGCAGGCCAAACCGGTTCGGGTCCGTCAACGTGACCCGGCGGAACTCACCGCCCTTCACATCCTGCATGCCATACAGCAGCGCGAGCTGCTCGTTGAGGTAGGTGTGGTCGTCGGTGAGCAGATCCACCACGCTGTGATCCGAACGGAAGACGCTGTCGATGAACAGCTGCAGTTCCTTGCGGAACAGCGGCCGTGGATCGTACTGGCCGCTGGCATAGCTGAACTGGGCCCGCGCCGGGGAAATGGTGTCCATCTTCGCGATGTTGAGCCACTGGAACGCGAAGTCGTTCGTGAGCGAGACCGCACGCGGGTCGGCGAGCATGCGGTGCACCTGGCTCTTCAACACCGCAGGCTTTGACAGCTGGTTCTGCGCCGCAAGGTCCAGCAGTTCCTGGTCCGGCAGGCTGCTCCAGATGAAGAACGACATGCGCGAGGCGAGCTCGTAGTCATTCAGAGTACGGACGCCGTCGCCGGCGGCTTCCGCGCGGTACAGAAAGTTCGGACTGGCGAGGATCGCGGACAGCGCGTCGCGGATGCCCACCTCAAAGGTCCCCGCCTGGCGGCCCTTCTGGTAGAAGGCCAGCAGCGGCTGCATGTCCTCATCGGTCACCGGGCGCCTGAAGGCGCGCTGCGCCAGGTTGGCGATGATCTTCTGCGCACAGGGCACTTCCTCGGCAGCACTTGCAGGCGTGCAGATGAAGATCTTGGCGCGGCTCGGCGTCTCACTCATGCCGCTGATCTTCATGGGGCCCTTGATCTGCATGGCGTGCACGGCGTTGACACGCTGCTGGCCACCATCCAGGGTATTGGGCCGGACGCGCTCATCGCTCTCGGCGTAGCTGCGCCGCAGGAAGGTCACCGCCACCTTGTGCTGGCCGGCGGTGGCATGAAAGCGGATATCGCGCAGGCGGCTGTTGACGTGGTACACGCCCGCGTCCAGGTTCTGGTCGATGTCCTTGTAGTCGCTCTCACCGCCGACATTGACGCGGTGAATCTCCTTGCCGTCGAGCAGCACGATCACCGTGCTCACGAACTCCAGCTTCGGCACTTCGCGCGCCATCGCCATGTCGCCGATGGTGAGGGAATATTCGCCATCAGCCGCAAACCAGTGCTCCGCAACCATGCCGCCGCGGGTGCCGAAGGGCATGCCGTCCTGGTACTTCTCCTGGTCGCCCACGCCTATCCCGGGACGCGGATTCAGCGAGATGATCATGTTGGCGATGTTGCCGTAGGTGGTGTCGATCGGCGCGGCCTTCGGGTCGCCCACGGCCTCAAGCGCCAGCGCGCGGGCGGCGGCCACCGCCTGATCCAGGAAGTTCGGCGTCACCCGCAGCAGATCAGCGTCGGTATCAAAACCGTCCTTGAGCGGATCCTCAGGCAGCCACGCCGCCGGATCGACGTCCAGGCCGATCAGGTCATGCACGGCATTGCCGTACTCGCGGCGGTTCAGGCGCCGCAGCGGGACACGGCCCGGATCAGGATGGGTGTCGGCGCCATCCAGAGTGGTTTCCAGATACGCGACCAGGTTCTTGCGGGTCGCGGCATCGGGCGCCTTGTGGCCCGGCGGGGGCATCAGGCCGCCACGCAGTTTGCGCACCGCCTTTTCCCAGATCTTGGCGTCCTGCGGTACCTCGCCGGCGGACATGGTGTCAAACGCCACCCCGCCGGCCCAGTCCTCGACGTTGTGACAATCGAAGCAGTACTTCTGGACGGTGTTCCAGTTGCCATGTGAAGGATCGCCCGGTGGCGCGGTTGCGGAGGCGGCAAATGCCACAGCGGCCATGGACAGGCCACTGACAGTGAGTACGGCGGTGAATAGGCTGCGCATTGCAATCACTCGAAAACCCCCGGCAAAAGCCAGTCGAGGCGGTCAGCCGCCTGCCCTACCGCCAGTATATCCACGTATTTTTGACGTGCAGCTAAGAGTCACGAACTGCGAACCAGCGTCGATCAGTGGCATGCCATCGGACTCGAAGACAGTAACGGCGGCGGCCCGGGTGCCCGTGCCGATACTATTGGATTTGTCATAATCTGTCACTTTCGGCCCTGAACTCGAAGGGTTCTTGACATCTGGGACCCCGACGGCGACCCGCTGGCCGCCTGTGAGACCGACCTGCGCCCCAACGGGGCCTTCAGATTCCTCACCAAGGGCCATCCCGAAATGCCTTTTTTCGGCACCGATCGTGAGATCGCAGCGCCCGACCACCTCGTTTTCGAGGCGCTCGGCGCTACCGGGCGAGGGTTACTTCGGGATGTCGCCGACGAGGTTCAGTAAAAGGTCCGGGCGTAGGACTCGCCGGTGCGTGCGCTTATGCGCCATGCGGCGGCCAGCTCATGGCGTGCGCGGAATATATTCCAGGCCAGAAGCAACGCAGCCGGCCAGCTCAGCAGCACTGCGGGGCCGGTCGCGAACGCCAGCAACACACTCAGCAGCACGAAGAACAGCAACCGCGGCAGGAAGTGCCCATCCTTCGGCCAGCCCTTGCCTGATTGTCGATGCACGTAGTACGGAACCCACTTGGAGAACACGTGCGCCCCGATGGCCACGGCGCCGATCACGCTGATGGGAACCACGGCGACAAAGGCCGCGCCGCGTGCGAGTTGCAGTCCCGCGTACAGCCAGATGCGAGTCAGCTTGTCGAGCCGGCTGTAGAGGAGGAAGGTGCCGTAGGTGGCGAGCAGTACCGCGACCCAGGCGCCGAAGGCGTACAGGCCAGGCAGGCCGACGCCACGCAGCATCACGGCGCCAATGGCACCGCTGACCAGCGCCCAGCCCCAGGGCCGCCAACGCGGCGTGACCACCGGCGCATCGAAAAAGGCCGGATTGAGCGTGGGCTCGCGTTCAAAGTGGGCGGCGATCTCATCATTGTCGACATAGCCGCGTTCATAGATCGCCCAGAACGACAGCAGCAGGAACAGCAGTCCGACGACGTGCAGCAGCGGCTGCGCGAAGGGCAGCGCGGCCAGCACCCACAATGCATAGTCTTCCTGCAGTATGCCGCGGCTGATATAGCGCTGGCCCGGCCGCTTCACCTGCGTCATGTACTGACCCGGCAGGTACACCTCGCGCAGCGCCGGCCGGAAGCGCGCCTGGGGCCACTTTACGAGTAGCGGCACCGCGCACACATCGAGCAGGGCGGCATCCTGATCAGAATCGGTGATGACCAGGGAGCGCTGAATCGTGGCGGCTCCGAGCGCGCGAGCGCAAAGGGCCAGTTTGCCGTCCCTGCGATCGATGAAGACGTCGTGCCGGGCCGCGATAATCCGCGGCGCCTGCGGGACTTTGAGCGCGTCAACCAGCGGCCTGACGATGGCTTCAAAGCCCACTGTTACAATGACGGGAGGCTCGCAATCCCCGGCGCGCGCCCGGTCCTCCAGGACCGACTTCAGCGCCACGTTCGTTGCCGCCGCCGCCAGCCGTACGCAGCGCTTCTCCCACGTCGAACGGGTCCAGGGAAACAGCAGCAGAATGCAACGCACCCGCCACACATCACGCGTGCACTCGCCGCCCGACCAGCGCCAGGGCCGCAGCACATCGAGCAGCCGCATCAGCAGCAGCGCCAGAATCCCCGGGCGCGCCGTGTCAATGAAATCCTCGGTCGAATTGCGCAGGTACAGCGTCTCGTCCAGATCGATCAGCACCGGCCCGCGGAACCGGCGAAGCTCGGCCAGCGCGCGGGAGCACGCCGCCTCCGGCCGGCTGGCCGCTCGCTCCAGACTCTCGGACAACACACGCGCTTCAGCAGCCATTGCCGGTCACCTTGAAAGATGTCAGTACGTGGAAACGAACCGACTGGGGAATTCTCCGCCCCTTTAAGAGAAGCTAGCCGCAATGCAAACCGGGGGATGACGGGCGAGGAGCCCATAGGCAAGTCAGCATCGTCCGACATCTGCCGGTGGCACCTCAGCCTCAGCTGGGCCGCGAATGAACTACAATCGGCGCCCCCATGGAATCACCCGCTCTTAACGCCCACACCCCGGTCATGCAGCAGTACCTGCGCCTCAAGGCGCAGTACCCGGAAGCGCTGCTGTTCTATCGGATGGGGGACTTTTACGAGCTGTTCTTCGACGATGCGCGGCGCGCCGCAGCGCTGCTCGACATCACGCTGACGGCCCGCGGCCAATCGGCGGGCCAGCCCATCCCCATGGCCGGGGTACCGGTTCACAGTGCCGACGGTTATCTGGCGCGTCTGGTCCGCAAGGGCGAAAGCGTCGCCGTGTGTGAGCAACTGGGCGATCCGGCCAAATCCAAGGGACCGGTGGATCGGCAGGTGGTGCGGGTGGTGACACCGGGCACCGTTACCGATGCCGCCTTGCTGGATGACCGGCGCGAAACCCTGCTCGCGGCCGTGGCCCGCGACGGCGACAACTTTGGACTGGCGTGGCTGGACCTGGCGGCAGGACGCTTCACGGTGCTTGAATCCTCGGGCACCCAGACCCTCGCCGGGGAACTGGAGCGGCTGCGGCCCGCCGAGCTGCTGCTGAGCGAGGACGGTGCGCGCGCTGCCCTGGAGCGTCCCGGCACCGCATTGCGTATGCGGCCGCCCTGGCATTTTGAGGCCGATACCTGCGCGCGGGCCCTCAACCAGCAGCTGGGCACACTTGACCTGCAGGGCTTTGGCCTCGGTGGCACGTCACTCGCGGTCTGCGCGGCAGGGGCGCTGCTGCAGTACGTGCGCGATACGCAAAAGGCCGCGGTGCCCCATATCAGGAACCTGCAGGTGGAGCAGCGCGGCGATGCGCTGATGCTCGATGCGGCGACCCGTCGCAACCTGGAACTGGATACCAGCCTTTCGGGCAATCCGGACGCCACGCTGTTCGCGCTCATCGACCGCTGCGTCACGGCCATGGGCTCGCGTCAGCTGCGCCGCTGGTTGAATCGCACCCTCACCGATCAGGCCGCGCTGCGGCAGCGTTACCAGGCCATTGCGGCGCTGATCGATCGGCGCCGCTTCGAATCCCTGCGCCAGCCCCTTGAAGGCATCGGCGATGTCGAGCGCATCCTGGCGCGCGTCGCCCTGCGCTCAGCGCGCCCGCGGGATCTTGGACAGTTGCGCCATGCGATCGCCCTGCTGCCGCAGCTCGCCGCCGCGGCCGCAGACCCGGCCGCCGACTCACCCCTGCTGAGCGGCCTGCTGGCAGCCACGGGCCGGCATGAAGATGTGTACCGGCTACTGACCCAGGCCCTTGCGACCGAGCCGCCGGCACTGCTGCGCGAGGGCGATGTGATCGCCGCGGGCTTCGATGCCGAGCTTGACGAACTGCGCCACATCGCAACCCACACGGACGCCTTCCTGCTGGAGCTTGAACAGCGCGAACGTGAGCGTGCCGGCATTCCCGGCCTCAAACTGGGCTTCAACCGGGTGCAGGGCTTCTTTATAGAGGTGTCGCGCCGGGACGCCGACCGCGTTCCCGCCGACTATGTGCGGCGCCAGACCGTGAAGTCCGCAGAACGCTTCATCACCGGTGAACTGAAGAGCTTCGAGGACAAGGTGCTCTCCGCGCGCGAGCGGGCCCTGGCGCGCGAGCGCGAACTCTACGACGTTTTGCTCACGCAGCTGATCGAGCGCCTGGGCGCGCTGCAGGCCACCGCGACGGCCGTCGCCGAGCTTGATGCCCTGGCGAGCCTGGCCGAACGCGCCGCTACGCTCTTGTGGGTCCAGCCGGAACTGGTGACACAGCCGCGGCTGCATATCGAGGCCGGACGCCATCCCGTGGTCGAGAAATTCTTGAGCGGCGCCACCTTCGTACCCAACGATCTGGATCTGGACGAACGCCGGCGCATGCTGGTCATCACCGGTCCGAACATGGGCGGCAAATCCACCTACATGCGCCAGACCGCGCTGATCGCCATCCTCGCCCACATGGGCAGCTTCGTGCCGGCGGACCAGGCAGTGATCGGACCCCTGGATCGCATCTTCACCCGCATCGGCGCCGCCGACGACCTGGCCGGCGGCCGCTCCACCTTCATGGTCGAGATGACCGAAGCGGCCAACATCCTCAATAACGCCACGGCCCGCAGTCTGATTCTCATGGATGAGATAGGCCGCGGCACCAGTACCTTCGATGGCCTGTCACTGGCCTGGGCGATCGCGCATCACATCGCGACCAAAACCCACGCCATGACCTTGTTCGCCACGCATTACTTTGAGCTGACGACGCTGGCGGCCGAGCTTGAAGCCTGTCGCAACGTCCACCTTGACGCCACCGAGCATGCCGACGGCATCGTGTTCCTGCACGCCGTCAAGGAAGGTCCGGCGGATCGCAGCTACGGGCTGCAGGTGGCACAGTTGGCCGGCGTGCCGCGCGAAGTCATCGTCCGTGCACGGCAGTATCTGCAGGATCTGGAAAACCAGCGCGACCGGCGCCGACCCGCAGGCCCCCAGGGCGAGCTGGCGCTGGCGCCGCCCGCGGAAGATCCGGCCGCGCGCGCCCTGAGCACGGCTGTATCGCAGATCAATCCGGATGAACTCTCGCCCAAGGCGGCCCTTGAGGCGCTGTACCGCCTGCGCGCGCTGCTGAAGGCCTAAGGCGGATTAGGCGCTCGGGGGTGGCGTGCGCACCCGGATGTGCAGCTCGCGCAGCTGCTGCTCGCTGACTTCCGAGGGCGCATCGGTCATCTGGTCCGCGGCGGTCTGGGTCTTGGGGAAAGCAATCACATCACGGATGCTGTCGGTACCGGCGATCAGCATGGCCAGGCGATCCAGGCCGAAGGCAATGCCGCCATGCGGCGGCGCACCGAACTTCAAGGCGTCCAGCAGGAAGCCGAACTTCTGCTGCGCGGCATCGCTGCCGATGCCCAGCAGTTCAAACACCGCCGACTGCAGCTCCTGGCGATGAATGCGCACCGAGCCACCGCCGATTTCCGAGCCGTTCAGAACGATGTCGTAGGCCTTGGCCAGCGCAGCGCCGGGATTGGCGGCGAGCGCGGTCGGATCCTCGTTCAGCGGTGAAGTGAAAGGGTGATGCATCGCCACCCAGCGCTTAGCCTCGCCATCCCAGTCAAACATCGGGAAGTCGACGACCCACAGCGGGCGCCAGCCGGCTTGCACCAGCTTCAGATCCTGACCCACTTTCAGGCGCAGCGCGCCGATGGAATCGTTCACGATCTTGGCGCTGTCCGCGCCAAAGAAAATCAGGTCGTTGTTGTTCGCGCCGGTGCGCGCCAGGATGCCGGCCACCGCCTCATCGCTCAGGAACTTGATGATGGGCGACTGCAGACCCTCGCGGCCCTTGGCCACGTCGTTGACCTTCACATAGGCCAGACCCTTGGCGCCATAGCGCGCCACGAAGGCCGTGTAGTCATCAATTTCCTTGCGCGTGAGCGCGCCGCCGCCCGGCACGCACAGCGCCGCCACGCGACCCGCGGCATCATTGGCGGGACCTGCGAACACCTTGAAACTGCAGTCCTTGACCAGGTCAGCCACGTCCACCAGCTCCAGCGCGATGCGCAGGTCCGGCTTGTCCGAGCCGTAGCGACGCATCGCCTCGGCGTAGGTCATGCGCGGTATCGGGTCGGGCAATGACACCTGCAGCACTTCACTGAACAAATGCCGCAACAGCCCTTGCATCGACACCATGATGTCTTCCTGCGTGAGGAAGGAGGTCTCGATATCCAGCTGCGTGAATTCGGGCTGGCGGTCGGCGCGCAGATCCTCGTCGCGGAAGCAGCGCACGATCTGGTAATAGCGGTCGAAGCCCGCCACCATCAGCAGCTGCTTGAAGATCTGCGGTGACTGCGGCAGCGCAAAGAACTTGCCGGCATGCGTGCGGCTGGGCACCAGATAGTCGCGCGCGCCTTCGGGCGTGGACTTGCCCAGCACCGGGGTCTCAAGGTCGATGAAGCCGTGGGCGTCCAGGTAGCTGCGCATGGCGCGGGTGATGTGATGCCGCTGGCGCAGGCGTTTGGTCATCACCTCGCGCCGCAGATCAAGGTAGCGATACTTGAGCCGCACTTCCTCGCTGACATGTTCATCCAGCTGGAAGGGCAGCGGCTCGGAGCGGTTCAGCACCGTCAGTTCACGTGCCAGGAGCTCGACCTGCCCGGACTTGAGATTGGCATTGACCGTACCCGTGGGGCGGGCGCGCACCCGGCCGTGCACCTGAATGACGAATTCACTGCGCAGGCGCTCGGCCTCGCTGAACACCCGTTCCAGGTCCGGGTCAAACACCACCTGCAGCAGACCTTCGCGGTCGCGCAGATCGACGAAAATCACCCCGCCGTGGTCGCGGCGACGATGAACCCAGCCCGCGACCGTCAGCTCCTGCCCGGTGAGCTTTGCGTCGACATTTCCGCAGTAATGAGTGCGCATAGGGCGCGGGATGTTACGGAGCGCCCGGCAAATGAGCAACCGGCGGCTCCGGCAGGACGACGCCGCAGGTCACGATCATCCGCATGGCGGCGTCCACCGACATTTCAAGCGCAATCAGCTGGCTCTTGGGTACCAGCAGCATGAATCCGGAGGTTGGATTGGGCGCCGTGGACACAAAGACGCAGCTGAGGTGTTCGCCGGTGCGGCGACTGACCTCGGCCACATCCTCAGCGGTCACGAAGCCAATGCTCCAGACACCGGGCCGGGGAAATTCCACCGCGACGACCTGCCGGAAGGAGTGGCTGGAGGTCAGCACGCTTTCGGTGAAACTGCGCACGCCACCGTAGACCGACCGCACCAGGGGGATGCGGTGCATCAGCTCCTCCCAGTAGCCGACCAGCTGGCGACCGATGAGGTTGGTGACCAAAAGGCCGGTGAGGAGGACCACGATGAAGGCGAAGATCACGCCCAGCCCCGGCACGTGAAAGCCCATCAGGGCCTCAGGCTGGTAGCGGTCGGGCAGCAGCACCAGGGTGCGATCCATCAGCGTCACGAAAAAGCTGACCACCCAGATGGTTGCGATGATGGGCAACCACACCAGCGTCCCGGCCACCAGCAGCCGGCGCAAACTTATCGAGCGCTTGCTGGCTTTCGCAATTCGTGGCTCAGCGGCCACGGCGTTTGCTGACTCTGGCTTTGGCTTTGGGCTTCGGCCTGCGCGCCGGCGCCTTCGCCACCGGTTTGGCGGCAGGCTTGGTGGATTTCGCGGCGCTCGAGCTCGCCGTTTCGGCCGGCTTGGTCTGCGTCTTGGTGTCGGTCTTGGTGTCGGCCGCCTTGGCGTCCGCAGCCGGGACATTCTCCTTGGCCTTGCTGTCAGGCGCCTCGTCCCCACCCGCCAGGTTGCGTTTGGATTCCTTGTCGGATTTGAAGTCGGTTTCGTACCAGCCGCCGCCCTTGAGCCGGAACACCGGCGCCGAGATCAGCTTCTTCATGGTCGGCTTGCCGCAGGAGGGGCATTTCTTCAGCGGCGGGTCGCTGATCCTCTGCATGAGCTCCGTATAGAACTTGCAGCTGGCGCACTCGTATTCATAGAACGGCATGGAACCAAGTATACAGGCTAAGCCGCCTTCTCAACTGACCGGGTGAAGGTCAGACGGCCGTCCCGGACGCTGACCCGGATGGTGTCCCCCGGGGAGAAATCGCCGCGCAGGATATGCTGCGCCAGGGGGTTCTCGATCTGCTGCTGGATGGCGCGCTTCAGGGGGCGTGCGCCGTAAACCGGGTCGAAGCCGGCTTCGGCCATCAGGTCCCGCGCGCTGTCATCCAGAAGGATGTCCAGATTCCGCTCCTGCAGCCGCTTGCGCAGGTAGACCAGCTGGATGTCAACGATCTTGCGGATCTGCTCGGTGCCCAGCGGATGGAACACGACAATGTCATCGATGCGGTTGATGAATTCCGGCCGGAATGACTGCTGCACGATTTCCATGACGGCAGCGCGCATGCGCGAGTAGTTCTTCTCACCCGCGTATTCCTGGATCACCTGGGACCCCAGGTTCGAGGTCATGATGATCACGGTATTGCGAAAATCCACCGTGCGCCCCTGGCCGTCGGTGAGACGCCCGTCATCCAGCACCTGCAGCAGGACATTGAAGACATCAGGATGGGCCTTCTCGACCTCATCCAGCAGGATTACCGCATAGGGGCGGCGGCGCACGGCCTCGGTCAGATACCCGCCCTCCTCATACCCCACGTAGCCAGGAGGCGCCCCGATCAGGCGCGCGACCGAGTGCTTCTCCATGAACTCGGACATGTCGATCCGGATCATGGCCTCC
Organism: Steroidobacteraceae bacterium; assembly: GCA_049792815.1. GTDB lineage: Bacteria > Pseudomonadota > Gammaproteobacteria > Steroidobacterales > Steroidobacteraceae > DAIDKA01. Next base: position 2,614 of record JBARBG010000062.1, on the reverse strand, counting down.
TCGGTATCGAACAGGAAATCGGCGAGCGCCTTGCACAGCTCGGTCTTGCCGACCCCTGTGGGCCCCAGGAACAGGAACGAACCGTTGGGGCGGCGCGGGTCCGACAGCCCGGCGCGCGAGCGGCGAATGGCATCGGCGACGATGCGCACGGCGTCGTCCTGGCCGACGACGCGCCGGTCCAGCTCGCTCTCCATGCGCAGCAGTTTTTCCTTCTCGCCCTCGAGCATCTTGCTCACCGGAATCCCGGTCCACTTGGAGACCACCTCGGCGATCTCCTCCTCGGTGACCTTGTTGCGCACCAGCTGGGTGCCGCGGTCTTCGGCGGCAACGGCCTCGGCCAGCCGCTTCTCAAGTTCGGGCATGCGCCCGTACTGCAATTCGGCCATCTTGCCCAGATCGGCGGCGCGCCGCGCGCCATCCAGTTCCAGGCGCATCTTTTCCATCTGCTCGCGGATCTGCGCCGCGCCCTGCAGGGCCGCCTTCTCGGACTTCCACACCTCTTCCATGTCCGCGTACTCGCGAGACAGCGCCTCGAGGGTCTCATCGAGGGTGCGCAGGCGCTTGCGGGAAGCCTCGTCGGTCTCCTTCTTCAGTGCCTCGCGCTCGATCTTCAACTGGATGAGGCGCCGCTCGAGCCGATCCAGCACCTCGGGCTTGGAGTCGATTTCCATGCGGATGCGCGCCGCCGCCTCATCGATCAGATCGATGGCTTTGTCCGGCAGCTGGCGGTCGGCAATGTAGCGGTGCGACAGTGTCGCCGCCGCGACGATGGCCGGATCGGTGATGTCGACCCGGTGATGCACTTCGTAACGCTGCTGCAGGCCACGCAGGATGGCGATGGTGTCCTCCACCGAGGGTTCATTGACCATGACCCGCTGGAAGCGGCGCTCCAGGGCCGCATCCTTTTCAATGTACTTGCGGTACTCATCCAGGGTGGTGGCGCCGATGCAGTGCAGCTCGCCACGTGCCAGGGCGGGCTTGAGCATGTTGCCGGCATCCATTGAGCCTTCGGCGCGGCCCGCGCCGACCACCGTGTGCAGCTCGTCGATGAACAGGATCACCTGGCCTTCCTGCTTGGCCAGATCGTTCAGCACGCCCTTGAGGCGTTCTTCGAATTCACCGCGGAACTTGGCGCCGGCAATCAGCGCGCCCATGTCGAGGGCGAGGATGCGGCGGTTGCGCAGGCCCTCGGGCACTTCGCCGTTGACGATGCGCTGCGCCAGACCTTCGGCGATGGCGGTCTTGCCCACGCCGGGTTCACCGATCAGCACCGGGTTGTTCTTGGTACGACGCTGCAGGACCTGGATGGTGCGCCGGATCTCATCGTCGCGACCGATGACAGGATCGAGCTTGCCCGACTCCGCGCGGGCCGTGAGATCGACGGTGTACTTGTCCAACGCGCCACGCTGCTCCTCGGCATTGGCGTCATTGACGGTCTCGCCACCGCGCACGTCGGCGATGGCCTTCTCCACCGCCGCCTTGGTGAGGCCGGCGTCCTTGAGGAGCTTCGCGAGCTTGCCGCGCTCCTCGAAGGCGGCCAGCACGAACAGCTCACTGGCGATGAACTGATCCTGCCGCTGCTGCGCGAGCTTGTCGGTCACATTGAGCAGCCGCTGCAGATCATTGGAGATGTGCACATCACCGGCCTGCCCCTGCACGGTCGGCAGCTGCTCGACCAGAGTCGTCAGATCGGTGCGCAGCCGGTTGAGGTTGGCGCCCGCCTTGAGCAGCAGGGGACGCACGGTACCGCCGCTTTGGTCCAGCAGCGCCAGCAGCAGGTGAGCCGGCTCGATCAGCTGCTGGTCACGGCCCACGGCCAGGGACTGGGCATCCGCCACAGCTGCCTGAAATTTGCCCGTCAGCTTGTCCATGCGCATGAGGTAACCTCCCGAACCTTCAAGTCATCTGCCCCTGTTGTGGGGGCCTAGTCCAGCCAGATCAAGGCCGCCATGCGCCCGGAACGCCCGTCGCGGCGGTGGGAAAAGAAGCTCCCGGCATCGGCGAACGTACACCAGCGGCCGCCGCTGACGTCCGCCACCCCCAGGGCCGCCAGGCGCTGGCGGGTGAGGGCTACCAGGTCGCACTGCCAACGCCGGCGGATATTGGGGATGAAGGCGGCGGCGGCCTGCGCCGCGCCGCCCACGGCGCCGACCAGCGCCTCGCGAACCTCCGCACCGACCTCGAAGTTCCCCACCGAGATACCCGGTCCGATCCAGGCCAGAAGCTGCGCCGGCGGCACGCCCAGACCCGCGACGGTGTGCTCCAGAACCCCGGCCGCGAGGCCGCGCCAGCCGACATGGGCCGCGCCCACCACCGAGCCGTCGCGGGCCGCGAACAGCACCGGCAGGCAGTCGGCGACCTGAATCACGCACACCTGGCCGGCCCGGCCGCTGACCACGCCATCGGCCTCCACGCCGGCATTGCCGGCCTCGAGGCGGACCACCCGGGCGCCGTGGACCTGGGTCAGCCAGGCCGGCTCACTGGGCAGTGCGAAGGCCGCGGCGATGCGGCGCCGGTTCTCCGCCACGGCCTGCGGGTCATCCTGCACGTGGGTGGCCACATTCAATGAGGCGCAGGGGCCCACGCTGACTCCCCCCGCGCGCAGCGTGAACAG
>JBARBG010000061.1:0-39539 GCA_049792815.1 Steroidobacteraceae bacterium | reverse complement strand
GGTCGCGCCAGGCTGGCAGGAACTCGAGGAGGCGGTCGCGCGCTGTACCCGCTGCGAGCTGTACCGCACCCGGACCCGGCCGGTGCTCGGAGTGGGCGACCGGCACGCCCAGTGGCTCATTGTCGGTGAGGCGCCCGGGGCCGAAGAGGACCGGCGCGGCGAACCCTTTGTGGGCGCGGCCGGGCAGCTGCTCGATGCCATGTTGCAGGCCATTGGCCTCGCCCGGGGCCGGAATGTGTACATTGCCAATATCCTCAAGAGCCGGCCGCCGGGCAACCGCGATCCGGCACCGGCGGAAGTGGCTGCCTGCCTGCCGTATCTGGAACGGCAGATCGAACTGCTGCGGCCGCGGCTGATCCTGGCGGTGGGGCGCATTGCCATGCAGAACCTGCTGGGGACCGACAGCAGTCTTGGTCGCATGCGCGGTCAGGTCCATGAGTTCGGGGGTCTTAAGACCCCGCTGATCGTCACGTATCATCCGGCCTACCTGTTGCGCAAACCCGAGGACAAGCGCAAGGCGTGGGAGGATCTGAAGTTCGCCCGCAGTGTTTTTGCAAGGCTCGCGTAAGGAAAGACTGCCACCGATCATGGCTACGGCTCCCGACCAGTTCGCCCGCGCAGCGCCGCTCACGGTGCGGCCCATGCGCGAGACCGATGTCGACGAAGTCATCGGCATCGAGCGCGCGGCGTACCAGTTTCCGTGGACCGAGGGCATCTTCCACGATTGCCTGCGGGTCGCCTATCTGTGCCGGGTCGCCGTGCAGGGCCAGCGCATCATCGGCTACGCCGTCATGAGCATGGGTGCCGGCGAGGCACATATCCTCAACCTGTGCGTGCGCGAGGAAGCGCGCCGGGCGGGGGTGGGGCGGGCGCTGATCCACTATCTGCTCGAGCAGGCCGGGGATGCCGGGATGGTCGAGGCCTTCCTCGAAGTGCGACCCTCGAATGCCATCGCCTTGGTCCTGTACCAGTCATTGGGATTCGAACAGATCGGCACCCGGCGCGGCTACTACCAGGCGGTGGGCGGACGCGAGGATGCCGCGGTACTGCGTCTGCGCCTAGCGACCTGATGCTCACCCTGCATACGGCGTACGAGCTGTTCGACGCCTGGTTCCTGCTGGCGCTGTCCTTTGGCTGTGCGCTGTTCGCCTCAATCCATGCACTGCTGACCAAGCCCGATCCGCGCAGCGCCTTCGGCTGGATCGTGATGTGCTGGCTGTTTCCCCTGGGCGGGCCGATTCTGTACGGGCTGTTCGGCATCAACCGGGTGCGCGCCCGTGCCCGCCAGCTGCGCGGCGAGCTGGGCAATCCGCGCACCCCGCTGCGGATTGCCGCCGGTGATGGGCCCGCGGATCATCTGATGCGCATCGGCGATGCGGTCACGCAGTGGTCGCGGGTCGCGGGCAATGCCATCGAATCCTTGGAAAATGGCGAGAACGCCTTTCCACCCATGCTCGCCGCCATCGCAGGCGCGCAGCACAGCGTGTGGCTGGCGACCTATATCTTCGAAACCGACGCGGTCGGGCGGCAGTTCATCACGGCATTGGCCGCCGCGGCCGCACGGGGCGTGCAGGTGCGCGTGCTCATCGATGGTGTCGGGGAGTGGTACAGCTGGCCGCATGCGCTCGGGGAATTGCGCCGCGCCGGCGTCACGGCCGCGCGCTTCCTGCCGCCACGCATGTTTCCGCCGCGCCTCTCACTCAACATGCGCAACCACCGCAAGCTGTTGCTGATCGACGGCCGGATCGGGTTCATCGGCGGGATGAACATCGGCGGACGCGAGGTCGGCAAGCAGGGCAGCCGGCGGATGGCCGACCTGCATTTCAAGGTCAGCGGACCGGTGCTGCGCCCACTGGGTGAAGCCTTTCGTATCGACTGGCAGTTCGCCTCGCAGGAGGCCCTGAGCGTGCCCGAGGCCCCGCAGGCGTGCGGCGAGTGCCTGTGTCGGGTGATCACCGAAGGGCCCGATGAGGACAATGACAAGCTGGTGTCGGTGATGGTCGGCGCCGTATCCATGGCCCGCGAGCAGCTCCTGATCATGACCCCATATTTCATTCCGCCGCCGGAGTTGAGCTCAGCGCTGCAGTCCGCCGCGCTGCGCGGGGTGGATGTCACGGTGGTGCTGCCGGAGCGCAGCAACCTGCGCTACGTGGACTGGGCCTGTCGACGCTGGCTGCAGCCGCTGGTCGAGCGCGGCGTGCGCGTGCTGCTGCAGCCCGCTCCGTTCGCGCACACCAAGCTGCTGGTGATGGATGGCTGTTACGCGCAGATCGGCTCGGCCAACCTGGATCCGCGCAGCCTGCGGCTGAATTTCGAGATCGCGCTGGAGGTCTACGATGCGCCGACCTGCCGGCGCCTCGGGCAGTACATCATTGCGGCGCGTGATCGTTCCACGCCCCTCAGTGCACCCATGCTCAAGGGGCTGAGCCGCTGGGCACAACTGCGTAACAGCTTGTTCTGGCTACTGTCTCCCTACCTTTGAGCGCGGCGACTTGACCGGCCGACCCGGGCTGTATAAATATACAGTCAAGACTCCCCAAGGTGCCCGCCATGCTGCTCGATCCCAAGCGTCTCATCGACCGCTCCATTGCTGATCTCACCCAACTGTCATCGCTGCTGGCGGCCGAAGTGCGCTGCGAGCGGGTACTGCATACTCCGGAGCTGCGGGCCTGTGAAGAGGCCATCGCGACCATCGGCAATCTGATTCCGCGGCTGCAGGTGGCCCGCAACGCCGCGATCGCGCCCCTTGGCGTGAGCCGCTGTCCCAACTGCGAGGACTGAAACGGTATAGTGCGCGCCCACCGCTCTACAGGTTGAGGAATAGTGGCAGTTTCCGAGTCGGCAATAGCCAGCGAAATCAAGCGTCGCCGCACCTTTGCCATCATCTCCCACCCCGACGCCGGCAAGACCACCCTCACCGAGAAGCTGCTGCTCTTCGGCGGCGCCATTCAGATGGCAGGAACGGTGAAGGGCCGCAAGGCGACGCGGCATGCGACCTCGGACTGGATGCGTCTGGAGCAGCAGCGCGGAATCTCGGTCACTTCCTCGGTGATGCAGTTCCCGTTTCGCGACTGCATCGTCAACCTGCTCGACACGCCCGGCCACGAGGACTTTTCCGAAGACACCTACCGCACCCTCACCGCGGTGGACTCGGCGCTGATGGTGATCGATTGCGCCAAGGGCGTGGAAGAGCGGACCGTGAAGCTGATGGAAGTGTGCCGACTGCGCGCCACGCCGATCATCACCTTCATCAACAAGCTGGACCGCGAGGGCCGCGCACCGATCGAACTGCTGGATGAGATCGAGCAGGTGCTGAAGATCCGCACCGCGCCGGTGACCTGGCCCATTGGCATGGGGCAGCGCCTCAAGGGCGTCTATCACATCCCCGAGGACCGCATTTACGCCTACCAGGCCGGGCACAAGGGCCGGGTCGGAGAGAACGCGATCATCGCGGGACTGGCAGGCGCGCAGGCGCAGGAGTTTCTGGGCGCGGACGCTGCCGCCTTTGCCGCGGAAGTCGAACTGGTGCAGGGCGCGACCGATGCGTTTGACCTTGACGCCTATCTCGCCGGCACGCAGACGCCGGTGTTCTTCGGCTCCGCGATCAACAATTTCGGCGTGGAGGAGCTGCTGGCGGCATTTGCCGAGAATGCTCCCGGCCCGCTGCCGCGCGCGACCCGCGAGCGAACCGTCGCGGCGCTGGAACCGAAGCTCACCGGCTTCGTGTTCAAGATCCAGGCCAACATGGATCCGGCACATCGCGACCGCATCGCCTTCATGCGCCTGTGCTCAGGGCGCTACCAGCGCGGCATGCGCCTGTACCATTCGCGCCTGAAGAAGGAGGTGCGCGTCGCCGATGCGCTCACCTTCATGGCCGCGGATCGGGCCCAGGCCGAGGAAGCCTTCGCCGGTGACATCATCGGTCTGCACAACCACGGCACGATCAATATCGGGGACACCTTCACCGAGGGTGAGCAGCTGGGCTTCACGGGTATTCCGAGCTTTGCGCCGGAACTGTTCCGGCGCGCCGTGCTCAAGGATCCCCTGAAGATGAAGGCGCTGCAGAAGGGTCTGGCGCAGCTGTGCGAGGAGGGCGCGACGCAGCTGTTCAAGCCCATGCGCAACAATGACCTGATCCTGGGCGCCGTCGGGCAGCTGCAGTTTGAGGTCGTGGCCTTCAGGCTGCAGGATGAATACAACGTGCAGTGCGTGTTCGACACCATCGGCGTGCACACCGCGCGCTGGGTGTACTGCGATGATGAGAAGATGCTGGCCGAGTTCCAGCAGCGCAACTACGAGAACCTGGCCGTGGATCACGGCGCAGCGCTGGTCTACCTCGCGCCCTCGCGCGTGAACCTGCATCTGACCCTGGAGCGCTGGCCGGGGGTCACATTCCGCGAGACCCGCGAACACTCCGACGCCGCGGTCGCCAACGACTGATCTCGCGTTCAAACTCCCGCAGCTGCCTTGCGTCAGGCGCTTCACGGCCAAAGCGCAGGCGGGCGTAGCGCGCCAGCAGTTCACGGGCCTGCGTGGCCCATTCAGGCCCCACGGGGATGGCGGCGGCGTAGGCCAGCGGTCCCTGGTGCGCGCGTCGCGGCAGGCCCTGGCGCGCCAGCCGCGCGCACAGTCGCAGATAGGCCTTTGCCAGGCGGTCCGGACCGCTCGCGCCGCGTATGCGCCCGAACTGCCAGCCGATCACGAGCAGCCAGACGGTCAACGCGGCGGCCAGCAGCCAGCCCAGCTGCTGCCACCCGGGATTGCCGAAGCCCAGCCGCTCGAGCAGGCTCAGCTGCGAGCCATAGTTGTAGGCGACCACCTGGGTGCTCCACCAGGCATTGAGTGCGTCCCAGGCCTGGCGTCCCTGCTGCAGCCAGGAGAACTCGTGCAGCAGCCGCTCGGGAACCGAACCAGCGCCGGGCAGCAGGTCCAGGATGCCGCGGCGCAGACGCTCGGGCGCGACGACGGCGGTGGGATCGACGCGCACCCAGCCGCGATCCGCCTCCCACACTTCGACCCAGGCATGGGCGTCGGAGCGGCGGATCAGGAAGTAACCGCCAATGGGGTTCCACTCACCGCCCTGGTAGCCGGTCACGACGCGCGCCGGCACGCCGCCCGCGCGCATGAGCATGGCGAAGGCCGAGGCGAAATGGCCGCAGAAGCCGCGCCGGGTGTTGAACAGGAAGTCATCGACTGAGTTCAGATCCAGCAGCGGGGGTGTCAGGGTGTATTCGAAATGACCGTCACGGAACAGCGCCACGACGCTGGCCACATAGGCCGGAACATCGGTTGCGGCCGCGCGCATCCGCCGTGCCAGGGCCTGGCTGCGCGGATTGCGTCCGTCCGGCAAAGCCGCATCGAAACGCTGTGCGAGGCGCGACAGCGGCTCGCGTGACCGGGTGGACGTGTAGGAAACAGCCGAGTACGTCACCGCATCATGGAGCGGCCGATAGGCCACGAGCTGCCGGTCGGGTGTGATGGTCGTGCCGGGGGCCTTGGCACTCTGCAGGGTATCCAGCGCCGGCCACCACGGCGTGGAATCCGGTTCGAGCCTGATCTGGTAGTGATAGGCCGGCCCCAGGTATTGCAGAGTCTCGGGCCGGTAGTTGCCGTGAATGCGGGTCCAGGTGTAGCCATCGAAGTCATGCAGCACCGGCCCGCGCCAGTAGCGCTCTTCCGGTGGCGGCAGCGTTCCTGAGAACCAGACGCGGAATACCGGATCCACCGAGTTGCCCAGTTCCGAAATGCTCCCCGGGCTCATGGTGTCCGACAGCCCGGTCTGGGCCTGTCCGGATGCCCCTAGGGCCCAGAATGACCCCGACAGCCGCGGAAACAACATGAACAGCAGCAGCGCCAGCGGCAGGGCCAGGAGGAGGCTGCGCAAACTGAGCCGGGCTGCCAGTGGCGAGGGCACCGGGGCGCGCGGATGCGCCGCGTACAGCAGCGCCGTGCAGCAGGCCCAGGCCTCAAGCAGGTACAGGGGCGCGCGCAGCAGTTCCTGCGAGGCGAGACAGGCGGCGATGAGCAGGTAGGAGCTCACACCGACCACGATCAGGCGGTCGCGCCGCGAAGTGGCTTCCAGCAGCTTGATGGCGCCCATCAGCACCAGCAGCGCCGAGCCCGCGTTCAAACCGTTGAGCGTATGAAACATGGCCAGCACCGTGCCGGTGAGCGCCAAGGTGAGCAGCACCTTGAACAATTGTCCTGGCAGACGCGCACGGCCATGCGCCGCAGCCAACGCCCAGGCGGCACCGCCGCAGGCCACGATGATGACCCACGGCGGCACCTGCCCCAGATGCAGCAGCGCGCCGCCGACATAGGCGCCGATCATCCAGTGGGTCGCGCGCCGCGGGTCTTTAGGGGACTCAACCACTGCCTGAGGCCTCGTTGCCGAAATGGGCGAGCGCGCGCAGGCAGCGCTGACGGTGCACCTGACCCTGGTCCAGGTCGATGAAGCGTTGCGGCAGCTTGAGTGCGAAGCGTTCGCCATCGGCCGCACACATCAGGATCCAGCGGGTGAGCTGCGACAGGCGCTGCTCGGTATCCATCCCCGCGAGTGTCGTGAAATCAAACAGCCGCTCGGTGCTGCCGCTGGTGGAGTACTGCTTGACCAGCAGCGGGGCGCCGCGCGCATAAGCCTTCCAGGCCACCTGTCGCGGCGAGTCGCCGTCACGAAAGGCGCGCAGCGTGGCCCACTCATCGGCCTCGGAGGCTTCGCGCGGCGCGCCGCCGCTGCGCTCACCGGCGGACCGGGGCAGCGGTCGGTGGCCCTCGGGCCGCGGATACACGGTGACCTCGTGGGTGATGTGCATCCAGGTCCAGGCGCGAAACAGCCCGAAGGGCCAGGTGGTCGCAAGCCGCAGGCGTTCAACCGGCAGCAGGCCGCGCCGCGGTGTTCTGATCTGCAGCCTGACGAGAATCTCGCCATGGGCCGGCACGGTGCAGATCGCCGGCGCTTCGCCGGTGCCATCGAGCTCGAGCGCGACACGCGGTTGCGGGGTGCTGTTGGTCAGCCGCAGATGCAGCGTGGCCTGCCGGCCCGCGAAACTGTCCTGCGAGGACAGTTCGGTCACATTCAAGCCCAGAAGGTTGCGATGACAGCCATGCATGGCCACCAGCGCGAGACCCGCCAACAGGAAAGTCATCAGCAGTGCCAGGCTGTTGGCGTAGTTGAGGCCGGCGATGAGCATCATCAGCAGCAGGGCGCCGAAGGCGATGCCGACGCGCGTGGGCAGGATGTAGAGGCGACGGCGCTGCAGGGTGATGGGTAGGTGATCCGTGCCCTGCCGGCGCCGGAACCAGGCTTCCATCATACGGGAACCGGCACCGCGCGAATCAGTTCCCCGGCCACGTCGGTATCGCCGCCGCCGGCCTCGCGAGGCTCGAGGCGGTGCGCGACCACCGCCGGCAGTACCGCCTGCACATCTTCCGGCACAGTCGTATCGCGCCCGGCGATGAAGGCGTGTGCCTGGGCGGCATGCACCAACCCCAGCGCGGCGCGCGGCGACAGTCCCAGCTTCAGGTCGGTGCGCGTGCGCGTGTGTTCGACCAGGCGCTGCACATAGTCCAGGAGCGGTGCCGAGCGGTGCACCTGGCGGACCGCCTGCTGCATTTTGAGAATCGCCGCCGGATCCAGGGCCGGCGCCATCTGCAACAGCTGCGAGCGTGGCTCGTCGCCCTGCAGCAGGCGCCGCTCGGAGGCCGCATCCGGATAGCCCAGGCTGACACGCATCAGGAAGCGGTCAAGCTGCGATTCAGGCAGGGCGAAGGTCCCCAGCTGCTCGTGAGGATTCTGGGTCGCGACCACAAAGAAGGGCTCAGGCAACGGGAAGGTCGTCAGATCCACGCTGACCTGACGCTCCTCCATCGCCTCGAGCAGCGCGCTTTGGGTGCGGGGACTGGCGCGGTTGACCTCATCGGCCAGCAGCAGCTGGGTGAACAGCGGCCCGCGCTTGAAGTGAAACTGCTGCGTGGCGCGGTCAAAGACCGACACGCCGATGATGTCGGCCGGCAGCAGATCGCTGGTGAACTGCACGCGCTGCCAGGCGAGGCCAAGGATATGCGCCAGCGCGTGCGCCAGCGTGGTCTTGCCCACGCCCGGCACATCCTCGATCAGCAGATGCCCGCGGGCCAGCAGGCAGGCCAGGCACAGGCGCACCTGCACAGGCTTCCCCAGGATGATGCGCTCCACGGCGGCCTCGGCCCGCAGCACTGCCTGGCTGTGTTCGGAGTTGGCCACCGCGCTCATGGGATCAGCTTGCGCATGACTTCGAGCTGCGCCTGAATGCCGGCCACCACGCGTTCGTGTTCAACCTCCCGGTCGCGCTCAGCCTGCACGACGGTCTCGGGCGCGTTGCGCACGAAGGTCCCGCTGGCCAGTTTGGCGCGGGTCTTGGTCAGATCCTGGGTGGCCTTCGTCAGGCGCTTCGTCAGGCGCTCGATCTCGGCCGCAACATCGATGAGGCCGGCCATGGGCACCAGGATGCTGGTCTCGCCCAGCAGCGCGGTCGCCGACGGCGGCGCGGGCTGGCCTGGCTGCAGTCGCTCAAGACTCGACAGGCCCGCCAGATGCTCCAGCAGGGGACCATTGCGCAGCGCGCGCTCCCAGTCGAGCTCACCCACGTCACGCAGCCGCACTGGAATTCGTCGCGCAGGCGCCAGCGTCATTTCACTGCGGATCTGGCGTACTGCCAGTACCAGCTGCTGCACCCAGGTGATGTCCTTTTCGGCCAGGTCATCGATGGGATAGGCACTGGCAAGAGGGTAGGGCGCGATCATCACCGAAAGTCCGCTGCGTCCGGCCAGCGGCGCAACCTTCTGCCAGATCTCCTCGGTGATGAAGGGCATCAGCGGATGCAAGGCGCGCTGCAGCGCCTCCAGGATTTCCAGCAGCGTCGAGCGGGCGGCGCTGCGGGCGCCTGGTAGGGACTGGGTGGACTGGAGCACCGGCTTGGTGAACTCCAGGTACCAGTCGCAGAACTCGTACCAGGTGAACTGGTAGAGGGCGCTGGCCGCGAAGTCAAAGCGGTAGTCCTTCATGGCGCTGTCGACTTCAACGAGCATGCGTCCGAAGCGCGAGCGGATCCAGCGGTCGGCGGTCGAGAACTCCGGGGTCACGGTGGAATCGTCTGACGATTCGACCATCAGCATCACGAAGCGCGCGGCATTCCACAGCTTGTTGCAGAACTTGCGGTAGCCTTCGACGCGCGCCAGATCGAAACGGATCTCACGGGTGGGCGTCGCCAGAGCCGCCAGGGTGAAGCGCAGCGCGTCGGTGCCGTGCGCCGGGATGCCCGCGGGGAACTGGCGGCGGGTGTGCTTTTCGATGGCGGGCTTCAACTGCGGTTGCATGAGGCCGCTGGTGCGCTTGGCCAGCAGCGACTCAAGGTCTATGCCATCGACAATGTCCAGCGGGTCGATGACGTTGCCCTTGGACTTGGACATCTTCTCGCCGAACTCGTCCAGGACCAGGCCCGTGATGTAGACATCACGGAACGGAACCTCACCGGTGAACTTAAGGCCCATCATCATCATGCGGGCCACCCAGAAGAAAATGATGTCGAAGCCGGTCACCAGGACATTGGTGGGATAGAACCGGTGCAGCGGCGTGGTCTGCGGCCAACCCAGGGTCGAGAATGGCCACAGGGCCGAGGAAAACCAGGTATCCAGCACGTCGCTGTCCTGGGTCAGCGCCACCTGCGATCCAAGACCGTGCCGGGCGCGCGCGTCCGCCTCATCTCGGCCCACATACACATTGCCGCTGGCATCGTACCAGGCCGGAATTCGGTGGCCCCACCACAACTGGCGGCTGATGCACCAGTCGTGGATGTTCTTCATCCACTCATAGTAAGTGCGTGACCAGTTCTCGGGCACGAAGCGGGTACGCCCGTCGCGTACCGCGGCCACGGCCTGCTCGGCCAGGGGTTCGACCTTCACGTACCACTGGTCGGTGAGATACGGTTCGAGCACCGCACCTGATTTCTCGCCCCGCGGCACGATGTGACGGTGCTTGTCGATACGCGCGACGAGCCCCGCTGCGGTCAGTTCGGCCACGATGCGCTGACGCGCTTCATAGCGGTCCAGGCCCACGAAACGCGTCGGCGCGCTGTCGTTGATCTGCGCCTGCGGCGTGAAGATGTTGATCTGGGCCAGGTTGTGGCGCTTGCCGATTTCATAGTCGTTGAAATCATGGGCCGGCGTGATCTTGACGCAGCCGGAACCGAAGGCTGCATCGACATAGTCGTCCGCGATGATGGGAATCAGCCGCTCGGTGAGCGGCAGGCACACGTTGCGGCCGATGAGATGCCGGTAACGCTCATCCTCGGGGTTCACCGCCACCGCAGTGTCGCCCAGCATGGTCTCCGGACGCGTCGTGGCGACGATGAGATGGCCGCTGCCATCCTCGAGCGGATAGCTCAGGTGCCAGAGGTGGCCGTCTTCTTCCTCGCCCTGGACCTCAAGGTCGGACAGCGCCGTCAGCAGCACCGGGTCCCAGTTGACCAGGCGCTTGCCACGGTAGATGAGCCCTTCCTGGTGCAGGCGCACGAAGGCCTCGACTACGGCTTGCGACAGGCCCGGGTCCATGGTGAAGCGGTCGCTCGCCCAGTCCACGGAATCTCCGAGACGGCGCATCTGTGCGCAGATGGTGCCGCCGGACTCTTCCTTCCATTGCCATACGCGTGCGACGAACTGCTCGCGCGACATCTGGCTGCGATGCTGGCCCTGGGCCTCAAGCTGCCGCTCGACCACCATCTGGGTGGCAATGCCCGCGTGGTCGGTGCCCGGCTGCCACAAGGTGTCGGCCCCGCGCATGCGCTGGTAGCGCGTGAGGGCATCCATCAGCGTGTGCTGAAAAGCGTGACCCAGGTGCAGGGTGCCGGTGACATTGGGCGGCGGGATGACGATGCAATACGGTTCCCCGGTGCCGCGCGGCGCGAACCAGCCGCTCTTTTCCCAACGTTCGTAGATGCGCCGCTCGATTTCCTGCGGGGCGTACAGCTTGTCCATCAATTCCGGCAACCGTGAAACAGGGTCGGCCATTATCCTACAGATCGTGTTTTTCCAGCGCGAAACCGCGATCACGGTAGGCCTTGAAGCGCTCCCGGCCGGCCGCGCGCAGCACCGGGTCGCCATCGATGATCTCGATGATGCGTGTGGCCAGTTCGGGCCGGCTGGGCATCCCGGGCGTCAGATTGATGAGTACATCAACTGGCTCGCTGGGCCCGCTGAGGGTATTCAGGATCACCGGCGTGCCGTCCCGATGGGGCGAAACGGCCGCGATCTCGTGCGGGATGAAGCCCATCTGGTGGCCCTTGGTCCACAGCATCTCATCCAGAACACCCAGCTGCACCGGATCGGCATGCTGGATCAGAACCGTACTGCCCGCCTTCCAGGCCTTCTCGGCGATGCGGCAGGCCACCTGCAGCCGCACGTTCGGCGCGGCATCCTCGACCACATAGAAGGTGACTGAAGGTTGCGCGGCCAGAGCGGTCAGCCTGCGTTGGCGCGCTTCACCAGAAAGTCCGTCAACAGCGGCATCGGGCGTCCGGTCGCGCCTTTGTGCGCGCCGCCCTGGTAGGCGGTGCCCGCGATATCCATGTGCGCCCACTTCAGGCCCTGGGTGAACTTGCCCAGGAAGGCCGCCGCGGTGATGGCGCCGCCCTCGCGACCGCCGATATTGGCCATGTCGGCGAAGTTGGTCTTCAGCTGCTCGGCATACTCCTCGGTGAGCGGCAGCTGCCAGGCGCGATCATCGGCGCGTACGCCCGCGGCGACCAGTTCGCCGACCAATTCCTCGTCATTGCCCATGACGCCGCTGTGGTGGGCGCCCAGCGCAATCACGCAGGCGCCGGTCAGGGTGGCCATGTCCACTACGATCGACGGATCGAAGCGGCGCGCATAATGCAGCGCATCGCACAGAATCAGCCGGCCCTCGGCATCGGTATTGAGGATTTCAACGCTCTGGCCCGAGGCGCTGCTGACGATATCGCCGGGCTTGATGGCAAGGCCGTCAGGCATGTTCTCGCAGGTGGGCACCAGGCCAACCACGCGCAGCGACAATTTGGCCTCGGCGAGGAATGAGATCGCGGCGATGACGGAGGCCGCCCCCATCATGTCGAACTTCATCTCGTCCATGGCTCCCGGGTCCTTGAGGGAGATGCCACCGGTATCAAAAGTGATGCCCTTGCCCACCAGCACGATGGGCGCCGTGCGCGCGGCCCGCGGCCCCTGGTAGTCCATGACGATGAAGCGCGGTGGTTGGGCGCTGCCCTGGGTGACGGCCAGGAAACAGCCCATCTTTTCGCGCTTGATCGCGGCGAGGTCCAGCACTTTGACCTTCACCGAACGGTGGCGCTTGGCCAGGCCCCTGGCGTAATCCGCCAGGTAGGTCGGCGTGCAGATATTGGCTGGCAGATTGCCCAAATTGCGCTGCACGGCGGTGGCGTCCGCCACGGCCCGACCCTGCTCCAGGCCGCGTTTGGCCTGGGCAACGCCCGTGCCCCGTACCGGGCCGGCGACCACCCGCTCGATGAGCGGCACCGGCGGCTTCTTGCCGGTCTTCAGGTCGTTGGTGCGATACAGAACATTGCCGGTGATCTCGGCGACGCAGCGTCCAAAGTAGTAGTCGTCCAGCTGCTTGGCCGGCGGTCGCTCGATGGCGAGCGCCACGCTTTTCACGCGCGTGCGCCCGGCGGCCGTCAGGGCCGCGGCGCAGGCGCGGCGCCAGGCCTTGCGGTTGTAGGCCGATTCGGTGCCCAGACCGACCAGAACGATGCGCGTGGTCATCAGGCCCGCCGTCGGCAGCAGCAATGTTTCACCGCTTCTGCCGCTGAAATCGCCGCGCTCGATGACGCCCTTGATATGGCCACCGGTGGCCCGGTCCAGGGCGGCCCCCTCCGTGCCCAGCTTGCCGTCTTCGAAAACGCCGGCCGCGATACAATCCACCGACAGGTCGGGGGAAGACTTGGACCACACCTCAAACTGCATCATCGACCTCCACGTTGTGCCGCACAGCCAACCTGAACCATTGTGGTGCAGCGCAGTCTGCTCTAAGGTTACCGGTTAAACATCCAAGTCTAACCGAATTGCCGTAGGAAGGGTTTTTGGGTCGTCTCCTCGAACGCTACATTTTGCGGGAAATGATCGCCAGCGCCTTGGCCGTGACCTTGGTGCTGCTGCTGATCCTGCTGACGAATGAGGGCGCGCGCGTTCTGAGCCGGGCCGCCGACAATCAGTATCCACGCGACGTCGTGTTCGCATTGATCGGCCTGGGCGCCGTGCAGCATCTGCCCATTTTCGTGCCCATCGGCCTGTTGCTGGGCATGGTCATGGCCTTCGGACGCCTGTATCACGACAGCGAGATGACCGCGGCTCTGGCCTGTGGCGTGGGGATGGCGCGCATTTATGCCCCGGTGATCGGTATCGGGCTGGTGGTGGCGGCAGTCATGGCATGGCTGTCGCTCGCGGTGGGGCCCGCCTCGATGGCGCAGGTGCTGGCGCTGCGCAGCGCGGCTGCGCATGCCGGACAGTTCGCGCCGGTGGCGCCGGGGCGGTTCCGCAGTTTCGGCGGGGGCAGTACGGTCGTTTATGCCCAGGACGCGCTGCCGGACGGCACGCTCGGCAATGTTTTCGTCGAGCGCGATCGGGGTGGCCGGGTGGAAGTGACGCTGGCGCGACGCGCCCGGCACATGGGCTCGCCGGATGGCCGCAGTTTCACCATCACGCTGTATGACGGGGAGCGCTACGAAGGCGTGCCGGGCAGCGCCCAGTACCGCATCATCAAGTCCTTCTCCACGCTCACGATTCCCGTGCAGCTGCCACCATTGCATGATGTGGCGGCGGATCTGGATGCGGCCCCGACCCGTGAGCTTATCGGGGCGACGGCGCTGGACCGTCAGGCGCAGCTGCAATGGCGCATCGCCCTGCCGGTCATGGGTCTGGTGCTGGCCGTGCTCGCCGTACCCTTGAGTCGCCTGCGACCGCGGCGCGGGCGCCTGTCGCGGGTGTGGCTGGCGGTGCTGCTGTTCATTCTGTATTTCAACCTGCTGTCGGCGGGGCGCGTGGCCATCGAACATGGCACCCTGCCGGCCGCGCTCGGGCTGTGGTGGACGCATGCCGTGGTCGTGGTCACGGTACTGATCATCAGCCAGCTGCCGGCATGGCTCGCGCGACTGCGCAACCGCACCGCAGCCGACCCGGTGCCGAGCGCGGCATGAACATTCTCGATCGCTACATCGTGGCCCGGATACTGGCGCTGACCGCGCTGGTCATGGCCGTGATCATCTGCCTGGCAGTGATGATTACCTTCATCGCCGAGCAGGGCGATACCGGCACCGGGCACTACGGCAGCATCGACGCCTTCTGGTTTTCGGTGATGAGTGTTCCGCAGCAGGCTTGGGCGCTGCTGCCCATCGGCGCGCTCATCGGTTCGATGCTGGGCTTGGGCAGTCTGGCCTCCGGCAGTGAGCTCACCGTGGCCAGGGCGGCCGGCGTTTCGGTGCGCAGGCTGGCGGTGTCGGTGTTCATCGCCGGGATTGTGCTGATCGGTGTCGAGCTGATCCTGGGTGAACTGCTGGCGCCACCGCTGCAGCAGGTCGCGCGCCAGCAGAGGGCATCGGCACGATTTTCAGACGCCAGCTTCGAAACGGGGTCAGCCTGGGTGCGCGATGGCAATCAGATACTGGATGTCGAGCACACGCAGGACGGGGAGATCCATGGCGGCATGCTGATCTTCGAGCTGTCAGCTGACCATCACCTGCTGGCGGTGGGCCGTGCGGTGCGCGCACTGCCGGGCACCGACCATCGCTGGGTGCTGCGCGGCTACGCCGAATCGCGTTTCGCGGACGGTCAGGTGATGGCCACATCCCAGGACCTGCATAACCTGGATTCGAACGTCAGCGGCCAGTTTCTCAACCTGGCCACGGCGGAACCGGGTGAGCTGGCGAGCGGCGCGCTGTGGAGTCTGATCGGCTACTACCGCGCCAATTCGCTCGACCCCAAACCCTACCTGTTTGCGTTCTGGTCGCGCATCGCGCGCACCTGCGCCATCGCCTTCGCGGTGCTGCTTGCGATTCCATTCGTGCTGGGGCCGATGCGTTCCTCCGGCACCGGCGCGCGCCTGCTGGCCGGGCTGATGCTGGGCCTGGGATTCTTCTTCCTGCAGCGCTTCATCGAAAGCGGCACCATCGTCTTTGATCTGAACCCGGTGCTGCTGGCGTGGTTGCCGACCGGCGTACTGATCGTGGTGACGATGGGCTTGCTGGCGCGCGTGCGCTAGCGCCCCTCAGCTCTTGAGCACGCTGATCACGCGCGGCTCCATGTAGCCCTTCAGGCCCAGCGCAGCGTACTGGCGCCCGAGGCCGGATTCCTTGGCGCCACCGAAGGGCACCGTCGCCGACGTTGCCCGATGCTGGTTCACCCAGGCCGTGCCGACTTCAAGGCGTGCCGCGAGGCGCGCGCCACGCTCCGGATCCGCGCTCCACACCGAGCCTGAAAGGCCGAAGCGCGTGTCGTTGGCGCGTCGCAGGGCGTCTTCCTCATCGGAAAAACTGAGCACCGGAACAATGGGTCCGAACTGTTCCTCCTGGACCAGGCGGCTGTGGTCGTCGGTTTCCGCGACGATGGTGGGCGGGAAAAAATAGCCCGGACCTTCAGGAACGCTGCCGCCCGCCAGGATGTGCGCGCCGCGTGCCGTGGTGTCGTTGAGAATGCCGACCACCTTGTCGTACTGCTCGCGATTCTGAATCGGGCCCAGCTGCACGCCTTGTTCAAGGCCGCTGCCGACCCGCGCCTTGGTGGCCTCCTCGGCCAGCGCCGCGCACAGCTGCGCATAGATGCTCTCATGCGCGTAGATGCGCTTGACGGCCATGCACACCTGGCCACTGTTGACGAAGGCCGCGAAGAACAGCTTCGGCGCGACGGCGCGCGGGTCCACATCATCCAGCACGATGGCCGCATCGTTGCCGCCCAGTTCCAGGGTCAGGCGCTTGAGGCTGCCGGCGCAGCTGGCCATGACCTTCTTGCCGGTTGCCACCGAACCGGTGAAGGAAATCTTGTCGATGCCCGGATGCGCAGTCATCCACTCGCCCAGTTCATCACCGCCGGCGACCACATTGAGCACGCCCGGCGGAAAGGCATCGCGCAACAGTGCGGCAATTTTCAGCGTGCACAGCGGCGTGTAGGGTGAGGGCTTCAGCACCACCGTGTTGCCGGTGTAAAGCGCCGCGACCAGTGGCCCCGCCGCCAGGTTGATGGGGGCATTCCACGGCGTGATGATGCCCACCACGCCCAGCGGAAAGTATTTCAGCTCGATGTGTCGCTGCGCGCTCTCTTCCAGCAACTCATCGGCGATGATGATCTGCGCCATGCCCACGGACTGGCTGGCCGCGCGGCTGATCTCATCGCGCGACTGGCCGACCGGTTTGCCCTGCTCCAGCGTCAGAAGCTCGGCCAGCGAGTCCGCATTGTCGGTCAGTATCTGCGCCATGTGGCCGATGGCCGCACGGCGGTCAGCCACGGACGTCGCGCGCCAGCTGTCAAATGCGCGCCGGGCGCCGGCGACTGCGCGATCCAGCTCGGCGCGGTTCACGGACGGCGCCCGGGCAAAGGCCTGGCCGGTCGCCGGATTCACCACCTCAAACCAATCGCTCCCGGCGACCAGTTCACCGTCGATGAGATTCGCGAAATCCTCGCGCAGCGCGGCCGTGCCGGCGGCAGTGTGATTCGGGGTGGGCTGGGCGTTCATTGGGGGGGTTCTCCGGCGATTGTGTCCGCTGGGCCGCACGGCTACGATACCAAACTGATGATACCAACCTGCAAGGCACCGGATCCCGATACCCACAAGCCCAAGTACCGCCCTCCCGCCGGGGCGTGCGATGCGCATTGCCATATTTTCGGACCGGGCGACAAGTATCCCTACGCGCCTGACCGCACCTACACCCCGCCGGACGCGCCCCTGGAGAGGTTCCGCGAGCTGCAGCGCATCCTGGGCCTGCAGCGCGCGGTGCTGGTCAATGCCAGCTGCCACGGCAGCGATAACAGCGTCATCGTGGATGCCATCGCGACCAGCGGCGGCCAGTACCGCGGTGTCGCCAATGCCGACGACAGTTTCACCGAGCGTGATTACGAGAGGCTGCATGCGGGGGGTGTCCGCGGCGTGCGCTTCAACTTCGTCAAGCACCTGGGCGGAACGCCCGACATGGGGGAGTTCCATCGCATCATCGCGCGCATCCGCCCGCTGGGCTGGCATGTCGACCTGCATTTCGACGCCGGCGACCTGCTCGAGCACGCGAATCTGCTGCGCGACATGCCGGTGCCCTTCATCATCGATCACATGGGCCGGGTGCCGACCAAGGCCGGGCTTGCGCAGGAGCCGTTCCGCCAGCTGCTGGGCGTGCTGAAGACCAATGAACGCTGCTGGGTCAAGATCAGCGGCTCCGAGCGCATCGCCAGCAATGGTCCGCCGTTCACGGACGCGGTGCCGTTCGCGCATGCGCTCATCGAGGCGGCGCCGGACCGTATCCTGTGGGGGACCGACTGGCCGCATCCGAATATCGCCAAGTACATGCCCAATGACGGCGATCTGGTCGATCTCATTCCGCTGATGGCGCCGGAACCGGATCTGCAGCGCCGGATCCTGGTCGACAATCCGCACCGTCTTTACCAGTTCTCAAGGTTGAAGGAAGGCTAATGTCCGACAAGCATCTGTCACCGTACCTCAATGAATTCGAGGACATCCCCGGCACGCTGGTGTTCAACACCTTCCGTTCGCGTGAGGGCTTCAACCTGAACCAGTTCTGCATGTCGCTGATGAAGGCTGAGAACCGCGCGAAGTTCAAAGCGGATGAAGCGCAGTATCTGCGGGCCTGGAATCTGACCCAAGCGCAGTCTGCCGCAGTCCTGAACCGCGACTACACGGCAATGATGCAAAATGGTGGCAACATCTACTTCCTTTCCAAACTGTTCTCGACCGACGGGTTCCCCTACCTGGTCGCGGTGGCGACGATGACCGGCATGTCGCAGGAGGAGTATTCCAAGATGATGCTCGACGGCGGTCGCAGCCCCAAGGGTGTCCGCAGCAAATCAAACCCGAGTCTTTGAACCAACATGGCAAGAATCACCGCAGGTGTCACCACCTCCCACGTACCCGCGATCGCCGCGACCATCGATCTGGGCAAGCAGCAGCAGCCCTACTGGGCGCCGATCTTCAAGGGCTTTGAGTTTTCACGCAAATGGATGGCCGACCACAAGCCTGATGTGGCGATCCTGATCTACAACGATCACGCCTCGGCCTTCGATGCCACCATCTTCCCGACCTTTGCCATCGGCTGCGCAGATGAATTCCTGTCAGCCGACGAAGGCTGGGGGCGCCGCCCGGTGCCGGTGGTGAAGGGCAACTCGGATTTCGCCTGCCATATCGCGCAGTCGCTGATCCTGAACGAGTTCGACATGACCGTCGTCAACCGGATGGACGTGGATCACGGCCTCACTGTGCCGTTGAACCTGCTGTTCGGAGACCTGAAGCCCGAGGACCAGTGGCCGTGCGAGGTCATTCCGTTTCCCATCAACGTGGTGCAGTATCCGCCGCCGACGGGCAAGCGCTGCTTTGACCTGGGGCGCGCGCTGCGCAAGGCGGTGGAATCCTATCCGGAGGATCTGAAGGTCGTGGTGTTCGGCACCGGCGGCATGTCGCACCAGCTGCAGGGCAAGCGTGCCGGGCTCATCAACAAGGAATGGGACAAGAAATTCCTGGACGGCCTGACCCAGGACCCGATAGGCCTGACGAAGATCCCGCACTTTGAATACGTGCGCGAGGCGGGATCCGAGGGCATTGAGCTGGTCATGTGGCTGGCCATGCGCGGCGCCCTGAACGATAAGGTGAAAGAGGTCTACCGCTTCTATCACGTGCCATGCTCGAATACGGCACTGGGACACATCATCCTCGAGAATCAGCCATGAAGATCGTCGTCGGCGGACAGGGTGCCTTTGGCGTCAAGCACATCGAGGCCATCCAGAAGATAGGCGGCATCACCATCGCTTCGCTGGCGGGCGGCAGGCCCGATTCAACGGCCGAGGTGGCCCGCAAGTACGGGATCCCGCACTGGACCACCAACCTGGACGAGGCGCTGGCCCAGCCGGGCGTGGAGGCGGCTATCCTTGCCACGCCCACCCAGCTGCATGCCGCGCAGACCATTCAGTGTCTGCGCGCCGGCAAGCATGTGCAGGTGGAGATCCCCATGTCGGACAACCTGGCGGATGCCGAAAAGGTCCTGGCGGTACAGCAGGAGACGGGCCTCATTGCCATGGCCGGCCATACCCGCCGCTTCAATCCCAGTCACCAGTGGATCCACAAGCGCATCGTGGCGGGCGAACTGAAAGTGCAGCAGATGGATGTGCAGACGTATTTCTTCCGTCGCACCAACATGAATGCGCTGGGCAAGCCGCGCAGCTGGACCGATCACCTGCTGTGGCATCACGCCTGCCACACCGTGGACCTGTTCCAGTACCAGACCGGTCAGACCGTATCGCGCTGTTACGCGCTGCAGGGTCCGCCGCATCCTGACCTGGGTATCGCGATGGACATGAGCATCGGCATGAAAGTGCCCTCGGGCGCGCTGTGCACCCTGTCG
Source organism: Steroidobacteraceae bacterium (assembly GCA_049792815.1). Lineage (GTDB taxonomy): Bacteria > Pseudomonadota > Gammaproteobacteria > Steroidobacterales > Steroidobacteraceae > DAIDKA01. Next base: position 19,911 of record JBARBG010000061.1, on the reverse strand, counting down.
CTGTCATTCAACAACGATGGCCCGCTGGGCACGTTCTTCCGCTACATCTGCGATAACGGCACCTACATCGCCCGTTACGATGACCTGCTGGATGGCAACCAGAAGGCCATCGACGTGTCGCATGTGGACGTGTCGATGAACGGGATTGAACTGCAGGACCGCGAGTTCTTCAGTGCCATCCAGGAAGGGCGCGAGCCCAATGCCAGCGTGCAGCAGGTACTGCCGTGCATGCGTACGCTGGATACCCTGGAGAAGGAACTGCTGAAGGGCTGAAGTCCTTTAGCCGTCCAGCGTCTTCATCATCGCGGCCGGGTGCCGCTCGCCCTGCACCTGCACCATGGCCGCCAGATGGCGCAGTTCCTGTTCTTCGGCGGCGCTCAGGACCACCTCCAGCGCGCCCAGATTGTCGTTCAGGTGCGCGCGGGTCTTCATGCCCGGTATCGGGGTCACACCGGCTCCCTGTGCCAGCACCCAGGCGATGGCCAGCTGCGGCAGCGAGCACCCCTTGCGGGCCGCAATCGCGGCCAGGGCCTGCACCAGGTAGTTGTTGTGCAGGATGTTCTGGTCCTGGAAGCGCGGCTGGTTGCGCCGATTGTCGTCGGTCGGCAGCTCCTTCAGGGATTTGAAATTGGCGGCCAGGAAACCGCGACCCAGGGGGCTGTAGGCCACCAGGCCCACCCCCAGCTCACGGCAGGCGTCCAGGATCCCGTTCTCTGGCTCCCGCGACCACAGCGAGTACTCGTTCTGCACGGCGGCGATGGGATGCACGGCATGGGCCCGGCGCAAGGTGGGGACGCTGCACTCGGACAGGCCGATATGGCGGATCTTGCCGGCCTGCACCAGCTGCGCCAGCGCGCCCACCGACTCCTCGATGGGCGTATCGCGGTCGATGCGGTGCAGGTAGAAAAGATCGATGCGATCGGTCCCCAGCCGGCCCAAGCTGGACTCCACCGCCTGGCGCAGGGAGAGGGGCTGGTTGTCGATCACCAGCTGGCCTGCGGCGTTGCGGGTGATGCCGTACTTGGTGGCCAGGAACAGCTGCTCACGGCGGCCGCGGATGGTGGCGCCGACGAATTTCTCGTTTTCGCCAAGCTGGTAGCTGGCCGCGGTGTCCAGGTGGGTGATGCCCTGGTCGAGGCCCGACAGCAGCGTGGCGCGCGCCTCCTCATCGTCACGCGTGCCATACCAGCCGATCAGCGTCATGCAGCCGAAACCCAGCGCCGACAACTGTACCCCGGTTGCGCCCAATGGTCTTTGCTGCATGGAAATGGGCCCCCAGATAAATCAGGACAAATACTTTATCATCGGCGCTCGTCAAGACCTTACCCGGTATCCAATCATGATCATCGACTGTCACGGGCACTACACCACGGCCCCCGCGGATCTGACGATCTTCCGGGACGCCCAGATTGCGGCGCTCAAGGATCCTGCGCAGACCCCGTCACGCGCGTCGCTGCGCATCGGCGATGACCAGATCCGCGACAGCCTGGAGAAGGCCCAGCTGAAACTGCAGCGCGAGCGCGGTTCGGACGTGACGATTTTCTCGCCCCGTGCGTCCACCATGGCGCACCACATCGGCACCGAGGCGACGAGTCTGGAGTGGTCGCAGATCAACAATGACCTGATCGCGCGGGTCGTGGGACTGTATCCGAAGAACTTCGTGGGCGTGTGCATGCTGCCCCAGTCTCCCGGGGTCGCCCCCGCCAACAGCGCCCGCGAGCTGGAACGCTGCGTGAAGGAACTGGGGTTCATCGGCGCCAACCTTAATCCCGACCCTTCCGGCGGCCACTGGACCTCGCCGCCGCTCACCGACCGGCACTGGTATCCGCTGTATGAAAAGCTGGTCGAGCTCGACGTGCCGGCCATGGTGCACGTGAGCTCCTCCTGCAATGCGAACTTCCACGCCACCGGGGCGCACTACATCAATGCGGACACCACCGCGTTCATGCAGTTTCTCCAGGGCGACTTGTTCAAGGACTTCCCGACCCTGCGCCTGATCATTCCGCATGGCGTCGGCGCGGTGCCCTATCACTGGGGCCGCTATCGCGGCCTGGCCCAGGACATGAAGCGTCCGCCGCTGGGCGAATACGTCATGAAAAATGTGTTCTTCGACACCTGCGTCTACCACCAGCCGGGCATCGACCTGCTGCTGAAAGTCATACCGGTGGAGAACATCCTGTTCGGCTCGGAGATGGTCGGCGCGGTGCGCGGCATCGATCCGACCACCGGCCAGTTCTACGATGACACCAAGCGCTACATCGATGCCTCGAGCCTGTCGGCGGCGGACAAGACGCGCATCTTCGAATCCAACGCCTATCGGGTCTATCCGCGGTTGAAGGCACGGCTGGCGGCCGCTGGATAACGTTACCCATACCCTGATCGGCGCCCTGGTCGGGGAGGCGCTCGCGCGCCGCGTGCGTCCGCACGGGCGGCCGGCGCCGCTGCAACCATTGCCGGATGCCACGTTCCGCCGACTGGTGGTGGTGAGCCTGACGGTGGGCAGCAATCTGCCCGACGTGGACCTGCTGTACACCAGTTTCGCCCGCGGACCGTTGGCCTACGTGCTGCACCACCGCGGCTACACCCATACGTTGGTCGGTGCCCTGGCGGGGGCAGTGCTGCTGTGGCTCGCAGTCCTGTCGTGGCTGCGGTTCCGTCACCTGCGCGCCAGCACGGTGGCGCAAGCCTGGATCGCGGCGGCCTGCGTCGGCGGCGTGCTGCTGCACCTGGCGATGGATTACACCAACAACTACGGGGTGCATCCCTTCTGGCCGTTCTACAACGGCTGGGTGTACGGGGACTCGGTGTTCATTGTCGAACCGCTGCTGTGGCTGGCGGCGGCGCCGCTGATATTCATACTGGAGAGCCGCTGGGCGCGCCTGCTGGTGGCGCTTGCCGTGGGTGTGATGATGCTTGGGGTAAGTGTCTTCGGGCTGGTGGCAACGCCGGCCGCCATCGTATTTGTGCTGGTGGGCATGGCGATGCTGGCGGCGGGCCGCTGGTTGCGGCCAGGCGTTGCGCTTGGCTGCGGCATAGCCTTGTGGCTGGGAGTCACGGCGCTCTTTGCCGTGGCGGGGCGCTTGGCCACCGTGCAGCTGGATGCCGCGGCCGCGCGCGAGTTTCCCGATAGCCGCACCCTGGACCGGGTACTCACACCGTCGCCCGCCGATCCGGTGTGCTGGGACGCCTGGTTGGTGCAGGCGCAAGGTGCCGGGGAGACCATGCGCCAGGCGCGCGTCTCGCTACTGCCGGGCCTGATCGGGGTGGGCAATTGCCGGGGCGTGGATCTGGTGGCGGCAGGGGGTGAACCGGTACGCGCAGCGGGCAATTCGGGTCTACAGTGGCTGCGGCAGTTCAGCATGCCGGCTGACCGGATCGCGAAGCTGGCCCTGACCCAGTGCAGCGCGCGGGCCTTCATGCAGTTTGCGCGGGTGCCGATGGCGCAGGCTGAAGGGTCCGGTTGGTGGCTGGGCGACCTGCGTTTCGGTGGGGGGCGGGGCTTCTCGTGGCTGCAGCTGAGCGAGCCGGCGCAGCGCTGCGACTTTTGGGGCGCTCCGTGGCTGCCACCGCGGCCGGAGCTGCTGGCGCCGACACCGTAAAGAGGACCTGGCATGGCGCTGTTCAAACAACTGTGGGTGCAGGTGCTGCTGGCGACGCTGGCCGGCATCGCCCTGGGCCATTGGTGGCCGCAACTGGGGGCTGACATGAAGCCTCTGGGGGACGCCTTCATCGCGCTGATCCGCATGCTGATCGCGCCGGTGATTTTCTGCACCGTGGTGCATGGCGTGGCGGCCATGAATGACATGCGCCGGGTCGGGCGCGTCGCTCTGAAGGCGCTGATCTACTTCGAAGTGATCACCTCCCTCGCGCTGGTGCTGGCGCTGGTTGCGGTCAATGTTCTCAAGCCCGGATCCGGCATGCATGTGGCGGCCAATGCGCTCGATGTCCAGGCGGTCAGTCAATACACCGCACGGGCGCACGCACAGGGTGTCGCGCAGTTTCTGCTCGACATCATTCCGGCGACCTTCGTGGATGCCTTCGCGCATACCGAGGTGCCGCCGGTGTTGCTGGTGTCCGTGTTGTTCGCGGCGGGGCTCGCGGCCTGCGGGGAGCGCGGCCGTGCGGTGAAGGAAGTGATCGACAGTGCGCGCGAAGTGTTCTTCCGCATCGTGGGCTTGGTCATGTGGGTCGCGCCGCTGGGTGCGTTTGGCTCCATGGCCTTCACCGTGGGGCGCTTCGGCACCGGGTCGCTGGTGGCGCTGGGGCGCCTCATCCTGACGCTGTACGGGGTCTCCGCGCTGTTCGTGGTGGTCGTGTTCGGCGCAGTGAGCTGGTGGTGCGGCATCAGTTTATGGCGCCTGCTGCGCTACATCCGCGAGGAGATCGTAATTGTCGCGGCCACCACCTCCACCGAAACGGTATTGCCGCAGGTGATGCGCAAAATGCGCGCCCTGGGGTGTGAGGACACCGTCGTCGGGCTGGTCGTGCCCACCGGGTATTCCTTCAACCTGGACGGGACCTGCCTGTACCTGGCGACGGTGGTGGTGTTTCTGGCGCAGGCCACCGATACCGCGCTCGGCCTCGCGGCTCAGCTCACCATACTGGCCGTGCTGCTGGTGACATCCAAGGGCGCGGCCGGGGTCGCAGGCGCGGCTTTCGTGGTTTTGGCCGCGACGCTGGCATCCGTGGGCACCATCCCGGTGGCCAGCATCGCCCTGGTGCTGGGCATTCATCGGCTGCTCGCCGAGGCGCTGACCTTCGTGAACCTGGTCGGCAATTGCCTCGCGACCATTGTGGTGGCACGGTGGGAAGGAGCCCTCGATCGCGATGCTTTGCAACGCCAGATCGGTCGGGGGGCCGCCGCCACTGTGGAGAGCCGGGCATGAAACCGACGCCCAAGGAATTGATCGCGAAACTCGGCCTGGAACCTCACCAGGAAGGCGGCTGGTTCCGCCAGGTCTACAAGTCAACCACTCAGGTCCATGCCCCTCAAGGGCAACGCAGCGCGGTCACCACCATCTTCTACCTGCTGGAGCACCGCCGCGCGAGTCCCTGGCATGTGGTGCAGTCAGATGAGATCTGGCACTACTACTACGGCGCCCCTTCAGAATTACTTTCCTACGATCCACTCGCCCGCAAACTGCTGCGCTATCGGCTGGATTCCGTGACGGCTGAAGGCGTGCCGGTGGCCGTCATTCCGGCCGGTTGCTGGCAGGCGGCTCACTGCCTTGGCGACTACACGCTGGTTGGCTGCACGGTGTCTCCCGGATACGAGGAGCAGGATTTTCGCTGGGTGCGTGAACTGCCCGATCGCAAGCAGCATTTCACCGGCGCGATGGGGGGTCTGGAAGCTTTTCTGTAGGTTGGAGTATCTTCAGCGACAATCCCGGCAACGCAACACAGGAGCAACGCCATGAGCAAGGGCATGGACCGCAAGAAAGAGGAAAAAAAGAAGCCAGCCAAGACGCTGGAAGAGAAGCGCGCGGCCAAGCGCGCCAAGCGTGAGGGGCGAGGCTGAAGGCCGACGTTGACTGACTGCTGCCGCGAACCCGCGCGGCAGCAGTCCGGTCCATTACTGTATTTACTGGTATACCAGGCCCAGCGCCGCAAGCTTCTCGCGGAACTTGTAGATATCCATTCCGAGCTCTCCTGAGGCCAGGCGCTTGCGCTTGTCCTCCTCGGCGGCGACCCGCTTGGCCGCGGCTTCTGCGACCTTGGCAGCCTCGGCACAGCGCACCACGCACACGCCATCATCATCCGCGACCACCACATCGCCAGGATTGATGAGCTGCGCGGCGCAGATCACCGGAACATTCACCGAGCCCAGGCTGGCCTTGATGGTGCCCTGGGCATAGATCGCCTTGCTCCATACCGGGAAGTCCATTTGCTTGAGCGTTGCGACATCGCGCACACCGGCATCGATGATCAGCGCCTGCACGCCATGGGCCTGCAGGGAAGTCGCCAGCAGATCACCGAAATAACCGTCCTCGCAGGGCGAAGTCGGGGCGACCACCAGGATGTCACCGGGTTTGCACAGCTCCACCGCTACATGAATCATCCAGTTATCCCCGGGCGGGGAGGATACGGTGACCGCGGGTCCGGCAATGGACTTGCCGGCGTAGATCGGGCGCATGTAAGAGGCGAGCAGGCCCGTTCGTTCCTGTGCCTCATGAACGGTGGCCACGCCACTGCTGCCCAGCGCTTTGCAGACGGCCGGGTCCGGTCGTGCGATTTCGCGCACCGCGACATGCTTGCTCATGGGAATCTCCTCAGTGACTTTGCTGCGGCGTGACCTTCGGTGTCGCGACCGGGCTGTGTGCCGGCTTTGCTGTGGCGCCCGGCTTGGGCGCGGGCAGGGGTTTCAGCAGCTGTTCGAGAGGACGGAACAGCGTGTCATAGCGATAACCCGGCAGTTCGAATTCCCAACCCACAAGGCGCGCATTCAGGTCCTGGGCGCGCTGCTGCGCCGCCGGGGCGCTGGCCGTGGCGGCGACGGTGATGTAGCGGGTCTCGCCCTCCGGGATACCGGCAAGGGTCAGGATCAGGCCATCGCCGGTGCGAAAGGTGGCCTGGGCCGCGGGCGCGTGCGCTCCCGCCTTGCGCACATCATCCAGCTGCAGTCCCAGCAGGGCAGCCGCTTGCGCCGCCGGCGCACCGGGGTCGGCCAGTTCGCGGCCCTTGGGCAGGGGCGTGACCGAGGAGCCTTTGACGGCATATTCCGGACCACTGGCGGGCTTCACGTCCACCTCGTTCACCTGATCGGCCGCGATATCCACAATGGACCGGTCCAGCCAATGGCGCGGATCCGCGTCCGGGGTCAGCTGCGGGCTCGCCAGCAGGCTTTGTGCCGTGCCGGCGACGCGAACGTACACCGAACCGGTGCCGGAGGTCTTGCCGACAATCAGACCCAGGGTCCTGGCGTTGAGATCAAGATTCACGCCGGTGCTGAGGGTCTGCGCGCCACGCGGCTCTTCGACCCCGAGCTTTGGATATAGCGCCGGGTCCGAGGTCTTCTGTTCCTCGATCTGCAGGGCGGAAAGATCCAGCAGCAGCTTGCGCACCTGGCCGGTGTCGGCCGGATAGCCGCGTTCGGCGACGACCCAGCGCGTGGCATCACGGTGCAGCGTCGTGTGACTGCCGTCGCCCTTGAAGATCCGCAGTTGCGTCACCGCGTTGAGGTCAGCCTGCTTCAGGGGCAGGACCGCGCCCAGGGATTCAGCGTCGCTCCGGGCACCATGCCGTGAGACCAGCCAGGCGCCGGCACCGGCCAGCACGATTCCGGCCACGGCCAGCGACAGGAGCTGGGCGGGGCGGATCACGGCCGCGCTCCGCGCCGGCGGTGACGCCGCACCAAAAGACCCACCACCACCGCGATCAGCGCGAACAGTACCGGCGCCACGATGATGTTGATGAGCTTGGTCCAGTTGCCCAGTCGGGTGATGTCCTGGTCCAGGCCCAGGCGCACATCGCGCAGTTCCTTGCGGATGCGCAGTTTTTCGTTCTGGAAACGGGTCAGCGCCTGTTCCTGGTCGGGTGTCAGGATGGCCACGCCCCGATCGGTGCGCTGCGACTGCAGGGCCGAGAGCTGATCCTCAGTGGCATGCAGCTGCTTCTCAAGCTCCTGTTCCTTGTCGCGGAAGCGGTCGTCGGCCTGCGCGCGCAGCGCCTCCACGCGCGCGAAGGGGCGCTGGTAGGTGGCCCGGCCGCGGATTGAAATCAGGTCATCGCTGCCGGCCATGTTGTCCAGGGCATTGGCGACCAGGTCGCCGTTGTTGGCGAAGGGCTGCGCGATGCGCTGGCCCGCCAGTTCCTGCTGATGCACCCACAGGTAGTCCGACAGCACATCGGTGTCGGCCACCACGATCAGCTCCAGGGGCTTGATGGAATGGGTCAGAAGAGTGGTGCCGGCCGGCAGCGTCGCGCCCTGCGGCAGTCCGCCCGGGAAGGCGGTACTGATGTTGCCGCTGACGCGTGCCGCCAGCGTGTAGTGCTCGCCGGTGGGATGAAAACCATCAGACAGCGTCGCCGGATCCTGCAGCACCAGGAAACGCGTCACCGGCATCAGCTGCGCCTGATCGCTCGAGAACAGCAGCGGTTCGAAGGTGGTGGTGGCGCCCTTCTTGGCGCTGAGGTGGCCGGCGGTGGCGAGGTTGACGTTGGTAAGCCCCTCGGTCACTACGTCCTTCTGATTCATGGCCGAGGCGTCCAGCCCGAGCACTCCCAGGTGGCGCACCGGCGCCTCGTTTTCACGAACCGAGACGCTCATGGCGTAACGCGAATCCGCAACCACCTGGTGCGCATCGAAGTCCACGCCCCAGGCGTTGAGCAGGGTTTCAAGATGCGAGGAGCGATCGGCGCTGAGCGCGGCCGCGGGGTTGGACGGATCAACTCCGGTCTGGTCCTGGTCGGCCAGCGGATCGACGAACAGCAGGATGTGCCCCCCGCGCAGCGCAAACTGGTCGATGGCGAACTGCGCCGCCGCCGACAGGTGCTTCGGATGCACCAGCACCAGCACGCTGATGGCCGGATCGATGCTGCCGACATTGTTGTCCAGCAGGCGCACGTCCATGACCTGCTGCATCTGTTCCAGAACCACCCAGGCGGAGCGCGGCTGGCCCGAGTTCGGGTCGAAACCGGCGCTCATCGGCAGCTCCGACAGCCAGCCGATGACGGGCTTTTTGGCACCGCTCAACTGGTACACCAGTTTCGCCAGGTCGTATTCGAGGAACTCGCCCTTGCTCGGATCCAGGAAATCGATGGCGGCCTGGCCGTCGGTGGAGTTCGTTCCGGCCAGGCCGAAGTACAGCGGGGTGGCGGCATTGCCACCCACGTTGACCGAATGTACGCCGAGCTCCGCGGCACGGTCCTCGTCGGCCGAAAAGGGCTGCGGATCCACGAAGTGCAAATGCACCTTGCCGTTGGAGCGCGCGGCGAACTCGTTGAGCAGATCACGCACCCGGTTGGCGTAGCTTGCGACCTGCGGAACCTGGCTGCCCGTGGCCGTACTGTAGAAGAAATACAGGTTGATGGGCTCCTTGAGCCCTTTGAGAATCCGCTCGGTGCCCGGTGCCGTGGTGTACAGATGATTCTGCGTGAGGTCGATGCGCCAGCTGCGCAGCACATAGCCGCCCACCAGCGTGATGCCGGTGAACAGCACGGCCAGCGCCAGCAGCGTGCCGCCTCCCAGAGTTGAACGTTTCATCGTGAATCGCCCTTGACGATCATTCAGACTTGCGCACGTCGAGGACGACGGCGGTCGCCAGCAGGAACCAGGTGATGAGCAGCCCGAAATAGATCAGGTCGCGGATATCGATGACGCCCTTGGAGATGGCCTCGTAATGGGTGAGGAATCCCAGCGAACCCACCGCATTCACCAGGAACTGCGGGGCCCAGCCGCGAAAGGCGTCGAGAACCAGCGGAAATCCCGCCACCAGGAACACAAAGCACGCGGCGATGCCGACGATGAAGGCCACCACCGGATTGCGCGTCAGCGCCGAGGCCAGCGAACCGATGCTGAGGAAACCCGCGGCCAGCAGCATGCTGCCGATGTAGGCCGCGAGAATGGCGCCATTATCCGGGCTGCCGAGATAGTTGACCGTGATCCACAGCGGGAAGGTCAGAACCAGCGCCAGGATGATGAAGGCCCAGGCTGCCAGGAACTTGCCCACGACGGCCTGCCACAACGTCACCGGTAGAGTCATCAGCAGCTCGATGCTGCCGGAGCGGCGCTCCTCGGCCCACAGCCGCATCGACACCGCGGGGATCAGGAACAGGAACAGCCAGGGGTGGTAGGTGAAGAAGGGGTTCAGGTCCGCCTGGCCGCGCTCGAAGAACCCGCCCAGATAGAACGTGAACAGGTTGGCCAGCACCAGGAAGATCAGCAGGAAGATATACGCGAGCGGGGTCGCGAAGTAACTGATCAGTTCGCGGCGCATGATGATGCCGACGTTGCGCATGTGCCAATCCTAAGCCGTGATCTTGCGGAAAACTTCGTCGAGCCGCCCGGAGGGCAGGCGCGCCGCCAGTCCCTGCGGCGTATCGTCGGCGACGATGCGGCCGCGCGCGATGATGATGGCCCGCGTGCACACCGCATCGACCTCTTCCAGGATGTGCGTGGAGATGATCACAGTCTTTTCGCCACCCGCCATCTCATTGATGAGAGCGCGCACCTCGTGCTTCTGATTCGGGTCGAGGCCGTCCGTGGGCTCATCGAGGATCAGCACCGGCGGGTCGTGCATGATGGCTTGGGCGAGGCCTACGCGCCGGCGGAATCCTTTCGAGAGGGTGTCAATGGTCTGGGTGAGCACGCTTTGCAGCTGCAGGCGCTCGATGACCGCATCGACGCGCGCTCTGGCGGCGCCGTGCAGATGGCGCAGGTCCGCCACGAAATTGAGAAAATCCCGCACCGTCATTTCGCCATAGGCCGGCGCGCCCTCCGGCAGATAGCCCAGGCAGGCGCGGGCGGCGATCGAATCGGTGTCCACATCGTGGCCGCAGATGCTGGCACGGCCCGAGCTTGCGCCAACGAAGCCGGCCAGCATGCGCATGGTGGTGGTCTTGCCGGCGCCATTGGGTCCGAGAAAGCCCAGCACTTCGCCGGGTGAAACCGTGAAGCTGACGGCATCCACCGCCGTGAGGGCGCCGTACTGCTTGGTGAGTGCTTCAGTCCTGATCATCGCTTCAATGCACCGTCTCGGGCACGCCAGAACAGGATGATCGCGGCGCCTCCCAGCATGCCTCCCAGGTGCGCGAAGTGCGCAACGTCGGCTTCATTGCCCGTGACCCCCATGAACAATTCTACCAGGCCATAGATTAATACGAACAGCCAGGCGGGAAGTGGAATGGGCGGGAACAACAGCGTGACCCGCGCGCGCGGAAAATACATGGCAAAAGCCAGCAATAATCCGAAGATGCCGCCCGAGGCGCCGATCGTGGGCGACCCGGCGTGTTCGAGCACGGTCACTGTCGTCTGCGTGAGCCCGGCGGTCAATACGCACAGGAAATAATAGACCGTGAAGCGTCGTGCGCCCAGGTAGCGCTCCATGGGCGTGCCGAACATGAACAGCGCGAACATGTTGACCAGAATATGCAGGAACCCGTCGTGCAGGAATGCATAGCTGAGCAGCTGCCAGGGCTCGAAGTACGGTCCGGGCGGCCACAACGCGAGCCACTGCACGAGCGCCGGGCCGAACACGAGTTGCAGCAGGAAGATGCCCACATTGGTGAGCAGCAGAGCCCGGGTCACGGGCGGCAGATTCGCAAGCATCCCCTATGATAGCGCCGGCGCGAGCGCCTCACTGAGGAACTGTGTCAGTTCAGGCGCGGCGCTGTGGGCCACATTGAAGCGCAAGCGCGCAACGTTGGCCCGGTCCGGGGAAAACAGGGCGCCCTTGGCCAGCAGTATGGCGCGCTCGCGGGCATCGCGGACCAGCTGGTCAAGGTCCGTCGCCGGCGGGACCTCGCCCCACAGGAACATGCCGGCGCTGTCATCGTCATCGAAACGGATACCGGCGCGGCGCAAGGCACGCTGGCTGTCGGCACGCATGCGCGCCAGGCGCGCGCGCACCCGTTCGACATGGCGCCGGTAGCGACCGCCATCGAGGATCTGCGCGACTATGGCCTCGGGCAGGGTGGATCCGGAGAGCATGGCAAGCACCTTGCGCTGGACCAGTTGCGCGGCCATTGCCGGATGGGTTGCGATGAAGCCGACGCGCACCGCGGGGCCGATGAGCTTGGTGAAGCTGCCCACGTAGACGACGTGGCGGAAGCCGTCGATCTGCGCCAGCCGCACCGCCGGACCTTCGTACAGATCGCCGTAGATATCGTCTTCGATGAGGGTGAAGCCAAACTGCTCGGCCAGCGACACCAGCCGGTGGGCACACGTGGCATCGATGCTGGTGCCGGTTGGATTGTGCAGCAGGGACTGGAGGAAGAAAGCGCGTGGCCGATGGGCGCGACAGGCTTCCTCCAGCGCCTCGAGATCCGGGCCATGGGCTCGGCGCGGCACCGGAATCAGCCGCAGGTGATGCGCGCGCAGCTGTTCGAACAGCACGAAGTAACCCGGGTCCTCCACCAGCACCGCGTCCCCCGGCACCAGCAGCGTGCGGCACAGCAGGTCGAAGGCCTGCGAGGCGCCGACCGTGGTCATCAGGTTTTCGACCCCCGCCGCGATGCCCTGCCGTTGCAGTTTGGCGGTGAGCTGTTCACGCAACTCGTTCAGACCCCGCGGCGGGCAGGTCGCCCAAAGATAGGGTCGGCGGCTACGCGCCAGGCGCGTCAGCACCGCGCTCGTGGTCAGCTCTTCCATCCAGCTGTCCGGCAGGCGGCCAGAGCCCGCCGCGATGAGGTGCGCGGGATCCGCGATCACTGCCTGCAATAATGCCAGCGCGTCGGCTCCGGGGTCGGGCATGGCCTCGATGACGGCCACCGCCGTGCCCGCTACTCGCGGCGCCACGTAAAAGCCGCGCCCGGCACGCGAGGCGATGAGACCGCGGGCGACCAGCCGATCGTAGGCATCAACCACCGTGAAAGCACTGGCGCCAACCTGGGCGGCAAGCCTGCGGATGGAGGGCAGCCGGGTTCCCGCGGCGAGCTGACCTTCCTGGATGTGCCGGCTTATGCGTTCGACGATCTGATCGACCAGTGGAACATCGGATTCGCGGACGAGTTCAAACATCATGCGACCATCATGACACCGGTGGCGGCCAGGGCCAGCGCCATGACCCCGTTGAAGATACGGCGCGCCGCCGGGCGCGTCAGCGCCAGGCCCACGGAGCTGCCGAAAAGTGCCCATGCCAGCGCGCACGGCAGGTTGACGAGCATGAGGATGCTGGTGACGTAGCTGCTGGCCAGAAGCTGTCCCAGCTGCGGGGGCAGGAACAGCGTCGCGGCGGTCACGGACATGACCCAGGCCTTGGGATTCAGGTACTGGAAGACAGCGGCCTGCGCAAAGGTCACGGGCTTGCCGGCCTCGCGGGACGCGCCGCCCCGGGCGCGCAGCAGCTGCCAGCCCAGGTACAGCAGATACCCCGCGCCCACCCACTTCAGGGTCGTCTGCAGCTGCGGCCAGCGTGTAAACAGCACGCCTAATCCGCAGCACACTGCGGCTACCTGGGTCCCGAAGCCGCAGGTGACTCCCATAATATGCGGCAGCGTGCGCCGCAGGCCGAAGTTCGCGCCGGCAGCCGTCAGCATCACGTTATTCGGTCCGGGTGTAATGGACATAACGAATGCATAGGTCGCGCACGGCAGGGGGTCCAGCATCTCAAATCGCTCCCGTATAGCCGGCCATCAGTGCCGGTTCCAGTGCCACAGGCAGGATCAGCATGGCGGCTGTTGCCGCCAGCAACCAGGCCCCGGGATTGAGGAAGTGACGGGCCGCGGCCTCCCAGAACAGGTTGGGGATGACCGCGCTGGCGGCGCCGCGTCCGCGCAGCATCTGCCATCCCAGATACAATGCGCAGCCGGCACCCATGCCTTGCAGGGCACCATGCAGTTCGGGCCAGCGCATCAGCAGCGGCCCTAAGCCGGCGCTCAGCGCCGTGGTCTGGATGGCGAAGCCGGCCGCGATACCCAGCAGATGCGCCGGCGACTGGCGCAAGGCGAGGTTCACGGCGGTGCCGATCAGCGTCATGTTTTCAACCATAGAGGGGTCGCAGCGCCGCTGTGAATACACACACGGCGTGTTGTCGCGTGCACTGTGCAGGCGTAGCGCCAGTACAGCCTCACGCTTTATGCTTAGGGGCTGGCCGTTCCGGCCATTTTCGAGTACCGGTCCAAATGGTTAAAGAGGGTGATCTGCTGTGGACGCCGAGCCCCGAATGGGTCGCGGGCTCCAATCTGGTGCACTTCATGAACTGGCTCAAGCAGCATCGCGGCCTTGATTTCACCAATTACCCGGACTTGTGGCGCTGGTCGGTCACCGACCTGGAGGCCTTCTGGGGAGCGCTGTGGGAGTACTGCGATGTGCAGGCCTCCGTCCCCTACCAGCGGGTTCTGGGTCGCAGCGAAATGCCGGGCGCCGACTGGTTCCCCGGCGCCCGCCTGAACTATGCGCAGAACGTGCTGCGCTCCGAGCGCCCGGCGGCGACGGCGCTGTTCTATTTAAATGAACGCACGACGCTGAAGTCGATGAGCTGGGAGGAGCTGGGCGGCTCCGTGCGCATCCTGGCGACGCAGCTGCGGCGCCTGGGCGTGGTGCCCGGCGATCGCGTGGCGGCCTATTTGCCCAACTCACCGCACGCCATCATCGCCATGCTGGCCACCACCAGCATCGGCGCCATCTGGACCAGCTGCGGACCGGACTTCGGAACCCGCGGCGTGCTCGATCGTTTCTCACAGCTTGAGCCAAAGGTGCTGTTCTGCGTGGACGGTTACCAGTACGGCGGCAAGCCCTTCAACCGGCGGCCCGAACTCACCCAGATCGTGGCGGGCCTGGAGTCGTTGGAACAGGTGGTGTGCCTGCCGTATCTGAACAGCGCGGACCGCACGCCGTTCTCCAAACCGACCCTGTTCTGGGATGACCTGCTGGCGGCACGCCCGGTTCCGATTTCCGAGTTCAGGTTCGAGCAGCTGCCGTTCTCACATCCACTGTGGATCCTGTTCTCCTCCGGGACCACCGGCTTGCCCAAGGCCATCGTCCACAGCCACGGCGGCATCCTGCTGGAGCAGTTGAAGGCGTTCAACTTCCAGATGGACATGAAGCCCGGCGAGCGGCTGTTCTTCTACACCACCACCGGCTGGATGATGTGGAATTTCCTGGCGAGCTCGCTGCTCAAACAGGTGGTCCCGGTGCTGTATGACGGCAGCCTCATGTATCCGGAGCCTGATTCGCTGTGGCGGATGTACGAGGAGACCCAGGCGGTCGTGATCGGCGCGAATCCCGGCTATGTGACGCTGTTGCAGAAGTCGGGCATCGTGCCCAAGGACAAATACCAGCTGCCGCACCTGCGTATCGCCATGCTGGCCGGCTCGCCCGTGACGCCCGAGGTCATGGAGTGGTTCTATAAGAATGTGAAAGAGAACATCAGCGTCCAGAACGGCAGTGGCGGTACCGACATCTGTTCGGGATTCATCGGCGGCGTGCCGATCCTGCCAGTGCGCGCCGGTGAAATGCAGGCGCCGCTGCTGGGCGTGGCGGTGGCCGCGTTCAATGCCGAAGGCAAGAGTGTGGTCAATGAAGTGGGCGAGATGGTCCTGACCCGGCCGCTGCCCTCCATGCCCGTCTTCCTGTGGGGCGACAAGGACTACCAGCGCTACAAGGAGTCGTACTTCGACGAATTCCCCGGCGTGTGGCGCCAGGGTGACTTCTTTCGCATCAACGAACGCCTCGGCGGCTTCGTGCTGGGGCGCTCCGATGCCACGCTCAATCGCCATGGCATACGCATCGGTACGGCCGAAATCTACCGCTCGCTGGCGCTGCTGCCGGAGATCGAGGATTCGCTGATTGTCAATCTGGACATCGCCGGCGGAAAGTTCTTCATGCCGCTGTTCGTGAAGCTGCGCAGCGGCCAGAAGCTGGATGCCGATCTCATCGAACGGATTCGTGGCAAGCTGCGCTTCGAGTATTCCCCGCGGCATGTGCCGGACAAGATTTACCAGGTGGCGGATATTCCCTACACCCTGACCGGCAAGCGCATGGAGGTTCCCGTGCGGCGCATTCTGGCGGGTACGCCACCGGCCAGGGCGGCCAATCGCGATGCAGTCGCGAACCCGGCGGCGTTGGATTACTTTGTCGAATATGCCCGGACGCAGACGGACTATCCGCTGGCTGACGCAGTGGGCAAACTGGCCTGAGGGTGCGAACTTTACTGGAGAGGGGCGCAATGGAAGACGTGAAACTGCTGATCGGTGACCATGACGTGGCAGCCAAGGGCGCCGCGACCTTCAATCGGCTGAACCCGCTTTCCGGTGAAGTCGCGACCCAGGCGGCGGCGGCACAGGTCGAAGACGCCATTGCCGCGGCCGAAGCTGCAGCCAAGGCGTTCCCGGCCTGGTCGGCGCTGGGACCCAATGCGCGGCGCGCCAAGCTCAACAAGGCGGCCGACCTGCTCGAGGCGCGTGCCGCGCAGTTCGCCACGCTGATGATGGCCGAGACCGGCTGCACCAATGGCTGGGGCCACTTCAACGTCCACTTCGGCGCCATGATCCTGCGCGAAGCGGCGGCGATGACGACGCAGGTGACCGGCGAGGTGGTGCCTTCGGATGTGCCGGGCATGATCTCGATGGCCCTGCGCCAGCCCGTCGGGGTATGTCTGGGCATCGCACCGTGGAATGCCCCGGTGATTCTGGGCGTGCGGTCCGTTGCCATGCCCCTGGCCTGCGGCAACACGGTGGTGCTCAAGGCCTCGGAAGTATGTCCTGCGACCCATCGCCTGATCGGCTCGGTGCTCAAGGAAGCAGGACTCGGCGAGGGTGTGGTGAATGTGATTACCCACGCCGCGAAGGATGCGGCAGCTGTGTCCGAAGCGCTCATCGCTCATCCGGCGGTGCGGCGCGTGAACTTCACCGGCTCAAGCCGCGTCGGGCGGATCGTGGCGCAGACCGGCGCCAAGTACCTCAAGCCCGTACTCTTGGAGCTGGGCGGCAAGGCGCCGCTGATCGTGCTGGAGGATGCCGATATCGATGCGGCCGTCAGTGCCACGGTGTTTGGCGCATTCGCCAATTCGGGGCAGATCTGCATGTCGACGGAACGTGTGGTGGTGCAGGAAAAGGTGGCCGATGAATTTGCCGCAAAACTTGCCAAGCGGGTGGCGGGCCTGCCGGCGGGTGACCCGCGCGAGGGTGAAGTGGTGTTAGGGTCCGTGATCGGCCGTCCGACCGTGGAGCATGTGGAGAAGCTGGTGGCGGCCGCGGTGGCCCAGGGGGCCCGGGTACTGGTCGGCGGTGAGAAGTCATCGAACACGCTCATGAAAGGCGTGGTGGTGGACCATGTGACGCCGCAGATGGCGCTGTTTCGCGAGGAAACCTTCGGTCCCCATGTGTCGATCATCCGCGTGAAGACCGCGGATGAGGCCGTCGCGGTCGCCAATGACACGGAGTACGGCCTGTCTTCGGCCATTTTCACGCGCGACATCGCCAAGGGCCTGGAACTGGCCCGGCGCATTGACGCGGGCATCACCCACATCAATTCACCCACGGTGCAGGATGAGGCGCAGATGCCCTTCGGCGGCGTCAAGTCATCCGGCTATGGGCGCTTTGGCGGCCGGGCAGGCATTGCCGAGTTCACCGAGCTGCGCTGGGTGACGATCCAGACCACGCCGCGACACTATCCGTTCTGAACGCATCGGGAGGCACTGACAATGGATCTGCAACTGCGCGGCCGCAAGGCCATCGTCACCGGGGCGACCAAGGGAATCGGTCTGTCCATTGCCCGGATGCTGGCCGGCGAGGGCGTGGATCTGGCGATCTGCGCGCGCACCGCCGCCGACGTCAAGACAACGGTGCAGGAACTCGCCGGCAAGGGCATCAAGGCCTACGGCGATGCCGTGGACGTTCAGGACCGCGAGGCCTACACAGGCTGGCTCGAGTCCGCCTGCCAGCGCCTGGGCGGCCTGGATATCTTCGTCTCCAATACCACCGGAACCCCGGGGCTCGCCGGGGAGACGGGCTGGAAGGCCACCTTCGAGATTGACGTGATGGGCGCCGTACGCGGGGTGGAGACGGCATTGCCGTACCTGCGCAAGTCCTCGGCCGCGGCGGTGGTGCTGATCGGCAGCATCTCCGGTGTCATGTCCAAGATGATTCCGGCGCCGGGTGCCTTCTCCTATGGCGCCGGCAAGGCGGCGCTGATCGCCTACGGTGCAATGCTCAGCAAGGTGGTCGCCAAGGACAAGATCCGCGTGAACACCGTGTCGCCCGGACCGATCTACTTCGAAGGCGGTCCCTGGGACCGCATCCGGCAGAAGGCTCCGGCGGTGCTGGCCGATGCCGAGGCGCACTGCGTGATCGGTCGACTGGGGCGTCCCGAGGACGTTGCGGCCGCGGTGGTGTTCCTGGCCAGTCCCGTGTCCGGGTTCACGGTCGGCCAGAACCTGCATGTCGATGGCGGCTACATGGAGCACATCGCGTTCTGAGAAGGGGGGACAATGAACCAGCGGGAAATGCTTTCGACTGACACGGTACAACCGCGACGGCGCTTGGAGTTCTGGAACGATGCTGCCTGCGAATCCCTGACGCAGCAGCTGGCAGAGCCGCTGAACCCGCACACCTTCTCCGGCCGGCTGATCCGCGGGGACATCGGCGATCTGCGTTTCGTGGAGTTCAATTCCGATGCGGCCGTGGTGCGTCATTCGCGCGCCCATATCGCCAGATCCGGTGGCACCCATTATCTGATCCGCTTCCAGCTGGGGCGCGAGAGCGTGTGTTCCCAGGGAGGCGAAGAGGTGCGCCTGCGGGTCGGCGATTTCTCCTTGTGCGACACCGCTCGACCCTACCAGCTGGTGTTCAATGACCCGGTCTCGATCCTGACCCTGCGGGTCGCGAAGAATGTGCTGCAGCGTTACGTCGGCTCCCCTGAGTACCTGGTGAACGTTGCAGTGTCCGGCAGCAGCGGCGCGGGGGCCCTGGCTTCCCGAGTGATCCGTGAAATCTGGAACTCGTCCGATATCGCACTGGCGCCCGGGGTGGCATCGCGCTGCGCAAATGTGGTGCTCGAGCTCATCGCCAGCGCCTATGTGGATGTCGGCCGCTCGAGGGTGGATCGCTCCAGCCTGGGCTCCGCTTTGCGGCTGCGCATCATGGATTTCATCGACCAGGCGCTGTGTGATCCGGACCTCTCGCCCGCCGTGGTGGCCCAGGCGCTGAAAATCTCCCGCCGTCACGTGCACCGGCTGTTCGCGGAGCAGGAAGGCAGTGTGACTCAATACATACTGCGCCGTCGCCTGGAGAAATGTCGTGCGGCATTGACCGATCCACTGCTGGCGGGACTGAGCCTGACCCATATCTGCAGCGAATACGGCTTTCGCTCCCTGCCCCATTTCTCGCGGCTGTTCCGCGACCAGTACGGAATGGCACCACGGGACTACCGTCGCGCAGCCGCAACAGTTGATTTGTCATCGTGGGACAAGCAGGAGGTCGCTGGCGGATAAACAGCAACCGGTAACGTCCCCTATGATGCGGCGGCAAGAATAATTGTCTGCAGAAGAACGGACTGAGGGGGGATTTATGAGTTGTCTCGTCAAGCAATCTGTGCGCCGGATTCTTCGGCCCTGGATTTTGGCCTCATTGGCATCGTCGGTCATGTTGGGTCAGGCCATTGCGGCCGATCAGACGACCGCGCCGCAGCCCGCTGGCGCGGACCAGGCCAATACCGGTGGACTGGCGGAAGTCATCGTCACGGCGCAGTTCCGTTCGGAGAACGTGCAGAACACGCCGCTGGCCATCAGCGCCGTGAACGCCGAAGCGATCGCCGAGCGTGGCCAAACCAACCTCACCGAGATTTCGCAGGACGCGCCCAGTGTCGCCCTGCAACAGACTTCAGCCGCCTTCGGACCGTCCATGAGCGCGTTCATCCGCGGCATCGGGCAGTCGGATCTGGACCCGGCCCTCGAGCCAGGCGTCGGCGTCTACATCGACGATGTGTACTTCGGCACCCTCACCGGCTCACTCTTTGATCTCCTGGATCTCGACCGCGTCGAAGTGCTGCGCGGTCCGCAGGGCACCCTGGAGGGCATGAACGCCGAGGGCGGCGCCGTGAAGCTGTATTCCAAGAAGCCCGACGCCACCGAAAGCATGAGCTTCGATCTGCTCGGCGGCAGCCGCAATCACATCGAGCTGCGCATGGGGACGAACTTCGCGCTCACCGACAGCCTGTTCGTGCGCTTGGCTGCCGTCGGCAACCAGCAGGACGGCTATGTCAACCGGTACGACTTCGGTTGCGAGAACAAGAACTTCCAGGCAACGGCCATCGAT
>JBARBG010000060.1:0-6927 GCA_049792815.1 Steroidobacteraceae bacterium | reverse complement strand
GCCGCAGCGAGGTGCCGCCGGCGCCTCCGGTGCCCTGGGTGGAACGGTTGAGGTTGCCGGCGAATACCAGCGGCTTCTGGCCCGTCGCCGCGACGATATCGTCGGTGAGCAGTTTCACGGTTGAATCATTCGGCACATGCTCGGGCTCGAGGAAGGCCCGCGGCTGGCGGCCCGCCGCATAGTCGATGGGCCGCAGTCCCAGCCGGTCGGTGGGCTGCAGCGGCGCTCCGTCGGCCACCAGCACTTTCACGGTGCCGTCCCAGCCATGGGTGGCAGCCGCGTGCAGCGCAGTCAGGCCATCCCGGGCCGAGCCATCAATCTTCGCACCGGCGGCCTGCAGCAGCTTCACGCCCGTCAGCGCCTGGTCGTCAGTCTTGTACCGGCCGCGCGTGGGATTGAACCCGTGGCCCATGCCGGCCGCGGCCATCAGCGGCGTAACACCCTCGGCGTTGGGCAGATCCACGAGCGGGTGAAACCTCAGCAGCAGTCGTACCGCATCGTTGTTGCCCGACTTCGCCGCCGCCAGCAGCGCCGTGGCGCCCGTGGACAACACCTGGTCGCCACCGCGGTCAAAGACGCCATTGCGATACGGGGGCCGCAGTTTCAGCTGCGCATTGACATTGGCTCCGGCCTTCAACAGCTGCTCGGCAACCTGCAGCGGCGTGGTCTTGTCGGCGGAGGGCAGATCGGGCCGGCCGCCGGTGGGCAGCGTCGCCATGTCAATGGTCGCGTACAGCGGCGTCTGGCCGTAGAAGTCCCAGCGATTGACATCGGCGCCCGCCCCGATCAGGTAGGACGCGAAATCAAAATGCATGTTGATGATCGACAGCAGCAGCGCGGTCTCGCCATCAGGGTCCGGCAGATTGATGTCGGCATGGCCCTTGAGCAGCGCCTTCGCGCACTCGATGCAGCCGATGCGGGCGGCATAGATCAGCGGCGTGAAGCCGCCGTGGTTCTCGTTCTTGGGACGGCCCTCGGCGGTCACCCGTCGCTGCCAGTCGCGGATGGCGCCGTGCGCATTGACATCGGCGTGATGATCGAGCAGCAGCTTGATCATCTGCGGCTGCGCTTCGGCAGCCGCCCACATGAGCGCGCTCTGGTCGCCCCACTGCTCGCGGGCATCCACCGTCGCGCCCGCATCCAGCAGCAGCTTCGCGGACTCCACGTTGCCTGAACGCGCCACCACCATCAGGGCGGTCTGGCCTTCCGGAGTGGGCGAATCCGCATTCGCGCCGGCCTTGAGCAGGTCCTTGATGATGCGCGTGTCGGCGACCACCGCGGCCACCTGCAGGGCCGAGGCACCGTAGTCATTGACCGCCGCGACATCGGCGCCGGCCTTCAGCAACCGCTCCACCAGATCGGCGTCGCCGTTGTAGCAGGCCCACATCAGGGCCGTGGTGCCATCCACTTCCCGCGCTTTGCCGTCGGCGCCCTTGCCCAGCAGCGCGACCGCGCCGTCGTGATCCTTGGCCCGCACCAATGCCGCCAGCGAGTCATCGGCAGCCTGGGCAAAACCACCGCAGACCAGCCCCAGCGCCACCGCCAGCCCGGCCCACAGTGCGCCCGTCTTTCCCCCTGGCAGGCGCATCCGCTTAGACCTCCGCCAGCGTGCCGGTGCTGATGCCGTGCGAGGTGGCCGGAATGCCGGCGCGGTTCAGCAGTGTCAGCAGCAGGTTGGCATGCGGTGTGTCCTGCGGATAGTGCAGGTGCTGGCCGCCCTTGATCTTGCCGTAACCATGACCCATGACCACGTTCGGCAGCGGATCATTGTTGTGCATGTCGCTGTTGCTCATGTTGCTGCCGAACAGAATGATCGAATGGTCGAGCAGATTGCCGTTGCCATCCGGTGTTTCCGCCAGCCGCTTCACAAAGCGTCCGAAGGCCTTGGTATGGAAGTTCTGGATGCGCGTGAGCTTCTCGATCTTCGCCGGATCATTCTGATGATGCGACAACGGATGAAACGCGTCAGTGATCGAAAGGTTCGGGTAGGTGCGCATGCTCACCTCCTTGGCGATCATGAAGGTCGCCACACGCGTGGTGTTGGACTGCCAGCCCAGCGCGATCATGTCGAACATGGTGTCGAGCATCTTCGCGAAGTCGTCCGGCACGCCATCGGGTGCATTGGGCAGCTTCACGCCCGTGCCTTCCTTGGCGATCATTTTCTGTACGCGGCGCTCCACCTCACGCACCGAGTCCAGGTAGTCGCTCACCATGCGCTTGTCGGACGGATCCAGACTGCGCTGCATGTCCTTGGCGGATTCCTGCACGTAGTCAAGAACGCTGCCGGTCTCCGCCGTGATCTCGTGGCGCTGCTCTGCCGTATCGCCCAGGCCGAACATGCGCGCGAAGACGGCACGCGGATTGTTGTCCATGGGCAGCGGCTGGTCGCCGGTGCGAAAGGCGATCGTGCCCGAGTACGCGCAGCCGAACGAGGGATCACAGGCACCCCCGCCGCCCTCGCCCGCCAGTTCGATGGACGGGAGTGGTGTGTCCTGGCCGATGTACTTGGCGGCCACCTGGTCCACGGATGGACCGATATGCGGCTGCTGGGCGACCGGCGGATGCACGCAGGTGAGCCACGTGCCGGCGATGATAGCGTGCGGGCTCGGGCTTTCGCCCGCCTTGTTGCGCAGACCGCTGACGATGGTCATGTACTGCCGGAACGGGTCCAGCGGCTCCAGAATCGGGCTGATCTTGAAGTCGGTGCCGGTGCTGGTCGGTACCCAGTTGTTCATCACCGCGCCATGCGGGAAATAGACGAAACCCATGCGCGGCGCGGCGACGGCGGCCGTGTCGGCCAGCGCAGTTCCCGCCGGTATCATGGCATCCAGCAGGGGCAGACCAAACGCAAAACCCGCGCCCTTGAGCATGGTGCGGCGGGACAGATGCTTCTTGGTGATGAACATGTGTATCTCCTCACTTACTGGATCAGCGCGGCGGTCCTGGTTGAGGAGGCCGCGGCTGCCTGATCGGTTCTCATCTGGAACGGGGCACTGGTGACAATATCCATGATCAGGTCCTTGAACCGGTAGTTCTGCTGGGCGCTGGTGCGCACGATGCCGCGCACCGTGGGCATGTCCTGATAGTCGATGGCACGCCCCAGGGCGTAGGTCAGCAGCTTGATGGTGACGGTCTGCACGAACTGATTCGGGTCCGAAGCCAGAGCCTTGCGCAGGTCATCCACGCCGCTGATCTTGGTGCCGTCCGGCAACACACCGGAGGCATCGATCGGCGTGCCGGCCATGCGGTCACGGTCGCGCCACACGCCCACGGCATCGAAGTTCTCCAGGGCCAGGCCCAGCGGATCCAGCACGCCGTGGCACGCGAAGCAGCTGGGGCGGTCACGGTGCCGGGCCATCATCTCGCGCAGGGTGATTGCCTTCTCGCCGGTCTTGTTTTCCTTCAGGGACGGCACTGCCGGCGGGGGTGCCGTCGGCGGGGTGCCGGAAATGCTGGTCAGGATCCACTCGCCACGCAGCACCGGCGCGGTGCGGTTGGGATAGGAAGTCCCCATCAGGATGGCGCCCTTGCCCAGCAGGCCCCAGCGGGCCGAATCGTTAAGGGTGACGCGGCGGAACTGCGCGCCCTTGACATCGGTGATGCCGTAGAGCACCGCCAGGCGCTGGTTCAGATAGGTGTAGTTGTCGGTCAGCAGGCCCGTGACCGGCTGATTCTCGCGGAACACGCTGTCGATGAAGAGCTTCAGTTCCTGCCGATAGTCTTCCCGTGGGTCGATGACGTACGGGAACAGATTGGCGTCCGGCTTGATCTCATCCAGACGCTGCACGTCGAGCCACTGGAAGGCGAAGTTGGAAGCCAGCGTCGTCGCGCGCGGATCCTGCAGCATGCGCATGACCTGCGCCTTCAGCACCGCAGGCTCGTGCAGCTTGCCCTGGTTCGCCACGTCCAACAGTTCGTCGTCGGGCGGCGCGCTCCACAGAAAGAACGACAGGCGCGAGGCCAGCTCACCATCCGACAGTGCCGCCACGCCCGCTGCGGAGGTATCCGCGACCGCGGTCAGCGTTGCGGGCTTGAGCGCCTGGGCCACCTGCGCGGCCTGCCGCGACCGCTCCACGCGATACAGGAAATTCGGGCTGGCCAAAAGCGCCGTGAGCGCCCGGCGAATGCCCTCCTCGAAGTCCCCGGACTTGCGACCGGCGGCATAGAACTGCAGCAGCGGCGCGAGATCTGCGTCGGTCACCGGGCGACGGAAGGCCCGCTGCGCCAGGCGGCTGAGGATCTCATGCGCACAGGGCTCCTCGTCCGCCTCGTTCTTCGGCTGGCAGATGAGGAGGCGCTCGCGGCTGGGGGTCGCGCTGATGCCCGTTACCTCGAACGGACCCTTGATCTCGAAGCCACCGATGCGCAGCACGCGATCCTGTACGCCACCGGATACCGGCGCCTCGAGGCGATCCTCGGAGGCCGCATAGGTACGCTGGATGAACGTCACGGCCACGGTATGCGGGCCGGCCTGGGCCTGGAACTTGACGCGCTTGAGCCGGGCATTGATCGCGTCGACCGCCGGATCCTGCTTCTGGTCGATGGCCTTCAGGTCCTCCTCACCGCCCACGTTGGTGTCGAAGAATTTCTTGCCATCGTAGGTGGCGATCAGGTGGTTCTTGAACTCCATGTTGGTGACCCACAGCGCCCCGGCGAGATTGCCCACCGACAGCTCGTAGGTGCCGTCGGCGGGGAAGTCGTAGACCACCTGGGTGCCACCGCGCGTGCCCAGGGGCAGACCGTCGACATGGAATTCCTGGTTCCCCGAGACGCCGGGGCTGGCGGCGAACTGCACCCCCACGGCCTTGGCATTGCGGTCGCCCAGCGCCTCGACCGCCACCTGGCGGGCGGCGGAAATGTAAGCATCCACGAACGCCGGGGAAACCTGCAGCACGTCGGCGACATTGTTGAAACCGTTGCTCTCATCATCCGGCGGCAGAATCTGGTTGGTGTTGACCCGCACCCGCAGCAGATCCCAGATGGCATTTGCGTACTCGGTGCGATTCATCCGATGCAGCGCCACCTTCGGGGCAACCACGTGATTTACCGCCGCCGCGTCCAGCGTGTCTTCCATGTAGGCGACAAAACCGTGGATCTTGTCATTCGGGGGCTGGGGATTGCCCGGCGGGGGCATCAGCCGCCCGCGGAGCTTCGAAACCGCGTGCTCCCAGACCTTGGCGTCGTTCGGAATTTCCTGTGGCGCCATGGTGTCGAAGGCGACTCCGCCGGCCCAGTCCTCGGCGTTGTGACACTTGCTGCAGTACTGCTGCAGGAACGCCCAGTGCTGATCGTTGGGCGCGGCAGTGGCCGGTGGGGATGCGGCGCGCGCCACCGTGACGCCACCGATCGCGGCCGCCAGCAGAACCCGTCCGAATAGATGGTGTCGCATCGCTCTCGCCTTGGCTAAACTACTGTTTCCACACCGGGAATCGGCCGACGGCCGAAACTCTGGTATCACTATAATAACGCCTTAACCCCTCAGGGAGTCGGGGCAACTTCATGGACTGTGCGCTCAGTGTTATGCACTGCACGCCCTGCGCCATGGACGGTGCCTGATAAGCCATGTTGGGGCCCCGGGGCCCATTGCCAAGCCCGCTTCGATCAGTCAACGTGCGGCCCGCAGGAATATATAGGGGCCACCATGACACTTTCTGCCGACCGCAGAAGCCTTATCAAGTCCGTTATCGCCGCCGCGACCGCCGCCGCCCTGGGGCGCCTCTACCCGGCCCTGGCTGCCGGGAGCGCCTCGGTAGCGCCGCAGAAGCTCAGCGATGACCTGTGGCTGCTGGTCTCCGGTGGCGCCAATGTCGTGGCGTGCCGTGATTCCGCGGGTGTGGCGCTGGTGGATGGCGGCCCTGAAGCCGGCTCGCGCGAGCTGCTGAAGGCGGTGGCGCAGGCGACGGGCGGCGGCAGGGTCCACACTCTCTTCAATACCCACTGGCACCCGGACCAGACTGGCTCGAATGAACGCCTCGCCGGGGAGGCCAAGATCATTGCCCATGAAAACACCCGGCTGTGGCTCGGGTACGCCAATCCGGTGCCGCCACAGAACGCCCTGTACGGCCCCCTGCCCCCCAAGGCCAGGCCCAGCGACACGTTCTTCTACAACTCGGTGCAGATCCAGTTTGGCGACGAGCCGGTGCAGTACGGCTACCTCGGTCAGGCCCACACCGATGGCGATATCTATGTGTACTTCCGCAAGTCAAACGTGCTGGTGACCGGCGGGCCGGTTTCGGCGGCGGGCTGGCCGGTGATCGATTACAAGACCGGCGGCTGGATCCAGGGGATGATCGAGGGCATCCGCACCCTGGCCAATCTCGCGAACGACCAGACACGCATCGTTCCGGCCAATGGGCCGGTGCTGACCAAGGCCAACCTGGGTGAACAGCAGCAGATGTACAGCACCATTGCCGGCCGCATGCAGAAAATGATGCGTCAGGGCCTGGGGGTTGACGAAGTGGTGGCACGCAATCCGGCGGCCGAATACGAAGCCCGGTGGGGCGACTCCAAGCAGTTCACCGACATGGCGTTCCGCAGTCTCTGGGGCCACATGGCCCCGGACTCGTGATCAGGTAGTGCTGCTGGCGATGACGCGGGCGTGTTCGTTCATGCGCGCCTCGACCCACCGGCGCACGCGCACGGCATCGGCGACGCGGGTGTACTTGCCGAAGGAGTTCAACAGCACGATGACCACATCACGGCCGCCGATCACGGCCTGCATCACCAGGCAGCGCCCGGCCGCGGTGATGTAGCCGGTCTTCTGCACGATAATGTCCCAGGCGGGATTGCGCACCAGCGCATCGGTGTTGTGGAACTCCACCATGTGACGGCCGACGCGCACGCTGTGTTCGGTGTCCGTGGAGAAGTCACGGATGGTCGGGTTCTGGGCCGCCGCCATCACCAGTCTTGAAAGGTCCTCGGGGCTGG
>JBARBG010000059.1:0-42340 GCA_049792815.1 Steroidobacteraceae bacterium | reverse complement strand
GGCCTGGGCCTGGCCGAGATCGCGCGCGGGCTCGCCGCCGCGCGTCCGGTGCCGGGCCGCCTGCAGTTCAAGAGGGCGGCCAGCGGCGCCTGGATCGTCGACGATTCCTACAACGCCAATCCGAGTTCGGTGCAGGCCGCAATCGAAGTGTTGGCGCAGCTGGACGGGCATCGCTGGCTGGTGTTCGCCGACATGGGTGAACTTGGCGACTATGCCACCGAGAGTCACCGCCAGGTCGGCCTTGCGGCCCGGGCCGCGGGCATCGAGCGTCTGTTCGCCACCGGGACGCTGGCGCAGCTGGCGGTGGAAACCTTTGGGGCCGGGGCCAGCTGGTTCGCGGGAACCGGCGCGCTGGCTGGGGGCCTTAACGCCGAGCTGTCGGGGATGGGGCCGGCGGCTGCCGCGGTACGCATGCTGGTGAAGGGCTCGCGCTTCAACCGCCTTGAACAGGTCGTGGCGGCGCTGGCGCCAGCGGCGGCGGGTCCGCAAACCCAAGGAGCCTGATCGTGCTGTATCTGCTCACCCAGCATCTGACCGCCCTGTACTCCGGCTTACATGTGTTCTCGTACCTGACGCTGCGGGCGATCCTGGCGTGCATGACCTCGCTGCTGTTCTGCCTGCTGATCGGCCCTTCGATGATCGCGCGGCTTTCCCAATACCAGATCGGCCAGGTGGTGCGCGACGACGGTCCGAAGTCGCACCTGCCGAAGGCCGGGACTCCCACCATGGGCGGGGCGCTGATCCTGGTCGCGGTATTTTTCGGCACGCTGATGTGGGCCAACGTGCGTGACCGGTTCGTGTGGACCGTGCTCGGAGTGACCTTCGCGTTCGGGCTGATCGGCTTTTACGACGACTACCTGAAGCTGGTCGTGCGCAACTCGCGCGGCCTGATACCGCGCTGGAAATATTTCTGGCAGACCGTGGTCGGCCTGTGCGCGGCCGCCGTGCTCTATTACACGGCCCAGTCGCCGGCCGAGACGACGCTGTTCCTGCCCTTCGTCAAGCGCTTCGCCGAGCCGCTCTCGGCCCTTTCATTCATCACCCTGGGCTACCTGATGATCGTCGGCATGAGCAACGCCGTGAACCTCACCGATGGCCTCGACGGCCTCGCCATCATGCCGGCGGTGATGGTCAGCGCGGCGCTCGGGGTCTTCGCCTACGCCAGCGGCAATGCGAAGTTCGCCGAGTACCTGGCGATCCCCGCCGTGCCGCGCGCCGGCGAGCTGCTGGTGTTCTGCGCGGCATTGAGTGGCGCGGGACTGGGCTTTTTGTGGTTCAACACCTATCCGGCGCAGGTATTCATGGGCGACGTCGGGGCGCTTGCGATCGGCGGGGCCCTGGGCGTCGTCGCCGTCATCGTGCGCCAGGAAGTCGTGGCCCTGGTCATGGGCGGCGTCTTTGTCGCGGAAACCGCCTCGGTGATCCTGCAGGTCGCCTCGTTCAAGCTGACGGGCAAGCGGATTTTCCGCATGGCGCCCATACACCATCACTTCGAACTCAAGGGCTGGGCCGAGCCCAAAGTGATCGTGCGCTTCTGGATCCTGTCCCTGCTGCTGGTGCTGCTGGGTCTTGCGACGCTGAAGGTGCGATGAACGAGACTCGCAACAAGGCATCGGTCGCGGTGATAGTGGGCCTGGGGGTCACGGGACTGTCGTGCGCCCGATATCTGTTGCGTCACGGCTGGCGCGTGTGCGTGACGGACAGCCGCGTGGATCCACCCGGACGCGAAGCCTTGAGCAAACTGGCACCCGACCTCACGGTACGCTGCGGCGGCCTGGATACCGGATTGCTGGACGATGCGGTGTGCGTCGTGGCGTCTCCTGGAGTGCCGTTGTCGGATCCGTTCTTTGCCGAGGCGCGGCGTCGCGGCATCACCATCGCCGGCGACATTGAGATGTTTGCGGTGGCCGCGGACGCGCCGGTGGTGGGCATCACCGGCACCAACGGCAAGAGCACCGTCACCACGCTTGTGGGCCGGATGGCCGGCAGTGCGGGGGTGCGGGTGCGCGTCGGCGGCAACCTGGGTGAGCCGGCCCTGGATCTGCTGCTGGCGGCGCAGGCGGATGCCCAACCCACCGAACTGTATGTGCTGGAACTGTCGAGCTATCAGCTGGAGGCCACCGCCTCACTCGACCTGCGCGCCGCGACCGTCCTCAATGTCACGCCGGACCACCTGGACCGCTACGGGTCGCTGGCCGACTACGCGGCCGCCAAGGCGCGCATCTTCGCGCGCTGCGACACCGCCGTGATCAACCTGGATGATCCGCTGGTCGCCGCCATGCCGCACCAGGCGGCGCGGGTGCTGGGCTTCTCGCTGCAGGATGCGCCTGGTGCGGACTACACCGTGGCCGTGCGCCAAGCCGGCAAGCCCTGGCTGATGCGACACGGGGAGCCCCTGATGGCGGTGGAGGCCATGCGTCTGACCGGCCTGCACAATGCGGCGAACGCCCTGGCCGCGCTCGCGCTGGGCGAGGCCATCGGTTTGCCGCTACAGGTGATGCTCGATGAGCTCACCCGTTTCGCGGGACTGCCGCACCGCTCGCAGTGGGTCGCCGAGATTGCCGGCGTCAATTACGTCGATGACTCCAAGGGCACCAACGTCGGCGCAACCCTCGCCGCCGTGGCCGGCTTCGCCGGTCCATTGATCGTGATCGCCGGCGGCGACGGCAAGGCGCAGGACTTCACGCCGCTGCGCGCGGCATTCGGCGGCAAGGTCCGTTGCGCGGTGCTGATCGGTCGCGACGCGCCGGCCATCGAACAGGTGCTGCGCGATGTCTGCGCCATCGTACGCAGCGCCAGCATGCCCGAGGCGGTGCGCGCGGCCGCGCGGCTGGCGCGGCCCGGTGACACGGTGCTGCTGTCGCCCGCCTGCGCGAGCCTGGACATGTTCCGCAACTACGCCCATCGCGGCGAGGTCTTCAGCAGCGCGGTCCGGGAGCTGGCGGCATGAACGCGGTTGCCGCCATGGCCTTTGCCCAATCCGGTCACCGCAAGAGCGGCCTGCGAATCGACGTGGTGCTGGTGGCGCTGCTGGCGGCGATCGTGCTGTTCGGCCTGATCATGGTCACCTCGGCCTCGATCTCGGTGGCGAGCCAGGAGTTCGCGGCCAACAGTTTCGCGTACCTGGAGAAGCAGCTGCTGTTTGTGCTGGTCGGGGTCGGCGCCGGCGCCATCGTCTTCTGCCTGCGCACCGAGCAGCTGGAGCGGCTGTCAGTGCCGCTGCTGTTCTTAGGCCTCGCGCTGCTGCTGATCGTCGCGGTTCCGGGTATCGGTCATCGCAGCCACGGCAGCCGGCGCTGGTTGCAACTGGGCGGCTTCGCCTTCCAGACTTCCGAACTTGCGCGCCTGCTGATACTGATCTACGTGGCGAGCTACGCGGTGCGCAAGCAGGAGCAGCTGCGGGGCACGCTGGCCGGGTTGCTCAGGCCGCTGGGCGTATTGATGCTGGCGGGTGCTCTGCTGCTGGCCGAGCCGGACATGGGTGCGGCGACGGTGCTGTTCGCAACCGGCTTCATCATGCTGTTCCTGGCCGGCGGCCGGCTGCGCTGGATGACGCTGATGGTGTTGTGCGCCGGCACACTGTTCGTACTGCTCGCGGAAGTTTCCGGCTATCGCCGGGCGCGCATCACCGCCTTCCTGCATCCCTTTGACGATCCGTTCCACTCCGGCTTCCAGCTGGTGCAGTCGCTGATCGCAATCGGTCGCGGGCAGCTCTTCGGCGTGGGATTGGGCGAGAGCGTGCAGAAGCTGTTTTATCTGCCCGAGGCGCACAGCGACTTCATTTTCGCGGTGCTCGCCGAGGAGCTGGGCCTGGCCGGCGTGCTGCTGACGTTAGGCCTGTTCCTCGCGCTCACCTGGCGCAGCCTGTACATCGCGCGCCTGGCGCATGAGGCCGGTCTGCAGTTCGGTGCCTACCTCGCCGCGGGCTTCGGCGTGTGGATCGGCGTGCAGTCGCTGATCAACATCGGTGTGAACATGGGGGTGCTTCCGACCAAGGGACTGACGCTGCCGCTGATGAGTTATGGCGGGTCAAGCCTGGTGGTGGCACTGGTGTGGGCGGCCGTGGTCCTGCGCGTGTACCACGAAGCAACCCAACCCTCGCGCAGCGCCGCGGCGCGGATGCGGGAGGGCGAATGACCAGTCGCCCGGTCCTCATCATGGCCGGTGGCACCGGCGGACATGTCTATCCGGCATTGGCCCTCGCGCGGCTGCTGCGCCGTCGTTCCCAGCCGGTGCTCTGGCTGGGTACGCGCAAGGGGCTCGAGGCGCGCGTGATTCCCGCCGAACAGATACCCATCGAGTGGCTGTCCGTGGGCGGGTTGCGCGGCAAGGGCTGGATGACGCTGCTCGCGGCGCCCTTTCGGCTGGTCCTGGCGCTGTGGCAGGCCCTGCAGGTGATGCGCCGGCATCGGCCGCTGGCGGTGGTGGGGCTGGGAGGTTTCGTCACCGGACCGGGTGGCGTCGCGGCCTGGCTGACGCGCCGGCCGCTCATCATTCATGAGCAGAATGCGGTGGCGGGTTTCACCAACCGCTGCCTGGCGCACATCGCCGATGAAGTCCTGGAGGCGTTTCCCGACAGTTTCAAGCACACGGTGCGCGCCCAGACCATCGGCAATCCGGTGCGCGAGGACATCGCGGCCGCCGCGTCGCCGCAGATGCGCTTCGCGGGTCGTCACGGCGCCATCAACATCCTGGTGTTCGGCGGCAGCCAGGGCGCCGTGCGCCTGAACACCGTGGTGCCGCTGGCGCTGGCGCAGCTTACCCCGGGCCAGCACGTCAACGTGCGCCACCAGGCCGGGGCGCGCTGGCTCGAGGCAGCGCTGCACAACTACGCGCAGAGCGGTGTGCGCGCCGAGGTGACGGCCTTCATCGAGGACATGGCCGAGGCCTATGGCTGGGCGGACCTGGTCATCTGCCGCTCGGGCGCATTGACGGTGTGTGAGCTCGCCGCGGTTGGCGTGGCCTCGATACTCGTGCCGTATCCGGCGGCGGTTGACGATCACCAGACGGCCAATGCGGCCTACCTGGTCGATCATGGCGCGGCGCTGCTGATAGCGGACCGCGACTTGACACCGCAGCGGCTGGCGGAGGCGTTGAAGAAACTGTGCACCGACCGGGTGCCGCTGCTGGAGATGGCCATACGGGCGCGGGAGCTGGCGCAGCCACGCGCGGCGCAGGATCTGGCCCAGGCGTGCATGCGCTACACGGAAGTGCCGGCATGATCCTCGATCGCGCCGACCGCATGCGCCGCATCCACACCATCCACCTGGTTGGCATTGGTGGCAGCGGCATGAGCGGCATCGCCGAGGTGCTGATCAACCTGGGTTATCGCGTGCAGGGTTCGGACCTCAGGGCCAACGCCGCCACGCGGCGCCTGGCGCAACTGGGGGCGGCGGTCACCATCGGTCATGCGGAACGCAATATAGAAGGTGCCGACGTGGTCGTGGTCTCCAGCGCCGTCGCGCCGCACAACCCGGAAGTGGTGGCGGCACTTGCCGCGCGCATCCCGGTGGTGCAGCGCGCCGAGATGCTGGGTGAACTGATGCGCTTCCGCTACTCGATCGCGGTGGCCGGAACGCATGGCAAGACCACCACCACCAGCCTGGTGGCGAGCATTCTGGCCGAGGGCGGTGCGGATCCCACCTTTGTCATCGGCGGGCGCCTGAAGAGCGCCGACAGCAATGCGCGCCTGGGTTCGGGGCGCTACCTGGTGGCCGAGGCCGATGAAAGTGACGCAAGTTTCACGCACCTGCAGCCGCTCATCGCCATCGTCACCAACATCGACAACGATCACCTCGGTACTCACGACGGTGATTTCGAGCGTCTCAAATCGAGCTTCGTGGATTTCCTGCACAACCTGCCGTTTTACGGCCTGGCCATTCTATGTCTCGATGATGCAGTGCTCGCGGGCGTCATGCCGCGCGTGGGCCGGCCGATCATGACCTATGGCCTGGCGGCGAACGCCGATGTGCGCGCCGTGAACGTGCGGCGCAACGGCCTGCAGACCCAGTTTGATGTCGTGCGCTCGGCAAGCGTCATGCGCGGTGGCGGCGGGGCTGGCTTGACCGTCACCTTGAATCTTCCCGGCACCCACAATGTCAGCAATGCGCTGGCGGCGATTGCGGTCGCGACCGAGCTGGGCATCGAGGATGCGGCCATTGCGCGCGCGCTGGCTGCCTTCCAGGGTATCGACCGGCGTCTGCAGTACGTCGGCGAGGTGACCCTCGGCAGTGGGTCCGTGACCATCGTCGATGACTACGGGCACCACCCCACCGAAATCGAGGCGTCTCTTGAGGCCCTGCGGCAGGGCTATCCGAACCGCCGCCTGGTGCTGGTATTTCAGCCGCATCGCTACACGCGCACCCGCGATCTCATCGATGACTTCGGCCGCGTGCTGTCGCAGGCCGATGTGCTGCTGGTGACCGAGGTCTATGCGGCCGGGGAGGCGCCGATCGCCGGGGCCGATGGGCGGGCCATCTGCCGCGCCGTACGCTCGCGCGGCCAGGTCGAGCCGGTGTTCGTGGAGAACCCCGAGTCCCTGGGCGCGGCGCTCTCGGGCATGATCCGCGCCGGGGATGTCGTGGTCACCATGGGTGCGGGCAATATCAATGCCGTCGCGCATGGCCTGCCGGCGCTGCTGGCGCAGCCGGGGCCGCCATGATGCAGGTGGCCGACGATTTCCTGCCACGCGTGCGGCGCAACGAGCCGATGAGCCGGCACACCTCCTGGCATGCCGGGGGCGCCGCCGACGTCTACTTCGCGCCGCGCGATCGCGATGACCTGCGGGCGTTCCTGGGCACGGTGCCCGAGGGCACGCCGATCCACTTCGTGGGCCTGGGCAGCAACCTGCTGGTGCGCGACGGCGGCATCCGCGGCGTGGTCGTGGCCACCCAGGATGCCCTGGTGCGACTTGAACGCCTCGATGCGACGACGGTGTATGGCGAAGCCGGAGTGCCCTGTGCGCGCATCGCCCGCCAGTGCGTGCAGTGGCAGCTGGCCGGGGCGGAGTTCTTCGCCGGCATTCCGGGCACCCTCGGCGGCGCGCTGGCCATGAATGCCGGGGCCTTTGGCGGTGAGACCTGGAACTGCGTCATCAGCGTGGAAACCCTCGACCGCCGCGGCCGTGAGCACACCCGGGTGGCGGGTGAGTACACGGTCAGCTACCGCCATGTCAGCGCGAGCCATGGCGAGGAGTGGTTTGCGGCCGCGCGCATGACCTTCAGCCCCGCGCCCGGGGTCGATGACTCGGCGGTGCGCGAACTGCTGGCCCGCCGCCGCGAGTCTCAGCCCATCGGTGAATGGAGCTGCGGTTCGGTGTTCAAGAATCCGCCCGGTGATCATGCCGCCCGGCTCATCGACAGCGCGGGGCTCAAGGGCCTGCGCGTCGGCGACGCCTCCGTGTCGCTCAAGCACGCCAATTTCATCATCAATCACGGCGCCGCCACCGCGCATGACCTCGAACAGCTGGTACTGCAGGTGCAGGCGCGGGTCAAGGCAGTCCACGGCATCGCCCTGCAGCCCGAAGTGCGCATCGTCGGGGAGCTGCCCTGATGCGCATCAAGATGGACCCAACCCTGGAGCGCAGCGCCGGCAACCCGCAGGAGTTCGGCCGGGTGGCGGTGGTGTACGGGGGCACCTCCACGGAGCGTGAAGTCTCGCTGAAGAGCGGCGCCGCGGTACTGGCCGCGCTGCTGCGCCGGGGCGTCGACGCGTTCGGCTTTGATCCGCGCGCACAGCCGCTGCAGGACCTGCTGAGCGCGGGCACGCAGCGCGTGTGGATTGCGCTGCATGGTCCCGGGGGCGAAGACGGGACGCTGCAGGGTGCGCTGGAATGCCTGGGTCTTCCCTATACCGGCAGTGGCGTGATGGGTTCTGCGATCGGCATGGACAAGCTGCGCACCAAGCGCCTGGCGCAGGCCGTCGGCATCGCCACCAGCGACTACGTGGAACTGACCGGTGAGCAGGATCTGGAAGCGGCGCTGGACCGACTGAAGCTGCCGCTGTTCGTCAAACCCGCGACCCAGGGTTCCAGCGTCGGCATGACCAAGGTGGATCGGGCCCAGGATTTCGCCGCAGCCTACCGGATTGCGGCCGCCGTCGATCACAGCGTTCTGGCCGAGAGCTGGATCAGCGGTGCCGAATACACCGTGTCCATCCTCAAGGGCGCGGCGCTGCCCTCGATCCGCATCAAGCCGGCGACGGCTTTTTATGACTACGAGGCGAAGTACCTGCGCAATGACACTCAGTATTTTTGTCCCTCGGGGCTGTCGAAGCCGGCCGAGGAGCATCTGGCGCAATTGGGACTCGCCGCATTCGCCGCGGTCGGTGCGCAGGGGTGGGGGCGCGCGGATTTCATGATGGACAGCACCGGCCGTCCGCAGCTGCTGGAGGTCAATACCGTGCCCGGCATGACCGACCACAGCCTGGTGCCGATGGCGGCGAAGGCCGCGGGCATCAGCTTCGATGAGCTGACGTGGCGGATCCTGGAATCCAGCTTCTCGCGGGTGCCCATCGCAGTAGGAGGCGCCTAGATGTTCAACCTGCGACCCCAGAATCGCCGCCGGACCCAGCAGTCCTCGGGCCGGTCGCTGCCGAAGATTCCCTGGGCGGCGTTGGGTCGCTGGTCGGCCGCGTTGGGCGCTCTTGCCGCCGTGCTGCTGCTGACCATCGTGGCCCTCAATCAGCCCATTACCGCGGTGACGGTGGCGGGTCGCTTCGAGCGGGTCGCGCCGCTGGACGTGGAGCGCGCCGTCAAGGAAAGCGTTGCGGGCAAGGGTCTGGTGAGCGTTGACCTGGCGCGGGTGCGCGCGGCGGTGCAGTTGCTGCCGTGGGTGGACACGGTCAGCGTCCAGCGCAACTGGCCACGCGGCCTTAGCGTGACCATCGGCGAGCAGGTGGCGGCGGCGCGCTGGGGTGACAACGGCCTGCTCAATATCCGGGGGGACCTGTTCGCCCACGACGCCACGCACATTCTGCTGGAGCTGCCGCGGCTGTCGGGGCCGGATGGCACCCAGGTGAGTGTCGTGCAGCGCTATTTCGCGATGCGCGACCGGCTGGTGGAGGTGGGCATGCGCATTACGGCACTGCGTCTTGATGCGCGCGGCGCCTGGGAGCTGGACTTGGACAACGGGGTAACCGTGCGCCTCGGCCGCCAGCGGCTCGAAGAACGGTTCAACACCTTTGTCGCGACCGCCGCCAGGATCGTGGCGCAGCGCGCCACGGATATCGCCTACGTCGACATGCGCTATGCCAATGGCTTTGCCATCGGCTGGCGCAGCGCCGGCGCGGGCGCTGCCAAGAACAAGGACGACGCCCGCAATGTCTAAACGCACCGACCGCAGTTTGATCATCGGGCTGGATATCGGCACCTCGAAGGTCGTGGCGCTGGTAGGCGAAGTCACCGCCGACGGCAACATCGAGGTGATAGGCCTGGGCTCGCAGCCCTCGCGGGGACTGAAGAAGGGCGTGGTGGTCAACATCGAGTCCACGGTGCAGTCCATCCAGCGCGCGGTGGAGGAGGCCGAACTCATGGCCGGGTGCCAGATCCATTCGGTGTACGCGGGCATCGCCGGCAGTCATGTGCGCAGCCTCAATTCCCACGGCGTCGTCGCCATCCGCGACCGCGAGGTTTCGCACGTCGACGTGGAGCATGTCATCGATGCGGCGCGTGCCGTGGCGATACCGGCCGACCAGAAGATCCTGCATGTGCTGCCGCAGGACTATGTGATCGACGGCCAGGAGGGCATTCGCGACCCCATCGGCATGTCGGGCGTGCGTCTGGAAGCCAAGGTGCACATCGTCACCGGAGCGGAGAGCGCGGCGCAGAACATCGAAAAATGCATCCAGCGCTGCGGCCTGGAAGTGGACGACATCGTGCTCGAGCAGCTGGCCTCGAGCTTCGCGGTCCTGACCGAGGATGAGCGCGAGCTGGGTGTGTGTCTGGTCGACATCGGCGGCGGCACCACGGACCTCGCGGTGTTCACCGGCGGCGCCATCCGTCACACCGCGGTGATTCCGATCGCAGGGGATCAGGTGACCAATGACATCGCGGTCTCGATGCGCACGCCCACCCAGTACGCCGAGGACATCAAGGTGCGCTACGCCTGCGCGCTCTCGCAGCTGGCCAATCCTGATGAAAGCATCGAGGTGCCAAGCGTTGGCGAGCGGCCTTCACGGCGGCTGGCGCGCCAGACGCTCGCGGAGATCGTCGAGCCGCGCTACGAGGAGCTGTTCGGGCTGGTGCGCGATGAGCTGCGCCGCAGCGGCTTCGAGGAGACCATCGCCGCCGGCATCGTGCTCACCGGTGGCAGCGCGCGCATGGAAGGCTGCATTGAACTGGCCGAGGAAGTGTTCCACGTGCCGGTGCGCCTGGGGCTGCCGCAGCACGTGACCGGCCTCGCCGAGGCGGTGCGCAGCCCGATCTATTCAACGGGGGTGGGGCTGCTGCTCTACGCCCGTGACAACACCGCTTCCAACCGCGGGCGACGGCCCAGGGGGAAGTCGGTCATTGACCGGATGAAGTCCTGGTTTCAGGGCAATTTCTGATTTTTCAATTCGCATAGACCGCTACGGGGATCAAGGAGCCAGCAATGTTTGAACTGATGGATGCATACAGCCAGAGTGCCGTAATCAAGGTGATTGGTGTGGGCGGTGGCGGCGGCAACGCTGTCGCGCACATGGTTACCACGGGTATCGACGGTGTGGACTTCATGTGCGTCAATACAGACGCGCAGGCCTTGAAACACTCCAAGGTGAAGACCGCGCTGCAGATCGGCTGCAATATCACCACGGGCCTGGGCGCCGGCGCCGACCCCGAGGTGGGCCGCCAGGCCGCGATGGAGGATCGCGACCGTATCGTGGAACTGGTGGAGGGCTGCGACATGCTGTTCATCACCGCCGGCATGGGCGGTGGCACCGGCACGGGCGCCGCGCCGGTGGTGGCGCAGGTGGCCAAGGAGATGGGAATTCTCACCGTCGCGGTGGTGACCCGTCCCTTTGAGATGGAGGGCGGCAAGCGCTCACTGGTGGCCGAGCACGGGCTCGCGGAACTGTCCAAGTACTGCGACTCGCTGATCACCATTCCGAACCAGAAGCTGCTGACGGTGCTGGGTGCGCAGACCACCTTGCTGGATGCGTTCAAGTCCGCCAACCAGGTGCTGCAGGGCGCCGTGCAGGGCATCGCCGAACTGATCACCCGTCCGGGCCTCATCAACGTCGATTTCGCGGATGTTCGCACCGTGATGGCGGAGACCGGCATGGCCATGATGGGTTCGGGTGTCGCGAGCGGCGAGGGCCGGGCCCGCGCCGCGGCCGAAGCCGCCATATCCTCACCGCTGCTCGAAGACATCAATCTCGCGGGCGCGCACGGGATACTGGTCAACGTCACCGCCGGCATGGACCTGTCGATCGGTGAATTCCAGGAGGTCGGCAACATCGTGAAACAGTTCGCATCCGAGGACGCGACCGTCGTGGTGGGTACCGTCATCGATCCGGAACTGACGGATGTCGTGCGGGTGACGGTGGTGGCGACGGGTCTGGGGCGTCCTGCGACCGCCGCCCGTGTGCCGGTGCCACATGCCATGCCCAGCATGATGGGCCGTGAAGCCCAGGTTCAGGCCCCGCCGATGCGGGTGGTGAGTCGTAGCAGACTGGCCGCCAACCCCAATTACGCGGACCTGGACAAGCCCACCTATCAGCGCCAGCGTGCAGTGGGTGACGGCCTGCGTGCGGAAGCAGATTCCGAGGACCTGTTGGATATTCCAGCGTTCCTGCGTCGCCAGGCGGATTGAAAACTGGGATCGGCACCTCACCTGCACAGCAGATCGATCCCCAAAGCTGTGATACGGTAGAGGTGCCGGATTCACCGGGTGCACGGTGCGCCCGGCGATTACTTGGGTTCGGGCATGTTGAGAGTCTGATGGTCGGCCAACGCACACTGAAAAACACCATTCGCGCCTCGGGCGTTGGTCTGCACACGGGCAAGAAGGTCCTGATGACGCTGCGTCCGGCGGCACCGGACACCGGGATCCTGTTCAGGCGCTCGGACCTGGGTGAGTTCGCCACGGTGGTCGCGCACGCTGAGAATGTCGGCGACACGCAACTGGGTACCACGCTGGTCAAAGGTGAGGCGCGGGTCGCAACCGTCGAGCACCTGTTGTCCGCCTTTGCCGGACTTGGTATCGACAATGCGGTGGTCGAGGTCAGCGCCCCGGAAGTCCCGATCATGGACGGCAGCGCCAGTCACTTCGTGTTCCTGCTGCAGTCAGCCGGCATTGAAGAGCAGCTGACGCCGAAGCGCTTCATCCGCATCACCGAACCGCTCAAGGTTGCCGATGGTGACAAGTGGGCGATGTTCGAACCGTTCGAGGGCTTCAAGGTCAATTTCGAGATCGAGTTCAACCACCCGATCTTCAAACGGCGCGCGCAGCGTGCCTCGATGGATTTCTCGACGACGTCCTTCCTTAAGGAAATAAGCCGGGCGCGCACCTTCGGCTTCATGCGCGACCTGGAGATGATGCGCGCGCGCAATCTCGCCCTGGGCGGCAACCTCGACAACGCCATCGTTCTGGATGACGTGCGGGTGCTGAACGAGGATGGCTTGCGCTACGAGGACGAGTTCGTGAAGCACAAGATCCTGGATGCGATTGGGGACCTATACCTGCTGGGTCACAGCCTGATCGGCGAGTTCAGCGGCTACAAGTCCGGGCACGCACTGAACAACAAGCTGCTGCGCGCGCTCCTGTCGCAGCGTTCATCCTGGGAGGAGGTCACCTTCGAGAAGCCCTCGGATGCGCCCATCTCCTATGTGGAAGCCTTCGCCGTGGCGCACTCCTCGACGGTGTACTGACCCCCCGGTTAGACGAGCTCAGCCCTGCGCCGCACCGCGCGGCAGCACCCGCACTCTCACCCCGCTGATCTTCACCTGCGCGGCGCCCATGGCGGCCAGCAGTTGCGGCGCCGCATAACGCAGCCTCACCCCCCAGGCGGCGGACTCCGCAAATATGACAAGCTCGCCGGCCTGCTCTGTGACCCCGGTCACATGGCCGGCCAGGTCCTGCGCAAGCTCGCGCTGGACCCATTGCAGCCAGTCGCGCTGGCGCAGCGCCTCGCGCTGCAGGCCCGCCAGTACCGGGGTGGACCGTTGCAGCAGGTCTTTAACAGAATCCAGGCAATTGCGTGACTGCGGTCTACGCGTTGGCTTTATCCGCCAACTGGTACCGGTATTCACCTTGTCACCGTGGGGCTTCTTCTGCATATTCGATGGCAGGCGCACAGGATAATCAAAGCTTGAGGCCGGGGCGGCGTGAACATCATAGTTTTTTCCGGACGACAGGGTGGCGGTCGTTCGAGGTATTTTGACCTCGCCCATCCGGTGACGCTGGCCGCGTTTGGCCTGGTGGTTCTGGGGGCCCTGGGAACCGCGTTCGCGATCGGCATGCAGCTGGGCGCCCACGGGGGCGGGACGTCGGCCGATCCGAGGACCTGGAGCCGGGTGCTCGCCGAACAGAAAACCGAGATCGCCGACATGCGTGCGCGGGTCCAGGAACGTGTGGATGCCATCGCCGGGCGTCTGGGCCAGCTTGATGCGCACATCATCCGTATCGATGCGCTGGGCAAGCGCATCACGACCATCGCCAATGTGGACCGGCGCCAGTTCAATTTCGACGATGAGCCGGCGGCGTCTTCGGCGCCCCTGCCCAGCAGCCAGTTTCCGGATGTCACCTCGCAGCTAACGCAGCTGGAACAACGGGTTGACCTGCGCGATGCGCAGCTGTCGGCGCTGGAAAACCTCATGGTGGGGCGCAAGATCAGCGACGCCGTGCGGCCGCAGGGCAAGCCGGTCGCGCAAGGCGAGATTTCCTCTTATTTCGGCGAGCGCAGCGACCCGATCACCGGTGAGGAGGGCTTTCACAAGGGGCTGGACTTCCCCGGCACGATGGGCGAGCCGGTGATGGCGGTGGCTGCCGGTGTCGTCACCTGGGCCGGTGAGCGCAGCGGCTTTGGCACGCTTGTTGAGATCAACCACGGCAATGGCTACGTGACGCGCTACGCGCACAACGAGAGCGCGCTGGTGAAGGTCGGGCAGACCGTAAACCGTGGCGAGCAGATCGCGCTGATGGGCTCGACCGGGCATTCCACCGGGCCCCATGTTCATTTTGAAGTCCTGCACAATGGCAGGCAGATCGATCCGCTGATTTTCGTCAAGCGTTAACCCCTCCCCCCTTGTGCCCTCGCCAGGGCACCCCAATGTGGCCTAAGGCACCGGCCGGATTACCGCAAAGGCTGTGGCATTGCGTACAATACGCCGCTCCGCTGCGCCCGAAGACATCCTAAGTGTTTGGTGCAGCTCAAATTTTTGACCAGGATGTCCTAAGTGCTGAAACTGCTCACGCGTGTCTTCGGCAGCCGCAACGACCGGCTGCTGCGCTCTTTCCAACACTACGTGCAGCAGACCAACGGCTTCGAGAGCGCCATCCAGGGCTTAAGCGATGAACAGCTGGCGGCCAAGACCCCTGAATTGCGGGAGCGCCTGCGCACCGGCGCGACGCTCGATGACCTGCTGCCCGAGGCCTTCGCCGCGGTGCGCGAAGCGGCGCGGCGCACGCTCAAGATGCGGCACTTCGATGTGCAGCTGCTGGGTGGCATCACCTTGCACCAGGGCAAGATTTCGGAGATGCGCACCGGTGAGGGCAAGACCCTCATGGCGACGCTCGCGGCCTATCTGAATGCGCTGCCCGCCGAGGGCGTGCACATCGTCACCGTCAACGAATACCTCGCCGCACGCGATGCGGAGTGGATGCGTCCGGTCTATGCCTTCCTCGGCCTCACCGTGGGCGTGATCCGCAGTGCGCAGGATGCCGATGAGAAGCGCGAGGCCTATGCCTGCGACATCACCTATGGCACCAACAACGAATTCGGCTTCGACTACCTGCGCGACAATCTCGCCTTTCGTCTCGAGGACCGGGTGCAGCGCACCCTGGCCTTTGCGGTGGTCGACGAAGTCGACTCCATCCTCATCGACGAGGCGCGTACCCCGCTGATCATTTCGGGTCCCGCGGATGAGAGCACGGAGCTGTATCTGGCCATCAACGCACTGGTGCCGCGCCTCACGCGCCAGAAGGAAGAGGACGGTCCGGGTGACTTCGCGGTGGACGAGAAGCAGAAGCAGGTCCACATCACCGAGGCGGGCCATGTACGGGTCGAGGAACTGATGGCCCAGGCGGGACTGCTGCGCGAGGGCGAGAGCCTTTACGATCCGGCCAACATCCGCCTGATGCATCACCTCAACGCGGCGCTGCGCGCCCATGCGCTGTACAAGCGGGACGTGGAGTACATCGTGCGCGCCGGCGAGGTCATCATCGTCGATGAGTTCACGGGCCGCACCATGCAGGGCCGCCGCTGGTCCGATGGCCTGCACCAGGCCGTGGAGGCAAAAGAGGGCGTGCGGGTGCGCGAGGAGAACCAGACCGTCGCCTCGATCACCTTCCAGAATTATTTCCGCCTGTACCGCAAGCTCTCCGGCATGACCGGCACGGCGGACACCGAAGCGCCGGAGTTCCTGCAGATCTACGGCCTGGAAGTGGTGGTGATCCCGACCCACAAGCCGATGATCCGCAATGACATGGCGGACTTCGTGTACCTGACGCAGAAGGACAAGTTCGAGGCCATCATCGAGGACATTCAAGATTGTGCGAAGCGTGGCCAGCCGGTGCTGGTCGGAACCACCTCGATCGAGACCTCCGAGTTCCTGGCGGGGCTGCTGCAGAAGGCCGGCATCGCGCACCAGGTGTTGAACGCGAAGCAACACGAGCGCGAGGCCCTGATCATCGAGCAGGCCGGTGTTCCTGGCACCGTGACCATCGCCACCAACATGGCCGGCCGCGGCACCGACATCAAGCTCGGTGGCAACCTGGAAGCCGAAGTGGCGGCGTTGCCGCCCGATACGGATGAAGCGACCCGCACCGCCGTGTGTGCTGC
Source organism: Steroidobacteraceae bacterium (assembly GCA_049792815.1). Classification (GTDB taxonomy): domain Bacteria; phylum Pseudomonadota; class Gammaproteobacteria; order Steroidobacterales; family Steroidobacteraceae; genus DAIDKA01. The sequence goes on along the minus strand of JBARBG010000059.1, from coordinate 26,362 downwards.
CTGGCAGCAGCGCCATGATGTCGCGGTGGCCGCGGGTGGCCTGCACATCGTTGGCACCGAGCGCCATGAGTCCCGGCGCATCGACAACCAGTTGCGCGGCCGATCCGGCCGTCAGGGCGACCCGGGATCGAGCCGCTTCTTCCTGTCGATGGAAGACAACCTGATGCGCATCTTCGGTGACCCGAACCGCACCAAGCGTCTGCTGCAGATGGCGGGCATGAAGGAGGGTGAAGTCATCGAGAGCGGCATGCTCACCCGCCAGATCGAGAAGGCGCAGCGCAAGGTCGAGTCCCACAACTTCGACATCAGAAAGCAGCTGCTGCAGTTCGATGACGTGGCCAATGATCAGCGCAAGGTCGTGTACCAGCAGCGCACCGCGATCATGGGCACCGAGGATCTGTCGGCGGCCATCGAAGGCATCCGCGAGGAAGCCATCGGCGAGCTGATGGACCAGTTCATGCCCAAGTCCGCGGCGCCCCAGGAGTGGGATCTGAAGGGTCTGGGCGAGGCCTTGGGCCGCGACTTCGGCGCGAGCGTGGATGCGGCGGCGTGGCTCACCGAGCAGCCGGAGATGGAGGAGGCGGCGCTGCGGCAGCGCGTGGTGGAGGCGGTCACCGCGTCCTACGAGGCGAAGGTGGCGCGCGTCGGCGCCCCGATCATGCGTCACTTCGAAAAGAACGTGATGCTGCAGACCCTGGATCAGCACTGGCGTGACCATCTGGGCGCGATGGACTACCTGCGCCAGGGCATACATCTGCGCGGCTACGCGCAGAAGGATTACCGCTTCGAGTACAAGCGCGAGGCTTTCGGGCTGTTCGCGGCCATGCTCGACCGGGTCAAATTCGACACCGTGACCTCGGTTGCGAAGATCGAAATCCGTACCCAGGAGGAGGTGGAACGCGAAGAGCAAATGCACCGCGCGCGCCTCATGCAGGCCCTGCAGACCCAGCATATGGAGGCACCGTCGGCACTGATTGCGCCCGAACCGGCTGAGCCGCCCGCGGCGGCGCGGGGCCTGCAGCCAATGCCCGGCCTGGCCCCGGCAGCGTCCCCGGGTTTCGCCGCTGCAGCCGCCGATGGCGCAGCGACCTTTGTCCGCCAAGAGCGCAAGGTGGGCCGCAACGAGCCCTGCCCGTGCGGCTCGGGCAAGAAGTTCAAGCACTGTCACGGCGCGCTGTCAGAGTAGCGTGAGCGCCCCCGCCACCGTCCTGGTGGTGGCCGGCGCGCTGTGCGATGCGCGCGGCCGGGTCCTGATCGCAAAGCGCACCGGTGCGCGCCACATGGCCGGCCGCTGGGAGTTCCCGGGCGGCAAGGTGGGCGCCGCCGAGAGCGAATCACAGGCCCTGATTCGCGAGCTGCGCGAAGAGCTGGGGGTGCAGGTACGCGCGCCGCAGTTCTGCCTGCGCCTGATCCACCCCTACCCCGACCGGACGGTGGAGCTGTCCTTCTGGATCGTGCGGCAGTTCAGCGGTGAGCCACGCGCGCTTGACGGCCAGCAGCTCAAATGGGTGCCGGCCGCGCTGCTGGGCGGGGAAGATATCCTGGAGGCGGACCGGCCCTTCATCGCCGCCCTGCAGCGGCTGTTACAATGAACCCACACAGTTCTGAAACCGAGTGATACATGGCACAGCAACCCGAGCTTCCGGATATCAAACTTGATGCCTCCAGCCTCTACCGCGAGGAGATCTTCACCGACCGGCGTGCCGGAACGCTGCGGCGTCTGACGCCGGTGACCGCTGCGGGCGTGGTGGATGAGGCGCGTGCGGTGCTGTTCTCCGGACAGACCCAGCTGCTGACGCCGGGCGGCGTGTTGCCGCTGGGGTTCGATATCGAAGCCGCGACGCTGCAGGAAGCGCTGGACCGGTTTCCCGAAGCGGTCAAGCAGGCGCTGGATGAGGCGATCGAGGAAGCCCGCGAGATGCGTCGCGAGCAGGCCTCGCGCATCGTGGTGCCCGATGCCGGAGCCATGGCTGCCGGGCCGGCTCCCGGCAAGATCAAATTCCCCTAAAAGCTGCGGTCAGTCGAGCGGCTCGTCCGGGCCTTCCGGCGCGGCTTCGGTCTCGTCGCTGGGGATCACGTGCTTTTCCGTCAGCCACGCTCCCAGGTCGATCACCCGGCAGCGCTCACTGCAGAACGGCCGGAACGGGGACTGATCCGACCATTCGATGCTGCGGCCGCAGGTTGGGCACTTCACCGTGGCTGACATGAGGGGTGCGGCCGGTGAGACGGCTCAGGCGCAGATGGTCAGCGTGAACGGCACGTCCTCTTCGAGCGGCGTCGGGCGCGCGCCGAGGCCGCCCCACTTCAGGAAGCGGACATTGCAGCGGTGCTGGCCGCCACCGCTGATTTCCGGAAACAGGCCGTCCTCGGCGGGCAGCGCGATGCGCAACAGCTGGGCCGGTGCGTCGCGGTCGAAACCGATCATGAAGACGCCGCCCTTGGCGACCTCCTGGCGACTGCGACCCGCCTGGCGCGTCAACCACAGCAGTTCGGCAATGGCATCGCACAGCGGCCGCAGCAGCCCCAGCCACTCGCCAAAGGCGCCCATGCGCGCCTCGGCGGGCTGATTCAGCCAGCAGAAATATTCGGGCAGGTCGAACTCGCAGGTGCCGCCGGGAATGGCGCTGCGCAGCTTGATGGAGTTGAGGAACTCCGAGTCGCGGATGGGCTGCAGGAAGGCCGAGCCGGCGTTCAGCAGCTCACCGCGCAGGCGCCCGAGGTTGGCGATGATGGTCTTCAGCCGCGCCGCATCCACCCCCGGCCGCGACTGGAACTCGTTGAGATGGGAGAGGTGGCGCTCCAGTTCCTTCAGCGCATCCGAACGCATGTCGCTGCGCGTGGTGATGGACAGTATGTCCAGCAGGCCGGTCATCGCCGCACGGGCGCTGGACGCGGTCGCGATCTCGCTCTGGTACAGCGCCTGGTTGTACAGGAAGTCCAGGCGCATGAAGGTGCGCATCCGCTCATTTAGCGGCTGCTCATAGACGATGATTCCTTCAGCGGCATCGACCACCGCCGGTGCCATCTGCTGTTGGGCTTCATTCATCCCGCTATTGTGCTTGACGCGGGGTCTCGCGCGCCAGAGCGCCGTAGCGGGTATGGAGGGCTTCGACCTGTTCTCGCAGCCGCTCCAGGTCACCGTCGTTGTGGATGACGTCGTCCGCTGCCGACAGGCGCGCGGCGCGTGAGGCCTGTGCCGCCAGCACCGCCTGCGCCTGGGCCAGCGTTACGCCGTCGCGGACCTGCACCCGCCGCAGCTGCAGGTCCGGGGCACAGTCCACGAGCAGCACCCGGTCGGCGCTGCTTTTCAGGTTGTGCTCGACCAGCAGCGGAATGACCAGTATCTGGTAGGCGCCGCCGGCACGAGCGGCGCGCCGCTGCATCTCGGCCATGATGGCCGGATGCAGCAGCGCCTCCAGGTCGGCGCGCTCCGCGGCGTCGGCAAAGACCCGCTCGCGCAGGGCGTGCCGGTCCAGTTCCCCGCTGGCGGTGAGCAGGTGTGCGCCAAAACGGGCGAGCACGCGTCCCAGCAGCGGCGTGCCCGGGGCCACCACGTCACGGGCGATCTGATCGGTATCGATGACCGGGACGCCGAGGCCCGCAAACAGGGCGCTGACGGTGGATTTGCCACTGGCGATCCCGCCGGTCAGACCGATTTGCAGCGGGCGCTTCACGCGTGCAGGCCGAACAGGCCCAGGTACCCTGCAAGCAGCTCCCGGCCCCACATCATCATGATCCACCCGGCAGCCGACAGGAACGGACCGAAGGCGATGGGGACGCCGCGGCCCTTGCCCTTGAGGCTCAGGATCACTATGCCGACCACTGCGCCCACCGCGGCGGCGCACAGTACGGTGGGCAGCAGCAGGCGCCAGCCGAGAAAGGCGCCGATGGCGGCGAGCAGTTTGAAGTCTCCGTATCCCATGCCCTCCTTGCCCGTCAGCAGCTTGAACAGGTGATAGATGCTCCACAGGCTCAAATAGCCGGCCATGGCGCCGATGACACTGTCGTGCAGGTTCACCGGCAGGCTCGAGCGGTAGTCGGCAGGCAGCAAGGCACTGGTCGCCAGTCCCAGCCATAGCAGCGGCAGCGTCATGGAGTCCGGCAGCAGCTGGGTGTCCACATCAATGAAGGTCAGCGCGATCAGGAACCAGGTCAGCACCAGGGCGGCGAGGGCCGCGGCGCCATAGCCGAACTTCCAGGCCACCAGCCCCGAGAGCACCCCGGTCAGGGCCTCAATCAGCGGATAGCGCGCGCTGATCGGTGCCGCGCAACGGGCGCAGCGGCCGCGCAGGATGAGGTAACTGACGACCGGGATGTTCTGCAGCGCGCTGATCGGCGCCTTGCACTTCGGGCAGGTGGAGCGCGGCACGATCAGGTTGAAACGGCCTGGCGCCGGGTCGGCGGGCGCGCAATCGCCCGCGAGCTGCGTGCATTGCTCTCGCCACTCCCGCTCCAGCATCACCGGAAGGCGGTAAATGACGACGTTCAGGAAGCTTCCGACCAGCAGGCCCAGCACCACCACGGCCACGATGAAGAAGGTCGGGGATGCGGACAGCGCATCAAGCAGCACCATATGTGTCGGCGCGGGTGCTTACACCACCGAGCCGAGCTTGAAGATGGGCAGGTACATGGCGATCACCAGGCTTCCGACCAGCACGCCCAGCACCGCCATGATCAGCGGCTCGAGCAGGCTCGACATCGCATCCACGGCGTTGTCGACCTCGGCTTCGTAGAATGAGGCCACCTTGCCGGCCATGGTGTCCAGGGAGCCGGATTCTTCGCCGACGGCGATCATCTGCACCACCATGTTCGGGAAGCGCCCGGTGTTTTCCATGGCACGCTGCAGGCGCTGACCGGTGGCGACTTCCTCGCGCATCCGCAGCACCGCCGTCTCGTACACGATGTTGCCGCAGGCGCCGGCCACGGATTCCAGCGCCTCGACCAGCGGCACGCCCGCGGAGAACATGGTGGCCAGGGTCCGCGCATAGCGCGCGATGGCCGACTTGTTGAGGATGGGTCCGATGATCGGGAACTTCAGCATCGCGCGGTCCAGGAACTCCTGCATGCCGCGCGAGCGTTTCTTGAAATAGGCGAAGGCGTAGATGCCCGCACCGACCACGATCCCTATCCACAGACCCTCGGACTGCACGAAGCGCGACAGATTGATCACCATCTGTGTGAACGCCGGCAGGTCTGCGCCGAAGCCCTTGAACAGGCTTTCAAACTGCGGAATGACGAAAATCAGCAGGATGACGGTGACGATGATGGCGACGACCAGTACGGCCGTGGGATAGAACAGCGCCTTCTTCACCTTGCTCTTCAGGGCCTCGGTCTTTTCCTTGTAGGTGGCGATCTTGTCCAGCAGGCTCTCCAGGGCGCCGGCATGTTCGCCGGCCTCCACCAGGTTGGTCGTCAGCTTGTCGAAGTACACCGGGTACTTGGCCAGGGCCTCATGCAGCGCGGAGCCGGATTCGATGTCGTTCTTGATGCCGAGGATGAGCTTCTGCGCGGCGGGCTTGTCGTGGCCACTGCCGACGATCTCCAGGCCCTGCACCAGGGGAATGCCGGCCGCCAGCATGGTGGCGAGCTGGCGCATGAAGACCGCAATGTCCTGCGGCTTGACGCTGCCGCCGGCCTTCAGGCCGCTCGACTGCTTGCGGATGCGCGAAGCGGCGATGCCCTGGCGACGCAGGTCGGCGCGCAGCGCGGCCTCATCCGGCGCGATGCTCTTGCCCTTGACCTTGTTGCCCTTCTTGTCGCGGCCTTCCCAGGTGAAGGGAACGTCGCGCTTGATGCTCTTGACGGTCGCGGTGGTTGCTGCCTGAGCCATGCGTTACTTCCTGCAAGTCATTCGATGGTGACGCTGTTGATCTCTTCCAGGCTGGTCATCCCCGCCTTGACCTTTTCCAGGCCCGAACGGCGCAGATCCCAGAAGCCTTCCTTCGCAGACTGATCGGATATGTCCACGGCGCTGCCGCCGGCAAGAATCAGGCGGGCGATGGCATCGGTGACGGGCATGACCTGGTAGATGCCCACGCGGCCCTTGTAGCCATCGGTGCAGTTGGCGCAGCCCTTCGGAGCGAATAGCCGCATCCCGCTCTCGATGTCGGCGGACTGGAAGCCTTCCTTCGCCAGCGCTTCGCGCGGCACGTCCATCGGCGTTTTGCAGTTGGTGCACAGCCGGCGGGCCAGGCGCTGGGCAATGATCAGGCTCACGGAAGTCGCGATGGCGTAGGGTTTGACGCCCATGTCGATGAGGCGCGTCAGGGTCTGCGGCGCATCATTGGTGTGCAGGGTGGAGAGTACCAGGTGTCCGGTCTGCGCCGCCTTGATGGCGATTTCTGCGGTCTCAAGGTCGCGGATTTCGCCGACCATGATGACATCGGGGTCCTGGCGCAGGAAGGCGCGCATGGCGGCCGCGAACGTCAGGCCCACCTTGGGGTTGACGTTGACCTGGTTGACGCCCGGGAGATTGATTTCCGAAGGATCCTCGGCGGTGGAGATATTGGTATCTTCGCGGTTGAGGATGTTCAGGCCCGTGTACAGCGACACGGTCTTGCCGCTGCCGGTGGGGCCGGTCACCAGTATCATGCCCTGCGGCTTGGCCAGGTATTTGACGTACAGTTCCTTCTGCTTCGGCTCGTAGCCCAGCGCGTCGATGCCGAGCTGCGCCTGGGAAGGATCCAGGATACGCATCACGATCTTCTCGCCGTACAGCGTCGGACAGGAGCTGACGCGAAAGTCGATGGCGCGGTTCTTGGACAGCCGCATCTTGATGCGACCATCCTGCGGGACGCGTCGTTCGGCGATGTCCAGGCGCGACATGACCTTCAGGCGCGCCGCGAGCTTGCCCGCCAGCTGCACCGGCGGCTGCGCGATTTCCTTCAGCACCCCGTCCATGCGGAAACGCACCCGGTAGGTTTTCTCATAGGGCTCGAAGTGGATGTCGGAGGCGCCGCGGCGAATGGCATCGAGCATGAGCTTGTTGACGAAGCGGACGATGGGCGCGTCCTCGACGTCATCGCGGGTGACCTTGTCGTCAGGACCGTCATCGCCGCCGGTGACCTCGAGGGAGTCAAGGTCCATGCCCTCCTCTTCACTGAAGGCGGGCATCTGGTTGTCGGCCTGCTCGACGGCTTTGTCGACGGCCTTCTGCAGTTTGTCGTCCTCGACGACGACGGCCTCCACACCCATGCCGGTCTGGAACTTGATCTCATCAATGGCATGCAGGTTGGTGGGATCGGCCACCGCCAGAAACAGTCGCTTGCCGCGCTTGAAGATCGGCAGTACCCGATGCTTGGTCAGCAGCTTTTCACTGACCAGCCGTATCGTTTCCGGGTCGATGTTGCTGGCTTCCAGGTCAAACAGCGGCACGCCGAACTCGCTGGAGGCCGCGATGGCGATGTCGCGGGCGTTCGCGGCGCCGCTTCTCACCAGCTGCGTGACGATGCTGCTGCCGTCCTTGGTGGCCGCCAGCGCCTCCATCATCGCTGCCTCTTCGACAACCCCGTCCTGGACCAGGCGCTGCGGCAGACCGCCAAGCGCCGTCCGGGGCGTGCTGGTAGCTAAGGAGGCGTTTTCATTCATGGACTTACGTTGACCAACCCTGGGTGCCACGAGGCAGCAAGGCCTAGTGTAGCGGACGTGAATCGCTAGGCAATTGTCAAATCTACCGGCGATGTTCGCACAACTGCGCGCGGTGTCGCGTGATTGGTCTCGCAAAAGAAGAAGCCCCTCCGGAGAGGGGCTTCTTGAGGCTTGTTCCTGGGGTTAAATCGCCCAGGATTTCAGCTCGATCAGGTGCCCGTACGGCACGTCTGGGGCAGGTACTTGTCCGCGATGTTGGTCACGGCGGCGGTCACGTTCGGGGCCGCGTTTGCACCGGCGGGCTGGGTGTGGTTGCCACAGACCCAGATGATGTCGTTGTTGTTGCTCAACCACGGGGTCAGGCCCAGCGTCTGGGTGGCGACGGCCGCGTTAACCTGGTTGCCGTAGGTAATCGTGATCGAGCCGTTCAGCGCGATCGCGCTCACATACTTGCCCGACGGTGAGCTGGAGATGCCAGCGGCCGACAGGGTGGTGGGGAAGGAGCCGGTGTTGGCGAAGTACTCGGCGGCGCCCGTCTCAACGGCGCTGGCCAGGTTCATGCCTTCCGTCACCTGCGAACGGACCGTGTAGTCCTGATACGCCGGAATCGCGATGGCCGCGAGGATGCCGATGATCGCCACGACGATCATCAACTCGATGAGGGTGAAACCTTTCTGCATGGACTTCATGTGAACTCTCTCCTGAAACTTTGATGGGAATCTGGGTGCGGCACGGGTCGCCGTCGTAACGAAGAGGAGCAAGGTGCGTGCCAGATCCCGATGGGGCTTATAACCTATTGATGCAACAACGATTACAGGACTCCAGGGGGGCGGTCTTTAACTTAGCATCGTCAGCAGATGACGACGCAGGGACCCCGGGACGTCAGATTGTGACGCGGAGGGTCACTTGCGGGCCGACTCGTGGTATTCGTCTTCCACATTCACGGCCCACAGCGCTGACTTGTCGGCGCTGCCACTGACGATGGCTTCCACCGCCGCCTTGGCCGCCAACATCGAATGGTCCTGGTTGTTGTACCGGTGCATGCCATTGCGGCCCACCGGGTACAGATTGGGAAAGGTGTCCAGCCAGTCGCGCACCCTGCCGATCTCGTTATAGACGCCGAAATAGGCCGGATAGGCCTTGGGCACCCTGACGACCGTGCCGTCCAGGACATCCTCCTGGGCAATCAGTCCGATCTTGGCCAGCTCCGCGGCGGCAAAGCTCAGCAAAGCGCCGTCAGCCATGCTCCACAGCGCATCGCCCTCGTCACAGAAGTACTCCAGGCCCAGCCAGATGGTTGCGGGGTCCGCCACCAGCGCCGGGCTCCAGTTGTTGAACACCTGCAGGCGTCCGAGCTTCACATCCGGTTCCTGGATATAGATCCAGTTATCAGGAGGCATGCCATTGGCTGCGCCAGGGTGGCCGCCGCGCATGCGCCGCACCAGCAGGCCCGCGGTGAGAAAATCGCGGTAGGGCAGTTGCGAGGCGACGCGCAGCACCTGCGGATCCTGTGGCTGCAGCAGTGCCGCGAGGTCCTTGACCGGCATGCTCGAGAGCAGCTGGTCGCAGGCCACGCGGCGCACCTCGCCGGTGGCCGCATCGCGCACCTCGACGCCGGTGATGCGCTGGCCCTCACGCTGCAGGCCGACGACGCGGTGGCGCAGGTGCACTTCGCCACCGGCTGCCGTCACGCGCGCGGCCACATGCTCCCACATCTGTCCGGGCCCCAGCTTCGGATACAGGAAGCGCTCCACCAGGCTGGTCTCGGTGGACTTCTGCGCGGTGTCGCGGCCGCGGAAGGGTTTGGTCAGCGCATGCGCAATCGCCTTGCTGATGGACAGCCCCTTGATGCGCTGGGCGCCCCATTCGGCCGAGATCTGCGCGCACGGAACGCCCCAGACCTTTTCGGTGTAATCCTTGAAGAAGGTGCGGTACAGGGTGTTGCCGAAGCGGTTGACCAGGAAATCCTCCAGCGTCAGTTCGGGGCGTCGCGGGTTCAGACGCGCCGCCAGGTAGCTTGCGCCGATGGCCGCCGTGTAGGGCGCGCCCAAGTTGGCCAGAGTTGCCAGGTTCAGCTTCAGCGGATAAGCGAAGAAGCGGCGCCGATAGTAGATGCGTGACAGACGGCTGCGCACCAGCATCACATCGTCCCGGTGCGCCGCGGCGAGCGCGGCCGGGGTGAACTCGCGCGCCGCGCCCTGGTAGGACAGGCGCAGGGCGGCCGCGTCCGCGCCCACATCCTGCTGCGTGGCGAGCACCGGCAGCATCGATTGCCACCAGTTCATCACCCAGTCGGATTTGGAGAAGAAGCGATGGCCTCCCAGATCCATGCGGTTGCCGCGGTAATTGATGGTGCGGGAGATGCCGCCGACCTGCTCGCCCATCTCAAACACCAGCGGCCGCACATCCGAACTGCGTTGCAGCTCGTAGGCCGCGGTAAGACCCGCGGGACCCGCGCCCACGATGACGGCGGTGCGACTCATACCGGCGCCGCCGCGCTGCGGAACAGCAGCTGGCGGCGCAGCGCGAAATTGGCCACGAAACTGAAGCCGGCCGCCACCGCCTTGGCGTACAGCAGATCCATGCCCAGCCGGCCCACCGTCACGCGCAACACCAGCAAGGTGATGGCGACTCCGCACAGACCCAGCAATACGAAGCTGGTGAATTCGAGCCTGCGGTTGCGCAGCCGGTGGGCGCTGAACACGAAGCGCACCGACAGGACATAGGCGACCGTGGCGCCCGCCACGAACGAGACGCTGGCTGCCAGCAGGTAGTACCAGCCCGCATGGCGCGTCAGGATGAGCAGCAGCCCGGTATCCACGACGTACGCGACGGCGGACACCGCGGCGTACTTTGCCGCTTCGGTGAAAAGTTTGGGCATGGCGTGAGGCAAGGGGCTCAGTGCTGATCCGCGCCGCAGTGATACAGGTACAGCATCTCATTGGGCTTGGCCGGATCCGGCGCCACCGCAGGATAGGGTGTCGAGCCCAGATCGGCCCAGCTTGCAAAGAAGGTAACGCCGCGCAGGTGACACAGGGCACGCGTTGCGGCCTGCGGATTCTGCGCAGCGGGTGCCTGTGCGTAGTGACGTTCGGCGGTCAGCGTTCGGCCGAGCATCGGCAGCAGCGGCGTCACCGCCGTCTCGCGGCCGGTGCTGACCATGGTGACATCGCGGGAAAATACCATACCGGCCATCTGATAGAGCGACCAATAACTGGCGCGTCCCAGTTCGAACCACTCCGCCGGCGGCGGATCCGGCCATACCACTTCATCGCTCTCGGGTATGGCCGCCCGCCAGGGCGCGAAGGCCTGGACCCGATCGAGAGGAAACTTGCGATGGGTCCAGGTCTGCACCGAGTACGACAGCACCGACAGCAGCAGCACGGCGCCCAGACCCGCCAGCAGCAGCGCAATGCGGCGGGTGGCGCGAGTCACCCCGCTGCACACCAGCGCCAGCGCGGCGGCGGGCAGCAGGCCGCCATAGGCCAGCGCCTGGGCCTCCCCGATCCGCACCAGATAGGGCCGGCGGCCCTGGCGAATGCTCTGAAATTGCGGCAGTACATTGGGAATGTCCTGGGCCAGAATCACGACGCTCAGGGCCAGCAGGCCGATGGCCACCACCAGGAATATCCGAGCCTGCGGCGGGGTGCTGATACGCGGTGCCGCCAGCGCCGCGACACAGGCCAGCAGCGCCGGCACGGCGGCGGTGTCATTGGTGTGGATCAGCAGCGCACCGAGCAACGCCAGGGCTGCGGCACGTCCCAGGTCACCGCAATTCCAGCAGTCCACGGCGATCACGGGCAGCAGCATTGACGACAGTACGCCGAGCAGCCACAGCCAGCGCCAGGTCTGCAGTTGTGCGGCAATGACGACGTGCAGCCAGTCGCTCTCCACGATGGTGAACAGCATTCCCAGCACCACGGTGATCAGCCCCGCCATGCACAGGCGGCGCACCGCATCGTTGCGGCAAAAGCCAATGCCCACCACCAGCACCGCGGCGTGCACCTCTGTGGTGACCCACTCGGTAAGGCGCCATTCGGTCGGAAACAGGTAGGCGAGCCGCTCCTTGAGTATGCTGAGCCAGGCAGCATCGAAGTGCCTGAAGGGGCCCATGGCGGTGAAGGAGCCTGCCACCAGCGCCACGGCCAGGACGGCGGCAATGATCGTGGCCAGACGGGGCCACCTCATGCCCGCGCTCAAGACAATCCAGGCCACGACGCCGGCCGCCGCAATGATGGGATGCAGCAGCATCGCCACCAGCATGCATACCCCGGCCAGCACCTGCCGCGCGCTCAGCGCCGCAGCCAGGCCGGCCAGCGCAAAGGCTTCCGCCGACTGGCGCGGCGTCAGGAAGGCCTCGAAGTACGCAAACACACTGTTTGATCCGTACCAGGAGGGCACCACCACCACCAGTCCCACGGCCAGCAGCGCCAGGCTCGGTGACATGAGGCGCCGTGCCAGCAGCCAGCTCGCGCCCAGGAATGCGACGTGGGTGATGAAGGTCATGATCGCCGCCGCCTGTTCCAGGCCCACGGCGCGGATTTCCGCCGCGAACAGCGGACTGAAGACGGTGAAGCCGTCCTGCGTGCCGTAGCGCACGAACAGATCGTGACCCAGGGCCGCCGGATGCAGGCGCGCCAGCGCCAGCACCGCATACAGCACCGAATCGTGCTCCAGGCCGCGATAGGGATGCAGCAGTATCCAGAAGGCGACGACCAGGCAGGCGAGTGCGGCCATTCCCAGGCGTTGCGTCGAGTTGTTCTCCATGGCGCTAGCGCTGACTGGCGTCATGAGCGGCACCCTTTTGCGACCACACCCGACCGAGATGGTTGGCAGACACCAGCTGCAGGTTTGGATAGAACTGGGCCATCATCCGCGTATCCTCGGCCAGGCCGTGACTCATCATGCGAATCACAGGGCCGCGCAGGAACGGATCATTTTGCACCAGGTCACCCACGTAGAAGCCGTAGTTGGGGTTGACGTCCAGGATCACCACCTGAGGGCCGGTGGTCGCGTAATGCGGCACCTGGTTCAGGACGGCCGCGATGAAGCGCTGCATCTGCCAGGCCTGCAGTCCGACGCCGAATACCAGCGTCAGCAGCACGCAGGCCGCCATATATGAGCGACTCGCCGCATCCCCGAATAGCAGCGGTTCCGCCGACTCTGCAATCGCGGTCTCGCGGCTCAAGCGCGGGCGGAATATGGCGGCCGTCGCAAGCAGGGGCAGTGCCATCCACGCCGAGTGGAAGTAACGATTACCCCAGCCATGCCCCTGGTCCTGTGGAAAGAATACGTATCCCACCAGTGTGGTCAGGGCCGAGACGGCCAGCAGCATACAAAGTGGATGGCGACGCCACCGCGCAGCGCCGTAGATGGCCAGTAGCACGATGCCAGGTACGGCCCAGACCCAGGTTTTTGCCATCGCGATAAAGCGCGCAAGCAGCACGTTTGCGTCCGGCCTCGAGAAAATCCCGAGCAAAGCCTGTACGTGCGCCAAGATGTCTACGTGCGCACCCGAGACCGAGACCGAATTACGCAGGTCATTGGTGAATTCATACCAGCCGACACCCAGCAGCAGCGACAGCGGCAGATAGCCGGCGCACAAGGCTGCGAGCAGCCGCAACCCGCGCGGCCGAGTGATAATCCAGATCATCCATGGCAGCGCAAACAGCGTATGCGGCAGGGGGTTGTGCAGGCACAGCGCAATTGACCCGACCAAACCGGCCGCGAGTGCCCGCCAGGGGCTGGGCCGCACCAGCAGCAGAGCATAGAGGCTGTTGCACAGCAGATGGGCGGGCATCGAGTAGTACGAGATGCCCAGGCCAAACATGACCGGTGAGGCCACCGTCAGCAATACCGCCAGGCCCGCGGCCTGCACATCCTCAAACAGATACATCGCCAACCGATGGATGACCAGAAGGGTCAGCGCCGACAGCACCGGGTTGCACGCCCACGGGATTCCGGCCAGCATGAACGGCGCCATGAGCAGCGCATGGCCCGGCCAGTAGTTGGAGGCGACTTCCCCGGTTTGACTGGATACATTCAGGAAGAAATTCTGAAATCCCGGCGGAATGACCCAATCCATGATCGGCAATGGCAAGCGACCGGCAAGATGGCCCGCCGCGAAGACCTGACTTTGGAAATACGCCGTGTACTCGTCCATCGAAAGCGGATGGTCGTGATACACGAGCAGCGAGCCTGCCGACAGCGCCACGGCGAATGCCACGGCGATGGTTCCGGGATGTTCACCCGCCTGCTGCAGAAGTTTGTCCGTGGGAATCAGCGCCGCAACGAATACGGCGGCGCCCAGTATGAGCAACTCGCAGACCGCGGCGTAGTAGTCCTGGTATACAAACAGGTAGAAGAAGATGCTGGTAAAGCCGTGCAGATCACCGCTTAGCCGCAAGTGATGTGTCCACAATAGGATCGCGGCAGTGATGACGGCGCCCATCAGAAACAGGACACGCGGGCCAACGGCGCGTACGACGGGCGATTCGGTCAGCACAGCTCAGCGACTCCTCTTGCGAAACGACAGTTGAGGGCGTAGTACACGTTATTATGTTCGATCTGAGAGCTCCGCGGGCGTGAACTGTCGCACGTAGTGGACCTCGGACGAATTGGAGTGGCCTTTGACGCAGGTAGATTCAACCCATCCGGCAATTGCGCCTGTTGAAGGTGCGCCCTTCATCTCCATTGTCACCGTCTCACTCAATGCGGCAGGCTCCATTGAGGATACGATCGCGTCGGTTTCGGCGCAGCAAGTGGACTTCGCGGTGGAGCAAATCTGCGTCGACGGCGGTTCCGTCGACGGTACTCGTGCCATCATCGATCATTGCGCGAGCGCCGCGCGGATCGTTCGGATCTATGAGCCCGACTCCGGAATATTCGACGCCATGAACAAGGGGCTGCGCGCCGCCACCGGCGAATACGTTCTATTCCTGAATGCCGACGACTTTTTGGTTGCCCCAACGACGCTGGCACGGGTCGTGGAAGGCCTGGCGCCCGGCAGCGCCGCAAATCCGGATCTGATTGCCGGTGATGTTTCGATGGGCCGGTTGGGCTCCTGGGGCGTTTGGCGGCATCGGAGGGTGCCGCGACTGCTGGCGCGGCTGCGCGGCTGCGGATTGTTCCCGCTGCACCAGGGCCTGTTCACCAAGCGCCGGTTGCTGGAAGCAGTCGGGGGCTTCGACCAGGGCTTGAAGTTCTCCTCGGATGTCATTCAATACTACGAACTGGAACGCAAATTTCGACCCACAATGCGTTTCATCCGCGCCGATGTCGCCTTCATGCGCGCAGGGGGTAGATCGAATGCGGATGTTCGGTCGATGTACCGCGCGACCAAGGAATTCTACCGGCGGCTGCGCCTGAATTACACGCCACTGCGGGCCGCCGGGATGGTATTCATCAAGACGCTGCAATCGCTTGAAGAAGTGCGCATCGGCCGCTGTCCGCATGAGCGATGGTTCGCCTCTGCAATCCAGGCCCAGCCGGGGATCGCCGCCGCGACGCCGCCCGCGCCGCGCTCCCGCCAATCAGTGATCGGCGGATGACCACCAGTCCGGATACCTGGGTTTATGGCGATTTCGCACCCGATCCTGCGAGTCATGACCTGCCGGGCTTGAAGGCGCGCTGGCTGGTCGAGAGTCTGCCGCAGCTCGAGGCGCCGCGGGTACTTGATTATGGGACCGGCGAAGGCAAGTACCTGCAGCTGGTGCGCGCCCTCAGACCCAGGGCACGGCGCGTTGGCGTCGATATCCGCGCGCCGCATACGGCGGTGGATTTTGAATATCACCAGGTTGGCGCTGATGCCCCCTTACCCCTTGCCGCGGACTCCTGCGACGTGGTGATCTCCTTCGACGTACTCGAACACGTGGCAAACCTTGATCGATCGCTGGAGGAGATCTGGCGGGTGCTGCGACCCGGTGGGGCCTTCATCGGGTTTGTTCCGGCCGAGGGTGGTGTTGGTGCCCACGCGCTGTTCCGGCTCCTGGACCGCGACATTTATCAGCACACCAAGGATCACCATCACGCCTACACGCGCCGCGAGCTGATTCAGCGCTTCAAGTGCGCGTTCAGGGTCGTGCGGCTGGGGTACAGCTACCACCTGATCGGCGCGACCTTGGATGCCACTTTCTTTGCAAGCTTCAAACTACCATTCCTGGGAAGGCGGATGGAGCAGTTCTGGCGCGGCCAGGAAAACGCCGTCTATCGGACCGGTGCGAAGGGCCAACCGAAGCGTTCACTGACCGGCAGCCTGATCCGGCTGGCCAACAGCGTCGCCTACCTGGAGTCGAGGCTGCTCAGGAACGTTTCCCTGGGCGCCAAGGGTTTGCATTTTCATCTCGAGAAGGCCCAGCGGCCCGATTAGTGCGCCTTGATCGCCAGATAGGCAAGACGCCTGATTTCACGGCGGCCGCGCGTGACAGTATCCAGTACCAGGCCGGTGACCAGGCTAAGCGCGGAGAGCAGCACCAGGCCTGTGGCCAGGATCGCCGTAGGCTGGCGCAGCACCAATCCGGTGTGCACGAAAGTCACTATCAGAGGGATCCCGAGACACAGCGCCACAACGCACAGTACGGCCGCGATAGCCGAGAAGAACTGCAGTGGGCGCTCGTCTTTGTAGAGCACCAGAATCAGGCGCACGATCCGCAATCCGTCGGAATAGGTGTTCAGCTTGCTGATCGAGCCTTCGAGCCGGACGTTATAGGCAGTTGGGACTTCGGCCACGGGCAGTGACAGCTCAAGCGCATGGACGGTCAACTCAGTTTCCACTTCAAAGCCACTGGACATCGCTGGAAACGATTTGACGAAGCGTCGTGAGAAAACCCGGTAGCCCGACAACATGTCGGTGAAGCGGCTGCCGAACAAATGGCCGACGGCCCGGGTCAGCAGCTGGTTGCCAAAACGATGGCCGTGGCGGTAGGCGCCCTCCTCGGCGGCAACCCGCGCGGCGACCACCATGTCCAGGCTTTCCTGGAGCAGCAGGTTGATCATGGCCGGCGCGCAATCAGGGTCGTAAGTGGCGTCTCCGTCGGTCATCACGTAGACGTCCGCCTCGACGTCGGCAAACATGCGCCGGACCACGTGACCCTTGCCCTGCAGCGACTCCTTTCTTACCCGCGCGCCCGCTGCCGCGGCGATGCTGACGGACTGGTCCGTGGAATTGTTGTCATAGACGTAGATATCGGCGGCCGGCAGGGCCGCCCTGAAGGCGCCGACCACGGCGGCAATCGACACCGCTTCATTGAAACAGGGAATGAGCACGGCGATCCGGGCCGCGTTGTCGCAGCTGCTCTTGGCGGGCGCGTCAATCATGCGGAGCATCATACTGTTTTCCCCTGGCAACGAGCACTACGCATCTGACCAGGTAGAAATAGGCGAGCCGCGACAGGATTCCGAGTTTCACCGTGACCGGCAGTGATGAGCGCAGCAGGACAGATACCTGGTCGGCTATCAACCTGCCAAAGTGTAGCGCCACGATCGCGATTTGCCTGATGCGTGATTGCGCCCGCAGCAGCTTGAGCTCGGTGTGGAAAAGGGATGTACCGACCCGTCGGTAGAAGCGCAGATCAGGTGCGAAGGAGCAAATCTCCCCGGCGGTTGCCAGGCGCGCCAGGACCGGCAATTCGATTTGCGACATGAACCGGGGTCGCTTGAGTTCACTGAACATGCTTTGGCAGGCAGTGGTGCGCACCATCCCGTAGAAAGCATAGAAAATGTTCGAGTAAACCGGAAATTTGAAGAACTCGGCGCGTCGTGTCCGCCACGGTATGGCCGCGCGGATGCTGTCCAGGCGCTCGGTGCAGATGAGGTTGCCGGCCTCATCAATGATCCTGAAGTCGCTGCTGACCAGCACGTTAGCCGGATTCAATGCCATCTGTCGCAGGCATTCCTCGAGGTAGCGGCAGTCCAGCTTATCGTCCTGGGCCAGCCACACGAGCAGCGGTGCCTGCGCCTGATCGGTCACATACTTGAGATTAAGGAAAGCACCGAGATTGGCGGGCTGCCTGATGAATCTGATCCGCGCATCCTGGGCCGCCAGGGCCGCGCATATTTCCGCACTGCCATCCGTTGAAGCATCATCGGAAATCAGCAATTCGAAGTTGGCGAAAGTCTGATCCAGTACCGACTGAATCGCCTCGGCCACGAAGCGTTTTTCGTTGTACACCGGGATCGCGACGGTCACCGCTGGCCCGGAATTGCTGCGAGAATGGGTGAAGCTAGGCAAGTCCGGACCGTCCCAGGGCGGCGCTGGTGAATCTTCTCAATTCATCGCGGGTCGACCCACATACCAACGCTCCGGCTAGACTTACCATCCCAAAGGCTATCAGCAGCTCGCCGAGCTGGGCGAATCTGGACGGCGATGAGGGCAGGACGATCCGGCAGGCCGCAGCGATTAGCCCGCCAGCGAGCGCCGGCGCGAAAACGTCCTGCCGATACCAGCGCCATTTGTCCGTGGGTAGCAGGCGTCTATGCATGAAGTAAGTGTAGAACAACAGGTTGCCGACATTCAGGGCGACCCAGATCCACGCCGCGCCGGCGGCGCCGTAGACTGGAATGATCAGGAACAGGGCCGGGGCCAGCAGGCACACCGCCACGGCATTGAGCATGACAGTGAGGGACGTCCAGCCGCTCGCCAGCTGCAGCTGGTATGGAATGCCGACGTAGCAGTTCAACAGCGTGCCAAGGGCAAGTACCCGCAGCAGCGGCGCAGCGAACAGTGTCACGCTCGCATCTCCCGTCCAGGCGTTCAGTGCCGTGTCCGCGAACACGATGAGCACAATGGCGGCGCCGCCCATGATGACCGCCATCAGCTGTGCCGCCTGATGGTAGGCGCGGCGCAGGGCCTCGGTATCGCCGCGGGTTGCCAGTTCAGTGAAGGTCGGGTAGAACGCCGCGGAAATCGGCATTGAAAGCATGTAGAGCGCGCTGCTCAGCACGCTGGCCACAGCGTAATAGGAGAACGCCTTGAGCGGCAGGCGCGCCGACAGCAGTATCTTGTCCAGTTGCAGGATCAGCAGTGCCAGCACTGCGTTCGCACTGACCCCACCGGAAAACCTCCAGATGCCGCTAACGGTGCTCCAGGAGAATGATCCGGCGCGGTTGCCGCGCGGCAGCGACCGGTACACCACCAGTGCATAGATCGGGATGCTGATGAGTGAGATCAGCACCTGCCATGCAAAGAACGCGCCGACGGTGGGCGAGAACACGGCGAGCACGGCAACCGCGCCGAAGGCGCGGGCGCTCATCAGCGAACAGCTCACGACGCATTGGATAACCTGGCGTTGCAGCCCGATGATGCTGCCCACGTAGATGTTTTCAAGGAAGCGCAGGGCGCAAATCAACCCCATGCCCGTCAGGGCATGAGCCACCGCGGCGGGGGACAGGTGCGTCGTGTTGAGCCAGCGCGTCGCCAGCCACGCCGAGGCAGCCCAGATCGACAGCGCGACCACCAGGCCAACGCAGGCGCCCAGCGTTTCGGCGGTGCGCAGCAGGTCAAGGATCGACTGCGCGCTGCGCGCGCCGGTATTGAACCGCGCCATCTCGCGTGCCAGCGTGGGCTTCATTCCCAGGTCCAGAAGCGCAGCACTGCTTTGCAGGATGGCGAAGATCGCGACCAGTCCGTAGGCCTCGGTGCCCAGATACCGGATGCAGATCGGCACGAACGCGAAGGCCATTACAGCCGTATACATCTGCCCAAAGTAATTGGCCGCAACGTTGGCTTTGATACTCAATAGATTTGACCAACGTTGATTATTTCGAAAACAGGAAATCCGCCTGGATGGGCCGCATGGATTTTCCCCGGGACAGATTCGCGACGCACAGCAGCTTGAAGCCGCGTTCGAGCAGAAATCCGATCACTTCGGTTGCCAGCGCCTGGCCCACATAGAGTTCTACGAACGATGCCTCGACATAGACGTACCTGAACCGGTCCAGCAGTGTGCCGCAACCATGCAGGGCTGTGAGTTCGTAGCCCTGCACATCAAGCTTCAGCAGCGCCGGGTCCTGCAGCTGCGGCTCACCCAGGCACACATCCAGCGTCGTGGTTTGCACGACTTCCCGCGAAGCCTCCTTGGTCAGCAGGAAGTTGTCATGTTGGGCCTGGGCGAAGGGCAGCAACGAGGAGGACACGTCCCAGCGCGACACATTCATCGTGGCTGATCCGACTTGCGCTGCGACCGCCTTGTTGAACAGCTTCGCGCGCGGGTCGGAACCGAAATTGCGGATCCAGGAGCGCGCGGGTTTGGCCAAGGGTTCGAAGGAGTAGATCTGCGCCATTGGGTACAGGCGGCGGATGCACAGGGCGAACTGGCCGCGATTCGCGCCGATGTCGACCACCGTGCGCAGCGCCAATCCAGGCAGGATGGCATCGTGCTCGGTCGATGCGGCGACTCGGGTGCGCAGGAATGGACCCCGGTATTCGGGTATCCACAGCACCCGCAACAACTTGGTCAGGATGTCCACTTGACTGATGCCCGACGCGTCAGCGTGGCGCGTCGCCCACACGGAAGACCGCGTGGAGCTCTTCGCCGCTGGTGGCGTCTCGCCACATGGCGAATCTTGCCCGCAGCGCAAGTGCGAGCGACAGGATCATCCACTTCAGTATCTGCAGCTTCGACAGCCAGTCCAGCCGATACATTCCGTACCTTCGCAGGAAATGACTGATAGCCAGCAGGCCCCCGGCATTGGCGTCGGTGGATTTGCACCACAAGACCTTGAGGCCGGCCTTTTCCCCACAGGCAATCAGGGCCGGCAGCGTGAATGCATACAGATGTCGGGGTGGATCCAGTCCGATCCAAAACTGGCCGTATAGGGAATGCCCAATGCTGGCGGCATTCGGCGCCCTGATGATTACCCGGCCGCCCGGTTTCAGTAACTGCGCGCATTGCGCCAGGAACTTTACCGGGTCGGGAACATGTTCGATCACGTGGCTGGACGTGACGACATCAAATTTTCGGCCGCCTGCGACCATGGACTCCGCAGTTCCGAGGTGCGCCTCCAATCCCAGCCGCTCTTGAATGCCACGCACCGCGACAGCGTCAAAGTCCAGACCCGTGACGGCCCATCCCCGGTCCGCCATGGTCTTCAGGAAGGACCCGTCGCCGCACCCCACATCGAGCAGGGTTGCCGGAGTATCGTTGGCCAGAAACATTACTTTTGCGCGGCGCCTTTCGGCGGCAATGCCAAATGGGGCGAGCAGGAAGTCTTCGGTGGCGCCGTGTGCCGAGCGCAGCAGGCGCTTCCAGCCATGCCAATCGTCCTCGTCGGCATGCGTGTAGTAATCCTTGTACAGCTCGATCAGGCTCTGCGGATCTGGCGCTGGATCCAGCCATAGGAGCCGGCAGCCCGGATTGGAACATTGGACAATCGTCCAGGCCCCCGGGGTCTTGTAGAGAACATCGGGTACGTCACGGTACAGCGGGCGGGATTCGCTGCCACAGGTCAGACACGAGGTTCTGCGGATCGTAGGCGTCATTCAATGCCCAGCTTCTTGATCCGGTAGCGCAGCGCCCGGAACGTCATCCCCAAAAGCTTGGCGGCCGCGGTCTTGTTGTAGCGGGTCTGCTCCAGTGCCTTGATGATGGCGGCGCGCTCGATGTCCTCCAGCTGCTCGCCGAGGGCATGAGGGGCGGCGGGTGCCTCATTCGGAGCCGATGTGGCCGGTACGGTCGTCGCCGCGAAATCAATGGCATTGAGCGGGTGTGGCGCGATGAGAGTCACCGGCCGCAGCGTGACGTGCTCCAGCGCGATGATTCCGGAGGTGGTCAGCGTCAGGGCGCGCTCGATGATGTTCTCAAGTTCACGGACATTGCCGGGAAAAGCGTAAGTCTGCAGCGACTGCATGGCTTCCTGGCTGATCGCCGGCGGGTCCATCTTCATGCGCCGGCACATGCGCTGCAGGATGCTCGCGGCCAGGTCCGGGATGTCGTCGCTGCGTTCGCGCAGCGCGGGCACGCGCAGCTCGATGACATTTATGCGGTAGAACAGATCCTCGCGGAAGCGGCCCGCGGCCACCATATCCGCCAGGTTGCGATGGGTCGCGGACAGGATGCGCACATCGACGCGCTCCTCGCGTGACTCGCCCACCGGGCGCACGGTTTTTTCCTGGACCACGCGCAGCAGTTTCACCTGCATGTGCAGCGGCAGGTCGGCGACCTCATCCAGAAACAGCGTGCCGCCTTCGGCGCTCTGTATCAGTCCTTTCTTGTCGGCTACTGCGCCCGTGAAGCTGCCGCGCTTGTGCCCGAACAGCTCGCTTTCCATGAGCTCGGTGGGAATCGCGCCGCAGTTGACCGGTACGAACGGCCCCTCGGCGCGTGCGCCGCTGTGATGAATGAGCCTTGCCACCAGCTCCTTGCCGGTGCCGGACTCGCCGTAGATGTACACCGGCGCCTGGCTGCGGGCCACTTTGCCGATCATCTCGCGCAGCTGCTGCATGGACGGTGAGCTGCCGAGCAACCCGGGTCCGCGGTGCGTGGCCGTCCCCTCGGCCATCGTCCCCAGGCGGATGGCGGTGCCGACGAGCTTGCGCAGTACGCCCAGGTCCAGGGGCTTGGAGACGAAATCAAAGGCACCGAGCTTTAAGGCGCGCACCGCGGATTCGACATTGCCATGCGCGGTGATGACCGCCACCGGGGTCGTGGCGCAGTTGACCTGGATCCAGGCCACCAGGTCCAGTCCGTCGCCATCCGGCAGGCGCATGTCGGTCAGGCACAGATCATAATGCTGCGCCGCGAGCATGCGCCGCGCGCTGGCGAGGTCCGGCGCGGTTCGCGTCTCCAGGCTCATCCGCCCCAGCGTCAGACTGACGAGTTCGAGGAGGTCAGGCTCGTCATCGATGATCAGAACCACTGGCTTGGGCATAAATCCTATCGTACCGCCCAGCGGCGCGGATCAGCGAACACCAGCCGGAAAATACTTCCGCCGGCGGGGCGCGGTTCGTAGAGCAAAGTGGCGCCGCTGGTCTGCGCCAGTTCGCGCGCCAGGAACAGGCCGAGTCCTGATCCTTGGTGCTGGCCACTGAAGAAGGGTTCGAAGATGCGCTCGGCATCCTCGGCCCGCACCCCCGGGCCGCGATCCGCCACTTCCAGGAAGGGGCGTGCGGCAGGTTTGAGCCGACCGTAGCGGATTTCGATGACGTCCTTGCGGTCGCGCAGGCCGTACTTGATGGCGTTGTCACACAGGTTCCACACGACCTGGCGCAACTGCGTGGGATCCGCGGTGACTTCCGGCCCCCCCGGTATCGCCGGTTCGCCGCCATCGCGGTTCGTGCGCAGGGCCAGCGCCGGGTAGGACCCGGTGGGCGAGCCGGGGCTGGTCTCCACGTCCACACTGATCAGCTGCTCGGGCCGCCATTGCATGGTTTCGCAGAACTCGGCGCGGAAATCCTCGATCCAACTGGCCAGCTCGAAGGTCTCCACCTGGGTGGATTCGCCGCGCGAGAGCTGCAGGACATTGTTGATGATGTTGCTGACGCGCTCGGCATTCTTGGTGATGATGTCGGTGAGGCGCTGGTCCTCGGGCGCCAGCTGCCGGGATTCGCCGAGCAACTGTCCCGCCTGGCTCATGGCGCCGACGGGATTGCGGATCTCGTGGGCGATGCTGGCGCTCAGGCGCCCCAGGGCCGCAAGCTTGAGCTGCTGGGCCTTCTCGGCGATCAGGCTCATGTCTTCCAGGAATACCAGCACGGCGGCCGGCTGTGCATTGCCCAGCGCCGCGAAGTGCGGCCGCAGCAGGCGCGCGCCGTCGGCGCTGACCAGTGTTTCAACGCTCGAATTCACCCCGTTGGTGCGCTGGCGCCAGGTTTCCAGCAGATACAGCAGCCGCGGGGCGGCCTCGCCCAGCAGTGCGCCCGGCAAGGCCTGCTCCGTGCCCAGAAGGCCCGCGGCTGATTCATTGATCAGGCGGATCCGGTCCTTGATGTCCACCACGAGGATGCTCTCGCGCAGGTGCTGGACGATGTAGTGAGACAGCTGCTCCAGGTTCGCAAGGTCGATCTCCTGGCGCCGCACCAGCGCTTCGCTTTCACGCAGCCGATCGGCGATGGGCCAGGCCGACAGGCCGATGACGAACAGCACCACGCCGAGCATGCCGGCCGTGGTGTAGTCGGTGGGTGGTGCGTAGCCGACCAGATTCGCTGCGATCTGCTGGGCCAGCAGCCCGAGCGTTGCGATTGCGGGCACCAGGAAGGCGTCCTTGGTCCGGCCCAGCAGCGCCATCGCACCCACCGGCAGCACCAGCAGTATCCCCAGGCCGCTGCCGGCGCCACCGGAGGTGTACAGAATCAGCGAGATGGCCAGGGTGTCGACCGTGGCGTTGACCAGCGCGAGGACTCTTAAGCTGGGTCGGGGCACCCGCCGCGCCAGAATCAGCAGCACGCCGGCAACCAGATAGAGGTAGCACACGATCCGGAACAGTTCCGGGTCGGCGGCGCGCGCGAGGATGCCGGGACTGGCAAGTCCCTGCAGGATCAACAAAACCGGGGGCAGCAGCAGCCGGTAGAGGCTGGTCAGGCCGATGACCCGCCAGGCCAGATCGCTGGGCGCCGGCGTCGGGCTCGGGACGGCATCCGGCATCAGCCGCGCTCCCGAGTGGTATGCCTGTCGCAAGCCATGCTCATGCGCGGGCGCGACTGTAGCATCTTTGGCACAATAAGAAGTTTCTCCATCCCTTAAAGGTCAGCCCCCAGCATGAACTTGCATGAGTATCAGGCGAAGGACGTCTTTCGCAGCTTTGGCATTCCGGTGCCCCCCGGCCAAGTGGCCGGCACTCCCGAGGAGGCGGTCGCCGCCGCACAGTCCCTTGGCGGCCCGGTCTGGGTGGTCAAAGCGCAGGTCCATGCCGGCGGCCGCGGCAAGGCCGGCGGGGTGAAAGTGGTTCGCGACCTGCAGGCCGTGCGCGCGGCGGCCGCGGGCATGCTTGGGACGCGCCTGGTCACCCCCCAGACCGGCGCCGAAGGACTGCCCATCGACAAGGTCTACGTGGAAAGCGGTTCGGAGATTGCCCGCGAGTTATACCTGTCCCTGACACTGAACCGTGACAAGGGCCGCATCGCGCTGATTGCCTCGGTGGCGGGCGGCATGGACATCGAGGAAGTCGCGGCGCACACGCCGGAAAAGATTGTTTCCGTCAGTGTTCACCCGGCCACGGGGCTGCAGCCCTACCAGTGCCGCAAGCTCGCCTTCGCGCTGGGACTTGAGGGCCAGCAGCTGGTGAGCTTCCAGAAAATCGCAGTCGCGCTGTACCACTTGTATGTGGAGCGTGACGCGAGCCTGGTGGAGATCAATCCTCTGATCGTCACCAAGGCGGCAGACCTGATGGCCCTGGATGCCAAGGTCAACATCGACGACAACGCGCTGTTTCGGCAGACGGCGCTCGCCGCCGCGCGCGATGCGGCGCAGGAAGACCCCATGGAGCGTCGTGCCGCCGAGCATGACCTGAACTACGTCTCCCTGGATGGCAACATCGCCTGCATGGTCAATGGCGCGGGCCTGGCGATGGCGACCATGGACCTGATCAAGCTGCATGGCGGCAAGCCCGCCAATTTCCTGGACGTGGGCGGTGGCGCCACCAGCGAGCGGGTGACGGCGGCCTTTCAGCTGATCCTCTCCAACCCGAATGTCCAGGCCATCCTGGTCAATATTTTCGGCGGCATCGTCCGTTGCGATCTGATTGCCGAGGGCGTGATCAATGCCGTCAAGCACGTGGGCGTGAAGGTGCCGGTGGTGGTGCGGCTCGAGGGCACCAATGCGCCGCAGGCACGCGAGATGCTGGCCAGGAGCGGCCTTAAGATCACGCCGGCCGGAAATCTGACGGATGCGGCGCGCAAGGCCGTCGCGCTCGCCAAGAAGGGTTGAAATCTGATGAGCATTCTTATCGACAGGAACACCCGGGTCATCTGCCAGGGTTTCACCGGCAAGCAGGGCACGTTTCATTCCGAACAGTGCCTGGCCTACGGCACGAAACTTGTGGGTGGCACCACGCCGGGGCGCGGCGGCACAACACATCTGGGCCAGCCGGTGTTCAACACCGTGGATGAAGCGGTGCGCGCCACCGGCGCCACGGTCAGCATGATCTATGTGCCGGCGCCATTCGCCGCCGACGCCATTCTCGAGGCGGCCGACGCCGGCGTGGATCTCGTGGTGTGCATCACCGAGGGCATTCCGGTGATTGACATGGTGCGGGTGAAGGCGGGACTGGCCGGCACGGCGACGCGGCTGGTGGGGCCGAACTGCCCCGGCGTCATCACGCCGGATGAATGCAAGATCGGCATCATGCCCGGCTTCATCCACAAGAAGGGCGCGGTCGGCATCGTTTCACGTTC
Source organism: Steroidobacteraceae bacterium (assembly GCA_049792815.1). Taxonomy (GTDB): domain Bacteria; phylum Pseudomonadota; class Gammaproteobacteria; order Steroidobacterales; family Steroidobacteraceae; genus DAIDKA01. The sequence continues at coordinate 450 of JBARBG010000059.1, read as the reverse complement.
GGGCACGTTGACCTATGAGGCCGTGTTCCAGACCACTCACGAGGGCCTGGGCCAGAGCACCTGCGTCGGCATCGGCGGCGACCCGGTGCGCGGCATGAACTTCGTTGATGTGCTGGAGCTGTTTGAACGCGATCCGCGCACCGAAGGCATCATCATGGTGGGCGAGATCGGTGGCAGCGACGAGGAGGCCGGCGCGCAGTTCATCCGCCGCTTCGTGACCAAGCCCGTGGTTGCCTATATCGCCGGGGTAACTGCGCCTCCCGGCAAGCGCATGGGCCACGCGGGCGCCATCGTTGCCGGCGGCAAGGGCACCGCGGCGGACAAGTTCGCGGCGCTGGAAGCGGCTGGCGTGCGCACCGTGAAATCGCCCGCGCAGTTAGGTTCGGCCATGGCTGAGCTGCTCAAGACCCGCCGTCCGCGCCGCCGGCCCACCGGCGGCCTGCCGCCGGT
>JBARBG010000058.1:0-10713 GCA_049792815.1 Steroidobacteraceae bacterium | reverse complement strand
CTAAGCTACTGACATTCTTACAAAAAATGTGATGCAAGTGTCCAATATCTCCCCGAGATAAAACCACTTAAGCCCCTGAAGGTTGAGATATCACCAGATAATGTTGGACATTCGGATACGCGAGTTGACCGAGAACGGTCACTGATCTGCAGCGTTCCGCCGACCCACCATTCGACAGCTGCTCGGATGTACTGCAGCATGCCGTGTTGAGGGATTTCGATGAGAACAACACCACAGTCACCTCGGCGACGGACTACAGCTGTTTCCCGCGGCGGCCTCAGGACTCTGGGGCAACGGGCGTTCGCAGGCCTGACCCTGCAACTCGTTGGACTGGTCGCCGCGCTTACGCTGGTGCGCATTCTCAGCAGTAGGGTCGATGGTCTCATGAGTCTGCCCGTCGACCCGTCGAGTCGGATGCAGTCCCTTCTCATGCACTACTGGCCGGTATGTCTGATGGGTATCGCCATGCTCCTCGCCATCGTCGCGGCCGAAAACCTTGTGTCGCAACGCGGGTGGAAGCGCATCGCGCTTCTGGCGAGCGTGGTTATCGTTTTCAGTGGCGTATGTGTGCTGCTGCGAATGGAACTCGAAGTGTTGGTTTCTATTCGAACACATCGCACCTTCATCTCGGCATTCGGCTACCTGTGGCCACGGTACGCGATGCTCGCCAGCTTGCTGACTGTAGCTCTCGAGCTCCATCGTCGCGAGATGGCGAGCCAGGCGGATGCACGACAAGTCGAGCGCGAGCAAGCACTCGCGGAAGGCGACATGGCCGAAGCGCAGTTGCAGGTCCTGCAGGCGCGAATAGAGCCTCACTTCCTCTTCAACACACTGGCGAATGTCCGGCAGCTGTATCAACAGGACCGCATCGCCGGTCGCCTGATGCTGGACAGCTTGACGCGCTACCTGCAGGTTGCCTTGACGAAGCTGCGAGAGCCCGACACGACGCTGCAGCTCGAAGCAGATCTGGTGCTCGCGTACCTGGACATCCAGCGAATTCGCATGGGGGAACGGCTTAACTTCAGTGTCGATGTCCCACAATCGCTGGCGGCCCATCCCATCCCATCCATGGTCCTGCTGACGCTGGTTGAAAATGCTATCAAACATGGCTTGAACCCATCTCCCGGCGCTGGCACCGTGCGAGTCAGCGCGATGCGCCACGGCACGCAACTGACGGTGAGCGTCGCTGACAATGGCAGAGGTTTCCGCTCCGGGTGCGGTGGCGGTAGCGGTCTGGCAAACATCCGCGCACGCTTGGATACGCGATATGGCCCGGAAGCGCGCCTCCATCTCGAGAACAATGAAGCTGGCGGTGCCACGGCAACGGTCGTGTTGCCGCTTGCGGTGGCGCTTCTATGAACGTTTTGGCCGGCAGTCTATTTCCGTGGCGTCGGTTGGATGCGCTACCGCATGCGCTGCGCGAAGCCAGGCGGCGCTTTACCTGGCGCGTCGCCGGAGTGGCTCTGCTCATCGGGCTGGTTTTCGAGGTTTGGTCCCTGTTCGATGCGTGGCGCGGTGAGAGTCCATACCAAGGTTATGTCTCTGGCGTGATCGTAAACCTCCTGATGGCCTTCAGCCTGACCGGGGTAGCACTTGCGGCCGATGAACTCGTCACCCGAGGTAGCCGACGGCTGCCAACGTACGCTTGCGCCGTGGTGGCTGGATCCGCTTTGGGAGCCGCGGTCTACTGGATGATTCACTCCTGGATACCCGCCCCGCAGAGCTGGCGCGAGCCAGTCTTGCCGCCCGCGACGATTACCTTGCGGTTATTTTTTGAATATTTGATTTGGGGTGCCATTGGCGCCTCGATTTATGCGCGTCAACGAGCCGCACTCCATGCCGCCGATCGCCTCAACGCCGCGCGGGTGCACGCTGCCCGGTCACGACGGGGTGCGCTCCAGTCCCGCTTACTGGCATTGCAGGCGCGGGTCGAACCGCAGTTTCTCTCCAACACTCTTACGCAGATCCGCGATACATACGATCGCGACGCTGCCGCTGGGGCGCGCATGCTCGATGATCTCATCGCGTACTTGCGTGCATCGCTCCCTCATCTACAGGACTCCGGTTTGAGCCTGGCGCAGGAGTTAACCCGGGCGCAAGCCTACTTCGGGATCGTTGCCCCGCAACTTCAGCTGTCGGTCTGCGCTGCCCCGGCGGCGCTTGCCGCAAGTATGGCTGCGATGGTCCTGCTGCCCCTAGTCGAGTGCGTCGCGCCGGCGGCGGCGACTTTCGGAGGCCGCCTGCAAATCGCCGCGAGCGTCACGGGTGGGATGCTTCGTGTTGCGGTTTCAAGCGAGCGGGTGGGCGGCTGTGTTTACGGTTCAGACGATCCGCTGCAGACCCTCAGGCGGCGACTGAGCGATCTCTACGCCGATCGCGCCGTCATCACCGTGCTTCCGCACATAGAGACGGGGCGCGGGCTAGTGATACAGATTCCCTATGAGCCGTCCAACCGCGATCATAGCTGAAGACGAGCCATTGCTGCGGGGCGAGTTGCGCGCAGCTCTCGCCACTTTGTGGCCGGAGCTTGAGATTGTTGCGGAAGCCGGTGACGGCACGCAGGCGCTCAGGGCGCTGCTGGCGCACCCGCCTGATGTGGTCTTCCTGGACATCGAGATGCCCGGGGCCTCCGGTCTCGACGTCGCACGCGTCGCAAGCGGCAAGTCTCACGTCGTATTTGTCACGGCACATGACAAATATGCCGTAGCTGCCTTTGAGCACGGTGCGATCGACTACGTGATGAAACCACTCTCGACGGCGCGGGTCGCGGCCGCCGTGGCGCGCTTGCGTGAGCGGATGCTGACCAAGCCAGCCGATCTCAGCGCACTTCTGGATCAGCTCGCTAGTGCAAACTCACAGCATCAGTTCCTGCGCTGGATCACTGTTGCCGAAGGTAGGTCTGTACGGCTGATCACAGTGAATGAAATCTGCTACTTCCGCGCGGACAATAAGTACACGAGTGCGGTGACCCCTGCCGGCGAATCGTTGATCAACAAGACCATCAAGAGCTTGCTTGGCGAGCTGGATCCGGAGATGTTCGTGCAGATCCATCGCGGCACGGTGCTCAACATCAATGCCATCGCCTCTATCGAGCGCGATCGCCACGGGCACATGAAGATCCGACTTAAGGTGCGCCCTGAAACTCTTCCGGTGAGCGCGCCATTCGCGCAGCGCTTTAGGCATATGTAAAAGCGCCGACTCGCACTCGTCGCGGTCAGCCGCATTCGACTCCCCGCTTCGCCCCTTCCTAACCCGACTCACACCTTCAGTAAACGGTTCTGTCATCTGGCGTTGTGACCGACTTAGTCCCTGCTTATTCTCCCGGCAGACACCCCCCCGGCGGCCGCGCAACGGACTGTTGGTCGGGGCGTAAATCTAATTTTTCAAAGTCCGGAGAGGGAGAGCCATGAAAATCTCAATGCGACCTTTGCTGGCCGCGCTCGCACTGAGCGTTGCCGCATTCTCGATGGTCAACAGCTCGCAGGCCGCATGCGGCTTTGCGCCGCCAATGCTCAAACCGAACGCCTGGAACCCTGCGACGCAAGCGTCCCCGACGCTGATCTCGGCAGTCTATCGGCCTCGGGCGGGGGGACAATTTCTGCTGGTGAGCGATGATGAGGGCTGGCGCGACGACGCGGGTATCGTCGGCATGTGGCGCTTCCAGTTGGTCGCGCCAAATGGGGCGGTAGTGGACGACGGTTACGCCCAATGGCATTCCGACGGCACTGAGATCCAGAATTCCGGTCTGCATGCGCCGATCACCAGCAATTTCTGCCTCGGCGTTTGGAAGCAGGTCGGACCCAATAAATACCAGCTCAACCATTTCCCTCTTGCCTGGGATATGAGCGGGCAGAGTCCCGCCAATGCGATTCAAATCACCGAGACGGTGAAACTCACCGATAATGACCACATGACGGGGAAGTTCACGCTCAAAGTGTACGTGTGGACCAGCACGGACTCCCTCGATGTCGCACCAAGTGTGCCTGTGGCGACGGTAACCGGAACCATCACGGCAACACGTGTCACGATCAATTCCACCGTACCTGGTAGTACGGAATAGATACATACACGCAGCTGCCAGTGCTCAGAGACTGCCTGCGTGGAGGCGGGCAGTCCTCTTCCCTCCGTCAAGGCTTCAGCAGTTGGAAATCGATGAGAGCTTACGCAGCAGCCCGCTTCAGTTCTAAGATTCCGGTTTTCCTCACGCCCACTGTCCCGCTGTTATCTATTTCGCATCAGTACTATTGCTCGCCACACTTCTAACGTTCCCGACCCACTCGCGGCTCACGGCCAGTTTTCGCATTCACCTCGTGGGTGTCGTCGGCTTGGTTTACTCGGGGCATTCTTTGTCAGGCGAGGCGCTAACACGAGTCACTACGAGTTGCTGACCGGATCGCTTACGCGGCTTTACCGATTGCGGTGTACGGTCTTGATATATCGGGCGGGGTACTGTTCCTCCTCCACGACTCCCAACGCGGGCTCACCCTGGTGGCTGTCGCCATGCTCTTGCTGCTTGCGGTTGCTATTCGCAACTCGTGGGCTATCGCCAACGATGTCGTCTCTACCCATCCTGAACGATACTAGCGTCAGCATGATCCACTTTCCGTCCGAGTGTCGGGGTGATTTTGACGACTTCCACGACCACTTAAGCCATTGATTACAAAGTGCAATATTTGCCCGAGAGGGAATTGAACAATAGGCGGAAAGTCGATTAATTACGGCATTCTTGACCGACCAAAAACTGTGTTACCCGCACTATTACCCACAATTTATTTTGAGGGAAACGGCCACTGAACCGGGGACGCTTGGCCAATTCTCGATCTGGGCCAATTCTCGATCTGGGCCAATTCTCGTCTGCACCTTTGTCACATTGCAGGGTTGTCTTTATCCAAGACGGCAATGGTCGCTCCATCAGGCAAATCGCCGACGACCCGAATTCGCCCCGCACGCCTGCGGCCCTAAGCGCCAGGGCAAGGGCGGCTCTAGCAGCGACTTCCGGAGCTCTGGTGCGTCCCTGATAAACCGGCGCGGTGAGACATGACATCAATTATTGAAATGTGGATAGGTTTTGGCGAGTTCATGCTCGCCGATCAGCGCTACCGTTACCCCGTTGAACACCCGGCTAGCCGACTTCCCAATTCACTTCGCCGCGCAAATCAGCGGCAATGCTGCGCAACTCCACGTCCAGCCGGTCGCGGGTGCTGCGGCGGGGCAAACGGAAGACAAATTCAATCCGCGCTTTTTCCAGCGAATGATGCTCAGCGATGATGCTGCAGCCATGCCCCTTCAAAATGCCGCGATAGACCTCGGCGCAACTGCCGGTACGATCCTTCGCCATGCCTTCCACCCGGATGCGGTAGGGCGGACTGGTGTCGAAGACATAGATCAGGGTGAAGGTGAACAGCGTGATGATCACGGCAAAATGCAAGAGCCCGAGGCCCGCGGTCAGTCCCACCAGGGTTACGATGATCAGCCGCACCGTGTCGCGCGTCGAATCCGCTACCGAGCGGAAACGCATGAGACCGCCGATGCCGAACACCACCACACCGACCACGGTGCCGAATTCGCGCACGGCCACGCCGATCACCGCGCCGATCACCGCATACATCACATAGACATGCGGCATGTCCGCTTCATGCAGCCCGTCTACGGTGCGCCGCGTCGCCGGGTGGTAGCCGATCAGGGCGCCCAGCAGGGTGGCCAGCAGCAGGATGATGACGGAGTTCGCGATGAATCGCACGTCTGTCAGGCCGGACCAGTCCAGTGCAGCAGCCGGACCATGCGTTGCGGCAAACAGGGCTTGACCCGGGACAGGCTTGTCAGCGTCTAGATGTATCGACATATGGTCCCGGCCCCCTTCATGCGATTAACGCAGACACACTTTCATGAATTCGGCCACCTTGGACGGCGATCCGGCCTCCTCGAAGAAGTCGCCGAGATAACCGGCCGCGATTCGGCGCGTCCTGTCGTCCAATTGCGGCGTCTCGTTGAGAATGGCCATCAGCGAGTCGCGACGGGTGGAAATCTGCGCGAGGAACGCCTTGGCCTCCTCGTTATGCAAGCAGAAGCCGCGATAGCGCCGCACTTTCACATTGGCGACATGGATGCCGTCCGGCGGTGCGGCATAGGGCACGTTGACCAGGCCGGTCTCGTCAAAGTCATACGGCACGGGGATCAGGCCCGTCGATTCGCCGGTCGCGCCCTCGGGGCCCATCAGCCGGGAGTTGTGGCAACAATCCTCGCCGGGCGGACCGGCCGTCATAGCCCAATCCAGGTTGCTGATCATGTACTCAAACACCGCGAAGCGCGCCGCGGCGGCCGCATCCAATTGCGAGGCGGATATTCTTCGGACACCCTTGAGCCTTTTCTGCCCGTTGCGCTTCGCCACGTCATCGGCATCCTCGATAAAAAAGCCGAGCCGTGTGATGAGGGCGCGGCCGTCCGCCCGGGCATAGTCGATCTTGGCAAGGCGGACGTTGAAGCTTTCCGGGGTCTCGGCGCGGTACAGCCGGTAAGCGGAGTATTCCAGCAGCAAATATTGCTGGTAGTCCGCCGAGCGCTGGCAATGGGTCACCAGCTTGAGATGCTTCTGTCCCTTGAAGATGGAGGACGGTCCCGGTTTTTCCGTGAACTCCACGCGCAGCGGCGGGAAGGTACATACCTCTTCCTTGCGCCGCGTGATGCCGCGCACCGACAAGGTCACGGGCAGGGTTTCTGGTGCTGCGCCGCCAACCTTCAGCACACCGGAGACCGGCTTGGCGCCTTTGACGCGCGAAATCGTGTCGAGCGGTCCTGTGAGGGTCAGGCTCAGCACCTCGTCGCTGGCAAACAACGGCTTAGGGCCGTCGGCGGCGCGGATGGGATTTGCCCAGGACAGGATGGAAAATGTCGCGGCGGCGAGTGCGATTTTCAGAGCCAAGCGCATCAGGGTGCTCCCTGTTTTAAAGGTTGCTGAGATCGTGCGACGGCATGCGGGACGGGCGTCCCGTCGACTATGTCCAGATAAGAAACCGTACCGCCGTACACGGCCGATATTCCAGTATCAATGCAGATCAGCTTTCCGTCCTGAAAGAAGGCGATTCCCGACAGGATGGGCGTGTGACCGACCACGATTCGCCTCGCGCCATAAGCTGATAGCAGGGCATCCAGCTGATCTTCGCCGGCCGGCTGAATCTGAGCCGGTGTCCGCGCCGCGAGTGTCTCGCCGTTGTTGGACGCCGGCGGCTGCGCCAGTCCCCGGTACCAGAGCGGACCCTGGTCGTCATTGTTGATTGCTGTAGGATCGGTGCTTCGCGCCGTCAGCGCGGCTGCGGCGCGGGCATTGATCTGCGCCACCGTCAGATCGACATAAGCCGGACTGATGCCGCCGTGCACGAACAGCGTGCCGTCGAGCAGGACGACAACAGGATTTTTCACGACCCATCGACCGATCTCGCCGTGATCGCTCCAGGCGATCTGGTGCTCGATGCGCCCTAGTGGGAAGGCTTCGAACCAGACCTTCTTGATCGCCTCGCTGCTCATCTGCGGATCTTTTTGGCGATAGGCCATTTCGATAGCAGCCTTGTTGGAATTGTAGACATTCTCGCGCCGCGAGGCCGACTGGCGGTCGGCATAGCCGGCATAGTCGGCGGCAGAGACATAGCGCAGATCGCCGATCAGGTTCATGGCTTCGTGATTGCCGACCAATGCGATCACCTGACCGTGGGCGCGGGCCGATTCTTTTTGCAGCCGGATGAGATCCTGGATGATCTCGAGCGAATGCGGGCCGCGATCGACGGCGTCGCCGGTCTGGATTAGGATCGTGTCGCCACCGGTCCAGTGGCCATTGTTATCGGCCAGGTTTGCGGAGCGCAGGATATCCCGCCAGGCGGAAAAATCGCCATGCAGGTCGCCGACCGCAACGATTCGATGCAGGGGGGCGGCTGTGGCAGATACCGCCAGGGCTAGGACCGTCGCCAGCCAAGCAAGGCGCGACCAAAGACTCCGCAAACGCGACCCCTTTTTTTGGTATTTTCTTGTCCGGGGAGTGTTGTCCAACTTCCGGTCTCATGCAAGCATTCCCGACGACGACCGGCACGCCCTTGTCAGATTCCCATAGAAATCCAATGATCTGTTGTTCCGTAAATCGCTTCTTCACCTCCAACCTCACGCGTCTGGCTGTCTTGGCCGCCCGGATTGCGGTTGCCGGGCGAACCTTGCAGCGAAGCAATCTGCTGATTCAAGCACGCCGCGTAGGCGACCGGTCTGTCCGACTTCTTCACAATGCAAGCCAGCCCAATTGACTGGCGAGTCTCGCTGCCATAGCCGCTCAGACTGGGGACAGTTGTGGGTACGTCTTGCTGCGTCTGAGCGGTGAGGGGCGCGCTGACTACGGCTGAGACCGCGCCGAGTGCGAGCGAATTGACAAGCGTCAGTTGCACGACGCGTAGCTGCAGCATTGGCAGCATTGTTCTCGTACCCTGACTTGTACTCCTCCTGCTCGGGCCTCGCCTTGTACATCCCTGTTCTGAACTTCCCGTCGCCGGATGCGAACGCGACCACGTCCTGACTGGTGCCCTGGGCGTCAGGTTCTACCTTCGCGATAAGCCGGTTGCCGGCATGAAGGCGGGCGCCCGGTCACCTCACCACGGGAGTCCAATGCACGGCCCGTCGTTCGGCTCGCTGTGACGGGCTTTCGTCATCAAAGTGCACATCGGCCACCGAGGTCCAATTTAACGTGATGCCATCGAGTACGCGTGCATTGATGACTGCGCGCTTTCCTTGGGCGGTGTCGGTGATGGCCGCGACGAACACACCGCATTCGCCGCAAATCAAGAAATCCGCGGTCCGATGTGCGAAACGATAGTACCGAACCTTGGAGGGATCCTCGATGTCAATGGAGAGATTGCCCGCCGGGTCCGATGTCCCAACCACGCCGTGGCGCCGACAAAACGAACAGCCATCGTGCCGCAGGCGCCAGTACATGGGATCGATGTCGGTGCGGTAAATTATTCCGAGAGCGCCACAATGGCATCTGCCCTGATATTCCTTCATCTTACATTCCCTGCGATCGACCGCACATTCGTCCATTGAGTTTCCCCGAATGCCACTGCCGTGGAGCCTCTCTGCATAACTCGTCGGAGTCCGCTGGCAGTGGGCTACATACTTCCACGAACCCGCAGGGTGTTCCAGAAGTCTATTAATCAATCACCTACAGCGTCTCGTCGGCCCCTGCCTAGGCTCACCAAGGCACAATCTGGCACACCCAATCTGAGTTGGTCATAAAGGTGGCACAGCACTCGCGAACTATGGAGGTTCACTTTAGGGAAGGACGATGCATTTCTAATCAGGCACCGCATCACTCCCCGCTCATCCGAAGAAGCAGGCGTGCGCATCCTCGGATACGAGTGACGCAAACTCCTCGACGGATTTCACTTCCGGTCTCGGTTCGTAGCGGTGCCACTTCAGATCGCGACGCTGCCAGAATATTCGCCAGACGCCTCGCGCTCTGACGAATGTCGCCTTAGCGATCGGTGATTCGAGTTTCTCATCGGTAGGTCCCCGCCAGACTGGCCGGATCTCGAAAATCTCAATACTGTGCCCGGACACACGGAACGCAAGATCCACCTTCGGGCGAATGTGCGGCGGAGGTCGACGCTGCTGCATGAACGCATCCAACGCCCTGCGGACTCGCGCCAACTCGGTCTCGGCGAGCGCCACAGTCGCTACGCCACTTTTTGCAACTTGACCGTATGGGCTTTGAGATCTACTTTGAGACGTTTTCTTACTGCGCCGAAAATTGCCGCCAGGTTATCCATGCTTGGATTGCCTTTGGGTGACAGCATCCGATGAAGGCTCTTACTCGGCATGGCTGTTACCTTGGCCAGTCGTTCAAAGCCCAAGGTTGCATTCACGAGATCGCGCAGAACGAGACGCGCCGTCTCCGGCTCGCCACTCAGAAACAGAGTTGCAGCCTCATCAAGGAGCGCTTTAGCGAACTCGGGATCGCGCTCGACTCTAGCAACGACTGTCTTCTTGAAATCTCGAGTAAGCGCCATGGTCATCACCTCTTTCGCTTCTTGACTTTATTACCTTCCGCAACTGGCGATTTCCGTGACTTGTACTCGGCGTGTAGAGCCTGCGCCCTATCAATATCTGCTTGCTGCCGTCGCTTGGTACCACCGCCAAACAACACAATCAGCGATTCGCCGTCTTTCGCCCAAGATAGATCCGATAACCCGGGCCCCAATCGATGACGTATTCGCCGAAACCCGCAAACCACTTCACATTCGAAGTGTTGCCAAGTTCCATGCGCAGCTTCGCGGTTGCGACCTTCGCCGCCGCTTGCGCGTCAAGGCTGTCGAACCAATCCTTGTACGGAATCGTGCCGTCCGGGCGAATGTATTCTTCCACCCGAATTTTCATTTATGGATAGTAACGTTTACGTTACTATATCGCAAGCATTACGGCTTATATGGTCGCCGTCATCGAAACGTGCAATTTAGTTATGTCACTTACAGAAAATGGACCTGGACACGCGGACTTTTCGTCCGGATGTCGGAGGCAATTCGACGGGTCCGCAGGCATCACCAGTTATTGGACATATCTGTGTATTCCGATCATAGGTTACACATCATTCCGGGCACATAGGTAACACTTTCCGGCATTTGGGAGACGCCAAATGCCGTGGCAGGAGTGTTCCAAAGTGGAAGAACGCATGCGGTTCGTTGCCCG
>JBARBG010000057.1:0-77647 GCA_049792815.1 Steroidobacteraceae bacterium | reverse complement strand
CCCCAAATCTCCCTGCGCGACCGCCTGCACCTGGTCCTGGCCTTCAGCGCCGGCGCGGTGATCGGCGTGGCCTTCTTCGATCTGCTGCCCGAGGCCGTGGAGCTGGGTGCCAGCAGCGGTGTGCATTCGCTGCTGGCGCCGCGCGCGGTGCTGGCGCTGACGGGATTGGGATTCCTGCTGTACCTGCTGCTGGATCGGTCCCTGCCCGGACATGGCAGCGATGCCAGAGGTCGTCCGAACCCACAGCGCGCCTGGGCGGCGGCCACGAGCTTTGCGCTGCACAGCTTCCTGGATGGATTTGCCATCGGCGTGGGCTTTCAGGCAAGCCGGGCGGTAGGCATCGCAGTTGCCGTGGCAGTCCTTGCGCATGACTTTTCCGATGGCCTTAATACGGTGAGCGTGGTGTTGCGCAATGGTGGCGACCGCCGCGGGGCGTTCAAATGGCTGGTGGTGGACGCGGTGGCGCCCGTGGTCGGCGCGCTGACCAGCATGGCATTGACCATCCCCACCCAGGGCCTGGCCGTGGTGCTGGCGCTGTTTTCCGGATTCTTCCTCTATGTCGGGGGCAGCGACCTGCTCCCCGAGAGTCACCACGCGCATCCGCGTCTGCTGACGACCTGTGCGACGGTACTCGGCGCGGCCTGCCTGTACGTGGTCGCACAGGTGGCCGGCTGAGTTTTTTGCTGTTTACTTGGGTTTGACGAATTTCAGCGCGAACTCGTCGGTGTGAAAGCGGATCGAGGCGTCGCGCACCTGCGCCGTGTGCGGATCATCGGGGTTGTGCGCCGCATCGCTGCTGCCCGCCAGCTTGAAGCCGGCCGCCTCCACTTCAGTCTTGACGGCCTCCGGATCGATCCGGTGAAGGGTGCTGGTTTGGGTGATACCAGTACCGGCGGCCGCGACGTGGTCGATGATCAGGAACACGCCACCGGGCTTCAACACCGAGAACACATGCTTGTTGAAAGCCGCGATGTCCGCGGTGGGGCCATTGTGCAGGTCGTGATAGTTGTCCGAGGTCCACACCAGATCCACCCCCGTTTGCACGGTCGGCGGATCAGAGTTGAGCGCCGCAATGGTACTCACGGTGATGTTCGGGTAGTGCGGATCCTTGGCCAGCATATCCAACGGGTTTGCCATGGCCATGGCCATGGCTGGCGCGCTGCTGCCGGGCCGCGGCGGCCGCGGCGGAAAGCCGAGCGCATAGATGTGGCCCTTGGGGCCCACCGTCACGCTGAGCAGGCGGGTGAAGTAGCCACCGCCGGGCAGCAACTCGATGATCTGCTCGCCGGGCTTGATGCCGGCGAAGGCCAGCATCTCCGCGGGCTTGCGCGCTGCGTCCCGACCGGTATCCGCCTCCGGGCGTGCAGTGTCAGCCACGGCGGCTGCGATGGGCGCCGGGATCTTGTCGGCCGCGGCGGCGACCGATCCCAGCAACGGCGCAGCTACCAGCGCTGCCGCCACGAACAATGATGCACGCATACTGATCCCCCTGTAATCCAAAGACGGTCGCCATCATAGGCCGGGCATCCGTGCCATACCATCACAGTCGCGCTGCGGCCGCGCCTCAGGCGCGTTTGATGCGCCGCGTTCTGGCGCCGGCGCAGTGCCGCTGCTCCTGGGCGAGGTGCGCGGCCAGCACCGAACTGATCAGGGGGCCGAAGCGCGCGGAGATCTCCTGGCAGCGCGAGGTGTTGTGCAGTTCAACGCCCTTGCGTTCGCTGCGGATCAGGCCGGCCTCGCGCAAGGCCTTGAAGTGCTGGGAAAGCGTGGACTTGGGAATAGGGCGCTCGCTGATCTCGAGGAAGGCGGAGCAGGTCTGTGCACCATCAGCGCGCACGATCTTCGCCAGGATATGCGCGCGCACCGGATCACTGAGTGCATGCAATATGCCCTCAACAGTAATGTCGTCCAATGACGGGTGATACAGCGGTCGCATGGCGCTTGAACCTTGGGATGACCTGCCGGGTCCGTTGACGCCGGTCCTGATCGCGAGTATAACCCTAGTCCATTAGTTCACAAAACATGAACTACCGAACAATACTGCAAGGCACAAGCTGGAGAAGGAACATGAGCAAACTGACAGGCCGAGTAGCCATCGTGACGGGCGCCTCCAAGGGCATCGGCGCGCAAATCGCGCGGGCACTGGCGGCCGCCGGCGCCTCGGTGGCGGTGAATTATGCGGGCTCGCGCGACGGCGCGGAGACCGTGGTGAGCGAAATCAAGGCCGCCGGCGGCAACGCCATCGCGGTGCAGGCTGATGTCGCGAAGGCCGAGGATGCGCAGCGCCTGGTGGCGCAGACCGTCAAGGCCTTCGGTGCGCCGGACATCCTGGTCAACAACGCCGGCGTCTATGAATTCGCGCCGCTGGAGGCGGTCACCGCGCAGCTGTTTCATCGGCAATTCGATATCAACGTGCTGGGATTGCTGCAGGTGACGCAGGAGGCCGCCAAACACTTCAGCCCCAAGGGCGGCAGCATCATCAACATCTCCTCCGTGGTGTCGCAATTGAGCCTGCCGGGCTCCAGCGTCTACGCGGCCACCAAGGCGGCGGTGGACACCATCACTCGCGTGCTCGCCAAGGAACTGGGTGGGCGCAAGATCCGCGTGAATTCCATCAACCCCGGAGTCATCGAGACCGAGGGCACGCGCCATCAGGGAATCATCGGCAGCGACTTCGAAAAGAACATCCTGGCGCAGACGCCGCTGGGTCGCATCGGTCAGCCCGATGACGTCGCCAAGGTGGCGCTGTTCCTCGCCTCGGAGGACTCTGGCTGGATCAGCGGCGAGACCATCCTGACCTCGGGCGGATTGCGCTAAGGAATCTCGCGGGCCAGCGCAATCACACGACGCCGTGCCGCCTGCAGGGCTGGCGCCGCGGCATTGATCAGAGCCGTCACGATGGCGGCGCGGATGGCGCGGTCGCCACCGGCGGCCGCTTGCAGATACCAGGCTGCCGCCGCCTGCGGGTGTCCGTGCTGTGCCAGCATGGCCGCGTAATTGAACTGGCCTCGGAAATATCCCGTCACTGCCGAGCGTTCATACCACTGCAGCGCCGAGGCGGGATCCGGATCGCAGCCCCAGCCTTCCTCCAGGCAGCGACCCAGCAGGTTCATCGCTCGACCATGACCCTGCAGGGCGGCCCGGCGATACCAGAACAGGGCCCGCGTGCGGTCGCAGGGCACGCCGCGACCGTCGAACAGTAGGTTGGCGAAATTGTATTCACCCCAGTCGTAGCCGCGCTCGGCGGCGGCGCGGTAGTGCTGCGCGGCTTGCGCGACATCAGGCGTGCTACCCCAGCCGTTCTCGAAGCAGCGGCCCACCATGTTCAGGGCCTCCGCGTCGCCGCGCGCCGCGGCACGCTGGAACCAGGACAGGGCCGCTGCGGCATCCAAAGGCACGCCCTTGCCTTCCAACAGCATGCGGCCAAGCCGCAGCTGAGCCGCAATCAGCCCGTGATCGGCCGCGCTGCGGATCCAGGCTGCCGCCTCGGCGGGATCTCCGCAGAGCAGTTGTTGCAGCTCCCGGTAGCTGAAGCGTTGCAGCTGCACCATGCGCCGCTGACTCTCCTCCGCGGCGTCCGCCTGGGAGAGCTGCGCGCGAGTCAGGGCCATATGATTACAGCTGCGACCAGCGACGCAGCAGGTTGTGGTAGCAGCCGGTCAGGCGCAGCAGGCTTCGGGCGTCGGCACCCCGGCCGGTCAGGTCGCGGATCGATGCGTCCAGGTCATACAGCAGCGTCCGCGCGCCCTCATCGCGCACCATGCTCTGGATCCAGAAGAACGCGGCGTCGCGCGCGCCGCGGGTCACAAGTTCCACCCGATGCAGGCTGCCGGCCGGATAGACCACCAGGTCACCCGCGGCGAGCTTGACCGAATGGCTGCCGTACAGGTCATCGATGACCAGTTCACCGCCGTCGTACTGCGCAGGATCGCTCAGGAACAGCGTTGCGGAAATGTCGGTGCGCAGACGGTGCGGCGTCCCGGGTACCTGGCGCACGGCGTTGTCCACGTGATTGCCGAAGGCCATGCCCGGCAGGTAGCGGTTGAACAGGGGTGGAAAGACATGATGGGGCAGGGTGGCGCTGATGAAAGTTGCGTTGCGCTCCAGCGCCCTCACGATGAGGTCACTGGCCGCCTGCGCCGCCGGATCCTCCTGTGGCACCTGCAGGTTCGACTTCACTGCCGCGGAGCGGTAGCCGGCGGTGAGGCGGCCGTCGGCCCAGCATGCGCCGCTCAGGCGCGCATGCACCGTCTGCAGTTCCTGTGCCGTGAGCACGCCCGTCACCGCCACCAGCATGCGCGTCAGAGCGTCACGTTGAGGGACAGCGTCGCGCTGCGGCCCGCGCCGGGTATGACGTGATTTTCCGCGGCATTGGTGTAATAGGGCGCCGCGTAGTAGTAGCGATTGAAGAGGTTCAGGCCATTGAGCTGCAGCGCGACGTTGTGGCTCAACTTCCAGGACACCATGGCGTTCCAGACCACGTAGCCCGGCAGGCGTGCGGTCTCACCGCTGTCGGCAAAGCGCTGGCCCACCCAGTTGCCACCACCTCCGACCTCGATGCCGAAGGGCAGGTAGTACTCGGTCCACAGGTTCAGGGTGTTATGCGCGACGTTGGGCAGCTCCTTGCCGACGTAGGCCGCGGTGCCGGAGGCGACAGTGGTGCCGTCCAGCAGGCTGTAGCCGGCGAACAGTTCCCAGTTTTTTGTCAGGTGGCCGCTGGCCTGCAGCTCCAGACCATCGACCCGCTGATCACCCTCGAGGATGGTGAGCGTGGGATTGTCCGGATCATTGGTCTGGGCGTTGTTCACTTCGGTGCGGAACACGGCGGCGGATACCAGCAGTCCACCGCCCAGCAGTGATTCCTTGGCGCCGGTCTCGTAACTCTTCGCCTCCACCGGTCCGAGGTTTGCCGTTCTGGTGGTGAGGGTGAGCGCTTCGGCGGAGGGGTCGAAGGAGGTTCCGTAGGCGATGTAGTAGGTCTGAGCGGTGCTGGGCTTGAATTCAAAAGCGGCGCGCGGACTGCCGACATTGTCGACGTGACTGAGGTTGAGCACCGCCCCGCTGCTCACCGTCAGCTGCTGATAGTGCGCCGAGAAACGGTCATAGCGCGCGCTGGCGAGCAAGTCAAAGTACTGATTGAAGCCGATGGTGTCGGTGACGTAGAAGGAATCCGAGCGGGCCGTGGTGTCCTGGCGGGAGGTCACGGGCAGAATCCCGGGCAAGGGCTCGATGGGATTGGGATCCAGCAGCGAAGTTTGCGGTACCCAGGCATTGTTGGCATTGAAGGGATTGCTGTAGCGGTCCAGATCCGAGCTCTGGCGGGCGACTTCAAGGCCGGTGACCAGCGCATGGCTGATCGGCCCGGTGCTGAAACGAGCGGTGAGGTCCAACTGCTCCGTCAGATTGGTCTGAACGCCCGAGCTTCCAGGCTCGTCGCGCCCGACCAGGATGTCGGCCAGCGGGGTGGTCGCGTTGGGCACGGTCGTGCCAAAATTCGGCATGGCGCCCTGGTAGTCGAATTCGTAATGCGCATAGCGCAGGGTGTCGGCCAGCGACAGGTTCGCGCTGAAATCGTGCCGGTAATGGGCCGTGGCGATGTCATCCAGCGTGGTGTTGATGTCGCTCACCAGGCCATAGTCGCTGCTGCGCGGCACCGGTGCCGGCGCCCCATCCAGGAACGGGATGCCGGCGTCTGGAACATTGTTCTCATGCTGATGCAGATAGCTGAGTGTCAGGGTGTCCGGTCCGCCGCTGCCAAAAGCCACCGCCGCGGCGATACCCCGGCGTCGGCTCCTGACGAAATCGCGACCCGCGCCTGCCGAGGACTCGCCCATGAGGTTCAGGCGCACGGCGGAGGCGCTGCCGAATGGCAGGTTCAAGTCGCCCGTGGTGCGGATCAGGTCGTTGGTGCCCACAATCGAGGTGAAGCACTCGAGCGGCAACAGCAGGGGGGCCTTGGTGACCTGATTGATCGCACCGCCCGTGGAGCCGCGTCCGAACAGCACGGCGGATGGCCCTACGAGCACCTCCACCGCGTCGGCATCGAAGATGTCACGGGTGTACACCGCGGCATCGCGAATGCCGTCGATGAAGAAGTCATTGAAGGCCGAGAAGCCGCGGATGTTGACCGTGTCCCCGCGTGCGGCGCCTTCGCCGGCGTTCAAGGTGATGCCGGGAACATTGCGCAGTGCATCCTCGAGCCGGGTGGCGCCCTGCGCCGCGATCAACTCACTGTTGATCACCGTGACGCTCTGCGGCGCATTCAGTGCGGTCTCACCCAGCTTGTCGCGCAGCAGCGAGCGCACGCCCGTGACCGAAACCTCCTGGAGAGTCTCGTCCCCGTCGTTGTCGGTTACGGCGCCGCCGGGCATTTCGGCATGGACCACCGTTCCCAGAACGCTGGTGGCGCACAAGCCTGCAGTGCCGAAGTACTTGTCGATCGCGCGCATTCAGGACCCCGTAATGCATAACCTAACGCAAATGATAATGAGTCTCATTAGCATGTCAATGGAAATCTCTCAGGGCCCGCAGTTAAGGCAAACTGCGGGGCGTTTTCCCCGGCAAGAGCAGCGCGCATGAAGATCTATTCCTGGAACGTCAACGGCATTCGGGCGGTGCTCAAGAAGGGCAGCTTTCAGAGATTCCTGGCCGACCACCAGCCGGACATCCTGTGCCTGCAGGAAACCAAGGCCGAGCGTGGGCAGGTGGAAATTGAGCTCGCCGGCTATCACGAATTCTGGAATTCAGCGACCAAGAAGGGCTATTCGGGTACGGCGATCTTCTCGCGTCAGGAGCCCCTGGCGGTGGTCAACGGCTTTCCGCATAAGCTCGCCAGCCGCTACAAGTTCGCCGACGAACTGGAGCGCGATAGTGCCGATGAGGGCCGGGTCATCGCGGCGGAGTACCCGAAGTTCTTCGTGGTCACGGTGTACACGCCCAATGCCAAGGATGACTTGAGCCGGGTCGCGCTGCGCCACAAGGGCTGGGATCCGGCCTTCCTCGCCTACTGCGTGGAGCTGCAGCGGCGCAAGCCGGTCATATTCTGCGGCGACCTGAATGTGGCCCACACCGAGCTTGATCTCGCCAATCCGGGGCCGAACAAGGGCAAGAAAGGCTTCACCGATGAGGAACGCGAGGGCTTCCAGAACTTCGTCGACGCCGGCTTCGTGGACACGTTCCGCAAGTTCAAACAGGGCAATGGCTACTACACGTGGTGGAGCAATTTCGCCAATTCACGCGCCCGCAATGTGGGATGGAGAATCGACTACGTACTGGTGTCGCAGTCACTGGGCGCGGCGGTGAAGCAGGCGGACATCCACCCGGATGTCATGGGCAGTGATCACTGCCCCGTCAGCTTCGAGTTGTCGCTCCCGGCGTGAGCCGGGAGCAACCTTCAGCACTAAATCAACTGAAGTCTCAATCAGCTGATGTCTGGATCAGCCCGCGGGCTTGCCGGCGGCCAGGTTCTGCACGATGTCCAGAGACTTCATCACGTTCTCATCGGGCTTGACCCCGCCCACGGTGGCCGCGATCTTGCCGTCCTTGGTGACGATGAACGTGGTGCGCTCGGCGAAATCGTGATCGATGATGTCACCCTTGGAGTTCGGGATGGATTTGCCCTCGGGCAGCTTCATGATCTTGAGCTGGTAACTCGCGGCAATCTTGCCATCGGCATCGGATGCCACCGGGAGCTTCCCGGCGCAGTACGCCGGATCCGCCGAGAACTCATCCAGCGTCTTGATCTTGTCCAGGGAGACGCCGATGACCGTGGCACCGGCGCTTTTGAACTTATCCATGTTCTCAGCGAAGGTGTGTGCCTGGATGTTGCAGCCGCCGGTGAACGCACCCGGGTAGAAGTACACCACCACCGGACCCTTCTTCAGCGCCTTGCTGAGGTCGTAGGTGAATTCCTTGCCGGCCAATGAGGCCCGGGTATTGAAAGTTGGAGCAACGGTGCCCGCGGGCAGCGCAGCCAGGGCCTGGGCGCTTACCGCGCAGGACAGAAGACCAGCCATCAACAAGCGATTCATGGTATCTCCCCTCAAAGTGGATTGGACTAAGCGCCGTCTGGCGCTGTCGGTGCCAGTTTAGCACCCACGGACGCCTGGGCCGTGCGCAACCATCGCAACAGACCTGTGCAGTACACAATGTAATAACCTGCGGTCAGGAACAGGATCCCGAAGGTCAGCGGGTTGCTGTCCGGTGCCGGCGGGGGCTGACCAGTGCCCATATTCCCTGCAACGCTGTACAGCACTGCAAAGCGGTACAGGATGCGTCCGATGAACAGCGCCGTGACCGCAATGCCGATGTACAGATGCGGCGTGTAGAAGTAACCCTCCGGCGTCGCCTCGAACTCGGTGTGCCGCAGTGCAAACCAGCCCACGGCCGCGCCCACGATGAGGCCACTGGCGATGTAGGCCACTGCTCTTGGCTGCAACGCGTGCCCGCTGGCGAGCAGCAGCAGCAGGCAAATCGCGGTGAAAATGCCCATGCGGGCATACTGCCGGCCCGCGGTCAGGGTCTGCCGGCCGATATTGCGGCGCACGCGCCGGTAAATGCCGAAGACGACAATGGCCGTGACCAGGACCATGGGCGCCAGATTGCTGGAATTGATCATGGGGTCTCCGAAGGGTTCGCCATTATGCGCAAAACGGCTTCTCCAGCATGCTGAATTTCACCGCAGTGACCCTCCGGCGCGGGCCCCGGGTGTTGTTCGCCGACGCCAGCTTCGGCCTGTTTCGTGGCGAGAAGGTCGGCATCACCGGGGAGAACGGCAGCGGCAAGTCCAGCCTTCTGGCACTGGTGCGCGGCGTTCTGCACCCGGATTCGGGCAGCTTCGACATGCCCTCCGGGATGGCCATTGCGCATGTCTCCCAGGAGCTGGCGGCGAGCGAGCAGGCCGCCATCGAATTCGTGCTCGATGGTGATGCGGAGCTGCGGACGCTTGAGCGGCAGATCGCCGCGGCCGAGGCTCGCGATGACGGAGCGGGGATAGGGGAGCTTCATGGCCGCTATGCGGCAGTGGGTGGCTACGATGCGCGCAGCCGCGCCGGGCGACTGATGCATGGCCTGGGATTTACCAGCGCCGATGAGACCCGCCCGGTGCGCGCCTTCTCCGGCGGCTGGCGGGTGCGCCTCAATGTCGCCCAGGCCCTGATGTGCCGTTCGGACCTGCTGCTGCTGGATGAGCCCACCAATCACCTGGATCTGGATGCCATCCTGTGGCTGGAGCGCTGGCTGATCGATTACCCCGGAACCTTGCTGCTCATCGCCCATGACCGCGAGTTCCTGGATCGCATCGTGAATCGCGTGGTGAATATCGAGCACGCCAGGGCCCGCGCCTATCGGGGCAACTACTCGGCCTTCGAGGAGCAGCGTGCCGCGGAGCTGGCCGAGCAGTCGGCGCTGTTCACGCGCCAGCAGCAGCAGATCTGGCACATGGAATCCTTTGTCGAGCGCTTCCGCGCGCAGGCGACCAAGGCCCGGCAGGCCCAGAGCCGCCTGAAGGCCCTGGAGCGGATGCAGCGCATTGCCCCGGCGCACGTAGATTCGCCGTTTGAATTTGAATTCCTGCAGCCTGACAAACTGCCGCGGCCGCTGCTGGCATTGGAAAACCAGTCGGTGGGTTACGGCGAGCGCGTCATGCTGCAGGGCGTGAATCTGACCCTCGCCCCCGGTGAGCGCATTGCGCTGCTGGGCCGCAACGGCGCCGGCAAATCCACGCTCATGAAACTGCTGGCCGGGGAACTTGGCGCCGTGTCGGGCACGCGCACCGGGGCGCGCGACCTCACGCTGGGGTACTTCGCGCAACACCAGCTCGAGCAGCTGGTGGGTGAGGATAGCGCGCTGGGCAACCTGAAACGCCTCGGCGGGGTGCTGGGCACGCGCGCCACCGAGCAGGAGCTGCGGGATTTTCTGGCGGGCTTCGGCTTCACGGGCGATCGGGTGTTTGAACCCGTGGCGC
The DNA here is from genome assembly GCA_049792815.1 of Steroidobacteraceae bacterium. Lineage (GTDB taxonomy): Bacteria > Pseudomonadota > Gammaproteobacteria > Steroidobacterales > Steroidobacteraceae > DAIDKA01. The sequence goes on along the minus strand of JBARBG010000057.1, from coordinate 67,683 downwards.
CGTTTTCCGGTGGCGAAAAGGCGCGCCTGATGCTGGCGGTGGTGACCTTCAGGCGGCCCAACCTGCTGCTGCTGGATGAGCCCACCAACCACCTTGACCTGGAAATGCGCCAGGCGCTCGCGGTAGCGCTGCAGGACTATGCCGGCGCCGTCGTGGTGGTGTCACACGATCGGCATCTGCTGCGCACCGTGGCGGACCAGTTGTACGTGGTGCACGGCGGACGCGTTCAGCCCTTTGATGGTGACCTGGAAGACTATGCGCAATGGCTGGCTGGCGCGGATCCTGATGTTCAAGCCGATGATGCGGCGGATGAGTCGGTCGGCGACTCGGCGCAGGCGCGGCGCCGGCGCCGCCGCGAACAGGCGCAACGACGTGCGGCGCTCAGTCCCTTGAAGGCGCAGTTGGCCGGACTTGAAAAGCAGCTGGACAGCTTGGCGCGGGACTCGCAACAGGTACAGGCGGCGCTGGCGGCCCCGGAGCTCTACGCCGAGGGCGCCAGGACCCGCCTGCGCGAGCTTCTGGAGCAACAAGCGCAACTGGCCCGCGACACCCAGCGCATCGAAGCCCAATGGCTGGCCGGCGGCGAGGAACTCGAGGCGCTGCAGAAGTCGCTGGCGGCTGCCGATGAATGAGGTTCAGCGGCTGCGGTGCGAATGCGAGCCACGCACGTGGCGGGCGGCGCCCGGCGCCCGTGGCACCTCGGTGCCGCGTGCCAGCTCCTTGAGTATCCCGCAGCCCTCCGCGCCCGCGCTGACACACAACTGGCGCAGGTCGCGCAGCTGAGTCTGCAGGGTACGCAGGTCGGCGATACGGTCGGCCACGTGCTGGATGTGTTCATCGAGTACGCCATTCACTTCGGCGCAGTTGTCGGCCGGCTTGTCACGTAACTGTAACAACACCCGGATTTCATCGAGCGTCATGTCGAGCGAGCGGCAGCGGCGGATGAATGCCAGGCGTTCCAGATGCGGCTTGCCGTACAGGCGATAATTGCCGCCGGAGCGCGCCGGCGGCGGCAACAGGCCCTCACGCTCGTAGAAGCGAATGGTCTCGGCCGGGCACTGCATGCGGCGGGCGAGGGCACCGATGGTCAGGTCTGTCATGTCCGGCTCCCGAAAGCTCTTGACCTTAAAGTAACTCCAGGGTGCTCACTGGGCAAAGTTTTTGAAGGGAGTTAGCCGTGGATCTTCATGACCATACGCCGACGGCGCGTGGCCGGGCGTTCATGTGGGGCGGAATCCTGCTCGGCGTGCTGTTCGTGATCATCGTCTACACCGACGGTTTCGGGCTGTTCGGCGGCAATGCCCACCCGCTGGACGAGTCCGGCGGCCCGGTGCGCAAGGGTGATGCCATATTCATCCCCGAAGGTTCGGCCCTGCGCGGCCGGATCGTGGTGCAGCCGGCCCGAGCGCAAGCGGTCAGCGCCGAGCTGCAAAGTCCCGGCGTCGTGGAGTCCGACCCCGCGGTCACGGCGGCGGTGCTGGCACCGCTTCCCGGACGCGTCGAGGCGCTGCCGGTTGCGCTGGGGCAGCGCGTCACCCGGGGCCAGGTCGTCGCCATTTTGGATTCGCCTGATCTGGCGCAGGCCAACGATGACAACGTCAAAGCCGTCGATGCACTGGCGCTCGCTGCCAAGAACCTGGCACGACAGGAGCAGCAGCACCTGATCGGGGTGATCTCCGACCGCGATCTGGATCAGGCGCGCAGTGAACACGCGCAGGCGCAGGCCGAGGCCACACGGGCCCAGGCGCGACTGGCGGCGCTTGGCGCGGCGTCCACGGATGACAGCCCTGCCGGTAAGCTGGTGGTGCGCGCGCCGGTGAGCGGCAGCATCACCGCCGTGAACGTCGCGCGCGGCAACATGGTCAATGACGCCACCCAGCCGCTGATGACCATCGCAGACCTGAGCACGGTATGGGTGACGGCGCTGGTGGCCGAGAAGGATCTGGGGCGTGTGACCACCGGCGAGGACGCGCAGGTGACCTTGAGTGCCTATCCTGGCAAGGTTCTGCATGGCCGGATCACCTCGGTCGCCGATGTGGTGGAGCCGGATTCGCGCCGCGACAAGGTACGCATCGCCTTTCCCAATGCGGACTATGCGCTGCGCCCCAACATGTTCGCCACGGTGACGCTGCTCGGACCACCCAATTCGCAGGTCGTCGTACCCACCTCCGCGCTGCTGATGAACAATGACCGCACCAGCGTGTTCGTGGCGACGGCGCCGTGGACCTTCACGCGGCGGGTCGTCGAGCTGCGCCTGGGCGAGGGCGCAACCGCAGTCATCCTGTCCGGGGTAGCGGCCGGCGAGCAGGTCGTCGTCGAGGGCGGAATCCTGCTCAATGATTGACCAGTTCGTAGCCTTCTGCCTGCACCATCGAATGGCAGCGATCCTGCTCGCCGTGCTGCTCAGTGCTTTCGGGATCTACGCGTGGGAGACGCTCTCGGTTGAGGCTTACCCGGAACTGGGCGACGTCGCGGCCCAGGTCACCACCCAGGTGCCGGGGCTTGCGGCCGAGGAGGTCGAGCAGCTGATCACCGTGCCGCTGGAGCGCCAGATCAACGGCACCCCGGGACTGCTGCTGATGCGTTCCTCGAGCACTTTCGGGCTGTCACTGATCACGGTGCTGTTCCGCGACGGCTACGAGGATTACTGGGCGCGCCAGCGCCTGCTCGAGCGCATCAACCAGGCAGCGTTGCCCCCCGGGGCGTCGCCCGCGCTGGATCCGGTGGCGGGACCGGGCGGTGAGATCTACCGCTACACCCTGGAGTCGGACCGCAAGAATCTGCAGGAACTGTCGGAGATCCAGCGCTGGACGGTCATCCCGGCCCTGAAGTCCGTGCCCGGCGTGGTGGATGACACCAATTTCGGCGGCTTCACCACCGAGTACCAGCTGAACCTCAGTGCGCAGCAGCTGCAGCACTATGGCCTGGGGATCACGGATGTCATCAACGCGATCAACAACAACAACGGCAATGCCGGAGGTGGGCGGGTATCGCGCGGCGAGCAGAGCTTCGTGGTTCGCGGCGTAGGCCTGCTGCACGACCTCGCGGGCATCGGCTCGATCGTGGTGACCCAGGTGAATGGCGCGCCGGTGCGGATCAGCGATCTGGGTCACATGGTGCTCAGCCACCAGGAGCGCGAGGGAATACTGGGCAAGGACGCCAATCCGGACACGGTCGAAGGCATCGTGCTGATGCTCAAGTACCACAATCCGTCGCAGACCCTGCGCGGCCTGCATGCCAAGGTGGTCGAGCTCAACGCGCAGCTGGCGCCGCAGGGCGTGCGCATCGTGCCGTACCTGGACCGTGATGACCTGGTGCACCAGACCATCAGCAAGGTCGGGCACACCATCGGTGAAGGCATCGCGCTGGTATTCCTGATCCTGATCGTCTTCCTCGGCAGTCCGCGCAGCGCGCTGGTGGTGGCGGTCACGATTCCCCTGGCCCTGGTTGCGGTGTTCTCGCTGCTGGATCTGACCAAAGTGTCGGCGAACCTGCTGTCGCTGGGCGCCATCGATTTCGGCATTCTCGTGGACGGCGCCATTGTCGTCACTGAAGCCATCCTGCGCCGGCGCGAAGCCATGCCGGAGGAGGAACTGAGCGAGAGCGAGGTGCGGGCGGCAACGCTGCAGGTGACGCGGCCGATTTTCTTCTCAAGCCTCATCATCATCACCGCCTACCTGCCGCTGTTCTCCTTCGAGCGCGCCGAGGCCAAACTGTTCACGCCCATGGCCTATACCATGGGGTATGCGCTGTTCGGTGCGTTGCTGACGACCCTGGCGCTGGTGCCCGGACTCGCCTATTTCGCCTTCCGTGCGCCCGGCAGGGTCTATCAAAACCGCTGGCTGGAGAAGCTCACCGAGTTCTATGACCGCATCCTCGCCAGCTGTCTGCATCAGCCGCGCATCATCTACGGCGTGGTGGCCTTCGCGCTGTTGTCCGTGATCGCACTGGGCGGAAGCATCGGCCGCGAGTTCCTGCCGGACCTTGACGAGGGTGCCTTGTGGCTGCAGGTGCAGCTGCCGACCGGCATCTCGCTGAACAAGGCCAGCGACATGGCCAGCGATCTGCGGCGCGCGATTCTCAAGCACCCTGAGGTCTCCTATGTCGTAACCCAGGTCGGACGCAATGATGACGGCACGGACCCCTGGACCATGTCGCATATCGAGGCGCCGGTGGGTCTGAAGGCCTACGACACCTGGCCTGACCATGAGAACAAGAAGACCTTCCTCGACAGGCTCAGCAAGGATCTCGCCCGGAAACTGCCCGAATACTCAATCGGCATCAGCCAGCCCATCATCGACGGCGTCAACGATCTGATCGGCGGTGCGCACAGTGCGCTGGTGGTCAAGATCTACGGTGATGATCTGGATGAACTGCGGCGGGTCGGGGGAGCGATCGTGCAGGTACTGGATGGCGTGCGCGGCACCGCCAGTGCCTCGCTGTTCCAGGAGCCGCCGGTACCGCAGATCGAGATCAAGCTCGATCACGACAAAGCCGCGCGCTACGGCATCAACATGACGGATGTCCAGAACGTCATCCAGACCGGCATCGGCCAGGCGCCGGTGTCCACGGTATACGTCGGGGAGCGGACCTATCCGCTGACGGTGCGTTTTGATGAGTCGGCGCGGGCCAGTGCCGCGGCCATCAGTGACCTGCCGGTGGTCACCACCGGCGGCACGCAGGTGCCGCTGGCGCAGGTGGCCGAGGTTCGCGAGCGCATGGGCGAGAGCACCATCACGCGTGAGAACGGGCAACGCAATCTGACCATTGCCATCGACAATCGCGATCGGGACCTCACCAGCTACTTAGCCGAGGTCCAGGCGAAGATTGCCACGCAGGTGCATTTCGATCCCCACCGCATCCGGCTGGAGTGGGGCGGGCAGTTCGAGAACCAGCGCCGTGCCGAATCGCGACTGCTCATCATCCTGGGTCTGGTCATGGGCCTGATGCTGATCTTCCTGACCATCGGCACGCACTCGTTCCGCCAGGCGCTGCTGATACTGAGCGTCGTGCCGCTGGCGACGCTGGGCGGACTGATCTCGCTGCATCTGACCGGGCAGCACATCAATGTGGCCACCGGTGTGGGCTTCATTGCATTGTTCGGCGTCGCCGTCCAGAACGGTATCATCATGGTCTCCAATCTGAACCGGATGCGAAAATCCGGCCTGGAGCTGCACGAGGCCATCATGAAGGGAGCCACCGAACGGCTGCGGCCGGTACTGATGACAGCGACGGTCGCGAGCCTGGGTATGCTGCCGGCAGCCATTCATACTGGAGTCGGCAGCGACGTCCAGCGCGGGATCGCCACCGTCGTGGTCGGCGGGCTGTTGGTGTCGACGTTCCTGACCCTGATCGTGCTGCCGGCGATGTATCACGTGATCGAACACTGGGCCGAAGCGCGCGGCGGGAAATCAGCATGGCAAAGTCATTGAAGCCGCGCCCCGCCGTTGCCTGCGCGCAGTTCTGCTTCGCCGCGGCCCTGTCATCCTGTGCGGTGGGTCCGAACTTCCAGCGGCCGGCCGCACCGACGGATTCGGGTTATGAGCAAGCCCCGGCGAGCGCCGCCGTCATCGGGTCAGGAGCTGATACCCAGCGTCTGGTTGCCGATCTGAAGATTCCCGATCAGTGGTGGACCCTGTTCCAGTCACCCAAGCTTGATCAACTGGTCGCAGAAGCCCTGCGCGCCAATCCCGACGTCGATGCGGCCCGGGCGGCGCTGCGCCAGGCGCACGAACTGTATCTGGCACAGCGCACCGCGCTGCTGCCGACGGCGCAGGGCGGTTTCAGCGCCGCCCGGGCCAAGAACGCCAGCGGCGCCATTGCGCCGCCGACCGTTGCTGCCGATCCCACTTTTGACCTGTACACCGCGCAGCTCACCGTGAGCTATCTGCCGGATGTCTTCGGCGGGGTGCGACGTGCGAATGAATCGGCACTGGCGCAAGCCGCGGCCGCCCGTTTCCAGCTCGAGGCGACGTATCTGACATTGAGCAGCAACGTGGTGGTCACGGTGATCCAGGAAGCCTCCCTGCGCGGCCAGATCGACGCGACCGACCGGCTGCTGCAGCTGCAGCAGCAGTTGCTGGACTTCGTGCAGCGCCAGCGTGGCGCTGGTACGGCCAGTCAACTCGACCTGCTGACCCAGCAGTCGTTGATGGCGCAGACGGCCGCGACCCTGCCACCCCTGCGCAAGCAGTTGGCGCAGACGGGCGATGAGCTTGCGGCGCTCATGGGGCGACTGCCGGCCCACGCGCCGGCCGCGCAGTTCGCCCTGTCAGACCTGACATTGCCCCGCGAGCTGCCGCTGAGCGTGCCTAGCGCCCTGGTGGTGCAGCGGCCGGATGTACGGATGGCCGAGGAAAACCTGCATGCCGCCTCGGCCCAGGTGGGCGTGGCGCTGGCGAACATGCTGCCGCAGTTCAGCATCGATGGCACGCTGGGGTCCAGTGCGTTGCAGATGAGCGGTCTGTTCGGCCCCTACACCGGGTTCTGGTCGCTGGGTGGGTCACTTACCCAGACTCTGTTTGATTCCGGGGCCCTCCTGCATCGCAAGCGCGCCGCGGATGCGGCCTTGGATCAGGCGGCGGCGCAGTATCGGGCCGCGGTGATCCTGGCCTGCCAGAATGTGGCCGATTCCCTGCAGGCGTTGCGCGAGGATGCCGCCGCCCTCGACGCCGATGCCACGGCCGCCGCCGCGGCCCAGCGCACCTTGGAACTGACCGAGCGTCAGCGCGAACTGGGAACCACGAGCACCACGGCCGTGATTAGCGCCGAACAGAGCTATCAGCAGGTCGTCATCAATCTGGTTCAGGCCCAGGCGAATCGATATGCCGACAGCGCCGCATTGTTCCAGGCGCTGGGCGGGGGCTGGTGGAACCGCGAAGGAGGCAAAGCCCAATGAGCGATCTGGTGTTGCGACAGGACCAGGGCGGGGTGGCGACCCTGATTTTAAATCGTCCCGAAAAGCTGAACGCGCTGAACAAGGAGGTCTTCGAGGCGCTCGAAGAGCACCTGGACCATCTGGCGCGCGAGCAGCGCAAGGTCGGGCTGGTGATCGTGCGCGGATCGGGCGGAAATTTTTCAGCCGGCTACGACATGGAGGAGGTGCGCGACCACGTCAGGGCGCACGGCAAGCCGCACTACGAATCGGAGATCATCGAGAAACTTGCGGCGCTCCCACAGCCGGTGATCTCGGCGGTGCAGGGCCAGTGTTCCACGGGATCACTGGAATTGGCGCTGGCGGCGGATCTCATTGTGGCCACCGAGTCGGCCTGCTTCTCGGACATGTATGCGCGCTGGGGGCTGACACCGATCTGGGGCCTGAGCCTGCGCCTGCCGCATCGGGTGGGCACCGCGAAGGCCAATGAGATGATGCTCACCTGCCGCCCCTATAACGGGCTGCAGGCGCAGGCCATGCACCTGGTCAATTTCTGCTATCCGGAGGAGCGTTTCGAGGCGGAGCTTGCGGCCCTGGCCGCCGATATCGTGGCCAATTCCTGGTATTCCAACCAGCTGAACAAGCGCGCCCTGCTGGCCAGTGATGGGCTGCCGCTGGCGGACGCCCATGAACTGGAACTGTTCAAGAACGAGGGCTTGGCGCCGGATGCCCTGCAACGCGTCGAGGCATTCTTCAAGCGCCGCAAGTCCTAACGGACCGGCGCCGGGCGGCCGCTAATCGGCGCTGACCGTTCGATCCGTGGCCACGTTCAGCGTGGTGCCGAAGACGTGATCCCAGAACGAGGTCGTGACGCCAAAATTACCGGACTGGTTCGAGTAATGGTGCTGGGCGTGCCGCCGCGATGCCAGCAGCAGCCGGGTGGCGATGGCCCGTGGCTTGCGATAGTGAATGGCATGGTGCACGAGCCCGTACCAGAAGAACCCGGTCATCACGCCCACCGCCAGGGCACTGGCCGCGTTGAACGAACCCAGCAGCCAGGTCGGAAGAAACACCACGCCCAGAATGACGCCCATGCTCAGCCAGGTGGGTGTGCCGACGAAGGCCAGTGGCGCCTCGTGGTGCGCGTCATGCATGGCCGCGAAGGGTGGCATCTGGTGCAGCACGAAGCGGTGCAGCAGATACTCGAAAAAGGTCCAGGCCAGGCCGCCGGCGGCCGCGGTGAGCAGCCAGATCGAGGTCTCGTAGGCGGTATTTCGCCAGGCCATGACCACGGTGACGGTCACCACTACCGTGGCGTAGATGTAGAAGTCGGCGTAGTAGCCGGTCTTGCTCAAGCGCATCCGCTGCCCCTTTCTAGCAATGGCGTTACTGCGGACACCCGGCGCAAGGTCAGGGTGTCGACCGCCAAGATACCGCATGACCGGCCCGGTGTGTTGCGTTTAGCCATTTTCCCGCCCCAACTGGCGGCGGACGGCCTCCTCCCGCGCATCGTCGACAATCTGTAGTACCCCGTCGGTGTCGGCACTGGAAAGGTCCTGGGCAAAGGTCCCCGTAAGCTCGCTGTTGGCATGCAGTTCCCCCTTTTCAAACAGGGACCACATTTCCCGCGCATATTGCGTGTCCAGCAGCTGCGGTGCAAAGCGGCCGAGCGTCCCGCGCAGATTATTGACGTCGCGCTGTAACATGGCCAGAGCGCCGTTGTTGCCGGCGGCATTCACAACCTGCGGTAGGTCGATGATGACAGGCCCGTCCTGTCCTACCAGTACGTTGAATTCTGACAGATCGCCGTGGATCAGGCCGATGGCCAGCATCCGCACCACCTGGCGGATCAGGAAGCCGTGGTACTCCGCAGCGGTGTCGGCTGAGAGGTCGATCTCGCCCAGGCGCGGGGCCGGGTCACCATACGAGTCGGTCACCATCTCCATCAGCAGTACATCGTGGAAGTAGCCATAGGGCTTTGGCACGCGCACATCCGCGGCCACCAGGCGGTACAGCGCATCCACTTCAGCGTTTTTCCAGGCGGCTTCCTGCTCGCGGCGGCCGAAGCGGGTACTTTTGCCCATGGCGCGCGCCTGGCGGCTACCACGGATTTTGCGCCCTTCCTGGTACTGGGCGCGTTTCTGGAAGCTGCGCTGGCCCATGTCCCGATAGACCTTGGCACACAGCCGGCGTTCCCCGGTGCGCACCACGTATACCGTGGCTTCCTTGCCGCTTTTCAATGAACGCAGGACTTCGTCGATGACCCCATCTTCGATCAGGGGCTGCAGGCCGCCGGGTGTTTTCAAGCAATTTCCGCATGCGCGGAAAGTGTGTCCACGCGACTCAAACGGGCCATCCTACCGGCCGCAGCCACGGGGCGCGACCCGTGAGCGCCAAGCACGGTGTCCGGGAAGGTGTCCGTAACAGTGTCCGCGGACACTCACTGCGGCCTGATACATCCAAAACAATCAAGTATAAACAGTCAGTTACACCGCCATTGAACCCTGGCACGCCGATTGCTGTCGGAGCTTGGGATCATAAGAATTGGCGCAAAACAACGATGGGTCGTACGCCGCGTGCGGGATGGTGGGGACTGCTGCTAGCGGCCGGCCTGGTGTGCGCGGCGCCTGCGGCGTCGGCCAATGACCTGCTGCAGCTGTACCACCTGGCCCAGAAACACGACGCGACCCTGCAGGCCGCCCTGGCGCAGCGCGACGCTTCCATCGAGGCTAGGCCGCAGGCCCTGGCCGTGCTGCTGCCGCAGGTGAGCGCCAACGCTTCGGCGGAACGCGAGCGCCTGGGTGAGCAACTGATCGCACCCCAGACCGTGGCGAGCACGACCATCACGGGCTGCCAGATTGCCGCCGGTGCGGCCACGCAGGTCTGCTTTGGAGACGGCCACGGCTATGGCCTGAACCTTTCGCAGACGCTGTGGAGTTTTCAGTCCTTCAGCCAGTTGCGGGCGGCGAGTGCGACCGCTGCGGCCGCCGAGGCCAATTTGTTGGCGGCGCAGCAATCGCTGCTGCTGCGGGTGGCGCAGGCCTACTTCGGCGTGCTGTCGGCGCACGACGCCCTGGTGACCAACCAGGGCGCGCGGCAGTCCTACAGCGTGCTGCTGAACCAGGCGCGGGGCCGGCAGCAGACCGGCGTCGGACCGCGCGCGGACTCCGATCAGGCCCAGGCGTACTACGACGCCACTGCGCAGTCCGTCATCGACTCGCAGAACGGGTTGGAGGATGCCGAGTTGCTGCTGAGCGAGGTGACCGGGGCGCCCGCGACACTGGTTGCGGCGCTGCGCGATTCCATTCCCCTTGAAGCCCCCGATCCGGCATCGGTGGACGACTGGGTCAGCGCGGCCCTGAAGGACAATCCACTGGTGCGGGCCGCGCAACTTCAGGTCGATGCCGCCGATCGCGAAATCGATGCGCAGGTTGGCAAGGCGCTGCCGTCCGTGGTGCTCGCCGCCGGCCACACCCGTGGCTTTGGGGACCTCACCATTGGCGGCAGATCCGAGGACGATCAGATCGGGGTATCGGTCACCTGGCCGCTGTTCCAGGGCGGCGCGGTGGCCTCCCAGGTGCGCCAGGCGCGCGCGCTGTGGAAACAGGCGCTGGCACTGTATGACGGGGCGCAGCGCGACACCGAGCGGCTCACGCGCTCCTCCTACCGGGGCGTCGTGACGGGTATTTCACGCATCGCGGCGGCGCGCCGCAGCCTGGATTCGGCTGGCACCTCTGTCGAGGCGAGCAAACGCAGCCTGGAATTTTCACTCGGCACGGGCGCCGAGTACAACCTGCTTTCCACGCAGAACCAGTACTTCATCGCGCAGCTGCTCTACAGCCAGACGCGCTACGATTACCTCACCTCGCTCCTGACCCTCAAGCAGCAGGCGGGCCGTCTGGCCGAAGCCGACCTCGCCGCCATCGACGCGCTGCTGGTCGAACGCACCCCGTAACGTTATCCCTGGCAAACATTCAAATGTCCAAATTCAAAGACTTTGATTCCGAGGCGGAATCGATACGGATGCGTGACACGGCTGGCCAGGACACGCAGCTCGCGCAGCCCTCGGCGCTGCGGCGTCACCGGCGCCTCATCATCGTCGGGGCGTGCGCCGCAGTCGCCCTCGTGGCGCTCGTGACCTGGCTGCTGCGCTTCAGCGGCATCAACAGTTCAGTGGATCGCTCGCGACTCACCATCGCCACGGTCGAGCGGGGCCTCTTCGTACGCGACGTGGCCGCTGATGGCCAGGTGGTCGCGGCCTCGAGTCCCACCCTCTATGCCATCGAGACCGGCATCATCACGCTGCGCGTCCACGCCGGGGATGCGGTGAAGAAAGGCCAGGTCCTGGCCATGATCGATAGTCCCGATCTCACCGCGAAACTGTCGCAGGAGCGGGCGTCGCTGGAGAGCATGCGGGTCGACTGGCAGCGTGCCCAACTGGATGCCGCCAGCAAGCTGCGCGACCTTTCGGACAAGTTCGAACAGGCCAGGGTCGATCGGACCACGGCGCAGCGCGAGGCGGATCGCAGCGCCAAGGCCTTTGAGCTGGGTGCCTATACCGAGCTGCAGGCCCTCAAGGCCAAGGACGACCTGGAGAAAGCGGACTTCGCCTTCAGGCAGGCGCAGGCGGACGACGAAGCAGGGCCGAAACAGACCCAGTTCGATGTCAGCAGCAAGAAGGCGCTCTTCGACCGCCAGCAGCTGGTCGTGAGCGACCTGCAGCGGCAGGTCGATGCCCTGCAGGTGCAGTCACCGGTGGCTGGCCGCGTGGGCCAGGTCCAGGTCGCCGAGCGGTCGAGTGTGGCCAAGGACGCGCCACTGCTCACCGTCATTGATCTGTCGAATCTGGAAGTTGAGATCAAGGTGCCGGAGAGCCTGGCGCGCGACCTGCAGCCGGGGATGGCGGCTACGCTGGAGGGCGATGGCCGACAGTGGCCGGCCACATTGAGTGGCGTCTCGCCCGAAGTGGTTTCGGGCGAAGTTACCGCACGCCTGCGGTTCACAGGACCCCAGCCTGAGGGCCTGCGGCAGAGCCAGCGCCTCGCGGTGCGCATTCTGATTGATAAACGCGACAACGTTCTCATGGTCGAGCGTGGCAGCTTCGTGGACCAGGACGCGGGCTTCGCCTATCTGGTTCATGACGGCGTAGCCGAACGGCGCCCGGTGCGCCTGGGTGCGCAGAGCGTGCAGAAGGTCGAGATCCTCGATGGCCTGAACGTCGGCGACGAAGTCGTGGTCTCAGGTTCGGATGCATTCAATGGCGCGGATCGCGTCATCGTCACTCACTGAAGGATACGGAGAAACGTATGTTGAAGATGACTCATCTGTCCAAGGTCTACCGCACCGAAGTGGTCGAGACCTACGCCCTGCGGGACTTCTCCATCCACGTGAAGGAGGGCGAGTTTGTCGCCGTGACCGGTCCTTCAGGTTCCGGCAAGACCACCTTTCTCACCATCGCCGGCCTGCTCGAGGAATTCACCGGCGGGCAGTACCAGCTGGACGGCGCCGATGTCCACGGCCTCAACGACAATCAGCGCTCGCGGCTGCGCAACCAGAAGATCGGGTTCATCTTCCAGTCCTTCAACCTGATTCCCGATCTCAACGTGTTTGATAACGTCGACGTGCCGCTGCGCTACCGCCGGCTGCCCGGCGCCGAGCGTCGCAAGCGCATCAACGAGGCGCTCGAGCGCGTCGGCCTGTTGGCACGTTCCAAGCACTACCCGGCGGAGCTGTCGGGCGGTCAACAGCAGCGCGTCGCCATCGCCCGCGCGCTGGCCGGCGGCCCCAGGCTGCTGCTCGCGGACGAGCCCACGGGAAATCTCGACACCCAGATGGCCCGCGGAGTCATGCAGTTGCTGGAAGAGCTGCATCGGGATGGTGCCACCATCGTCATGGTCACACATGACCCGGAGCTTGCGGCCCGGGCGCAGCGTGAAGTGCGCATAGTGGATGGCCAGGTCATTGATCTCGAGGCGCCGACCCATCTGGTTGAGAACGCGGCCCCGCGCCCGACAGTTTAGGAGCGCACCCGCCATGTTGGGTTACTACTTGCACCTTGCGCTGCGGACATTGCGACGCAACGTCATCCTGACGTCGCTCATCATTGCCGCAGTGGGGGTCGGGATCGGCGCCTATATGACGGTGCTGACGGTCCTGATCGCCATGTCGGGCGATCCCATTCCCGATAAATCCAACAAGCTCTTCGTACCGCAGATTGATATATGGGGACCGAATACGCGGCCCAAGGGTCAGACGGGAGAGGTTCGATTGCCTCCCCAGTTCACCTATCGGGATGTCACGGCCTTCATGCAGGCTCACATGGCGCCACGTCAGGCGGCGACGTACCCCGTCGGGCTTGACGTGACGCCGTCGAAAGGCATTCCGTTCTCGCAGGGGGGACGTGCAACCTACCGCGATTTCTTTGCGATGTTCGAGGTTCCCTTCCAGTCCGGGGCGGCATGGAGTGTGAAGGACGAAGACGATCACGCCGATGTGGTGGTGCTCGGCAAGACCCTGGCCGCACGCTTGTTTCCGCACAGCGCTGCGGTGGGCCAGACGGTGAGTCTCGGGGGACGGTTGTATCGCGTCACCGGCGTACTGGATGCCTGGAGTCCGACACCGCGTTTTTACGATGTCATCAACGGTAATGCCTTCGGAACGGTCGAGGACTTCTTCATTCCCATGACGACGGCCATCGGTCATCAGATGCAGACCAATGGCAACTACAACTGCGCGGCGCTGCCGGCTTCCGGGTGGGCGGGGAAACTGTCGGGTGAGTGCATCTGGTTCGGTTTCTGGGCAGAGCTCCCGGATGCTGCAGCGGTTCGCAACTACAAGCAGTATCTGCTCAATTACTCCGCGGAGCAGCAGCGCCTCGGGCGCTTCCACTGGCCGCCGCTGGTGCAGCTGAGCAATGTGCACCAATGGTTGGCCCTCATGCACATCATCCCCGATGAAGTCCGCGTCAATTCGCTGCTGGCGTTCGGCTTTCTCACCGTGTGCCTGGTGAATGCGGTCGGGTTGATGCTGGCGCGGTTCTCTGCGCGGGCCAATGAGTTCGGCGTTCGCCGGGCCCTTGGGGCCACGAAGTCCGATATTTTCCTGCAATGCCTGACCGAGACCGCGGTGGTGGGCGTGCTGGGAGGGATGCTGGGCCTGGCGCTGACGGCACTGGGTCTGGCGGCCAATCGCGCCAGCCTCGGCTTCCTGGCGGAGTACGTCGGTGGACTGATGCGCCTGGATCCCTCAGTCATGGCTTTGACCGTGGCACTGGCCGTGGGGGCGACATTGTGCTCCGGGTTGTACCCGACATGGCGCGCGACTCGAGTCCAGCCTGCCCTGCAACTGAAGGCGCAGTGAGGACCAGCATGGAAATCATCCCGATCCTCTCCGCCCTGAAGCGCAACAAGACCGGCGCCATCCTTGTGACCCTGCAAATTGCACTGACGCTGGCAGTGGTTGCGAATGCGATGTCAATCATCCAGGGGCACCTCGCGGTCATGGGCCGCCCGACCGGCATTGATGAGGCCAATATCTTCACGCTGCAGAACCACTGGGTGGGCGATCCGCAGGACCTGCACGCCAGCATTGAGGCGGATCTGGCGGCGCTGCGCAACACTGCGGGCGTGGTGGATGCTGAGGCCACCAACAGCTACCCGCTGCGCGGTGGCGGCTGGGGCTGGGGCATCAGGTTGAAGCCCGAGCAGACCAACGGTGGCACGACTTCCACGACGCTGTACTTCAATGATGCGCACGGGCTGGACGCCATGGGACTGAAGCTGGTGGCGGGGCGCTGGTTTTCATCCTCTGAGATCGACCTGATGCACATGGATGACGAAAAGGGGTCACCCAGTGCGGTGTTGACGGCGGCGCTTGCCAAAAAGCTCTTTCCCAAGAGCGATGCGGTCGGGCAGGTGATCTACATGATCACGGACGCGCCGGTTCGTGTCATCGGCGTGGTGGAACGTGCCCAGACGCCGTGGCCGGCGCAGGGCTTTGGCGACTCGTTTGCAGAGTATTCCACGTTCCTGCCGCTGCAGTTCGTGGCCAACCAGATGAACTACATGGTTCGCACGCGACCCGGCCAACTGGCAGCCGTCATGCGTGCAGTCCCCGAACAGCTCTATAAGGTCACCCGCCAGCGGGTCATCGACCAGCTGATGCCGTTTTCAGAAACCCGCACCCGCGCCTACCAGATCCAGCAGTCCGAGAGCTGGTTGCTGGGGACGGTATGCGCACTGATGCTGGCCATCACCGGATTTGGCACCGTCGGCCTGACCATGTACTGGGTGAGTCAGCGGCGGCGGCAGATCGGCCTGCGGCGCGCGCTGGGCGCGCGGCGCAGCGACATCCTGCGCTATTTCCATACCGAGAATCTGCTGATTGCCGGCACCGGCGCGTTGCTGGGCGTCCTGGGTGGCCTGGGTGCGAACCTGTGGATGGCGACGCACCTGGGCACCAATCGCATGAGCTGGGTTTACATCGCCATCGGTGCGGTCATCGTTCTCGCCCTGTGCCAACTGGCAGTCCTGTGGCCCGCTTACCGGGCGGCTTCCATTTCCCCTTCATTGGCGACACGGGGGCTGTGATGTTCGGCTACTACCTGAGGCTGGCTGCGCGCAGCCTGCGACGCAATGTGGTCCTGACCACGCTCATGGTTGCGGCGGTGGGTGTCGGCATCGGCGCCTCGATGACCGTGTATACGCTGCTGCGGGGAATGTCAGGCAATCCCATTCCCCAAAAATCCGACCAGCTCTTCGTTCCGCAGATCGATGTGTGGGGTCCGCAATCCCGACAGACCGGCCGGGACACTCTGCTCGGTCAGCTGACCTACCGTGACGCCGCGGCATTGATGCAGGCGCGGCGCGCCGTCCGCCAGTCTGCAATGTACCCGGTCAGTCAGGATGTGAGCCCGGTGGGTGCCCGCTCGTTTCGCGCCGCCGGTCGGGCCACCTATCGGGATTTCTTCGCCATGTTCGATGTGCCGTTCCGTTCGGGTACGGCCTGGAACCGCGATGCCGACGAGAAGCGTGCCAATGTCGTGGTGCTGAGCGCGAAGCTCGCGGATCGGGTATTTCCCCACACGGATGCGGTGGGCAAGGTCATCAATCTCAGCGACCGCGACTATCGCGTGGTCGGCGTCATCAAGCCCTGGGCACCGATGCCGCGCTTCTACGATCTGTACTCCGGAGGATTCAATGAAGGTGAGCAGTTCTTCATGCCATTCACGACGGCCATTGACCGGCACATCAACACCAATGGCAATGAGAACTGTCAGGCGGCGCCCAGCGGGGGCTGGGAGGCGCACCTGAACTCGGAGTGTGTCTGGCTGGCGTTCTGGGTGGAGTTGCCCACGGCGGCGCAGGCGCGGGATTATGCGGGCTTCCTGCGCAATTACGCCGATGAACAGCGGCAATTGGGGCGATTTCACTGGCCGCCCCGCGTAGAGCTGCGCAATGTCGAGGACTGGCTGAGGTACATGGACGTGGTGCCGCCCGCCGTGCGTGCCATATCGTTCGTGGCGGACGGCTTCCTGGTGGTCTGTCTCATCAACGCGGTGGGACTGCTGCTGGCGAAGTTCTCCAGCCGCGCCAGGGAACTGGCGCTGCGCCGGGCATTGGGTGCTTCCCGAGGCGCGATCTTCCGACAGTGTGTGACGGAGACTCTGCTGATCGGGCTGGTGGGCGGGCTGTTGGGTCTGGCGCTCACGGCTGCCGGTGCGGCGGGCCTGCGTTTGCTGCTGGTAGAGGCCAGCCAACGCGGTGTGGATGTGGCGCACCTGATCTCGCTCGATGCCGGCATGGTGGTGATCACGCTGGTGGTGGGCGTCGTTGTCACCGTCGCCGCAGGATTGTATCCCACCTGGCGCGCCAGCCGGGTGCATCCCGCCTGGCAATTGAAAGTGCAGTAACGGCGACTTGCCAGGAGGATTGCATGGATATTCTGCCGATTCTGCGGGCGCTGCGTAAAAGCAAGCTGGGGGCGATACTGATCGGACTGCAGGTTGCCTTCACGCTGGCCATTGTCTGTAACAGCCTGTCGGTCATTCAGCAGTTCGTGCAGCGCATGCAGCAACCCAGCGGCATTGATGAGACCAACATCTTTACTGCCGTAGCCGCCTGGATTGCGGACCAGCCCAACCTGGAGGCGCAGATCAGGGGCGATCTGGCGGCCCTGCGGTCGGTCCCGGGAGTGGTGGACGTTTTCTCCGCAATCAGTTTTCCGCTGGACAACGGCGGCTATTCGCTGCCCATGAGCGTCAAGCCCGATCAACGCACGCCGACCGCCGTTCCTGCAATCTATTACACCGATGAGCATGGGCAGGCCGCATTCGGCCTGAAGTTGATTGCGGGTCGGTGGTTCCACGCAGACGAGGTGGGCCTGCTGCGTTACTATGAAAACAAGACGCCTGGCGTGATCGTCGTTACACAGGCTCTGGCCAAGGCCCTGTTTCCCGCTGGCAGTGCGCTGGGTCAGATTGTGTATTTCAAGCCCACGGAATCCAGTCGCATTATCGGCGTGATTGAAAAGGCCCAGACGCCGTGGGCAAGCAACGGCGGCAATACCGATCTATCCGTGTTCCTGCCGGCGCTGCCACTGAGCAAGACAACCATGTACGTCGTGCGCGCGCGACCCGGACAGCTGAACTCGGCCATGCGTTCGGTGCAGGACAGGCTTTTCGCCATCGACAGTCGCCGGGTCATTCAGGGCGTGACGCCCTTTGCTGAAAGTCGCCATGCTGCCTACATGGTGCCGCGCACCATGGCCATCATGCTGGGCGTGGTGAGTGCGCTGATGCTGGCCGTCACCTCCTTTGGCGTCGTTGGCCTGACCGCCTTCTGGGTCACACAGCGTCGGCGCCAAATCGGCATGCGGCGGGCACTCGGGGCCCGCAAAGCCGACATCCTCAGCTACTTTCATACCGAGAATCTGCTGATCGTGGGGATGGGTTGTATGCTGGGCATTGGCCTGGGTCTGCTCATCAATACCGGCCTTGCTGCGAGCTTTGAAATGAGCCGCATGAGCATCGCCTACATCTGCCTCGGCGCGCTCATCGTAGTGGTGCTGTGCCAAGCGGCAGTGCTGTGGCCGGCGCTGCGTGCGGCATCGATTCCGCCGATCGTGGCGACCCGGGCGCAGTAACGCCGGAGAATCGCGAGGGGAGGGCGATGTTCAACTACTACTTCGAACTGGCGCTCCGCAGCCTCAAGCGCAACGTGGCCCTCACGACGCTGATGGTGACGGTCGTCGGTTTCGGCATCGGCGCATCCATGACGGTGCTGACCACCTTGCGGGCCATCGCCGTTGATCCCATTCCGGACAAGTCGGCGCAGCTGTTCGTGCCGCAGATCGACGCCTGGGGACCACCGACCCGACCAGGCGCCACGACTGCAGGCTATAAGTTGCAGGATCAGATCTCCTACCCCGATGCCATGGCGCTCATGAAGGCGCACCGGGCGGTACGCCAGAGCGCGATGTATAGCGTCTCGCTGGATGCGGTGGGCTCCGATGGAGTTCCCTTTCCGGTCGGCGGCCGTGCCGCCTATGCCGATTTCTTTCAAATGTTCGAGGTGCCATTCCGCCAGGGAGGTCCTTGGACTGCGGCCGACGATCGAGGCGCAACCAATGTCGTGGTGCTGAGTTCCAAGCTGGCGGACCGACTGTTTCCCCACGACAACCCGGTCGGCAAAACCCTCAGCCTGAGCGATCACGACTATCGGATCGTCGGCGTCATCGATGCCTGGAACCCCGTGCCGCACTACTACGATCTGACCCAGGGACAGCGCAACGGCGGACTTGCCGATGCCGAGGATGTGTTCGTGCCTTTCTCCCTCGCCATTGCCCGGCAGATGCAGGCCGGCGGCACCATCATGTGCAATGCCCGCCCTGGCCCCGGCTGGGAGGGCCAGCTCGCCTCAGGTTGCATCTGGCTGCAGTTCTGGGTGGAACTGCCAACCGCAGCGGCGGCGCGCGCCTACAAGGCATTCCTGTACAACTACGCTGCGCAGCAGCGCCAACTGGGGCGCTTCCACTGGCCGCCCTGGGTGGAATTGCGCGATGTGCATCAGTGGATGGCCCTGGAGATCTCGGTCCCGAATACGTTGCGCGTGAGCAGCGTGGTGGCATTCGGATTCCTGTTTGTCTGCCTCACCAATGCCGCCGGCCTGATGCTGGCCCGGTTCTCAGGACGTGCGGGGGAACTGGGCGTACGGCGTGCCATGGGTGCGTCCCGGTGGGACATCAGTGTGCAGTGTCTGATTGAAACGGCGGTCGTGGGCGTGCCCGGAGGGGTGTTGGGACTGGGGCTCACGGTTGCGGGACTTGCCAGCCAGAGGGCGCTGCACATGATCCCAGGCGCTAACGGCGCCGTGAGTCTGGCCACTTCCCTGAATGGCAGCATGATCCTGATTACGGTGGTGCTTGCCGTGTGTGCCACGGTGTGCTCCGCGCTCTACCCCGTCTGGCGCGCCAGCCGCGTGGACCCGGCGTGGCAGCTGAAAACACAGTAGCAGGGGATACGACATGGAAATCCTGCCGATTCTCTCAGCTCTGCGCCGCAACAAGGTTGGCGCCCTGCTGATCGGTCTGCAGATCGCCCTGACGCTGGCGATCGTCTGCAACTGCCTGTCGGTCATTCAGCAATACCGCGAGCAGATGGCGCGCCCCAGTGGCATGGACGAGTCAAATGTCTTTTCCGTGAATAACACCTGGGTGGGACAGCCTGACGATCTGAAGGCGCGCACCACGGCGGATATCGCCGCGCTGCGCTCGCTGCCGGGGGTGTTGGATGCCGAGGCCACGAACGGCTTCCCGCTGGGCGGATCTGCCTTTGTGACTGGAATCAACGTCAAGCCGGACCAAAAACAGCCCACGGCATCGACCGCGGAATATTTTGTCGATGAGCACGGGCTGGCGGTATACGGCGTCAAACTGATCGCGGGGCGCTGGTTCAGCGCGGGCGAGGTCAAGGAACTGCACATGGGTGATGATGAGACCGCGCCCAGCGTCGTGCTCACGCGCGGTCTTGCCCGCACGCTATTCCCTTCCGGTGATGCCCTGGGTCAGGTGGTCTACGTAAATTCGTCCGCTCCGATTCGTGTCGTGGGCATCGTGGAGCGGGCCCAGTCACCCTGGGCGAGCTTCAGCCAGTTTGGGACCAGTCCTGAGAACTCGATGTTCCTGCCGCATCAGTTCGTCGGCAACTATGCCAGCTACCTGGTGCGCACTCGTCCCGGCGAACTCGCTACGGTGATGGGGGCAGTGCGCGACCGGCTCTATGCCGTGACGCGGCGACGCATCATCATGAGCGTGACCCCGTTTCGGGAGACTCGCGAGCGGGCTTATCAAAGCCAACGTTCCCTGAGCATACTCTTGGGCGGCCTGTGTGCCTTGCTGCTAACCGTCACCGCCTGCGGCATCGTCGGGCTGGTGTTGTACTGGGTGGCGCAGCGACGCAGGCAGATCGGCATGCGGCGCGCACTGGGCGCGCGGCGCGTGGACATCCTGCGGTATTTCCAGGTCGAGAACCTGCTGATTGCTGGAACCGGTGCCGTAATTGGCATCGCGATCGGTCTGGCCGGCAACACCTGGTTGGCGAAGACCTTGACACTCACCCGCATGAGTCCGGGCTACATTGCAGTCGGTGCAGTCATCGTACTTGCGCTCAGCCAGGTCGCAGTGCTGTGGCCGGCTTTTCGAGCCGCCGCCATTCCGCCGGCCGCGGCGATCCGCGATCTATAGGGGAGGCGAGATTCCGCTACCATGGCGTCCATGCGTATCGCGCCCATCATGCTCGGATTGCTCGGCGCGCTGCTGGGCGGCTGCAGTGGGTCCACTGCCTCGCATACCGCTGCTACTGCCAATGGCGGTGGGCAAGTCGTAAACGTCTACAACTGGTATGACTACATCAAGCCGGAGGTTCTGAAGCAGTTCCAGGCGCAAACCGGCATCCTCGTCCACTACAGCGTCTTCGACTCCAACGAGACACTGGCGGCAAAGCTGCTGGCCGGACATTCCGGGTACGACGTCGTCTTTCCCTCCGCGTCCTACCTGCAGATGCTGCAGCAGGCCGGAGCGATCAGCCCGCTGGACAAGTCGCGGCTGCCGAATCTCGCCAACATGGATCCGGTGATCATGGGCGAACTGGCGCGGCATGATCCGGGCAACGCGCACGCCGTCGTCTATGCCTGGGGTATCACCGGCTTTGCCTATGACGAGGCGCAGATCCGCGCGCGTTTTCATGAGGCGCCGGTGGACAGCTGGGCGATGCTGTTTGATCCGAAAGTCGCCGCGCACTTCGCTGACTGCGGCATCGGCCTGTACGAGTCGCCCGCCGTGATCGTGGCCAGCGTGCTGGCGTGGCTGGGCGAGAAGCCCGACAGCGAGGATCCCAAGGTGCTGGAGCGCGCGGGGGCGGCGCTGATGGCGGTGCGGCCCTATATCCGCAAGATCGGCAGCGATTCGCTGGTGGCACAGCTGGCTGAAGGGGACCTGTGCCTGATCATCGCCAGCAACGGCGATGCCCAGCAGGTCAGGGAACGGGTGCGTATCGCGGGCGCCAACCGCGCCATCGGCTACAGCATCCCGCGCGAAGGCGCGGTGATGTGGATCGACACCGCGGCCATCGTTAGCGATGCGCCGCATCCGGACAATGCACGCCGCTTCATCAACTTCCTCATGGACGCGGCAGTTGCCGCGCAGAACGCCAACGCCATCCATTTTCCCAATGGCAACGCCGCCTCGCAGTCCCTGGTGCAGGCTCAGCTCACCAATGCCGCGATCTATCCGCGCGGCGCGCAGGCGGCGCGGCTGATCCCTGAGCGCCTGGGGAGCGATGCCTTCGTGCGCCTGCGGACGCGCATGTGGACGCGCTTTCGCACCGGTAGCTAGCTAACATGTCGCTCATGCGCACGGTCCTGGTGATCGATGACAACCCGGCAGTCGGCACAGCCTTGAGCCTGCTGTTCGGGCTGCATGACATCACCACCCTGACGGCCGCATCCCCTGATGCCGGGCTCGCCGTCCTGGCCAGGATCAGTGTCGATCTGGTCATCGCCGACATGAATTTCAGTGCCGACACTACCTCCGGTCAGGAAGGCGTCGCGCTGTTCCGCGACATCCGCGCCCGGCATCCGGACCTGCCCGTCATCCTGCTCACCGCCTGGACCCACCTGGAGTCCGCCGTGCAACTGGTGAAATTGGGCGCCGCGGACTACATAGCCAAGCCCTGGGACAATGACCGCTTGCTGGCGGCAGTGGAGAACCTGCTGGAACTGTCGCAGAGCATGCGTGAGACTGCGCGCCTGCATCGCGAACGCGAGCAGCAGCGCGCGCGGCTGGCGAAGACCTATGACCTGCGCGGCGTGGTGTACGAATCCCGGGCCATGGAGGCCGCCGTGGAGCTGGCGTGCCGGGTCGCCCGCGCGGAAGTGCCGGTGCTGATCACTGGACCCAATGGCTCAGGCAAGGAGCGCATCGCGGCCATCGTGCACGCCAATTCGTCGGTTCGCACCGGTCCGTTCATCGCCGTCAACTGCGGGGCCTTGCCCGCCGATCTGATCGAGGCGGAACTGTTCGGCGCCGAGGCGGGCGCTTACACCGGCGCCAACCGCGCCCGCGTGGGACGCTTTGAATCCGCCGATGGCGGCACGCTGTTCCTGGACGAGATCGGCAATCTGCCGCTGCCGGGCCAGGTGAAACTGCTGCGGGTGCTGGAATCGGGGCAGTTCGAACCGCTGGGGTCGAGCCGCACCCGTTCGACCCGCGTGCGGGTGATCAGCGCCACCAACGCCGAATTGCCGCAGAGAATTCAGCAGGGCCAGTTTCGTGAAGATCTGTACTACCGGTTGAACACCATCGAAATCGCGCTGCCGGCGCTGGCTGCGCGCACCGCCGACATCCTGCCCCTGGCACAGCACTTCCTGGGGGCGGACCTGAGCTTGAGCGACGAGGCGCGCCAGGCGCTGCTACAGCATTCATGGCCGGGCAATGTGCGTGAACTGCGCAATGTGGTGGAACGGGCGCGGCTCTTGGTCAGCGGCAGGCAGGTGCAGGCAGCGGATCTGAACCTGCCGACGCCAAAGACCCAGGGACCGAGCGAGGAGGAAGGCCTGAACCGGACGGCGATCGAGGCCAGCCTGAGGGCCGCAGGCGGCAATGTGTCGCGCGCGGCAGCCTCCCTGGGACTGTCGCGTCAGGCCCTGTACCGGCGCATGGAACGACTGGGCATGCGTTCCTGAGCGGGCGCATCATGAGAATCAGCCTCGATACAAGACTGGCTCTGCTCATCTTCGCGATGATGCTGGTCAGTGGGGCCGTCGGCGTCATTCTCACCCAGTACTTCAAGGGCCCGTGGTTCCTGATGCCGATTGCCGCCGCTGTGGCGCTGGTTCCGGCGCTGCTGGCCGCGCGCCGCGCCGTGAGGCCCGTGCACCGCGTGCTGCGTGCCATGCAGACCAGTATCGCCTGCTACGGCGATGGAGATTTCAGCGTCTCGCTGGTGGTGGATCGCAACGATGAACTCGGCGACCTGCTGCGCACGAACAATGAACTGGGCGGTGCGCTGCGCACCCAGCGCGCCCACCTGGTGCAGCGCGAGTTGCTGCTCGATACGGTAACCCAGCATTCGCCGGTTGCGCTGGTGCTGGTCGATCCGCATCAGCGGGTCGTGTACGGCAATATCGCGGCGCGCCATCTGCTTAATGAGGGCCGTTCACTGCTGGGCGCAGACTTCGCGACGATTCTTGAAGCGGCGCCCATGGCGCTGCGCGAGGCCATCACCAGTGGCGGAGATTGCCTGTTTTCAACGCGGATCGCCGATGCGGATGAGACCTTCAGCCTCGCGCAGCGCGCCTTCACGCTGCAGGGACAGCGGCATCGGCTGTTCCTCTTGAAGACCCTGACCCGCGAGCTGTCACGCCAGGAAGTGGCGACCTGGAAAAAGCTGATTCGCGTCGTGAGTCACGAACTCAATAATTCATTGGCGCCGATTGCCTCCATGGCCGATACCGGCCGCGAAATGCTGCGGCGCGGCGACTCCACCACGCTGGTGGACGTGTTTGCGGCGATCCGCGAACGCGCGGCCCACCTGCATCAGTTCGTCGCCGGCTATGCCGCCATCTCGCGCCTGCCCACGCCGCGACCCGCCCGGGTCGGGTGGACGGAGCTGGTCGAGGACCTGGCGCGGCAGCAGTCATTCGCGGTTGCGGGACCGTTGCCTCAGGAGTCCGGATGGTTTGATCGACTGCAGCTGGAGCAGGCGCTGATCAATGTTCTGAAGAATGCGCATGAGGCCGGGGGTGACCCGGAACAGATCAGCATCAAGGTCCAGCAGACGGCCGAGGAACAGCGCATCGAAGTGCTCGATCGCGGTCACGGTATGACGGAGGTAGTGCTGGCACAGGCGCTGTTGCCCTTTTATTCCACCAAGCACGATGGCACCGGCCTGGGGCTGGCGCTGTGCCGTGAAATAACCGAGGCGCATGGCGGGAGCCTGCGGCTCAGCAATCGCGAGGGCGGGGGACTGAGCGTCCTGCTGACCCTTCCGGGGTATCATCCCTAGGCCATGGATGAGGACACCCTAGAACGCCTAGAACTGAAGCTGGCTTTCCTGGAGCGGGCCAACGCCGAGCTCAGTGATGTGGTCTATCGCCAGCACAAGGAACTGGAAGGATTGCGCGAGGGCCTGCGGGTGCTGGCCGAGAAGCTCGACGCACGCCAGAGCACGGAAAGTGCGCGGCGCCCCGAGGATGAGCGGCCACCGCACTATTGAGTAAGCGCTTGTCCTTCAGCGATCACTTGCCATTCAGGAAATCGGCCCCGACGGGCTTGTTCTTCAGGATTTCCTCGCTCGTCAGTCCCTGCAGCTCGTGTGGGAAGACCAGCCACTCTTCCACTTCGCGCACACAGAAGTCGGGCACGAGCGAACTGCGGTTGCGCGAGGGCTTGTAATACACCGTCGCGGTGCGGATGTTTTCGGGGAGATTGCGCCGGCAGCGCCGCCGCAGTTCCGCAATGACGGCTTCGAGGCTGCGGCCGGAGTCAAAGACGTCGTCCACCAGCAGCAGCCGGTCTTCGGCGTCCAGGCGTGACACCAGGTAGTCGATGGCGTGTACGCGCACCGTCTTCTCCTGCTTGTCGATGCCGTAGTAGGCGGAGGTACGAATGGCGATGTGGTCGGTCGGAATGTCGTGATAATCCAGGACTTCCTGCACTGCGATGCCGATAGGTGCGCCGCCCCGCCACATGCCCACCAGGAACGTCGGCCGGTAGCCGCTGCGTACCACCATCATTCCCAGTGCAAGGGAGTCCTGCAGCAGCGACTCCGCGGAAACGAACGTCTTTTCCATAAGTGCATTGTGACACGGGTTCTCGCCCGGGCGTATCGGCTGCGGTTCGACTAGAATTACCGCTTCGACTTAAGGGGACGGAAGGAGGGCGGCCGCAAGATCACCTCATACCCCGCATACAGAGGTAGTCTTGAGCATAAATTCGCGCACTCGCCGGGTCGGCCGCTACGGGGTAGAAACCTATGTGCTGGCCCTGGCGCTTGGCGCCGGCCTGGCCCTGGTCCCGGGGGCACGGGCCGCCGATCTGGACACCCCCCCGACCGCAGCACCCCCTCCGCTGCCGGCGGCACCCACCCCCAGCGGTGGCTGGTTCGACGTATCCACCTGGCCCCTGATTCCGGTGCCTGAAATCGGCGCGGACCCTGACAGTGGCGTGACCCTGGGCGTGCTGCCCGTGTGGCTGCGTACCAATGACGCGCACCAGATCACCCGCATCATTGCCCCGGACCTGATCTACAACCCGAACTTTGGCGTTGGCGGCCATTTCCGGATCTTCGAATACCCGTCTTTGGATCAGCAATGGTCGGTGGTGGCAGGCTCCATGGAGCGTGTCGAGCGCGACTTCGATTACGAATTCCAAAAGGGCCGGCTGCGCGAGAGCCGCTGGTCGTACGATTCCAGCCTGATCTACGATCGCAGCGGCGTCGGGCGCTATTACGGCCTTGGCAATAGTTCGCTGGAAGGCAATGTCACCAACTACACCGCCTCGCAGCTGCTCGGGCAGGGGCAGATCGGCTACAACCTCAACCATACCTGGCAGCTGCAGTACACCCTGCGCTTTCGGCGCATGGAGATCACCCCGGGAACGCTCACGCGCGTGCCGACCATCGAGTCGCGTTACCCCAATGTGCACGGCCTGGGCGTCACGAACGAGCTGCTGAACCAGGTGGCCCTGGTCTATGACACGCGCGATGATCAGAGCATGCCATCGCGGGGCACCCAGTGGGTGGCCTATGCCGGCCTCAACGGCCATGACGCCACCATCAGCAATTCGATCTACAGCGTCGCGGGCCTGGATGCCCGCACCTTTGTGCCGCTTACGGTGCTTCCGGACACCATTCTCGCGGCGCACGCGGCGCTGCGTTACCTGCCCAGCGGCCACAGGATCCCGTTCTTTGACTTGAGCAGCATCGGCGGCGGCGAAAGCGACATCGGCGGGGAGCAGCTGCTGCGCGGCTTCGGCCAGGGCCGTTTCGTCGACCGCGACTCCTTCGACACCACCATCGAACTGCGGCACCGGGCCTTCTCCTTCGATGCGGCGGCCAGCCACGTCGACATTGAAGTGGCCCCCTTCATCGACATGGGCGAGGTCACCTCGCACACGGGCACGGACCCGCTCTCGGGCCTGCACAAGGTCATTGGACTGGGCGTGCGTGGCATTGCCCGGCCGTCCGTGGTCGGGTATGTGGACATCGGTTACGGGACCGAGGGGATGGCCGTGTTCACCGGCATCAATTATCCCTTCTGATCGCGATGACGCCGCCGCCACTGAAACTGCTGTCTTCCATGGCCACCCGCGAAGTGCTGGCCGAACTCATCCGCGGCTTCACGGCCCAGAGCGGCCAACCCGTGGCGGCCGAGGCGGCCGGGGGCGTTGAAGTCGCCAAGCGCATTCAGGCCGGTGAGGATGCGGATGTGGTGGTGCTGGCCGATACCGCGATCGACAAGCTCATCGCCGCCGCAGCGCTGCGCGCCGGACGCGTGGACCTGGTCAGATCCGGCGTGGCCATCGCGGTGAAAAGCGGCGCGCCCCGGCCCGATGTCAGCACGGAGGCGGCGGTGAAAGCAGCGGTGGAGTCAGCAGGCTCGCTGAGCTACTCGACCGGCCCCAGTGGCGTGTACCTTGAAAAACTGTTCGCGCGCTGGGGCATACTCGAGAGCGTGAGGCCGCGCATTGTCGTGCCGCCGCCGGGCATTCCGGTGGGGTCGCTGGTGGCCGGCGGGCAGGCGGCGCTGGGCTTCCAGCAGCTCAGTGAACTGCTGAACGTCGCCGGTATCCAGGTGCTGGGGCCCTTGCCGGCAGCTATCCAGACCATCACCACCTTCTCGGCCGGCATCAGCGTGCGCTGCCAGCAGCCGCCGGTGGCCGCGCAGCTGCTCAGCTACATGTGCCAGCCGGCGGCAAGCGCCGTGAAACAGCGTTACGGCATGGAACCGGCCTGAGGCTGGTCAAGCTTGTGGGCGGCCACTCCGCACACCCAATCGATGATGGCGTAGGTCTCAGGGTCGGCGCTCGCCGGCCGCCAGCGCTCGGCGGCGAGCTCCAAATGCGTGGTGGCGCCCGCGTTGCCGCCGCCTTCGGGCGCCGAGTATTCCGTACGACTGAGCACCTGGAAGCGATTCGCCTTGCAATCGAATGCGCCGTCCACGATCACCGAGCGTGCCGCCGCAGTCCCATGGTACTCATACAGCAGCCGCGCGGCGATGTAGCCCGAGCGCTGCGCAATGCTGTCCACATCCACCTGGATGGAATGATTGCCATGACCGGTCTGCATGGCATAGGCCCATTGTTCGGCGCGCGCCACAGTTTGCAGCAATATCGTGGCGCACAGGGCGGCCGCAGCGCTCAGCGAGATATTTCGTAGCATCGTGCCATCAATGATGGCACAGCCATTGTTCACAAGGATGGCGAATCCATTGTGCGTGCACTGCGGTAAAATCGGGCTGTTCAGTGAAGGAGATGGATCATGAAACCTAATCCGCTGTTGACCGTGGTCGCAACCGCAGCGTTGCTGGCGACGGGTGTGCTGGCGTACGCGGCAGACCGTGCCACGGTGGGTGATGCGCCTGCAAACCACCAGGACCTGCAGATCACCGAGAACGTGAAGGACAAGCTGCAGAGGGACGAGCCCTCCATTGCGCCTTCCATCACCGTGACCACTCACGATGGTGTGGTGACGCTGACGGGCGTTGCCTTGACCCAGGACTACATCGTCAAGGCTGGGTTTGACGCGCGCAGCGTTGCGGGCGTCGTCGAGGTGAAGAACGAGTTGAGCCTCAGTTGACAGCTCAGCGCAGCTGGCTGTCCTTGCTGCCGCGGCGATTGTAGCCAGGGACGCTCGCCGCGGTGGCGTCAGCGGCCTGTTGACAGGCCAGGCATAGCCGTACGCCCGGAACCGCCGCCCGGCGGGCCTCGGGAATGACTGCGCCGCATTCGGCGCAATGGTCAAGTCCCGGCCCCTGGGGTAGCTGGCGGCGCGCGCGTTCGACGGCGTCCTTCACGGTCGCCTCGATCTGTTCGTTGACTGCGCCTTCGCCTGCCCAACCGGTTGCCATTGCGCAAGTGTCCCCCTGCCAGATTGACGCTGCAACCTGGAACATTGACGCGGCCCACCCCGGTCTCTATGGTCAGCTCCCGATACCGCTGGTTTGGGGGGCGACATGGCAGATTTCTCAGAAAGCCTGACGGGGCGGGGATTCAATTCGCCGCTGCGTTTCGAAGTCTCGCTGGAGGACTGCGAAGTCGTCGGCAAGATTCCGCAGGACCTTGACGGGGCGTTCTATCGCGCCGGCTATGAGTGGTACTACCCGCCGAAGTTTCCGGACGATGCCATCCTGAATGCCGACGGCTATGTCAGCTGCTTCCGCTTCAAGGGCGGCAAGGTGGATTTCAAGGGCCGCTTCGTGAATACCCACCGGCTGCAGAAGGAGCGCGAGGCGCGCCACCAGCTCTACGGCTACTACCGCAATCCCTACACCGATGATCCCTCGGTGCGTGATCCCGCGCATCCCAACCTGCGCACCGTGTCCAACACGACGCCGGTGGTTCATGGCGGCAAGCTGTTCATGACCAAAGAGGATGGGCTGCCGCACCAGATCAATCCGAACACCCTTGAAACCATCGGCCCCTGGGATTTCCAGGGCGGCTGGAAGAGTCAGACCTTCACCGCCCATCCGAAGCTTGATCCGCTCACCGGGGAGATGGTGGCGTTCGGTTATGAGGCCACCGGCCTCGCCTCGGATGACCTCTTCATCTGCACCATCGACCGCACCGGCAAGGTGCGCCATGAAGTGCGCGTCAAGGTGCCCTATGTGAGCATCGTCCACGACATGGCGCTCACCCACCGGCATGTGGTGATTCCCTTCTCCGGTTACGTGACCAGCCTGGAGCGCCTGCAGGCCGGCAAGATCCACTGGGGATGGGACGCAACCAAGCCCGGCTACATCGGTGTGATGCCGCGCGACGGCAACGCCAAGGACATGCGCTGGTTCAAGGGCCCGAACCGCTGCCACATGCACACCTTCAATGCCTACAGTGACGGCAACAAGGTGATCCTGTACGCGCCGTTCTGGGACTCGAATTTCTTTCCCTTCTTTCCCAATGTCGATGGCGCTGCCTTCAATCCCGCCAAGGCCCGTGCCTTCATCCGCAAGTTCACGCTGGACCTGGATTCGCCATCCGACACCTGGCAGGAAGAGCTGCTCTGGGACATGCCGGTGGTGGACATCGGCAAGGTCGACCCGCGCACCCTGTCCTTGGCCTCGCGTTACATCTACACGGGCTTCAGCGATCCGCAGATGCCCTATGACCGCGAACGTGCCGGTCCGCGCGCGCCGGCTTCGATTCCCAACTCCTATGGGCGCTTCGATTTGCAGACGCGCAAGATCGATCGATATTTCGCCGGCAAGACCCATTCGCTGCAGGAATGCACCTTCGTGCCGCGCGGCGCGGCCGAGGGGCAGGGATACCTGATTGGTGTCTGCTCCAACTATGCGCAGATGCGTTCGGAGCTGATCATCGCGGATGCCGAGCATCTGGGCGATGGCGATGTGGCGCGGGTGATCCTGCCGTTCCGCTTGAGTTCCCAGGTGCACGGTACCTGGGCCGGGAAGGATGAACTGCCGCTGGTGTAAATGAGAACAACGAGGGGGTTGCGATGCGCTTGAACCTTGAGGATTCGTGGCGGAAGGGGTGGCGGGCGGTGGGCATCGCGGTGACGCTGGTGGCGGGAATATCCGCCGCGCAGGCGGCCTGCGATGATGCCTGCCTGACACAGATCGCCGATCAGTACCGTGCGGCCTATGTCCACCGCGACGCCACGCAGGCACCGTTCGCGGCGCATGTGCGGTTCATGGAAAACAATGTCGAGCTGCCGTTTCCGGATGGCAGCTGGGATGACGTCACGTCCGAGGTCGGCCCGCCGTTGACCTTCACGGATCCGTCCACGGGCAACGCCGGCATCTATACCGCCATCATGATGGGCAACACGCCGGCTTTTCTGGCCATCCGCCTGCGTGTGGCGCACGGCAAGATCGTGGAAGTCGAGCACCTGCTCTCGACCAAGCGCCTGATCAGCGCGCCGCCGACACCCTTCGGCGATGTCACCAAGCTCACGCATGACCCGCTGACCCGGCAGCTGCTCACGCCCGCGCAGCGCCGACCACGCGCCGAACTCATCCGCATCGCCGATGGCTACTTCGCGACGCTGTCCCACAACGACGGCACGCTGCATACGCGGTTCGCACCGTTCTGCCATCGCATCGAGAACGGCATGGAGACCGCCCCGAATGGCTGCGCCGGGCCATTCAAGCTTGGTACCTATCTCTTCAATGTGCGCGTGCGGCGCGAGCCACTGATGGTCGACGACGCGCGCGGCCTCGTGATGTTCCGCGGCTTCATCGATCACAAGGGCAATGTGATTGACTTCAAGCTCACCGATGGCACGCCCCGGACCTCGCCCTTCCAGGAGCCGCATACCTGGAGCTTCGTGGAGACCTTCAAGATCATCGATGGCGCCGTGGGACCGGTTGAGGCGGACTTCATCGGCTCCCCGTACTACTCGAAGTCGCCCTGGTCGAGGAATTCGCATCCATGAACACCAACCAGCTGCACCAGGTCCTGCGCCGCGGCGCGCTCGCGCTGTGCCTGGCGGGCCTAGGGGTGGCGGGGCCCGCACTTGCCGCGACTCACTTCGATTGCGATGAGGCCTGTCTGAAATCGCAGATGGACCGGTACCTGCAGGCGCTGCAGGCCCACGATGCATCGCGCCTGAAGGTCGCGCCCACGGTCCGGTTCACGGAGGACGGCGTCGCCATCCCATTGGGCGAGGCGCTGTGGGTGACGTTCTCGGGCCTGGGGCCGTACCGGCACGATTTTTTCGATCCCGCCAATGGCGGGGTCGCCAGCTACGTGACCATGCGCGAAAACGGTACCCCCGGCTACCTGATGGTGCGCCTGAAGGTCGCGGCCGGTGTGCTCACGCAAATCGAGACGGTGGTCGTGCGCGACGCCCCGGCGTCGCTGACTCAACCGGCCTACGAGCCGCTGTGGGACAAAGTCGAGCCGCAAGCACAGCGGCTCACGCGCCAGCAGCTGATCGACGGTGCGCTGGGCTACATGCGGGCGGTGGCGCTCGCGAAGGGGGCGCTCGCGCCTTTTGGCGAGTCCTGCGTGCGGCTCGAAAACGGCATGGTCATGGCATTGGGTCCGCATGATCAGCCGCCGGTGCCGCTGAAGCCCCTGGCCCGCGATGACGACTGGGCGGCGGCCGTTCGTGTCTCATTGGGCATGGGCTGCGCCCGGCAGCTCGACACCGGCGTCTACGCCTTCATCAACGAGTACGACAACCCGCGCTTTCCCATCATCGATGTGCAGCGGCAGATCATCTTCGCCGTGTTCGACTTTCGCCGGCGCGGCACCGTCAAGACCGTCACCATGCCCAATGGCCGCACCTACCCGATGATGCCCTCCACGCAGTGGCCCAATGAGGTGCTGAACACCGAGGCGTGGAAATTCCAGGGCGGCAAGATCACCCGCGTCGAGGCGGTGTTCCTGGGCAACCGGACCTACAAGCAGGGAACGGGGTGGCCCGGGGGCCGAAAAGGGGAAAAACGCCCCCCTTAAAGCCCCGCAACCCCCAGGCGGCCGGCCCGCTTCCAATTAAAGCTACCTTGTGATAAAAAGGTAGCGTACTGGAGCAAGGGCTTTCATGGCTGCCAACGAAAAATTCGGGCCAATGCGCAAGGGGTTGCTCGAATTCCTCATTCTCAAGGTCATCGCCGCGGATCGCGTCTACGTGGCCGACATCCTGC
The DNA here is from genome assembly GCA_049792815.1 of Steroidobacteraceae bacterium. Lineage (GTDB taxonomy): Bacteria > Pseudomonadota > Gammaproteobacteria > Steroidobacterales > Steroidobacteraceae > DAIDKA01. The sequence goes on along the minus strand of JBARBG010000057.1, from coordinate 35,430 downwards.
GCAAGCTCGCCGACACCGAGTTCGCGACCCAGGAGGGGACGCTGTATCCGCTGCTGAGCCGGATGCGGCGCGACGGCTTGGTGGATTACGACTGGAAGGAGTCCGACTCCGGGCCCCCGCGCAAGTACTACGCCCTGACCGCCAGTGGTCAGGCGCAGCTCGCCGAGCTGGTCGCCTACTGGCGCCTCATCAACAAAACCATCGAAGACCTGGGAGTTTGACCATGCGCACGGTCACGAGCATCAGCCTGAACGGCAACGCCTGGCAGATCGAAACGGAGGGCTGCGCGGCGCTTGCCGCCTACCTCAAGAGCGCCGAAACGCGACTCACCGGCGATCCTGACCGCATTGAGATCCTCGCCGATCTTGAACAGGCCATCGCCGACAAACTCGCGCGCTATGTCAGCGCCCACAAGAATGTGGTCACGGCCGAAGAGGTCGCGCTGGTGCTCAAGGAAATGGGGCCGGTGGAGACCGGCGAGGCCGGGCAGGCGGGGCAGGGCGACAGCGGCACGCATTCCACGGCCGATCCGCCCGGTGCGCAGGCGGCCGCGGGCGGCGCCGGTCCCCACCATCTGTTCCGCATCCGCGAGGGTGCGATGGTCAGTGGCGTGTGCAATGGCCTGGCCGCCTACTTCGGTGTGGACGTGACCCTGGTGCGGGTGCTGTTCGTGGTGTTTGCCGTCTTCACCGGCGGCATCGGTGCCAGCGTCTACGTAGTCATGCTGATCGTGGTGCCGATGGCGGTGACCGCCGAGCAGATGGCGGCGGCGCATGGCAAACCCTTCAGCGCCGAGGAGCTGATCGGTCGGCCGCAGCGGCCCCAGTCCGGCTTTGATGCCGGTCAGCACTGGCGCCAGCAATGGCGCGACCAGCGCCGCATTTGGCGCGATCAGCGGCGGCAGTGGCGCCGGCAACGGCGTGGCTGGTCGGGATGCGCCCCCGGCGCGCCGCCGCCGCCCCCACCGGCGTACGGCTGGCATGGCGCGCCGTATCACTACGGCGCCCCAGGCTTCGGACCCGTAGGTGCACTGCTGCATATCGTGCTGCTGGTCGGATTCCTGGTTGCCATCGTGGGCGCGGTCCACGGGCGGCCCCTCATGGGCTGGGACTGGGCGGCGCTGGTACCGCATTGGGTGGGCATCGTGGCGGTGTGCGTGATTTACGGCACGCTCAATCAGCAGGTGCGCATGGCCCGTTACTACGGTCATGTGGGCGCCTACAGTCCGGCCCACGCGCTGATGGGCATGATTGGCAGCATCATCTGGCTGTCGCTGCTGCTGGCTTTTGGCTGGTATATCGTGCACCACTGGCCCGAGGTGCAGGATTTCCTGCAGCATGTGGTCCAGGCGCTGCAGTCCGCTTTCGGCCAGCAGCCGGCCGACTCGGTGAAGACCTCGATTTCACTGTAAATCAGGCGCGTAGCGCGCGAGCGATAACGGCGCGTTAACCGTAACGCCTTTGAGTACCGCATCGGGCCCGGCCATGATCCGGGCCCGATGAAGTTTCCCAACCACGCCTTGTCGGCGGGACTGCTGCTCGCGGCCTGCTCCTGCCCGAGTCTTGCCCTGGGCGAGGAGGCCCTGCAGGAGGTCACCGTGACCGCCTCGCGCCTGGACCTTCTGGGAACGGCCACCACCGCCAGCCAGGGTTCGGTGACCGAGCAGGAGCTTGATCTGCGTCCGGCGTACCGGGTGGGGCAGCTGTTGGAGAGCGTGCCGGGACTGGTGGTCACCGTGCACTCCGGCGAAGGCAAGGCGAATCAGTACCTGGCCCGCGGCTTCAACCTGGATCACGGCACCGACATCGCCAACTTCGTCGATGACATGCCGGTGAATCGCCCGACCAATACCCATGGCCAGGGCTATTCGGACCTGAACTTCATCATGCCCGAGCTGGCCAATGGGCTCGATTACACCAAGGGCCCGTACTACGCAGCGATCGGCGACTTTGGCTCCGTCGCCTCGACCCACATGAAGCTGGCCGATGATGTTCCCGACCAGGTCGCGCTCGCGGCCGGCACGCTCGGCGTCTACAACGTATTCGCCGGCGGCACGGACCACCTGAGCGCCACCGACCGGATCCTCGGGGGCGCCTACTATGGTCATGTGGACGGGCCGTTCACGCATGCTGACGACTTCGAGAAGGTCGCCGGCGCGCTGCGCTACAGCCACGGTACCGAGGAGAACGGCTACGCCGTCACGGCCCTGTACTTCCACGGCCAGGGCAACCTGACCACGGACCAGCCGTTGCGCGCCATCCAGGAGGGGTTGATCGGCCGCTTCGGCACCCTGGATCCCAGCGATGGCAATCTCTCGCAGCGGCACAGCCTGTCGGTGCACTACGCCACGACCGGACCGGGCTGGAAGTTCAGGTCCAGCGCCTACTACATCGAAAGTCGGATGATTCTCTGGAACGACTTCACCCATTTCCTGAATGATCCGGTCAATGGCGACCAGGAGCAGCAGACCGAGACACGCACCGTCACCGGGGGCCTGCTGGCGGGTGTTTTCGGCACGATGCTGGGGACCCTAGAGAACGAGACTGAGGTCGCAGTGCAGGTGCGCGATGACAGCGCGTACGTGAACCGCCTGCATACCCGGTACCGCAGCGCGCTCGACTACTGTTCAGTGCCGCAGGTGGAAGGACCCGCGCTTCAGGTCGACGCCCCCGGCGGCGTCTGCAACGCCGACCAGGTGCATCTGCTGGACCTGGGGCCGTATCTGGCCGACACCACGCACTGGCGGGCGTGGCTGCGCACGGTGCTGGGTGTGCGCGAGGAGTACTACCGCGCCAGCGATCGCAGTTTGACCACCGGCTTTCAGGGGACCACCGATGAGACGCTGCTGCAGCCCAAGGGCAGCGTGATCCTGGGGCCCTTCGCCCAGACCGAGTTGTATTTCAGTGCCGGTCGCGGCTTTCATTCAGATGATGTGCGCGGGGTATTCGGGACCGTGCCGGTGGAAGGTGTGCCCGGCAGCGCCGGTGCGACACCGCTGCTGGCGCCAACCCAGGGCCTGGAGTTAGGCATTCGCAGCGATGTGATCGCGCGGCTGTCGATGCAGCTGGCGGTGTTTCAACAGGACTTCGATTCGGAGCTGGCCTACGACGCCGATGTCGGCCAGGACGCGGCCAGCGCGCCCAGCCGCCGGCGCGGCGTCGAACTTTCCGCACAGTATCATCCGCGGCAGTGGATCGAGTTCAATACCGATCTGGGGTTTTCGCACGCGCGCTATCGCGGCGATGTGGCCGCGTTTGACCTGCCGGGTCCCTGGATCGCCGCTGCCCCGGCATTCATCGGCTCATTCGGCGTGCTGCTCAACCACCTCGGGCCCTGGTTCGGCGGTCTGCAGTGGCGCAAGCTCGGACCCTATCCCATCAATGATGGCAGTCAGTTTCCGCAAGACGCGGGCTACGGGGAATTCAACCTGGACGCGGGTTACCGATTCAGTCCGAATCTGAAGTTGCAGCTGAGCCTCTACAACCTTTTCAACACGCACGCGAACTCATCGGGCTACTACTACACTTCGCGACTTGCGGGCGAACCGGCCGCGGGGATGGATGGCATCCAGGTGCATCCGCTTGAGCCCTTCTCGGGCGTTCTGAAGCTCACTTTGTACCTTTGACCACACGGCGAGCGCCAGCCACAGCAGCGCCCATCCCTGCAATGCGCCGCCCCCACCAGGACTGCCGCTGGGCGGCGGCGGAGGTGGAGGCGGAGGCGGAGCCGGCGCGGGATCGGTGGCGGTGAACAGCAGCTGCGCGGAGGCCGCGCGATTTGCGCCATCGAGCGCCGAGACGGTGAGCGTCGCCGTCCCGCTCTGACCCAGAACCGGAGTCACGAACAGCGTGCAGCTGAGCGTAGTGGTTCCACAGCCCGAGGAGACCGTGACGCCGGGTGTCCCGGCATTCACGATCGAGTTGGGCACCAGGGCGGTATTGCTGCTGCTGACGGTGAAATGCAGTGCGCCGGTGCCGCTAATCATGAAGGGCTGGGTCGCAGTGCTGGCACTGCCCGAACTCGATGCGTCAGTCAGCGCCGTCATCGTGGGTGCGGGGACTGTGCCCAGCGCGCCCAGCGCATCGACCCGGCCGTAGCCGTACACCTCATCCGGCGCGGCGCCGCCCAGCACCGTGGCGCCGCTTTGCAGCGCGCTGGTGATCTGGGACACGCTCAAAGTGGGGAAGGCACTGCGCAGCAATGCGGCGACCGCCCCCGCATTCGGCACCGAGGCCGACGTCCCGTAGAAATTGCCATCGGGAAACAACTCCGACTCGAAGTAGGTTCCAGCAGCATCCACCACAATGCCATCGGGTGCGACCAGGGTGGGCGCCTGCAGCTGCGCGGACGCGGGGAAGACCATCGTCACCGGCCCCGTGCTCGAAAACGGTTCGATGCCATTGCCGACGCCATCGGAGCCATTGACCGCGCCGACAATCAGCACGCCGGGCGCCAGCGCCTGGGGCGTGACCACCCCGCCCGCGGTCGCCGTCGAGAACATCGTCAGGCCATCCCCACCCGCCCAGAGTTTCAGGAACTTCCCCGCGGCCCTTGCATCAGGCGAGGCGACGACCAGGGTATACGTGCCGGGCGGCAGGCTGACCGACTGCTGAACCTGGTCGCTGGTGGCGCCCGATGTGGAAAAACATCCCGTCGGCGTCGTGGCACCCGCTGCAATCCAGAACACATCGAAGTCGCTCGTGAGCTGTCCGGGCGGATCGGCCCAGGCCAGCAGCAGCGGGAAGCTGTCATAGCCTGTCACCGTCAGGGTCTCACTGCTGCTGCCGCCGAACGTAGCAACGTACCCGTCGGTTGTTCCGGCGCCGGCAGGACAGGACAGCGTGGGCAGCGTGGTACTCGCGGCGCTCACTGGTGCGTAATCGCCCTCCCAGTAGGTGCCACCATTATTGCCCGCCACAGTGAGCATCAGGGTTCCCGGGTTTTGGGCGAGGATTTGCGCTACCGCACTGGTCTGATCATTGTTCTGCGACATCACGCCGTCGCTGACAAAACCCGTGTCATCCAGCACGATGCCGGCGCCCGCGCTGACCAGCTGTGACAGGCACGAAATGTAGTCCACGAAAGTCCACGGCCCGCAGAAGATCAGATTCGCACCCGGTGCCACGGCGTGGATCTCCTCCAGCAGCACCGTACCTTCATCGGCCGCTGCCGGGATGTTGTTGCCTGCGGGGTAGAGCACCGTGACTGAGCCCGGCAGTTCGCCGCGCGCCTGGATGCTTGACAGGCTGAACACGCCGGTGGACTGCACGCCCACCGTCACTCCCGCGCCGGAGACACCGGTCTGGTTGAGGAACTGCCCAGCGCGCATGATCGAGATGCCATTCCCATCAATGGAGTCCGCTGCGCCCAGTTTTTCCACGGGCGCGCGCGCCGGTGTGTGAATCACGGGCCGCAGCGCGCGGGGCCGCACTGGCAGCACATAGGATGGGGCCGCGAGCCGGCTCACCCCGCCGACTGCCGCGAGCTTCGCAAGCGCAGTGGGTGGGGTCCAGCCTTCCACGACGCACAGCGTCCCGGACTTCACGGTCGAGGTGGCCGAGAGTCCGGCCGCGGCCAGCGCCTGCAGGGGCGGGGCGAGTGAGCAGTCGAAATGGACGTCGACCTGAATGCGCCCGGCCGCGTCCGTATGGGACTGCGATGCAAGATCCGCCAGCACCGCGGATGATGCGAGCAGCGCCACTACGGCAAGCATGGCGGGGGTCTTCAGGGTTTTGGCCGCCACATCTGGAACTTCGAGGCCGGATCCAGCCGGAAATAATCGGCGGGACCGCCACCGCGCATGATGGGTTCCGCGGCCGCGGTGTCGTACAGGCCATTGCGGATCAGGTCCTGACGGATATGGATGGCGACCGCTTCGCCCAGCACCAGCCAGGTGTCGGTGTCCGCGCCGTGACTGTCGGTGAGGCGCAGCAGCTGCGACAGGCGGCATTCAAAACACACCGGACTCTCGGCGACTCGCGCGGCGCCAATGAGCAGGGCGGGGGCCGGGGTGAGGTGCGCGAGTTCAAATTCATCCTGCGTCGCGGGAACGGCCGCGGAAGTTGCATTCATGGCCTCGGCCAGCGGCCATGTCACCAGGTTCCAGGCGAACTCGCCGGTTGCCCTGATGTTGTCCACCGAGTCCTTCCACCCGACGCTGGCGAAGCCGACGATGGGCGGCTTGTAGTTGAAGAGGTTGAAGAAGCTGTAGGGCGCGAGGTTGCGCACGCCGCTGGCGCTGCGGCTGGAGATCCAGCCAATGGGGCGTGGGGCGACGATTGAATTGAGTGGGTCGTGGGCCAGGCCATGGCCCGCGCCGGGTTCATACACATGGAAAGTGGTCATTTGGGTTCCACGCCGCCATAACCTCGCTAGGTTACCAGCAGTGGCCCAAGACCGGGCCGCTGGCGGTGCCGCCAGCGGCCCATGAGCTACTCGTCTTTACTACGGGCCGAACTAGGTATTATCGCGCGGCCTGAACGAGAAGCGCTCGCCGGCCACGGTGGCGTTATACATGGCGCCGCCCTTCACGATGGTGAATACGGCCATGCCCTTGTAGTACTTGCCCGCCGTCAGGGCGTCCTTCTTGCCGCCGCTCACATCGCCGCTGGCCCCTTCGGTGCCCATCGTGCCGCCGGCGGCCGCGGTAATGGCGACCGCGCCCATTCCCGCATCAAAGGCAAACTGGCCGCCGGTGAATTCTTCCAGCGCGCGTTTGTCCTTGAAGAAGACGATCTGGCTGTAGGCCTGGCCGCCGACCTGGAAGCCGACGCTAAGCTGAGTCACCGCAGCCTCGCCGATGTAGTGGCCGTGTTCGTAGACATGGCCGGTTCCATGCGCGCCACCCACGACGAAGCCACCCTTACCCACGGTCGGGAAGACGGCATAGCCATAGCAGTCGTTGAAATAGGCCGCACTCTGACCGGCGTTCTTGAACAGAGTGACCGTGTCGCCATAGGAGCTGGCCATCACGGCGCCAACCGGCAGCAGCAAAGCCGCGACCAGCAACAGGACTGTACGAGGTGCTTTCATATCGATCTCCTTCAGACATCGGTCTATGCTGGGGCATTCCCAGGGGAGCGAGTATGCCAAGCCAAAAGGGATGCTACCGTAAGATCGCGCCGCCCCTGTTTGTAGGTGTTGCAGCCGTCACCTTGACCCTGGGCGCCCAGCGCGTCCAGGCGCAGGCCTTCAGCGCGGCGCGCAACTCCTTGAGCCACTACACCCAGGCGAAGTTCGCACCGCACATGAGCTGTGACGCGCTGGGTCAGTACACCGCCCGCGAAGTGATAGCCCTCAAGGCGCAGGCGGTGGCGGCCGGCCCCGCAGTTCCGGCGCATTGCCAAGTGAACGGGGTACTCGCGCCTGAGATTGCCTTCGAGGTCAGTCTTCCAGCGCATTGGAACGGACGCTTCTACATGATCGGCAATGGTGGCCATGCCGGCGAATCGCTCGAGGATCCGACACGGGTGGCACAGCGCAATGCGGCGCTGCAGGCGGGTTTCGCCTTCGCGCAGACCAATACCGGGCACGACGCGCGCAAGGAGCCGGGTGGCACCTTCGTGCTGAGCAATCCCGCCAAGGCCATCGACTATGCCTATCGCGCCGTCAATCTCACCGCGGTGACCGCCAAGGACATCACCCAGGCCTACTATGGCCGGGACATCAAGACTTCCTACTGGAACTCCTGCTCAAACGGCGGACGCCAGGGAATGATCGAGGCGGAACGCTATCCGCAGGATTTCGACGGCATCCTCGCCAATTCGCCCTGGATCAACCAGACCGGCTTCACCTTGGGAGCGGTGTGGAATCAGCGGGCGCTGGATGCCGCGCCCCTGTCGGCCGCGAAGCTCGCAGTGGTGGCCCGGGCCGTCATGTCCAAATGCGATGCCGTGGATGGCCTGCAGGATGGACAGATCGATGATCCGCGTCGCTGCACGCTGGATGTGAAGACGGATCTGCCGGCGTGCGCGGCCGGTACGGACAATGACACCTGTCTCACGAGCGCGCAGACTGCGACGCTGGCGAAGATCTATGGCGGGCCGGTCAGCCATGGCCAGCAGCTGTTCCCGGGCTTCATGCCGGGCAGCGAAGCGGCCAACGGCTGGATGAATCTCATCGTTGCGTCCCAGCCTGACCGCAAGGCCGCCGATTTCAATCTGGCCGAAGGCACCCTGCGCTACCTGGTGCACACCCCGCCACAGCCGGACTATGACTATCGCAGCTTTGATTTTGACCGCGATACCCACCAGCTGGATGCCTGGGGCCAGTTGGTCAATGCCACCGACACCGATCTGGCGCGCTTCAGGCGCCGCGGCGGCAAGCTCATCATGACCTATGGCTGGGCCGATCCGATTTTGCAGCCCATGGTGGGCGTCAATTACTACGAGCAGGCGCTCACCCGCAATGGTCCTGATACACCGCAGTTTTTTCGGTTGTTCATGGTGCCCGGCATGGGTCATTGCGGCGGCGGCGTCGCAACGGACCGCTTCGATGCCGTGACGGCGCTCGTCGACTGGGTCGAGAAGGGCAAGGCGCCCGATTCGATCCGCGCCGCGCGCGTCGTCAAGACTCAGGAAGTGCGCTCGAGGCCGCTATGTCCCTATCCGCAGGTCGCGCGCTATACCGGTCAGGGCAGCATCGATGAGGCCGCAAACTTCCGCTGCGCGGCGCCCTGATACCGGCCCCTCGCTGCCAGCGAAGGGCCGGGCTGCTTCAGAAGTTCTTCGTGAACGTGACCGTCCATTCCCGCGGCAGGCCGGGAGTACCGACCCGTCCGGACACCGCCAGCGCCGGCGGTATTGAATTGGCGCCCAGCTGTTGCCAATAGAACTTGTTGAACAGGTTGGTGACGCCTGCCGCGATATTCCACTTGCCAATCGTGGGGGTGTAATTCAGACGCAGGTTGAAGAGGCCGTAGCCGGGAATGATGTAGTACGGATGCACCTGGACCGCAGCGATCGGACCATTGGTCTGATATGACTGGTAGGTCCAGTCGAGGCGTGGTGCGAGCGTGCCGGCCGCGCCCAGTTTCAGATCGTACTGGATGCCGGCGCTCATATTGAGTGCGGGCTGCAGTTTGACCGTAGGATTCACATAGCCCGGCGCGGACGGATTGCTGGCGTTGCTGTGGAACTGGTTGTAGCCAACGTTCAGGTCCATGCGCAGTCCGTCGAGCGGTGTGGCGGAAAGCTGCTCCTCGATGCCGCGAATGCTGGCCGGTTCCACCACGGTGAGGAACCAGGGCTGACCGCCGGTGCCCGCGTAATACGTGCCGACGGGGCAGGTCGCTCCCGGGGCCAGCTGGTAGGTGGCCGGATTCAGATCCGTCGGCGCATCGCATTGGGTGGCGTTGACCGGGGTCAGGTGAGCCTGGTAATCGATGTAGAAGATCGCGGTGTTGGCGCGCAGCCGGTGATCCAGGAAGTCGCTCTTGTTGCCAAGCTCGTACTGGATGGCGTGCTCGCCCGGGACTTCCTGCAACTGTCCCACGGTGAAGGGCCGTGGATTGAAGCCCGGTGAACGAAAGCCGGTCGCCGTTGAGCCGTAGAACAGGATGTCATTGGTGGCCTGGAAATTGACGCTGCCACTGTAGTCGAAGCGGCTCGAGGACAGGGTCTTGGGGTTCGGCACCACGATGGAATCGGCCGGATACTCATTCACATGGTCAAACACATTGGCCTTGTTCTCATCCGTGTAGCGCACGCCCGCCGACACCGACCACTGGTCCGTGAACTTGTATTCGCCGTGAACGAACGCCGACTTGTTCTTGTCGGTGTAGGAGTCGTTGGCGACATTGTTGCCCAGCAGGCCGTTCGGGAAGATGAAGGACTTAAAGGCGAAGGCATCGAAGTTGGTCGTGTTGTAGGCGAGGTCGTGGGAATCGTAAAAGAAGAGGCCCGTGGTCCAGTCGAGCTTATTCGCGAGCGAGGTGCCTTCCAGGCGGAATTCGGCGGACTTCTGCCCATGCTCCTGCAGGTAGGTGGTCTGAACCAGACCAAAGGGAGTCAGGTCGCTGTCGTTGGACCAGTTCGACTGGTAGGTCTCATACGCCAGGATCAACTTGGCATGCAGGTTGTCATTGATCCGGTAGTCCACCGTCAGCGGTATGGCCCACTCGGAAAGGTAGGCCGTCGGATCGTTCTGCTGCCCGGTCACGACGTCACCAAAGGTTGCGTAGTTGTCGTAGGGACTGGGAGAAACGAACCCTGGATTTCCGGTGTAGTTGATGCCGTACTTCGGGAAGACCAGTCCGTTCGAATACAGGGAGTTGATCAGATCCGTCGTCTGGTACATCGTCAGCAGGGCCTGCGGATACGGCTCGTCGGCCTGCTTGGTGTAGTTGGCGTTGAGGTTGATCTCCAGGTCATCACTGGCGACATAGCGCAGTTCCACCTTGCCCCCCTCATGCCTGAAGCCACCCAGGCCGCCCAGTGCGCAACCATTGCCCTGCGTCGGGGAGATGGTCTCGGGCAGGCTGCCTGACAGCGCCGGCGTTCCCTGCGCCGCCATCGAACAGGCGAAATCCAGGTAGTGTCCGAAGCCGTCTTCGGAACTGGATGAGCCGATGATGCGTATGAAGAGCTTGTCCGGGACCAGGGAAAAGTCGCCGATTCCCTTCAGATCCACGCGGTGGTGCTGGCCGTAGGTGACGGCGAAGGTGCCGGAGTCATCGCCCTTGGGCTTGACCGTGATCAGGCGAATGGCGCCGCCGAGGGCATTTTTCCCGAACAGCGTGCCTTGCGGGCCGTTCAGAACCTCAACGCGTTCCAGATCCGTCAGGTCCATCGACGCTCCGGTTTCGGTGGCGTGATAGACATCGTCCACGTAGACCGCAACGGCGGGCTCGAAGGTGTAGCTGAAATCCACCTGGGTGATGCCGCGCAGGCCGATGGTCTCCGTCGGGCCGTAGTTGCTGACCGGTGTCCTGAAGTAGGCGTTCGGAACCACCGAACCTAAGTCATTCACGTTCACCAGCTGCTGTGCCTGAATATCGGCCGCAGTCAGCGCGGTGATGGTGATGGGGGTCTGTTGCAGGTTTTCCGAGCGGTAGCGGGCGGTGACGGTGACCTCCTCCAGGGTGCCGTTGTCGGTGTCGCTGGATTTCTGGGTGCTGGAGGTGGTCGTTGGGGCCTGCTGTGCGAGCGCGCCACAGCAGTAGAGGCTCGCTGACACGGCCATGGCGATGGCGTAGGAACTGCGCGTTGAAATGCGATCCATGATTCCCCCTTGTTGTCCGTTGTGCTGAAAGCACAACACATTGTGCTAATACCCGATCATGCCATTAACACTGTTCTGGCCGGGTGAATTTACAAGTAAATTCCGGGAACGGCAGCTTTTCGCATTCGCTTCAGTATGTGTCGACAAAGCAACATTCTGAAAAAACGAGTTCTGTTTTCTGAAATTAGCTTAAATGAGACAGCGCTGGGGGCGCTGCAACCGGGGCTAGGGAACGAAGCTCAGGAACACGAATACCCCGAACACGACCAGGTGCACCAGACCCAGCATCAGGTGGGTACGACCGGCCACCAGCGTGATGGAGGTGACGAAGAATGCCAGCACCACGAGCACCAGCTCCTTGGGTGCGAGGCCCAGGATCAGGGTGTTGCCCACGAACTGTGAGCTGATGACGATGGCCGGGATGGTCAGTCCAATACTGGCCAGTGCCGACCCGAGACTCAGATTGAGGCTGGTCTGGATCCGATCCGCAAGCGCAGCGCGGATCGATGCCCAGGCTTCAGGCAGCAGGGTCAGCATGGCGATCATCATGCTGATCACCGAGCGCGGCAGTCCCGCCTGAACCACGGCCTCCTCGATGCGGGGCGTGGCATCGTGGGCCAGGCCCACGACCGCAATCAAGGCGGCCAGCAGCGCCCCGAAGCTCGCCAGGGCCTGGGCGCGCGTCGGCCGGCGCGCATGCAGTTCCTCATTGGCCCGCGTGCCGACGGGCAGGAAGTAGTCGCGGTGGCGCACGGTCTGCACGAACACGAAGCCGCACCACAGCGCCACCGACACGATGGAAGCAAAGATCAGTTGCGCTGAAGTGTAGGTGGGTCCGGCGCTGCTGGTGGTGAAGTTCGGCAGCACCAGCGCGAGGGTGGTCATGGCGGCGAGGGTCGCGAGGGTGGCATTGGACCCGAGCATCTGAAAGACCTGCTCGCGGTGGCGGATGGCGCCAATGAAAATACTGAGTCCGACCACGCCGCCGCAGGTGATCATGATCACCGAGTAGATGGTGTCGCGCGGCAGCGTCGCCATGTTGGCGGCACCGGTTAACATCACCGTGGTGATCAGTGCCACTTCGATGATGGTGACGCAGATGCTCAACACCACCGTTCCGAGCGGCTCGCCGATGCGGTGGGCGACGACCTCGGCGTGATGGACGCTGGCGATGACCGCGCCCACCAGCGCTACCGCGCACACCACGACCAGGGTGGTATCCAAGGTCATCGTGGAGGCGGCGATCACGACAATGATCGCGATGATCGGTGTCCACCAGGGCCAATGCGACATTGCGTTCCTTTGGCTGGGCAAAAATCATTATAGACAACGGCGCGGTCCCTAAAATACCATCCGCCAAAATGCAAACGATTACTTCCGGGGGAAATACCATGAAAATCAGAACCCACCGATGGCGCGAGACGTCGCGCGCCATCATCGCCGTGGGCATCGCCGTGGGCATCGCCGCGGGTGCCTGTGGCGCGGCCCAGGCAGCAGGCCCGGTGGTGAGCCTCGATGCCGGCAAGGTGCGGGGTGTCGTGACGGCCGAGGTGGCCGCCTTCAAGGGCATCCCCTTTGCGCAGCCCCCGGTGGGCGCGCTGCGCTGGCGCGCACCGCAGGCGCCGACGCCCTGGCCGGGCGTCAAACAGACCGTGAGCTATGGCCCCGATTGCATGCAGGTGCCGTTTCCGGGAGATGCGGCGCCGCTGGGCGTGAAGCCCGACGAGGACTGCCTGTATCTGAATGTCTGGACACCCGCCCGCTTCAAGGCCCGCAAGCTCCCGGTGATGGTGTGGATTTATGGCGGCGGCTTCGTCAATGGCGGCAGCTCGCCGCCTGAGTATGACGGCAGTGCCTTTGCCAAGGATGCAGTGGTGCTGGTGAGCTTCAACTATCGGCTGGGTAGTTTCGGTTTCTTCGCCCACCCGGCGCTGAGCGCCGAGCAGGCCGGTGAACCCTTGGGCAACTATGGCTACATGGACCAGATCGCGGCACTGAAGTGGGTGCAACGCAATGTCGCCGCCTTTGGCGGTGATCCCGGCAATGTCACGGTGTTCGGCGAATCCGCGGGTGGCATGTCGGTGAATTCGCTGCTGACCTCACCGCTTGCCAGGGGACTGTTCCAGAAGGCGATGATCGAGTCCGGTGCGGGTCGTGCCGGGCTGCTCACGCCGCGCAAGCTCAAGGGCGCATCCGACTCGGCCGAGGCCAAGGGTCTCGCGCTCGCGCACAGCTTCGGTATCGAGGGCAGCGATGCGGCGGCGCTGGCGAAGCTGCGCGCGATCCCGGCGCAGCAGCTGCTGGGCAATCTCAACATGGCGACCATGGCGGGCAATCCGAATTACGTGGGTGGGCCCATCGAGGACGGCATGCTCAATGTTGGAACGCCGGTTCCGTTGTATGCGGCCGGCAAGGCCCAGGCCATCCCGTTGGTCGTGGGCGCCAACAGCATGGACGTTGGCTTCATGCGGGCCCGCACCCTGGACGAACTGTTTGCCCAGTTCGGTGATGATGCCGCGGCGGCCCGCGCCGCCTATGCGCCCAATCCGGCAACGCCGGTGGCCGCGGTGGCGTTCAAGGCCGGCGGTGATCAGGCGATGATCGAGCCGGCCCGTGAAATCGCGCGCCTGCTTTCAGTGCATCAACCGGTGTTCGAATACCGCTTCAGCTACGTCGCCGAGTCACTGCGCGCCACCACGCCGGGTGCGCCCCATGCCACTGAAATACCCTATGTCTTCGACACAGTGTCCGTGCGCTACGGCAAGGATCTGACCGCTGCCGATGAGGCGGCGGCCAAGGCCATGCACGCCTACTGGGTCGGCTTCGCGCGTACCGGTGTACCACAGGTGGCAGGCTACCCGGCATGGCCGGCCTACCAACAGCAAAGCGATGGCATCATGGATTTCACGGCCAATGGACCGCTGGCGGGACCTGACCCCTGGAAAGTCAGGATGGACCTGGCGCAGCGCTTCAGCGACCGCCACCAGTAAGTGAGTCACTGAACCGCGGGCAGGGCGTCGCGCAGCGCGCCCTTCAGCCATTCAATCAGCGTGGCGATGCGCGCGAGCTTCGCCCGATGCTGGGTCACGTGCGCGCGGAACCAGGACTTGGGCAGCGCATAGTCCGGCAGCAATGGCACGAGCGTGCCGGCCTTGAGCGCGGCGCCTGACACATAGCGCGGCAGCATGGCGATGCCGTTGCCGGCCAGGGCGGCGGCGCGCAGCGTGACATTGTCGTTGGCAATGAGTCGGGGCCGCACTTCGACGCTCACTTGGCCCTGCTCGCCGTCGAAGCGCCACGCGGTGCCCAGGGGTTTGAAGAACAGTCCGTCGTGATCTTCCAGGTCATGCGGGTGGCGCGGCGTTCCGCGTCGCGCCAGGTACTCAGGCGACGCGCACAGCACCTGCTCGAAGGGAAACAGCGGGACGTCGATCACTCCCTCGTAGCTGCTGGCGGCATGGCCGCTGATGGCGAGATCAAAACCCTCTTCGGCAGGGTTGACCGAACGGTCCACCAGCGCCAGTTCCACGGTGATGTGCTCGTGCTGGCGCAGGAAGCTGTTCAGGGCATCGGCCAGCACCAGGAAGTTGAGCGTAGTCGGGACCATCATGAGGATGCGCCCCTCCAACCTGTCGCCCGCACGCTTCAGTCCCGCGAGGGTGTCATCGAGGTCGGCGATGAGGCTTCTGGCCCGGCCCTGAAACTGTTCGCCGGATTCTGTCAAAACGACCTTGCGGGTGGAGCGCGTGAAGAGCTTGGTCCCGATGGCGTGCTCCAGCTGGCTCACACGCTTGGCCGCGACCGAGGGCACGACGTTGAGCTGCCGGGCGGCCTCCGAGAACCCGCCGTAGCGCGCCACGGCCAGGAAGGCCCGCAAATTGGCCACTGTATCCATGATTTATCGCGAATCGCAAAAACTGAGGTCGTAATATGGTCCTAGTTATTGCGATTCGCAATGAATATCATAGACACATGGCTACCGCGACCTTCGAAGACATTCCGGGCACCTACGTGTTCACAGGCGATCGCGCCATCGAAGGGCGCCACCTGAACCGCTTCTGCATGTCACTGATGAGCGCCGTCAATCGCGCCCGCTTCAAGGCTGACGAGCGCGCCTACCTGGATGAATGGACGATGAGCGAAGCGCAGAAGCAGGGGGTCTTACAGCGCGACTTCAAGGCGCTGCTCGAACACGGCGGCAATATCTTCTTCGTACTCAAGATCGCCGCCGTCGACGGCCGGCCCACGCAGTCGGTGGCGGCCTCGTTTGCCGGTCAATCGAGCGAAGAGTACGCTGCCATGATGCGCAGCGGCGGACGCAATCCGGCAGGTCTCAGGTCCATTTCGGGACGTTTCTAAATGGCGCGGATCACCGCAGGCATTGGCTCAAGCCATGTGCCTGCGATCGGCGCGGCGCTGGACGGCGGCCGCACCGGCCATCCCGACTGGGCGCCCATTTTCGCCGGCTACGAGTGGACCCGGATCTGGGTCGCCGAACAGAAACCCGACGTCATCATCCTGGTCTACAACGATCACGCCTCGGCGTTCTCGCTCGATGTCGTGCCCACCTTTGCCATCGGCTGCGCAGAGTCCTTCGCGCCGGCCGACGAGGGCTGGGGTCCGCGCCGCGTGCCCATCGTCCAGGGTCATTCAAGGCTTGCCTGGCATATCGCGACCTGCTGTGTGCTGGATGAGTTCGATCTCACCATCATGAATGAGATGAATGTGGATCACGGGCTGACGGTGCCCCTGTCGCTGGTGCTGGGCCAGCCCAGCGAATGGCCGGTGAAAGTGATCCCGCTGGCGGTGAATGTCATCCAGTATCCGACACCGACCGCAAACCGCTGCTACCGTCTGGGGGAGGCCATCGCGCGCGCCGTGAAGTCCTATTCCGAGGATCTCAACGTGCAGGTCTGGGGCACCGGCGGCATGAGCCATCAGCTCTCCGGCGAACGCGCCGGTCTCATCAACCGCGAGTGGGATACGAAATTCCTGGATCAGCTGTCATCGGATCCGGATGCCCTGCGCACCATGTCGCATGAGGAGTACATCCGCGAGGCGGGCTCAGAAGGCATGGAGCTGATCATGTGGTTGACCATGCGCGGCGCCTTGGGGCCTGCGATTCGCGAGCTCTACCGCTTCTATCACGTACCGGCTTCAAACACCGCCGTCGGCAACGTGGTCTTCACGCCCGAGCCCTGAGCCTTGCCGAAGAACCTTGCGGCGCAGAACGCCAGCCCGATGGTGGCGAATGCGAACGGGAACGAGGCCGGCCCGAGGGTCGCGACCATGAAGCCCACGGTGGGCGGACCGATGATGCTGCCCACCGTATAGGCCAGCGCCACGCGCGTGGCGGCCGCGCAGATCTGGTTCGCAGCCACCGACGATCCCGCTTCGATCACCGCCAGCGTATTCATCGCGCCCGCCGCTCCGCCCAATGCAAAGAGGGTGAGCAGCAGCGGCACGAACTGGTGACCCAATAGAATGAATGACGCGGCCGAGATGACGATCACTGCCGCCGTGATCAGCTGCGCTGCGCGATATCCCAGGATATCGGCCAGGTACCCGATGGGCAGCTGCAGCAGCGTTCCACCCAGGGTGAATACGCCCAACGCCAGAACGCTGGCGATCGGCCAGTGGGCGTGCAGGCTCAGCACCGGCAGGAAGGAGACACTCGAGGTTTCGATGAAGCCCGCGATGAAGGCGGCCAGCGTCATCAGACTGATCAGGCGCAGCGAGCGCGCCCGCGGCGCATCCTCCGACATTTGCGCAGCGGTCGATCCCCCGACCGAAAACAAAGCGTAGCTCGCCACGAACAGCAGCCCGAGGCAGGCCAGCAGCGGGGCCGCACTCTTGCTGCCGAACAGCGCGATGATCAGCGGACCCGCGGCGATGCCGCAGCCCATGAGCGTTTCGTGAATGCCGATGGCGCGGCCACGAATGGCATCCGGTGCGAGGTCGATGATCCAGCTGTCGCAGGCGATCCAGCGCAGGATCAGCCCGACGCCCAAGCAGAAATTCGCAGCGAATATCACCCAGGGGTTGCTGGCGACAATGATCACCGCCACCGCCGCCGCCGACACCACCAGCGCCGCGGCGTTGACGGGCAGGTAGTTGTGCCGGGCGAGCAGTCTGGGAATTCTGTGACTCAGCAGCAGCACGGCGAGCCAGGGCGCCGCGGCGACGAGGCCCAGCACCGTGACCGAAAACCCACTGGCATTGAGCCTGAGGGCGATCAGCGCGGGAACCGCGCCAAGCTGTACCGCCTGGGAGCACAAGGACAGCGCGTTCACGTGCGCCAGGGAATGCCCGATGCCGCCCCTGCGCCAGCTGACAGACGCGGCCTGATTCACAGATGCACCGCCGCCGGGCAGCGTGACGGCACCGCGTCACCGGCGATTGAGACGCCCTTGTAGCGCGGCAGCACGCCGTCTTCGAAATACCGCTGCCATATCTGCACGATGCGCGGTGTGTACTGCCGCGGCATCTCATGCACGTAGGGGCGCTTCTCGGTTTCCGCAAAGGCCGGATCCTGGTGATTGGCGGTCCAGGATTCCTTGTCGGCCGCCAGGCGCGTCGGACACAGGCTTTGATTGACGCTGCGGCTGTAGTTGGTGATGGTTTGCTCGGCCATCTTTTGCCAGGACTCCATGGTCACTGAAAACAGGTAACGGCGCTCCTTCGCGGTCAGTTGGCGGACCTCGCAGTCGAAGCGGCTGCGACAGTGGTCCCAGGTGAACATCGAAAAGCCGAAGATGTCCGAACTCACGTTGACCAGTGGCGCCGGTGCCGCCATCAGCGGGTCGTACAGCGGATCGGATTCGTCGGCCGCCTGCGGTACGAAGGCGATGGCGTCGAAATCAAAGAAGGTCGTGCGGCAACCCGTGACTGGACATATTGCATTGATGACCAGGTTGAGACGGCCGCCAGAGGCCAAGTCCTCGGGCGAATCATCAGACAGTACGCTCATGATTTCCGCTAATTGCGCGACGGCGCCGCGCACCCCGGTGTCCGCGGCCGCCGCGGGAAACATGCCGGAAAGGCTGTAAAGACAGGCAATTGCGTCGCGCCGCTCCAGAGCGCCCATGAAGTGACGCCAGCCGACCACGACGTCGGAGAGTTGCCGGACGTCGACGGCAAAGTAGCGATTTGAAAGGAATTCACGACGCCCGGCGATGCATCCCAACCCGCGCCGCAACCAATGCTGCAGTTCCTCACTGAGGATCTGGTTGGCGGGCCCGCAATGTGCCGGTTGCGTTTTGCTGACGACGAAGACTGCGCCGCGCTCCATCCTATACCCCTGTTGAGGGCGCAACGATTAGCCATATTCCGAGCATTGCGCGGGCGTAATATATGCGTCAAGCATATATAAAAGTCAAGCAGCACAATATTGCGGTAGAGTGACGGCACCAAGGAGAACCAAACTATGGCTGACGCGCGTACTGCGAATTTACTGGGCGCATTTCTAACCGGTCTTCACGACCACATGAGCAGCCGGCTCGAGCAGGAGTCGTTGATTGCGGGGGACGGTCCGGCTGCGCTGGTTGCGATTGCCTACAATGAAGGACGCACGGTTGAGTTCCTGAGAAAGACCCTGACGCTGAGTCACTCATGGACGGTCAGAGTCGTCGAGAAACTGGAAAAAGCGGGCCTGGTGCACAAGAAGACCGGTACCGACAAGCGTGAAGTCGCGCTGTTTCTCACCGATCAGGGCAAACGCAAGGTGCAGGGAATTGTTCGCGCGCGGCGCCGCTGCCTGGATGAGGTGCTGGCCGTGCTACCCGTCAAGGACCACAAGAAACTGACGACGATGCTCGAGCGCATGCTCGCCTTCCTCACCGGCGATGACGATTCGGCCGAGGCGATCTGCAAGCTGTGCGAAGTTGATGTATGTCCGCAGAATCGCTGTCCGGTCACCCTCGCCGTGAAGCCAACCTCGGAACTGCGGCGCGAGCGCGTGGCGTCAGTGCGCAGCTGAGGAGAAAGCAACCGCTATGGAGATGAGCAGTTTTGCCTTGCCCGAGAAGGGCTGGCCGTGGCCGATGGCTTGATATCCGTGGGTGTTGATGCCCTCGGCCAGCACCGTCACCCGTCCCCAGTTACCCGTAACACCCGCGGCGTAGTCAACATAAGAGCCGTTGTTAGCGGCATTCCAATACGGACCCCAGCTCACACCCACATGCGTCACGGCGGTCAGATGCTTCCCTGGGAGCGGCCAGTTGCCGTTGACCTCTTCATAATAGGCGCCAAGGTGCGGATGCACTTCGCAATAGTCCCAGGCGTAGTGAAAGGATGAAGACACCGGTCCATGAGTCAGCGTGGCCCAGCCTTCCGCATAGTTGCATCCGGGGTTGAGCCCCGGATACGTCGCATAGTTGATTCCGACGTTGTACTTGAGCCAGCCGTCTGTATTGAATGTCAGGTCAGCCGAGTAGGCGATCTCCTGGTAGCCCGCTTCATACGCGCCCGGGTCGTTGCCGAACTGCACATTGCTGGTCCAGATCTCGACGTGCAGCGGCGCGGTTGAGTACTCGGAGTCCAGTTGCAGCGCGGGATGATTGGCTGACTGCGTGACGCCCCGGTAGTCGTAGTCCGTGACCGCGGTCAGCCCGGCGCCGAACTCTGAAGCCAGGGCCGTTGCCGGAAGCAAGGTCCACAGCAAATGGCGAGCTTTCATCGGCGATATCATATGCTAGACGCATATAAGATCCAGCGGGACATCCGGCCATGGACTGGAGCAAGATGAGGCCATGGAATACGCAGCCTCCGCAACGCTTGACGCATGGGCCGTTGCACTTGCCGCCGCCAAGGCTGTCGGCAGCTTCGATGCGGGGAATCCCGGGCGCTTTTCACTCGCGACGGGCGGATTGCATGAGGTCGCAGCCAATGATCCGGACGCGGTGCTGGCGTGGAATCCGGCCACCGGCTGGGAGTCAGCCTTGGGCGATGATGACCCGAACCGCGATCTGCTGGAGCTCTACCTGCCGATCAGCAGTGCCAGCCTTGCCCGTCCCATCACCATCGGGCACCTGGGTCAGAGTCTGGATGGGTTCATCGCCACCCATTCGGGCGATGCCATCTCGGTCACCGGCCCGGAAAACATCCTGCATCTGCATCGGCTGCGCGCCCTGTGCGATGCCGTCGTGGTCGGCGCCGCCACCGTGGCCGCTGATAATCCACGCCTGACGACGCGCCTGGTGGCCGGCACCAATCCGGTGCGTGTCATCCTCGATCCTGGTTGTCGCCTGCCACCGGCTCACACCGTATTCAATGACCGCGCGGCCCTGACCCTGCGCGCCTGCGCGGCGGGCAGCGCCGCGGCCGCCGAGGCCCGCGCCCGGGGTGAGCAGACCCTGGAAGTCGCCGCCACTGAGGGTTCACTGGATCTGAAGGACCTGCTGCGGCAGCTGCATGCGCTGGGGTACAGCCGGATTTTCGTGGAAGGCGGCGGCGTGACGGTGTCTTCCTTTCTCACCGCGGGACTGCTGGATCGACTGCACATTGCCATCGCGCCGCTGCTCATCGGCGAGGGCCGCCCGGCGATACGCCTGCCGCCGCAGCTGCGCCTGCAGGACTGCCTGCGCCTCCAGCATCGCGTCTATCGCGCTGGATCTGACATCCTGTTTGACTGCGACCTGCGCGCCGCGGCCGGCAAGACCAATGGCAATGGCCACGGCCCTGCGGTCTGCAGCTCAATCCGGCGCGTGCTGTAGCGCCAGGACCCGTGACATCAGGGAACATGACTCGCTCCAGGTCGGCAGGATATTGCGGATGAGGGTGGCGCCTGCCGCCATTGAATCCAGCAGTGCCGGGTCGTTCAGGACACTACCCAGTGCGGCGCTCAGCGCCGGCGCATCATCCGGAGCCACCAGCAGCCCCGCATCGCGTCCCACCAGTTCCGCAATGGCGTCGACATTGGTGCCGATTACCGGCAGACCGTGCGCCAGCGCTTCGGCGACGGCCATGCCGTAGCCTTCGAAGCGAGTCGCCAGAACGAAGAGGTCCGCATACCGGTAGTACTGTTCCAGAGTGGCGGCATCGACTTCCCCGGCGAGCGTGACCTGTTCCTCCAGCTTCAGCTTTTGCAGCTGTGCCCGCAGCTGTCGCACCGTGGCCGGACTGCGCTCGAGGCTCCCGACGCAGGTCAGACTCCAGCGCGGGGGTAGTGGCGCGAGGGCTTCAAACAGCACGTCATGGCCCTTCCTGGGAATGAGGGCGGCCACGCACAGCATTTTCAAGATTGCGCCATGGGTGGCATGGGCCAGCACTACGGCATCGGTTCCCGGCGGCACGACCGATACCGAATCGGGCCCGACTCCATAGGATCGCAGCGCAAGCTTGGTGGCCTCGCTGGTCACGATGACGTGACGCACGGCCGAAAGCGCCAGCTGCTCCGAGTTTCGCAACTCAAGGGCCCGATGCGCTGCAAGGCCGCTTTCCGCGGCCAGTGGATGGTGCACCAGCGCCACGAGGCGCAGGCGCGCCGCCTGGGCGCGCAGCAATTGCGGCATGGCGCCGGCTGCGAGTCCATCCACCAGCACCAGGGCCTGGTCGGGCAGTCGTACCAGTAGCGCCTGGGCATGATGCAGCGCGTGGCCTGTGGGATCAGGAAAGCTGGCGTCCAGTGCATGCACTGCGACCCGCCAGCCCAGTGCGCGCAGGCCGGAAATAATGCGGCGGTCATAGCCATAGCCGCCGGTCGCCGCCTCAAGGTCGCCTGGAAAGAGGAATTCCAGCGCGCGCGCGCTCATAAGACCGCGAGCTGCGCCTCGTAGGACGCCCAGGCCACGTGCGATTCATGCAAAGTCACGCGCAATGCCGTCACCGCCGTTGCGGTTGGCCCCAGGCGGCCGGCGCGCAGCGCCTGCGCCAGATGCTCGAAAATGTTCCGGGCGAGAAACTCCGTGGTGGTGTTGTGGCCTGAGAATTCACCTTCGGCATCCAGATTGCGGTAATTCATGGCGCCCAGAATGTCGTGCAGAACGGTACCCGCAAGGCCAATGTCCACGACGATGCCATCTGCATCAAGCTGCGGGCGCCGGAACTCGACATCCACCACATAAGTTGCACCGTGCAAACGCTGCGCGGGTCCGAACACTGCACCGGAAAAACTGTGGGCGATCATCATGTGGTCGCGGACGCAGACCGTATACATCTAAGGGCTCCCGTATGTCACGCGATGCATGATGACCTCTCCGGGGGCGCGCGCGAGCCGTTCCAGGGTCGCCGGCAAATCCTCGAAACGGCCCTCACTGTTGATGAGCACATCCAGAGCCGGCTCGGCCAGCAGCGACAGGGCCAGCCGCATCCGCTCTCTCAAGGTCCAGCGCGCGCGTCGCGTCACGGCGATGCTACCCACCTGGGAGGACTTCAGGGTGAGACGTCGCGCGTGAAACGCTTCTCCCAGCGCGAGCGTCACGGGCTGATCGCCGTACCAGCTCAGTTCCACGATCGTCGCCTCAAAGGCTGCGAGCCGCAGCGCCAGCGACAGACCTTCGCCCGAGCCGCTGGCATGGAGCACGACATCGGCTTCGGCCCTGGCGGCGCCGGGCAGGGCGAATTTCACGCCCAGGGCCTGCGCAACGGCGGCGCGCTGCGTATTGATATCGATCAGTTCGACCTCGCATCCGGGTATGCGGGAGGCAAGCCAGGCGGCAAGGCAGCCAACGCTGCCGGCGCCAATGACCGTAACACGGTCGCCGGGACCTACGCCCGCGTCCCACAGTCCATTGAGCGCGGTCTCAAGATTCGCGGCGAGCACGGCGCGCGCCGGCGGAACGTTCTCCGGCAGCACATGCAGGGCCTCGGCGGCCACGGTGTATTGCTGCTGATGCGGGTAAAGGCAGAAGACGCATCGTCCGGCAAGGCCGGGCGGACCTTGTAGGACTTGTCCGACACTGGCGTAGCCGTACTTCACCGGGGCCGGGAACTGTCCGGACTGGAACGGTGCGCGCATGCGCTCATATTCACCCGCGGGTACGCGACCGGTGAACACGATGGACTCGGTTCCGCGGCTGACACCGCTGTATAGTGTCCGTACCGAGGCTTCCAGGGCACCCGGCGGCACGACCGCCTCACGGCGAAGTTCGCCATGGCCCGGAGTCGCGATCCAGAACGCGAGTGTATCGTCCCGACTCAATGGGCCTCCTATTGCGTAGTGCACTGATCAGCATCTTAACGGCTGCGCTGACAATCGGCGCGCTTGCCCTCATCGGCACCCAAGGTCTGGGCCTTGGCGCTGTCTATTGGGCCAAAGTCTTGGGGGTATTTGCAGTGGGCGCGTTCCTGGTGCTGCGGGGATTGCCGCAGCACCACCCCTTCGAGCGCTTCGGGGCGGCCAATCAGGTGACCCTCGCCCGCGGCGCGCTGATGGCGTTGCTGGCCGGTCTGATCGGCGAACACAGTGGGAAAGTGCCGGCGCTGGCCGTGGCACTGGCCACGATAGTCGCCGTGCTGGACGGCGTTGACGGCTGGCTGGCCCGTCGCACCCGGATGGCGAGCGACTTCGGTGCCCGCTTTGACATGGAAACCGATGCCCTGCTGATCATGGTGCTGGCGCTGCTCGCCTGGCAGTTGGGCAAGGCAGGGGTTTGGGTGCTGGCCTCGGGGCTGCTGCGCTACCTCTTTGTCGTCTTGGGTGTGGCATTGCCCTGGATGCGACGCGCGCTGCCGCCGAGTCAGCGACGCAAAGCCGTGGCGGTACTGCAGGTGGTCACTTTGATCGTGGCCGTTGCGCCCTTCACGCCGGCCGCGGCCAGCGCACCGGCGGCAGCCGTGGGACTGTGTGCCCTGACGCTGTCATTTCTGGTGGATGGGCTGTGGTTATTGGGGCGCGCGACGGCCACCGAGCGGCGCCAGGCGTGGGAAGCGCTGGGCGTACTCCTGGCCATCGTGGTGCTCAACGGCTCGGTCACCTTCCACAATATCTGGCCGACGCTGGGCGTGCACTGGCCCGGAGAGCTGTCCGTCGAGTTCAGCGTGCTGCTGTTGGCGCTGTGCGTATCCAATGCCTGGCTGGGGCGGACACGACCCGGTGTGCTGGGAGCGTTGTCCGCACTCGTGGTGGTGTTTGCGCTGGGGCGCTACGCCTACGTCACGGTGCAGGCGCTGTACGGACGGGACATCAACCTGTATTGGGACGGACCGCAGCTCGGAGCCGTCCTGGGCATGTTCGTGCGCGTTGCCTCGCCCTGGGTGGTCGCGGCCGTAGGCCTGGGAACCGTCGGCGTGTTGGCGGTGCTGTACCTCATCGCCCGCTGGTCCCTGGGACAGATTGATAGGGCATTGCGTGTGTATGGCGCGGCCCGATGGACCTGCGGTGGGGTGGCAGTGTTGCTGGTGGGTTGCTTCTTCCTGCAGCAGACCGATGCGTTACCGCGAATTGCGCGCTTCTCCATACCGGTGAGCAGGACGCTGGTGGCGCAGGTGGCGCGGGTCGCCGATGCGATCTCGGGCCAGCCGAATCGTGGCGTGCCGGCTTCGCCGCTCCTGCACTCGAGTTTTGCCGCTCTCGCCGGCAGTGATGTGTTGCTGGTGTTCATCGAGTCCTACGGCAGCACCACCTTTGACCGGCCCGAGTTCGAGCTCGCCTTGAGGCCGGCACGCGAACGGCTGGAGGCCGCGATTCACGACACCGGCCGGGGCGTGGTCTCGGCCTACGTCAGTTCCCCCACTTTCGGCGGTGGCTCGGTGCTGGCGCATATCAGTTTGCTGTCGGGTATCGATATTCGTGACAACGACCATTACGCGCTGCTGATGACGCAGACCCGGCCGACGCTGGTCTCGGTGTTCAAGAGCGCAGGCTACCGGGCCGTGGCCGTGATGCCGGGTTTGCGCCAGAGCTGGCCGGAGGGCGCGTTCTACGGCTTCGACAAAATCTATGGCGCCGATGGGCTGGACTACCAGGGCCCCGCCTTCGGCTGGTGGCGTATCCCCGACCAGTTTTCGCTGGCGGCGCTGGATTCACGCGAGTTGCAGGCACGCCCACGCAAACCCGTGTTCGTATTCTTTCCCACAGTCTCCACGCACATGCCGTTTGAGCCCACGCCGCCGCTGCAGTCAGACTGGCGGCGTGTACTGTCGCCAAACCCGTTTGATGCTGAACCCCTGCGGCGCTCGCTGACCCAGACGCCGGTGTGGACGGACATGGGCAAGGCCTATGTGAGTTCAGTGCAGTACTTCCTGGACACGTTGAGCAGCTACCTGCGGGCGCGTCCTCAGAGCAGGTTCGTGTTGATCATGCTCGGTGACCATCAGCCCGCGGCCAACGTCAGCGGCGAGGGCGCTTCCTGGGATGTTCCGGTGCATGTCATCGCCAGCCAGCCGGCGATTTTGCAGGCGCTTCAAGCCGATGGCTTCCGCCCGGGACTCACGCCGGTCAGGCCGGCGGCGGGCAAGATGAGCGCGCTGGGCCCCTGGTCGCTCGCGGCCTTTGACAAACCATGAGCGACTTTTCAGCACAGTGGCTGGCCTTGCGCGAAGAACTGGACGCGGAGTCCCGCGACGCGGGCGTGGTTGCAGCTTTGGTGGAGTCCCTTGACGCAATCCCGCGCGAGGCCCCGCTTGAGGTCATCGATCTTGGCGCGGGAACCGGCGCCAACCTGCGCTATGCAGCGCCACGCCTCGGGGGTGTCCAGAACTGGCTGCTGATCGAACGCGACCCGACGCTGCTCAATGCCGTGGAAGAATGCGTGGGAGCCTGGGCGGATCAAAGCGATGCCCTCATGAGCGGCAGCGGCGCCAACCTTGCGCTGCGGGCCGAACGATTCGATTGCCGCATCCGCAATCTCACGCTGGATCTTGCGACACAGCTGGATAGTCTGCCGCTACCGGCCGGCGGGATGCTCACGGCCTCGGCCCTGCTGGATCTGGTATCGGAACAGTGGCTGCGCGAGCTGATCCGCAAGGCGGCGGATGATTCGGCGATGGTATGGTTTGCGCTCAACTATGACGGTCGCATGAGTTGCCATCCGGTGGAACCGGAGGATGCGGAGGTGCGCGAGCTGTTCAACCGGCATCAGCTGCGCGACAAGGGCTTTGGGCCGGCACTGGGGCCGGGAGCAGTGCGGGTCGCGAACCGGCTCCTGTCCGAGGCCGGCTATCGCGTCCAAACCGGCGCCAGCGACTGGCGCGCCGGACCGCAACGACACGAGCTGCAGCGGGCACTGGTTGAGGGATGGTTTGCGGCCGCGTGTGAAATCGCTCCCTACCGAACCTCCGGATTGCGCGACTGGAAGATGCGGCGTTGCGCGCATATCGACCAGGGCCGCTCGCTATTGCGCGTCGGGCATCAGGACCTGGTCGGCATCCTTAAACAGCAGATCGGCTCTTAGTCCAGGCCTGGCATCCGCGAGCTGCAGTCTCGCACCGTGCAGCTGTGCGATGGCCGCGACCAGCGACAAACCCAGGCCATGGCCCTCGGTGGAGCGGCTACTCGAACCGCGATAGAAACGGCGCGTGACCTTGCCAAGGTCCTCAGGCGCCACCCCGGGGCCGTCGTCGACGACGGATGCCACGCAGTCCCCGTTCACGGCCGCTGCGATGAGCCGGATGTGGGTGCCCGCAGGGGTGTGCCGCAGGGCATTTTCAATGAGATTGCTGAAGAGCTGGGTGAGCAGTTCCGCGTCGCCGCGGATGGTGAGGTTCGGCTCAAGTTCACGCGTCAGGGAATGTCCGCAATCCTCGGCCACGGGCAGGTACAGCTGACACAGCCTTTCGAGCACTGCGGAAAGTCCCACCGGGGCGAAGCTGTGCACCCGGGTTCCCGCCTCGATCTGGGAGATTCTCAGCAGGGCCGAAAACATCGACAGCAGCTTGTCGGTGTCTTCGAGGGCGCTGGTGATGGCCGCGGAATAATCCACCACGCCGGTGGACTTCTCACGCGCGGCCTCCAGCCGGTTTCGCAGCCGCGTCAAGGGGGTGCGCAGATCGTGCGCCACATCGCTCGACACCTGCTGCAGGTTTTCCAGCAATGACGAGATGCGGTCGAGCATCTCGTTGATGGCGCGCGCCAGGCGGTCCCATTCATCACCGCGGCCGCGCACGGGAATGCGTTCATTCAGCTTTCCTGAGATCACCCGCTCGCAGGTCTGGGTGATGGCATCGACCTGGGCCATGAAGCGCCGGCCCAGGAACAGCCCCGCGAGTATGGCGAAAGCGCAGGTGCCCAGGGCCACCCAGGCGAAGGCATGCAGGATGCGTTCGCGGGTCGCATCCATGGTGAAGGTATCGCGCCCGACAAAAAGCTGGGTGGCGGCGGTGAGTGGGGCGCAGCGCCCCAGCACCATCTGCGGGTGGTGATGGCCGCCGGGCACCGGTAGCGCCAGCATGAAAGGACGCGCGGTACAGTTGACGAAGGGCAGATTGCCGGCGAGCACCTGACCGCGTGTGTCTTCGATGACCATGTAGGTATCGGGCCTGAAATGACGCGTGAAGGTCGCCGCCGTGGGCGGGCCCAGCCGTTGCTGCACCACCTCGATGGCCTCGGCGATCCCTTCCGAGTGCAGCCCGTTGGCCACGGTTGCGATGTCGCTCTCGTTGGCTTCGATCAGCGTGTCGCGTTCGGTTCCCGACACGATCCACAGTACCGTGCCGATGAGCACGCCCGTGAGCGTGAGGAACACGAGCGCAAACAGCGCGGCGAAGCGAAACGATTCGGCCTTGAAGATTCTAATTGGACGCAAGCAGGCGATATCCGGTACCGCGCACCGTCTGAATGGCATCGATGTCGCAGTGGGCATTGAGTCGCGCGCGCAGCCTGCTGATGTGGCTCTCGACGACACTGGTGTTGGGATCGAAGTGAATGCCCCAGACATTCTCGAGCAGCATCTTGCGAGTCACCGCCCGGTCCACGTTGCGCAACAGGTATTCCAGCAGCAGGAACTCCTGCGGCAGGAGCTCAACCGGTCGACCATGCCGCGTCACGGTGCGCTGAACCAGATCCATCTCAATGGATCCGGCGAAGAGCCGGGAGGAGACCGGCGCCTGGCGCCGCGTCATGACACGGATCCTGGCCAGCAGTTCCTCGAAGGCGAACGGCTTGATCAGATAATCATCACCGCCGGCCTCGAGGCCGCGCACGCGATCGTCGATGCCGCTCATGGTGGTGAGATAAATGATCGGCGTCGCCTTGTGGTGACGCACGGCCTTGACCAGCTCCAGGCCGTCCATGCCCGGAAGCATGCGATCGACAATGATGGCGTCAAAGTCCTGATCCGTGGCTTGCTTCAGACCCTGGATGCCATCGGCGACGTGCACGACGTCATACCCCTGATCGCGGAAGCGTTCGATCAGGGACTGCGCCAGCTCAACGTCATCCTCGGTCAGCAAGAGTCGCATTCCCAAGTGTATCGGCAGATCCTGCCGAGGGTTTACAAACTTGTACACTTCAAAGTGCCAAGGTCT
Source organism: Steroidobacteraceae bacterium (assembly GCA_049792815.1). Classification (GTDB taxonomy): domain Bacteria; phylum Pseudomonadota; class Gammaproteobacteria; order Steroidobacterales; family Steroidobacteraceae; genus DAIDKA01. Next base: position 6,807 of record JBARBG010000057.1, on the reverse strand, counting down.
TGCTAGCCTCGTTCCAAATGAAAGACTGGGTCGGGAATGTTTCGAGGTGGCAATAACCTCGCCGTGGTGTGCGCTGCAGTGGGGCTGGCCTGCAGTGGCTGCGCACTGCAACCGCCGCAGGCGGCTGCTCCCGAGGTGCCCGCGGCGTTTCAGAATGAGGTATCCGGCGCCGCAGCAGCCTGGCCATCCGGCGACTGGTACCACGGCTTCGGCAGCGCCGAACTTGATGGGCTCATCGCCCGGGCGGCGGGCTCAAACCTGGACCTCGCGGCCGCCCGAGCACGGCTGATCCAGGCGGATGCGCGCTCGCGCCAGGCCGGTGCCGCGCTCCTGCCGGCCGTCGCTGCCGACGGCAATGGCAATTTTCTGGCGGGGCATTCCTCCCAGGGCAGCGCGCATGAACTTGACTGGTCGGCGCTACTGTCCACCAGCTACGAAGTCGATTTCTGGGGCAAGAACCGGGCGACGGCCAATGCCGCGCGCTTTTTGGGCGCCGCAGCGCGCGCCGACCAGGAGACCCTTGCACTGACGACGTCGGCCGCCGTGGCGGACGGCTACTTCGAGTTGCTGTCGCTGCGGGAGCGGCTGCAGATTGCGCAGTCGAACCTGGATGCCGCGCGCTCACTGTTGGAGGCGGTCCAGGCGCGCTTCAATGCCGGTGCGGCCGATCCGGTGCAGCTTGCCACGCAGCGCACCGTGCTGGCGTCTGCGCAACTGGCGATACCGGAGCTGAAACAGCGCGAGTCCGAAGCGCTGACGGCTCTGGCCCTGCTGGTGGGCCAACAGCCTGAACAATTCCAAGTTGCGGGCGCGACGCTGGATCCACTCGCTGAACCGCAGGTGGCACCGGGGCTGCCGGCGCAGTTGCTGACCCGGCGCCCCGACATTTACCTAGCCGAGGCCAATCTGCGTGCCGCAGATGCCAACCTGGTCGCGGCGCGCGCCGCGCTGTTGCCGACCCTGACCCTGACTGCCGCGGGCGGTGTGCAGAATCCGGCCATGAGCGCGGCCGTCCTGACCCTGTCCGGCACCGGCCCGGCACTGAATCTCGGCGTGGGGCTGACGCAAAGCATTTTCGATGGCGGCAGGCTGCGCGCGCTGCGCGACGAATCACGCGCCCGGGACGAGGAACTGCTGGCCGCCTACCGCAAGGCCATACTCGCGTCCCTGGTTGACGTCGAGAACTCACTCTCGGCCCTGCACAACCTGGATGCGGCGCGCGGCTTCCAGAATGAAAACCTGGCGCAGAGCCAGCAGGCCTTTGACGGAGCGCAGCTTCGCTATCGCCAGGGTGCCGGCGATTTTCTCACCGTACTCGAAGCGCAGCGCACCCTGTATGCCGCACGCGATCAGTACAGCCAGTACAAACTCGCGCGTCTGCACGCCCTGGTCGCCCTTTGCAAGTCGCTGGGCGGGGGCTGGACGCTTCAGGAGTGAACCTTGACTACTCATTTGTATAGGCGCCGCGCGCTGGCGGCGCGGCTGCTGTTTCTGGGACTGGGAATGCTGGGCATTGCCGCTTGCCATCGCACCGCCCCGGACGCAGCGGACGAGCCGGCCAAGGCCGCCGCGGAGGGAGTAAGCCTGTCCGCCGAACAGGTGCAGAAGCTGGGCATCGTCACCGAGGCTGTCAAGTCCTTCGACTACACCCCGGAGATCGCCGGCTACGGGGTCGTCATCCCACACGACAGTATCGCCACTGCGGTCGCCGAACTGGCGACAGCGCGGGCCGCCGCAGATCAAAGCCGCGCGGTGGCTGCGCGGGCCCAGCGCCTCGCCGGCACCCCTGGCGCGATGGCCGCCGACACCGTGGAAAACGCCACCCGCCAGGCGGCCAGTGATAACGCTGCACTGGAACTTGCCCAGCGCCGCCTCGCGACGGTGATTGGCGAGGGCATTCCGGGCGGCATCGCGGCGACGCCACTGCTGCAGGATCTGGCCAGCGGCAAAGTGAAGCTGCTGCGGGCATCCTTTCCATTGGGTGTGATCCAGGGCGTTGCACCGCCCACACTGCGTGTCGCCCGCCTGGATACGGCACAGCAGACCCAGTCCTGGAATGTGCATCCGCTGTGGAGCGCGCCGGCGGACCCGAGTCTGCCGGGACGCAGCTTCTTTGGCGTACTCAGGATGAGTGATGCGGGGGAAGGCGAAAGACTGCTGGTGTGGGCCCCCGGAACTGAAGCCGCGCAGCGCGGCGTGACAGTACCCGCGGCAGCCCTGGTGATCAGTGACGGCAAGTACTGGTGCTATGTGCAGGACAAACCGGATCACTACGTGCGCCGTGAGATCGTCACCGACAAACCGGTCGCCACGGCCTATTTCGTGACCCAGGGTATTGCAGCGGGCGACAAGGTGGTGACGGCGCAGGCGGGACTGCTGCTGGCGCGTGAAACCAATCCCAGCACCGAGGCGGATTGACGCCGATGCGCAGCATCATTGCATTGTGCGTACGCCGCTATGGAGCGGTGACCGCGCTGACGGTGCTGGCGCTGGTGCTGGGGTGCTGGGGCGCGCGTAACGCACCGCTGGATGTGTTTCCGGAGTTCGTTCCCTCGCAGGTGGATATCCAGACCGAGGCACCCGGATTCTCGCCGCAGCAGGTCGAGGAACTGGTCACCAAACCGGTCGAGAATGCCGTCAACGGCGCCTCGGGCCTGGCGACCTTGCGCTCCGAGTCCATCCCGGGGCTGTCGGTGGTGACCATCACCTTCGCCGACAACATTGACCTGCACATCGCCCGCCAGGGGATCTCCGAACGCTTGTCCGAAATCGGCAGCAGCCTGCCCGCGGGAGTCGGAGTCCCCAAACTCTCGCCGCTGGTCTCAAGCACCATGGACCTGCTCAAGATCGGGCTGGTATCGGACAAAGTGGATGCCTATGCCCTGCGCGACACAGCGGACTGGGTGATCAAGCCACGCCTCTTGGCCGTGCCCGGCGTGGCGCATGTGATCGTATTCGGCGGCAATGTGCGGCAAATCCAGATTCAACCGGACATGCGCCGCCTGACGAGCTTCGGCATCACGCTTAACGATGTTGCCGATGCCGCGCGCGCGGCGTTGCCGCTTAGGGGCGCGGGCTTCATCGATACCGCCAACCAGCGCGTGCTGATGCAGTCGCCCATTCCCGCGCCCGATACGGCAACGTTGGGCAAGGCCGTGGTCACCGTGCGCGGTGGGGTTCCAGTGCGTCTCGGCGACATTGCTGAGGTGAAAATCGCGCCGGCCCTGCGTTCGGGCGATGCGCTCATCATGGGCCGGCCGGGCATCCTGCTGTCCCTCGCCAGCCAGTATGGCGCCAACACACTGGCGACGACGCTGGCCGTGGAGCAGGCGCTGGATGCCTTGAAGCCGGCCCTGAATGCCCAGGGCATCACGGTCTACCCCGGACTGCAGCGCCCGGCGAACTTCGTCGAACGCGCGCTGGGCACGTTGCGCCAGTCGCTGCTCATCGCAGGGGTGCTGATATTCATCGTCCTGTACCTGTTCCTGCGCGATATCCGCGCCGCGCTGATCGCCTTTACCGCCATTCCGCTGTCCCTGCTCGCGGCCATTGCCGTGCTCGACCGGATGGGACTCACCCTCAATACCATGACGCTCGGCGGTTTCGCCGTGGCCCTGGGGGTGCTGGTGGATGACGCCATCATCGGCATCGAAAACATCATGCGCCGGTTGCGTGAGAACAAACTGCTGCCGCAGCCCCAGGCCCGCCTGGACGTCATCCGGGAAGCGGCGCTGGAAGTGCGCGGACCCGTCATCTACGCGACCCTGGTCGTGATCGCGGTGTTCTTGCCGGAGATCTTCACCTCAAGCGTGCAGGGGCACTTCGTCGGACCCCTGGCGCTCGCGTTCATATTCGCGGTGATCGCATCGCTGGTGGTGGCGGTGACCGCCACACCGGCGCTGTGCGCGCTGCTGTTGCGCGGCCGCGAGGCGCACACCGACGCCGGCTGGCTGCGGTGGCTGAAGGCGCGGCAAAGCAGTGCCGTGCATGGCGTGGCCGTTCATTTCAAGGCCACGCTGGCCGTGCTCGTGGTGTGCGTGGTGGCGGCCGGTGCCGCGTTGCCATTTCTGGGTGGCACGTTCATGCCGGATTTTCGCGAAGGGCATTTCGTGATCCAGGTGTCGAGCTCGATCCCGGGGACCTCGCTCGCGGCCATGCTGGATGTGGGCAAGCGCATCAGCGCTGAAATACTGGCGCTGCCCTATGTTGCCACTGTCGAGCAGCAGGTGGGCCGCGCCGAGCTCGGGGAGGACACCTGGGGCCCGCATCGCACCGAGTTCCATGTCGAGCTCAAAGCCGACAGTGACGTCGACCAGGGTGCCGCGCAGGACGCATTGCGCGGCATCCTCACTCATTACCTCGGGCTGCAGAGCGAGGTGGTTACGTTCCTGGGGGACCGAATCAGTGAGAGTTTGAGCGGCGAGACCGCACAGGTGGCCATCAAGGTATTCGGGGACAACCTCGACGATCTTGATGCCACCGGCGACCGCATCGTGGCGGCGCTGGGCAGGATACCTGGCATCGTGGACCTGCAGTTCAAGCGGCAGAGCGGCACGCCGACCTTGGCCATCCAGCTGCGTCCCGATGCGCTGCTGGCGAGCGGGCTCAAGGCGCAGGATGTGCTCGACACCATCGAGATGGCCTACTCCGGCGCCACAGTGGGGCAGACTTTCAGCGGCACCCGAACCGTCGACGCCGTGGTTCTGCTCCCCGATGCGCTGCGCCAGCAACCGGCGCAACTGGGGCAGCTCATGATCAACGGTCCGACGGGGCCGGTGCCGCTTTCGCAGGTGGCGCGCATTCTGGCCACCCAGGACCGTTACAGCATCGAGCATGACGGCGGCCAGCGCCGCATCAGCGTGACCTTCAATGTGAATGGCGCCGCGCTGCAGGATGTCGTGGCGCGAGCCCGGCAGGCGATTGCGGCAAACGTCGTGCTGCCAACCGGTGTCTATACGGAATTCACCGGTGCCGCGCAGGAGGAGAGTGAGACGCGTAATGAACTGCTGCTGTACTCAGGGCTGGCGCTGGTCCTGATCGGCATGATCCTGTTCGTGTCGTTCCGCTGGCGCGCCAACAGCTACCTGGTGCTGGCGAATCTACCTTTCGCCCTGGTCGGCAGCGTGGCGGTGATCGCGGCCACCGGAATCGGATTGTCGCTGGGCACCGTCGTGGGCCTGGTGACGGTGTTCGGCGTGAGTGCACGCAATGCCATCCTGCAGCTGGCCCACTATGAGCACCTGGTCGCGGTCGAAGGGGCTACGTGGAACACCGAGACGGTGATACGCGGCGCCAATGAGCGTCTGGTGCCCATACTCATGACGGCTGTCGTCACGGCGCTGGGCCTCGCGCCCCTTGCCTTCGGGATGAACCTCCCGGGCCAGGAGATCGAGGGACCCATGGCGGTCACGGTGCTGGGTGGCCTGGTCTCCTCGACCGTTCTCAACCTGTTCGTGCTGCCGGCGCTGGCCCGGCATTTCATCAGGATACCCCCGCCCGCGCTCCTCAGGTCCGATACGACGCTCGCCTGAGCTTGCGGTGTTCGGTTTCGAGCGGATAGATAGGGCAGTGCGCGAGGATCTGTTCCACCCGCGCACGATCCGGCGGCGGTATCTCATCGGGCACTGAGGCCATGAAGGCGTCGAAGCGCTCCTGCATGCCATCCTTGAACTCGGGATGACTGAAGATGAACAGGTCGTTGTTGCGCACGCCGTTCAACACCCGTTCTCCCGCCTCGAGGGGATCCATCATGATGTTGGGACGCCGCGGCGGCGCGCCCGGCGGTGGCGGCTTGCGCATGCTTTCGGGACGGTTGTCCGTCATCACCCCGCCCGGACAGAACGCGGAAGTTCCGATGTTGGTGCCCTCGAGCTCGACCCGCAGCGCTTCCATCATGCCCACCGCCGCAATCTTGGTCGCGGTGTAGACGCCGGCCAGTACGCCGGGGACCACGCCGCTCATCGATGCCGTGCACACGATATGCGCACCTTCCCCATGCGCCTTGAAGTGCGGCAGGCAGGCGGCGACGCCGTTGTAGATGGCGGTGAAATTCACGGCGACGGCGTTGTCCCAGTCCTCGGCCTTGGCGAGGCTGGCCTGCGCCAGCGTCTTCGCGCCGGCATTGTTGACCAGGAGGTGCAGATTGCCGAACTTGCCCTTGATCTCCTCGAGCAGTCGTGTCCAGCCCTCACGATCGGTGACGTCGTGCTTGATGGCGTGGACGCCGGCATTGCCCGGCTTGAACAGCGGCAGGGCCTGCGCCAGTCGCGCCTCGTTGCGGTAGCCGATGACAACCTTCATGCCGGCGTTCGAACAGGCTCTCGCGATACCCAAACCAATGCCATCCGATGAGGCGGTGATGTAGGCCGTCTTGCCGGCCACGTCCTTCAAGGGCGGCGGCTGCGCGACTTTTGGCGCCGGTGGAATTGACAGACCCGGCCGCGTTGGGGGAGCCGAAGAGGGCGATGACTGCGCTCGCACGCTGCGGGTGGCTCCCGCCGACAGAAACGCCAACGCCCCGGCACTAAACGCCATGCCCTCCAGAAACTGACGGCGTTCAGGTACGTATTTCTTTTTCGCCATGGTGCCCCCAACTCTATTGATCATGCCGTGACAGACTAGCGCAATCGATGAACCCGAATCGAATTGCCTTCCTGGGTTTTCAGAAAGAATGCGCCCATGACTCCGGCCCGGATGGTCACAGTCTCATGTGGGCTCAGGAATAATTCAGGTTGGGTATCCGTAGACTCCCACAGCTGCCCGTTAGCCAGCTCGAAGTAATACTGATGACCCGGGCGCTGGGTCAGC